>JAHABQ010000042.1:0-10786 GCA_018376265.1 Collinsella sp.
ACGGCCCGCCTCCTGGACTCCAGGTCGTGCTTCACCCTGAGGTCTATACTCATGGAAAACCTCCCATTTCCCGATGTCCAAGAAATGGGAGGCAGTTCAAAGGCACCTTTGTGGTGGTTTTTGTTTGCGCGGACGCTAGGGGCGAACCTGGCCGGTGCCTCGGAGCTTGTATTTGTAGGTGGTGAGGGCCTCGGCGGCAAAGGGGCCACGGGCGTGGAGTTTTTGGGTCGAGATGCCGATCTCGGCGCCCAGGCCAAACTCGCCGCCGTCGGTGAAACGCGTGCTGGCGTTGGAGTACACGGCCGAGGCATCGACCGCATCCAGGAAGCGCTCGCAAGCATCCGTATCCTCGGCAACGATGGCCTCGGAGTGCATCGTGCCGTAGCGGTTGATGTGTGCGATGGCCTCGTCCTCGTTTGCCACGACCTTCACGCTCATCTCGAGCGCCAGGTACTCGCGACCCCAGTCCTCCTCAGTCGCGGCGACGTAGTTGTCGCCCTCGGCAAGCCCGGCGTCGGCGCATGCGGCGCACGTGGCCTCGTCGCCGTGAATGAGCACGCCGTGGTCGTGCAATACAGCAACGACCGCAGGCAAAAACGCATCGGCCACAGCACGGTCGACCAGCAGCGACTCGGCGGCATTGCACACGCCTACGCGCTGGGTCTTGGCATTAACGATAATGTTGAGCGCCTTATCAAAGTCGGCGGATTCATGCACGTAGATGTGGCAGTTGCCCGTGCCCGTCTCGATCACCGGCACAAGCGACTCGCGCACGCAGCGCTGGATCAGGCCTGCACCTCCGCGCGGAATGAGTACGTCGACAATACCGCGGAGCTTCATGAGCTCGCCGGTAGCCTCGCGGTCGGTGGACTCGATCATCGACACGGCCTCGCGCGGGAAGCCCTTGGCCTCGAGCGCATCGGCCAGCAGCTCGGCGATCATGGCACACGAGTGATAGGCCAGCGAGCCGCCGCGTAGAATGCAGGCGTTGCCGGTACGGATGCAGATGCCTGCGGCGTCGGCCGTCACGTTGGGGCGCGCCTCGTAGACCATGGCGACCAGGCCCAACGGCACGCTCACGCGGGTCAGGTCCACACCGCTCGCAAGCACGCGGTGGTCGAGCACGCGGCCGACGGGATCGGGCAGCTCGGCGAGCTTCTCCAAACCGGCGGCCATGCCCTCGACGCGCTCAGGCGTCAGCAGCAGACGGTCGAGCAGACCGGCTGAAGTGCCCGCATCGCACGCGGCGGACATATCGAGCTCGTTAGCGGCGACGATGGAGTCGACACCGTTGCGCAGTGCTGCGGCCATGGCGCGCACGGCCTCCTGACGCTGCTCATCGCTCGCCGTGGCAAGCGAGGCCGACGCTGCCTTGGCGGCAACGGCAAGATCGTGGACATACGTGGCTATATCGACCGACATGGACGGCCCTTTCTCCTAGAAGTTTGCAACCATGGTAGCCGATTTGCGCATGGCCTCGCCCGCGGCGGTAGAATTGGTCAACCCGAAACACCGCAACGAACGGAAGACTCACATGGCCCTCATCACTTCGTACCACGTCCCCGGCCTTTATGTCGAGGACCACAGCATCGACGTCCCCCTTGACTGGCGCGGCCTGGAGCCGATGCTCCTGGCCGTCGGCAGCACCATGCGCCGCGGCGCCATGCCGGCACCAATCGCCGGCGCGCCCGAGAGCATCAAGCTCTTCTACCGCGTGGTTTGCGCGCCCGACCGCATCAACGACGATCTGCCGCTGCTCCTGTTTTTGCAGGGCGGCCCCGGCGGCGAGAGCCCGCGTCCGCTGTCGCCCACAAGCGACGGCTGGATCGAGGAGGCCGTCAAGCACTTCCGCGTGGTCCTGCCCGACCAGCGCGGCACCGGGCGCAGCAGCTGTGTAGACGGGCGCACGATTGCCGCACTGGGCGAGCGCGCGACGGCGGCCGGCTCCGATGCCGCACGCTCGCAGGCGGATTTCCTCAAGCGCCACCTCGCCAGCTCCATCGTGCGCGATTTTGAGTACCTGCGCCTGGTGGGCTTTGGCGGCAAGCCCTGGGTCACACTCGGGCAGAGCTACGGCGGCAGGTCTACGCGCACACCTTCCCGCGCATGGCCGCCAAGACGCAGCAGTATTATGACCGCTACCCCGCTGACGTCGACCGCGTGGCAGCCCTGGCCGATGCGCTCGAGGCCCAGAAGCCCGTGCTGCCCGACGGCTCGCCGATGACGGTCGAGCGCCTACAGCTCATGGGCAGCGACTTTGGCATGAAGCCGAGCTTTGAGCGCATGCATTGGATTATCGATCACGCGTTTGTTACTGGCGACGGTACGCTTAGCTGCGGCTCCTCGGTATCCGACAGCTTTTTGATGCGCGCCTTCGAGCGCACCAACACGCGTACAAACCCGCTGTACTGGACGCTGCAGGAGTTTATCTACGCCGACGGCGACACCATGCCCATTCGCTGGGCCGCAGCAGAGGAGAAGGCCCATCGTGCCGAGTTCGACACACTCGCGCGCCCGCTCATGTTTACCGGCGAGGCCATGTTCCCGTGGATGTTTGAGCAGATGCCCGAGCTTATGCCGTTTAAGCCCGCCATGGACCTGCTGATGGAAAACACCAGCTGGGACAAGATCTACGACCCGCAGCGCCTAGCCTGCAACGAGGTGCCACTCCAGGCCGCGGTGTATTTCGACGATATGTACGTCGATTCGGGCATGCAGCTCGATACGCTCAGCCGCGTGGGCAACTCGCATGCCTGGGTGACCAACGAGTTCGAGCACGACGGCCTGCACGGCAGCGCGGTGTTCAAGCACCTCTTCGACGAAGCGCTCAACCGCGGAGACCTGCGCCGGATCTTCTAGCTAAGGAGTGTCCCAAAGTGCCGGCACGAGAAAGACAGCGCTGCGGGAAACGATCCGCAGCGCTGTCTTTCTTTATGCAAATACGATCAAGTTATCCCTGTGTATCGCCGGCTTCTCGGCCAGGTTAGCGAGCAGGCGGTTGCTGGCGATCTGGTCCTGGCGGCGGCCGGCTGCAAGCTCCAGCACGTCCGAATCGGCCTCGGCGATACCGCGGGCGACGACCATACCGCTCGGATCGCACACATCGAGCACATCGCCCTCGGCAAACTGGCCATCGACCTCGCGAATACCCACCGCAAGCAGGGAAGAGCCACGGCTGACCAGCGCCTTCGCAGCACCGTCATCAACCGTCACCGAGCCGTGGGCCTTGTCGCCCAGCGCGATCCACAGTTTGCGGGGTGCGATGTCCAGGCGCTCCGCCGGCGGATCGAACAGGGTTCCCACGCTCTCGCCGCGGGCGAGACGCACGAGGGCATCGGGCTCCTCGCCCGAGCAAATTACGCTCTGAATGCCCGCCGTCATCAGGATGCGGCTCGCGCGAATCTTGGTGATCATGCCGCCCGTACCCACCGAGGTCGAAGAATCACCCGCCGAGGCAATGATCTTGGCATCGATCTTATGCACGACCGGGACAAACTCGGCCGTCGGATCCTCGTGCGGATTGGCGGTGTAGAGGCCGTCGATGTCGGACAGCGTCACGCACAGGTCGGCGGAAACCAGGCAGCTCACGAGCGCCGCCAGCGTGTCGTTGTCGCCAAACTTGATCTCGTCGACGGTAACGGTGTCGTTCTCGTTGACGACCGGCACCACGCCCAGCTCCACCAGACGCAGCAGGGCGTCGCGCGCGTGCAGGTAGGACGTGCGACGCGCCGTGTCGTGACGCGTGAGCAGCACGAGCGAGGTGAGCAGGTCGCGCGCATGGAACTCCTCGTCGTAGGCCGACGAGATGATGCACTGACCAGCCGAGGCGCAGGCCTGCAGGCTCGGAAGGTCGCCGACCGGCTTGCGGTCGAAGCCCAACACGGGATAGCCACAGGCGATAGCGCCCGAGCTCACCACGACCAGACGCCAGCCGAGCTTGCGCAGCGCTGCGGCTTGATCGGCAAGTCCGCCGATAAAGGCGCGGTTGACCTTGCCATCGGCGCCCACCACCGTGGACGAACCGATCTTTACCGCCATCGTTTTATAAGAAGTCGTCATACGTCAAACCAATCAACTGTTCAGCGAACGGCCGAGCTGGCGGCCAAGGGAGCGTGACTCGCCCCTACCGCCCAAGGAATCATTTTGCCCAGGGGAAAGCCGAGGCCGCGGCCATATTCTTGCGCACGAGCTCGTCGCGCACATGAGCCAGGCCCTGCTCCATGCCCACCACATAGGTCTGCGGGTACAGGAAGCGCTTGAAAGCTGCGTCCAGATGATCGAGCGCCCAAACACAGCGCTCGCGCGCGTCCTGGATGCTCTCACGCGGAGCCACTGCACTGCCATCGCGCACGATCGGCACCAGCAGCTCGCGATACTCAAGCTCCGACACGTCGGTCACCAGGGCGGCATCATTCACGGCCACGAGGGTATTGCCGCGCGCGGCGCCCTCCCCCACCAGATGGTCCTCGTCGTAGATCATGTCGCAGACCGGGCCGCCAAAGCCGTCGTAATAACGGCGCACGCGCTGCACGCCCGGGATCGTGCGCTTGTAGGGCTGCTCGGAGAGCTTGACCACCGGCGTCCACGGGTCGGCCTCGCTCGCACGACGGGCGGAAAGCTTGTACACGCCGCCCAGCGCCGGCTGGTCGTAGCAGGTCGCGAGCTTGGTGCCCACGCCAAAGCTATCGATGGGCGCGCCCTGGTCCAGCAGCGACTGAATCGTGTACTCGTCAAGATCGTTGGAAACCGAGATCCCCACATAGGGCAGGCCCTCGGCATCGAAACGACCGCGCACATACTTGGAGAGCTTGGCGAGGTCGCCGGAGTCAATGCGAATAGCCGACAGACGCTCGCCCACCGCCTCCATCTCCTTGGCAACCGTAATGGCATGCTCGCAGCCCTCGCGCACGTCATAGGTGTCGATGAGCAGCGTACAGTTCTTGGGGCTCGACTTGGCAAAGGCGCGGAAGGCCTCGAGCTCAGAATCGAAGCTCATCACCCAGCTGTGCGCATGCGTGCCAAAGACGGGAATACCGTAGCGGCGGCCGGCGAGCACATTGGACGTAGAGGAGCAGCCGGCAACGTAGCTCGCGCGCGCAACGGCCAGGCCGCCATCGGGACCCTGGGCGCGGCGCAGGCCAAACTCCGCCACGGGGCGACCGTCAGCGGCGAGCACCACGCGCGCCGTCTTGGTGGCGACAAGCGTCTGAAACCCGACGATGTTGAGCAGCGCCGTCTCAAGCAGCTGGCACTCCAGCGCAGGACCGGTGACGCGCACCATGGGCTCGCGCGGAAAGACGAGCTCGCCCTCGGGGACGGCGTCGATGTTTACATGCGCACGAAAATCGCGCAGGTAGTCGAGGAATGCGGACTTGAACATCGCGCCGCCGGCCGGGGCCTCAAGCGATGCGAGGTAGTCGATATCCTCGGGCGTAAAGCGCAGGTTCTCGACCAGCTCGGGCAGCTCGGCGGTGCCGCACATGACGGCATAGGCGCTGCCAAAGGGATGATCGCGGTAAAACGCGGTAAAACAACCCTGCTCATTGGCCTTGCCGCTCTCCCACAGGCCCTGGGCCATAGTGAGCTCGTACAGATCGGTGAGCATTGCAATGTCGGTGGGATGCGAGATGTCGGTCAAAGCCATGGGGCGACCTTTCGGATGTGTGGTGCAGAATTTGAGGGTTGGACGAGAGCAGAGCATGCGGACATGTTGCCCGATGCAAATCGGTTAGAGCAGGCCCATGCTGGTCAGGATCGTGTAGCCCATAAAGATGACAAACGCGATGAGGGCAAGGACAATGATGATTTTTTGAGCCGGCGCCATGCCAGGGATCTCGTTCTCGCCCGTAGGCTCCTTGGAGGTAACCATGCGCTGGGCAAAGGTCATCTCGTCACGGCTCGACTTGGGCTCGACGGACTTGGGACGAGCGGCCTTTTTAGGCTGAGGCTTAGGCGCGGCAGGTGCAGGCTTCGCGGCAGCGGGCTTGGGTGCGGGCGCGGGCTTGCGCTCGGATGCGGCGTTCGCGGCGACCTCCTCGACCTTCGCACGCTCGGCGCGCAGGGCAGCCAGCTCCTCGCGCTCGCGACGGGCCTCTTCCTGGGCCTCGCGACGAGCCTTCTCGGCGCGGAGCTCCTCCAACTCGGCGCGCTCCTCGGCAGACAGTGGTTGGGACTCAAGCTCGGCCATGGTATAGCCCTTTCTTTTAAAAAAAGCCGCCGACACAATGTCAGCGGCTTATCAAATCCGAGGGTGGAGACGAAGGGAGTCGAACCCTCGGCCTCTGCCATGCGACGGCAGCGCTCTCCCAACTGAGCTACGTCCCCAGGACAAGTCGATATTTTACCTACGGCTCGCCAACTGTCAACGCCCAATAACCAGTCTTTTTGGGACGCGGCTATTTTGGCAACTTTTCGAACAGGCGATGCTCTCGATGATTTTTTATCCCCGTCCCAGAAAATTCATCGACGAACGCACTACTTTGCACTGGTGAGAACACCGGTGGTGTCGAAGGCCGGGGTGAAGCTCTCGTCTACCGCGCCGCCCTCTTGCCAGAACATCGTCGTAAAGCCCAGGTCGTCGGCATGGTCGAGCACCCGCTCGTACTCCTCGCGCGTCACGGCACGCGCCAGGTCGCCGCCCTGCTCGCGCATAAGTGCATTGGGCGTGTACTGGTTCATGACCGAGATCGGCACATCGCCCACCGTCTGCCACACCAGGTCCAGCACGCGACACGAATCGTCTGCATGTCCCGGCAGTACCAGATGGCGCACAATCATGCCGCGCTTCATGAGCCCGCCCTCATCCACCAGCTCTCCCCCGCGGCGCTCGATCTCGCGCGCCATCTGAGCCAGGCCTGACACAGCCACACGTGGGTAGTCCTTTATATGAGAGAGCGACTGCGCAAGCGCCGCATCGGCATATTTAAAGTCGGTGAGCCACACGTCAACCAGGTCACCCAAGGCAGCCACGGCGCTCGCGCGCTCATAACCGCTCGTGTTGTAGACGATCGGGATAACCAGTCCGCGCGCCCGTGCCGCGGCAATCACGGCAGGCAACAGGTGCGCATAGTGCGTCGCCGTCACCAAATTGATGTTGTTGGCACCCTGGTCCTGCAGTTCCAGCATAATCTCGACCAGGCGCTCAGGCGAAATCTCAAGGCCAAAATTGCCGGTCGAGATCTCGTGGTTCTGGCAGTAGATACATTTAAGCGAGCAACCGCTAAAGAAGATCGTGCCCGAACCGGCCTCGCCCGAGATAGGCGGCTCCTCCCACATATGAAGCGCGGCGCGGGCCACCTTGAGCGTGTCGTTAGCACCGCAGACGCCGTGCGCGCCCTCATCGCGCGCCGCACCGCAACGGCGCGGACACAAATGGCAGGCGGGCGAAAAAAGTTCGGTCAACGACGTCGGCATAAAAACATGCTCCAAAACAACGATTCAGCAGCTCAAACGTAAAGGGCCAGACCGGGTAGACGGCTCCGTCCCTAAGGCGCCGTAATCGTCCGACACGATTTTTGTAATGTCAAGACTGGAATCGATAAAGTGCCGCTTTATGATGTAGTTATTCCGCCCCCCGCGGAGCAACTGGGTGAACCGTCGCGTTTATTTAGGGAGCCCACACAGTCGTGCCTAGTACAGGTATCCTTCGTTGTTAAGGACGCTGGAACAGTCGATGAGGGCACCCACCTGTTTTAGGTGGGTTCATTTTCGTAACGTGGGGGGTGGTTTTCTTTTGCCGAAAATCACCATACAGTCCATATGGATCCCCGCCGGCATCCCGACAAGCCATCGACAACATTCCAATATCTGGTATGCGCGTGATAATCGCACGGTGCAAACCTCCGCACCCCCCTCGGTCGAGTATCATGGGACAGCTATGCCATTTCCGCGTAGCAACCTTTGACCTTTTCCTTCGACGCTTGGCGGTTTTTAGATTCATGGCTTCATCCCCGAGCTACATACCGTACCTATGCGTGGCAGCGGCGGCTTTTATCACGACCTTCCTCGCGGTGCCCCTGGTCAAGCGCTTGGCAATTAAGCTCGATGCCGTCGACTATCCTTCTAAGCGCCGCATCAACACCAAGCCCATCCCGCGTTTGGGCGGAACGGCGGTGTTTTTGGGCCTGGTCGTTGCCTGCATTGTGCAAATCCTAGGCACCTGGTACCTAGGCTGGCCACCCGTCCTGGTGCCGCACCCGCGCCTTCACATTAGCTATCCCATGCTGGCGCTCTCCTTTACCGTCATCTTTGCGACCGGCGCTATCGACGACGTCTTCCAGCTCACGCCCAAGCAAAAGCTGGCCGGACAGGTCCTCGCCGCGCTTATCGCCTGCATGGGCGGCCTAAAAATCGGCGTCATCGTCAACCCGTTTGCTCCCGGCGAGATCATGCTCGGATGGCTCGCCTACCCCATCACCGTAATCTATCTGGTGGCATTCACCAACATCATTAACCTCATCGACGGCCTCGACGGCTTGGCCACGGGCATCTGCGGCATCGCCTCGTTCACCATGTTTTCGATGGCCGTTCTCTCGGGCCGCATCGACGCCGCCGCGCTCTCCATTGCGCTCTTTGGCGCCTGTCTGGCCTTTTTGCGCTACAACTTCAACCCCGCAAGCATCTTCTTGGGCGACTCGGGGTCGCTGCTTCTGGGCTTTGCGCTGGGCTCCATCTCGCTGCTCAACGTGAGCCGCACCGCCGCACTCACCTCGCTTATCATCCCGCTCATCGTTGCCGGCGTGCCTATCATCGACACGTTTAGCGCCATCGTGCGCCGCAAGCGCGCCCACATTAGCATCGGGCAGGCCGACAAGGGCCACATCCACCACCGCCTGATCCAAGAAGGCTACAACCAAAAACAGGCTGTGCTGCTCATCTATGCCTGGTGCATCATGCTTTCGGCCGGCGCCGCCGCCATCAATCAGGTCGAGGTGCCCATGCGCGTGCTCATCTTTACCGTGCTTGCCATTGGCTCGGCGGCCTTTGCCAAGCACCTGCACCTGTTTGAACCCGTGCTGCGCCACCATTACAACAAGCGCACGCACGAGGACGAACTGGTCACCCCCGACGACCCCGCCTTTAAGCAGGAGGAGCAGGCAGCCGAGGAGCGCAAAGAAGAGCGCCACCACAAGCTCTAGGGCAAGCTGCCGAGGATGTGCCAAGGCACCGTTAGCCAAGCACGGCCGCGCCGCACCCATCGCACATGCCGCACCACGCGCGTCCCTCTCCCGCCCCTCGCCTACTTACGCACCACCCCTCCAATAAACGCGTTATCATCTTGACCCATGAACATACGTTAGGAGCAATCATGCCAAACGAGAACAGCTACGAAGTCGCGCTGCAAAAGAGCAACGCCATTCGCGAGGGCCTGACCAAGACGCCCGAGAAGTTCACCATGCTCACCGGCGACCGCCCCACCGGCCGTCTGCACCTGGGCCACTACTTCGGCACCCTCAAGGGCCGTGTTGAGCTGCAGAACATGGGCGCCAAGACCAACGTGCTCATCGCCGACTACCAGGTCATCACTGACCGCGACACGACCGAGCACATCCAGGACAACGTGTACAACATGGTCATGGACTACCTTGCCTGCGGCATCGACCCCGACAAGACCATGATCTACGCGCACTCCGCCGTGCCCGCCGCCAACCAGCTCATGCTGCCGTTCCTGTCGCTGGTGTCCGAGGCCGAGCTGGCGCGCAACCCCACCGTCAAGGCCGAGATGGAGGCCTCGGGCCACGAGCTCACCGGCCTTCTGCTCACCTACCCGGTACATCAAGCCTGCGACATCCTGTTCTGCAAGGGCAACGTGGTACCCGTCGGCCGCGACCAGCTGCCGCACATCGAGCTTACCCGCACCATCGCCCGCCGCTTTAACAACCGTTACGGCAAGGTGTTCCCCGAGGTCGACGCGCTGCTGTCCGAGACCCCGCTACTGCCCGGCCTTGACGGTCGCAAGATGAGCAAGAGCTACGGCAACGCCATCAACATCTCGATGACCGCTGAGGAGACGGCCAAGCGCATCAAGAAAAGCCAGACCGACTCTGAGCGCATGATCACGTTCGATCCCGAGAACCGCCCCGGCGTGTCTGGCCTGCTTTCGACAGCCGCCATCTGCACCGGCCGCTCCGAGGTCGAAATTGCCGAGGAGATTGGCATGGGCGGCTCCGGCCAGCTCAAGAAGTACGTGACCGAGGTCGTCAACGAGTACTTCGCACCTATCCGCGAGCGTCGCCAGCGCTACGAGAACGATCTGGATTACGTGAAGGACGTGCTGCACGAGGGCAACCGTCGCGCCAACGAGATCGCCGAGCAGACCCTGGCAGAGGTTCAGGACGCCATGGGTATGGTGTACTAGGCCGATCTGCTGGCTTGAGCTTTCGATTGCTATAGGGCGGGCGCTACGGCGTCCGCCTTTTTTGGAGCCGGACCGCTTCGGCTCCGTCCATCGCACTCCCCCGACAAACAGGAACAGGCCCGCCGGCAGTTAGTTGCCAGCGGGCCTGTTCCCGAAGTACACCGTTGAATCGCACAGAGGGGAGGAATGCGAATCAAACTCAACAGGGCAGGCTTTTTCATCGCCTATTGCCTGCTCCGTTGCTGAAACCAATATAGTTCGCCGTGGTTTACTTTGCAGCATCAATATCCGCCGCCATAGCTTCTCCATAAGTTAGCCCAAGTAAACTAAACCACCACAAAGGGGACAGTGAACTGCGCCCCGAAACTTGGACTGAATAAATAGCGACTACGCCGCAAGGGCCCGGTTCCGGAACTCCTCCGGCGTCAG
>JAHABQ010000043.1:0-8750 GCA_018376265.1 Collinsella sp.
GGTCCATCCGGTTCGACCGGGCCGCGCGGCAAGGAGATATATTGCCAGACCGGAGGGGTCCCGGGGGCGGGAATCTGGGCGTACACATTTCCTACACATCTTGTGATCCGACTAACGTTTGCCAGCCGTTAACTACCGCTCGCCGAGCATCTCTTTATATAAGGCAGTCTCATGGTTAAAGCGGATACGTCCCCCTAGCTAAAGCACAGCCAGCATCGAGCAACTCATCGCGTTCTTCCACCGAGAACCCCTCGGCGTAGACGCGCACCACTGGTTCGGTCCCGCTAGGACGGACCAGCAGCCACGTGTCATCCTCAAATGACAGACGCAAGCCGTCCATATGACTAACGTTTTGCGGCACCTTGCCACAAATCGACTTGGGGTTTACGCCCGGCAGCAGGGTTCGTAACGTTTCGGCATCTTCGGCCTCAAGGCGCAAATCGCGTCGACCGTAACTCGTCTTACCAAAACTGTCCTCGAGTTGGTCGACCAGAACGCCCAAAGGCGCGTCCGTCTTTGCCATAAGCTCACACAGAATCAGACAGGCGAGGATTCCATCGCGCTCGGGCATATGCGCGGCGATGCCGATACCACCGGCTTCTTCGCCGCCCATGAGGACGCCGCCCTTCTTCATCTCTGCCGCTATATATTTGAAACCGACTGGTTTGACGGTCACGCGGCAGCCAAGCGCATCGGCAATGCGGCGCACGAGCGTCGAGCATGAAAGATTGACGACGACGCGCCCCTTCAAATTACGAAATTGAACCAAGTCGCCCAAAACGAGCGCCATGATCTGATGCGGATGTATATATCTGCCGCGCTCGTCAACCGCGCCGATACGGTCGGCGTCGCCGTCGGTCACCAGGCCAGCGCAAGCTCCGTCCTCGATAACCGTGCGCTCGCAAGCGTCCACCCACGGCTCAACGGGGTCGGGGCAGATATCTTCTTGGTCAGACGCCTGCCCGGCGTGAATCTCGTGCACCTCAACGCCAAGCTCGCGCAGCAAGTCGGCTAGATAGCCCTGGGCTGCGCCGCCCATGGGATCGACAACCACGCGCAGGTGCGCGGCGCGGATGGCTTCGGCATCGACAAACGATGCCACCGTCTGCATATAGTCAGGAATGATATCCGCGGTGCGATATTGCCCCTCGATCCCCGTTGGCTCGGGAGCCATGGTCTCTTCGAGCTCTTCGATGACATCCTGGTTGGCGGTCGAGCCGTCACCCATGCGAATCTTGAGGCACAGATAGCCCTGCGGATGATGGGACCCCGTCACCATGAGCGCGCCGCACGCCTCACCGTCATAAGCCGCCGCCCACGTAAGGGCAGGGGTCGGGACAGGTCGCGAAGCGAGCACGGCGTCCAGCCCGTGCGCCGCTAGCACGCCCGCCGCAAGCTCAGCGAACTCGCGCGCCAGGGGCCGGGTATCGAACCCTATATATACCGTTTTGCCCGGATTGGTCTTTTGCCACAACTCGCCGACGGCATCGGCGATACGGGCAACGTTATCGGCAGTGAAGTCCTCATCGACGCGAGCGCGCCAACCGTCAGTTCCAAAATGAATTATCGCGCACACGCGCAGACACCTCGCAGTGTTTGGATCATGGTACGCATGGGGTATACCCGCAACATGCACTCGGCAACCTGCCGGCACCAGCATTCACCATTTGGGCAAATGCTGCCGAGGACATGCAGGCAATAAAAAAACCGCCCCGTATGGAGCGGTTTTGCCCTTTATATATCGAGCGCCTCGGCCATCGCTGCCGTAGTGATTGCCGTGGTTCCACAGCAACTGCCCACCATTGCGGCACCGGCATGCCTCCATTCGATGCATGCGCGCGCGAAAGCTTCGGGGTTCTCGTGCCATACGGGGCCATCCTGAGTCTGGACCGGATCGCCCACGTTGGGACGCACCGTGACGGGAGTAGTCGCCGATGCAACCATCCTGGGCACCGCCGCGTTCGCGGCCGCAAGCGAACAGCAATTAACACCAACCGAGTTTGCGCCGTGTTTTTCGGCGTACAAAACGGCTGCCTCGATGTTGAGGCCATCGCCCAACAGGTCGCCTTTATCGTCAACGACAAAACTCACCAGAACAGGCATGCCGTCGGCAGCGTCTCGGGCGCCGGCAAGCATGGGCTGCAAATTACGGATAGACGTCACCGTCTCGATCAGCAGACCGTCAACACCAGCATTGAGCAAGGCGTGCGCCTGTTCGCGCGCAATGCCTCGGATTTCACGATACTCGGCAGAGTCCTCGGCAAACCACTCAATACCGATCGGGCCCATCGAGCCCAGCAGCAGCTGAGGGTGCGCCTGGCGGGCATCGTCGACAGCCCCGCGATTGACCTCCGCCACGGACGGCGCAATCTGGTCGTGCTTGAGGGCATAGCTCGATGCCTGAAAGGTGTTGGTAATGAGCACCTGCGCGCCGGCGGCGACATACAAGCGATGGATACGAGAAACGGTCTGCGGCTCTGCCAGATTCCAAAACGCCGGTGGAATGTCGGCGGCATCGTACTCACTCAACAGAACACTGCCCATGGGACCCTGCGCCAACAAGGTCTCGCTCGACAAGCGGCGCGTAAGTTCCTCGGCACCAAAGCGGTTGTAATAACTCGTATCCATATATATCCCGCTATTCCTCGACGCTGATTCCCTGCTTTTCGAAATAGGCGAGCCAGCGGTTCATCGTGTCCTCGGAAAGCGCATGCTCCATCATGCAGGCCTCGGAATCGGCTCGCTCAAATTCGACACCGAGCTCCTGAACCAAAAACGTGCGGATAAGGCGATGACGGTACCAGATAGCCGTACCAACCTCGCGGCCGCGATCGGTCAGGACTACCTTGCCGTAGTGCGATTGCTCGACAAGTTCGGATGCCTTGAGCGCCGAAACCGCTTTATTGACCGATGCCTTGGAGACGCCAAGGCGCTGCGCGATGTCGACCGATCGCACGCCGTTGGTTTCCCCCTCTTCGCTTTCAATGCGAACCATGCACTCCAAGTAGTCTTCGTTCGCCACCGTCAGATGTAGTTCGCGCGAGCTATTTGTCGTATCCATGATCTTCCGTCCCTTCTGCATTCAATGGCTGATTCTACCCCATCCAAGCGTCGTGGTATGCCGTGGCATACCGTGCTAGAGTTCTTGTTGCACACGACGACCAAGATTGGAGCGGTCTTTATGGAAAACACCACCACGAGCCCCGATGTCCTCGAACGCTTTTTGCGCTACGTCCAGATCAACACGCAGTCCGAGGATGCAAACTGCGACCAGGTACCCTCGAGCGCCGTTCAGTTTGACCTTGCCAACGTGCTGGCTGAAGAGCTGCGCGAGCTTGGTGCGGAAGATGCCCACGTGACCGAGCACGCCTATGTCTGCGCGCATATCCCCGCAAGTGCGGGCGCTGAGGACAAGCCCGCCCTGGGCCTGATCGCCCATCTCGACACCACCGAAGTTGCACCGGGCGCCGGCGTGAAGCCGCACATCGTGCACTACGAAGGCGGCAACCTGGTCTGCGGCACGGTTGACGGTAAACCCGTTGCCATGAGTACCGCCAAGCTTCCCGCCCTGAATGACCTCGCGGGTGAGGACCTGGTCTGCAGCGACGGCACCACGCTGCTGGGCGCAGACGACAAGGCAGGCGTCGCCGAGATCATGTCGCTTGTCGCGCGTATCGCTCAGGACCCTTCTCTGCCCCATCCCGCACTCGGCATTTGCTTCTGCCCTGACGAGGAGATCGGCCACGGAGCCGAGCTGTTGGATATCGATACCTTTGGCTGCAAGTGCGCCTACACGGTCGACGGCGGCCCCATCGGCGAGCTGGAGTGGGAGTGCTTTAACGCCGCCGAGGCGACCGTCCGCTTTGAGGGCCAGTCCATCCACCCGGGCGACGCTAAGGGTCGTATGGTCAACGCAGGCAATCTGTTCTGCGACTTCAACGCGTTGCTCCCCTACGTGCAGCGCCCGGAGTATACGGAAGGCTACGAGGGCTTTTATCACCTTGAGGGTGTATCTGCGACCGTCGATCACGCCACAGCGCGCTATATCGTCCGCGACCATGACGCCGCCAAGTTCCAGCAGAAACTCGACCTTATTGATGCCGCCGCCTCGATGCTCAACCAGCGTCTGGGTGAGGAGCGTGTGACGGTCGAGATTAAGCAGCAGTATCGAAATATGGCCGAGATCGTTCGTGACTATCCCGAGCTTATTGATGTTGCCAAGGAAGCCTACCTTGCCTGCGGCGTTGAGCCCCAAGTGCTGCCGATTCGCGGCGGCACCGACGGCGCGCAGCTGTCGTTCCGCGGTCTGCCCTGCCCCAACCTTTCCACCGGCGGCTATTGCTACCACGGCGTCAACGAGTTCGTCCCGGTCAGTTCGCTCGTCAAGATGACCGATGTGCTCCAGGAGCTCGTCGCCCGCTTTGCATAAGCCTGGCTGCACAAGTCCGAAAGACGAATCGCCCCGTCCTCAACCGAGAACGGGGCGATTTTTTGCTGCAACGAGAACAGGTTGACGCACGCCAGCCTCTTAACGCAAGGAGTGTCCCAAACTGCCGGCACATAAGGAACGTCCCCAAGTGCCAAGTGGACTACCCAACTGCAAGTGACGACATCGCTGGTTGAATCAACGTCAGCGAGCGACGTCCAGAGCGAACAAGTTGGCATGAAAAAGGCAGGGCATTGACCTTCTGGTCATGCCCTGCCTTTTGAATGACAAATTGTCGCTCTGGGCGGCGCGCAGCGTCGAGCCGTTACGCGGGCTGGTAAGCCCGCGTAACTCTAATAGTTGGCCTCGTAGCCGTTGCCGTCGCCGGTGGGCTCTTCGTAGTAGTCCGAATCGCTCGAATCGCTTGAGTCATCGGAATCGTCAGAGCTGACCGATGAGGTTGCGGTATCATTTGCGTAGTCGTCAGACGTGTTGTTGTTCAGGTCGCCGATCGTAGAGCTGGAACCGTCGGAAAGGCCCATGGTGTTGGGACCCTTGGGGTCCTTGCCGGCATCGACGCGCTCCATCATTTCCTTGAGCTCGTCCTCGTAGACAAAGACGTAGCTCACACCGTCGATCATGGTGCTGTCGTCGGCGTACGAGGGCAGGTTGGCCGAGTAGATACCGTCGACATCCATACCGCGCATGGCGTTGACCGTAGCCACGATATCCTGAACGCTCATATCGGTTACGAGCATATCGGACAGCGAATTAACCAGGCCAAAGATCTTCGTGGCATCGAAGTTATTGAGAATCTGGTTGGCAAGGGCGCCAAGCACCTGACGCTGGTGGCGCATGCGCGTGTAATCGCCGTCGGCATAGGTGTAGCGGCAGCGGGCATAGGTAAGGGCGGTGGCACCGTCCATATGCTGCTGGCCAGCGGTAATCTTAATATCCAGGTGCTCGGGGTCGTCAACATCATCGGTTGCGTTAATGTCGATACCGCCAACCGAATCAATCAGCGCCTGCATACCGTCGAAGCTGACCTCGGCATAGTGGGAAATCTGAACACCGCACAGCTCGTTGACCGCCTCGACCATGGCCTCGGCGCCGCCAACGGTATGGCAGGCGTTGATCTTCATGGTCTCGCCCTTGTACTCGACCTTGGTGTCGCGCGGAACGGAAATGAGCGTCGCCTGCTTTTGCGTGGGGTCGATGCGTGCCAGGATAATCGAGTCGGCACGATACGTATCCTCGCCCGGACGGCCGTCGGTGCCAAGAAGCAGCACGTAGAACGGATCCTTTGCCTCATCGGTGTCAACCAGAACCCGACGCAGATTGTCGGTAATGACATTGGAATCGCCGAGCTTGCCCATAATGGTGGCAAACCACAGGCCGGCAGCGGTAGTGGCACTCAGCAGCACGCCAAGCACGACAATGAGCGCGACGTGACGAATCGTGTGGCTACGACGACGTTGACGAGCGCGCTCGGAATAGCGAGCCACGTTATCGCGACTGTAGATCTTGGCCTGCGCACCAGTTGAGGGTCTTCGGGCGGTGGTATCCGCGAGGGGCTTTTTATTAAACATAGGCAACCTGTATTAGTAGATGACGGGATCGGGGACGGTAGCATGCTCGACATGCGCGCCGAGCGCCTGCAGCTTTTCGACAAACTGCTCGTAGCCGCGCTTGATGTGATGGATGGCCGAAACCTCGGTCGTCCCGTCGGCGATCAAGCCCGCTACGACGAGGGCCGCTCCGCCACGCAGATCGGGCGAGGTAACCTGTGCACCCGAGAAGCCCTTGACGCCATGAATCATGGCATGATGGCTCTCGATACGAATGTCGGCACCCATGCGCACCAGCTCAGAGGCAAACATAAAGCGATTCTCGAAGATATTTTCGGTAATAACGGAACTGCCGTCGGCAAGGGCGGAGAGCACCATAATCTGCGCCTGCATGTCGGTCGGGAAACCGGGGAACGGAAGCGTCTGGATGTCGACCGGCTTGATACGCTCGGCACGGTTCACATGGACGCCATCCTCGACGCGCTCGCAGTCGATACCCATGAGCTCCATCTTCTTGAGCACCATGCCCAAGTGAATGGGGCAAAAGCCCGTGACATCGACACCGCGATCGTCGGCCATCAACGCACCGGCAACGATAAAGGTACCGGCCTCGATGCGGTCGCCCACCACGCGATGGGTAACGGGATGGAGCTCTTCCACGCCTTCGATAGTCACGACGGGCGTACCGGCGCCTACAATCTTGGCGCCCATCTCGTTGAGCATGTTGGCGAGATCGACAATCTCGGGCTCGCGGGCGGCATTGTCGATAACCGTGGTGCCCTGTGCGCGCACAGAGGCCATGATGAGGTTCTCGGTCGCACCGACGCTGGCGAACTCGAGCGTGACGGTGGTACCGCGCAGACCTTGGGGCGCATTAGCGTTGATGTAGCCGTGGGCGGTATCGAACTCAACGCCCAGGGCCTCAAGACCAAGAATGTGCATATCGATCTTGCGAGCACCCAGGTTGCAGCCGCCCGGCATGGCGATCTTGGCGCGATGGAAGCGACCCAGCAGGGGTCCCATCACGGCTGTGGAAGCACGCATCTTGGCAACGAGCTCGTAGGGGGCCTCCCAAGAATCGACCTGAGAGGTATCAATCTCGAGCGTGTGCTCGTCAAGGACATCGATTGTGGCGCCCATGCCCTTGAGCACCTTGCCCATCACGTGGACATCGGAAATATCGGGCACGTTCTGCAGCGTCGTCTTGCCCGGCGCCAGAAGCGTTGCCGCCATGAGTTTGAGTGCGGAGTTCTTGGCGCCCGAAACGGGCACGGAGCCTCCGATGGCGTGGCCACCCTCAACGCGGATAATATCCAAGGTCTACCCTTTCAAAAAGCATGCCCGGGATGGCTGAGCCATCCCGGGCATGATGTGTTCGCAAATGGTCGAACGCTAAATCGTTTGACTATTGGGCAAGCTTGAGCTTACACCATGCGATTTCATTATAGAGGTAGGCGCGGCGTGCATCATCCTCCGACAAATTACCCAGCTTCTCTTCAAAACCTTGAATATCAGCTTTAAGCTTGTCGGCATCGACGGTCGCCAAATCGCAAGCGCGCTCGGCGAGAACGGTCACGACATCGTCCGCAACCTGGGCATAGCCGCCGGCCACGGCAAACGTGTGGTCGACAGTGCCCATGGCCTTATCGGAAACGCGAACGTAACCGCGGTCGATCGTGCAGATCTCGCTGGAGTGAGCAGGCAGAACGCCAAACTCGCCATCCGTGGACGGAATCGACACAAACGCAGCGTCGCCCTCATAGGCGCAGCTCACGGGGCACACGATGCGGATACGCATAACCTACTTCTCCCCCATCTTGCGGGCGCGCTCGCGCACGTCCTCAATCGTGGAAGCATAGCGGAAAGCCTGCTCGGGCAGGTCATCGGCCTTGCCGTCGACAATCTCGGCGAAAGAGCGGACGGTATCCTCGACGCGGACGTAGACACCGGGGTTGCCGGTGAACTTCTCGGCGACGTGGAAGGACTGCGAGAGGAACTGCTGAATCTTACGGGCACGGTTGACCGTAAGGCGCTGCTCCTCGGACAGCTCGTCCATACCCAGAATGGCGATGATGTCCTGAAGGTCGGAGTACTCCTGCAGGAGCTCCTGGACCTTGACGGCGACACGGTAGTGCTCCTCGCCGACGATCGAGGGATCGAGAGCGTCGGAGGAAGATGCGAGCGGGTCGATAGCCGGGAACAGGCCGAGCGACGAAATGCTACGCGAAAGAACCGTGGTGGCGTCGAGGTGCGTAAACGTTGTGGCAGGCGCCGGGTCGGTCAGGTCGTCTGCGGGGACGTAGACAGCCTGGACGGAGGTAATGGAGCCCGTCTTGGTCGAGGTAATGCGCTCCTGGAGGTCGCCCATCTCGGTTGCCAGCGTGGGCTGGTAACCAACGGCGGACGGCATACGGCCCAGCAGTGCGGAAACCTCGGAACCTGCCTGGGAGAAGCGGAAGATGTTGTCGATGAACAGCAGAACGTCCTGGCCACGATCACGGAAATACTCAGCGGTAGTAAGGCCGGCCAGACCGATGCGCAGACGCGCTCCGGGCGGCTCGTTCATCTGACCATAGACCAAGCAGGTCTTGTCGATAACGCCAGACTCGCTCATCTCGAGGAACAGGTCGGTGCCCTCGCGGGTACGCTCGCCGACGCCGGTGAACACCGAGGTGCCGCCGTGCTCCTGGGCGAGGTTGTTGATGAGCTCCTGAATCAGAACGGTCTTGCCGACGCCGGCGCCGCCGAACAGACCC
>JAHABQ010000044.1:0-13263 GCA_018376265.1 Collinsella sp.
AGAGCACATTAAGTGCTCTTCGGCTCGTGCGGAACTCGCGATAAATCTCACAGGCCGCGCGCGGGCCCCTGTGGGCGAGCAAGCTGCGGAAACCCAGTCGGTCCAAAGTAATGTCGGCTGAAAGGAATTCTGGCTGATGATCTGTTCGCGACAAGGACTCGATAGGCGGCCCCCTCTATGCCCTTTTATAAGTTGCGGTGAAATAGGGACTGAATTTGGGGTTGAATCGTTTAAACAGTCCCAATTTCACCGCAACTTATTTGGGGATGAAAAAGGCGGAGACCCTGGGGAGGGACTCCGCGTTATATACAGGGGGCGATGCTATTCGCGTGTTGCGGGATTAGACCAGGCGGGCGTTGATCGTCTTGGCGATCTTGGCGGCGTCGGTGGAACCCTTGACGGTGGCACGGAAGCCCTCGTCCATGAGCGCCTCGGCGACCTTGGACAGGATCTTGAGGTGCGTAGTGCCGGCCTGTGCACCGGGGATGAGCAGGGCGATAGCCACGTTGACGGGAGCGCCGTCCATGGTGTCCCAACCGGTCACGCCGGACTCGTCCTTGACGACGATAACAGCAGCCTCGGTAATGGCGTCGGACTTGGCATGCGGGATGGCGAAGCCCTCCATCATGCCCGTGGTGCCCTCGGCCTCGCGGGCCAGGAAGGCGTTCAACACGGCGTCGGCGTCGCTGGCGATACCGGCCTTGACAGCCTGGTTGGAAACGAAGCTCAGAGCCTCGTCACGAGAAGCGAAGTCCTCGGCAACAAAGACATTCTCGACCTTAACGAAGTCGGCAGCCTCGGCCTTGGGGGCCTCGACGGCAGCGGCCTTGGGAGCCTCAACCGGCTTGGCTGCAGGAGCGGCCTTCTGGTTCTTCTCGAAGTCGTACTTCTTAAAGGCCACGAACAGGATGCCACCGACCACAGCGCCGATGAGGATCGCGAGAACCCACAGCGGACCGTTCTCGACAACGGGCAGGACCAGGAAGCCACCGTGAGGCGCCGGATCGTGAACGTTGAACATAATGGTCAGGATCGAAGCGATAGAAGAACCGAGCATCATGATGGGCATGACGGGCCAGATGTTCTTGGTCATGAACGGAATGGCGCCCTCGGTGATGTGGGTGCAACCAAGGATGAGGTTGACGACACCGGCGTCATGGTCCTCCTGGCTGAAGTACTTCTTGCCGACAACGACGGCGAAGGTGGTGATCAGCGGCGGAACGATGCAGGCGGCGGAAACGGCAGCCATGAAGTTGGTGCCGAAGTTGTAGGTATCGGTGCCAACACCGGCGGCCAGTGCCTCGGTGAGCATAGCGGTACCGGTAACGTAAGCAGCCTTGTTGACCGGGCCGCCCATGTCAAAGGCGCACATGCAGCCGATGGCAAGACCCAGGACAACGGCGCCAGAGGCGGACAGGCCCTTGAGGAAGTCCATCATGGCGGTGTTGATGGCAGCCATGGGGCCGGAAATGCCGAGCATGACCAGGCCGACGATAGCCGTCGAGAACAGCGGATACAGGAAGATAGCCTTGAGGCCGTCCAGGTTCTTGGGCAGACCGGCAAAGACCTTCTCGAGCAGCAGGATGACATAACCGGCGAGGAAGCCGCCGACGATGCCGCCCAGGAAGCCGAAGCCCACGCCGGTGCCACCGGCGTCGATCATGCCGGTCTCGGCGTTAACAGGCAGGCCCTGGATGGCGATCATACCGGCAACAAAGCCGGGGACGAGCGCCGGGCGCTTGCCGATGGACTCGGCGATGTAGGCGGAAAGCACCGGAACCATAAGGTTCATGGCGATGCCGCCGATGATCTTGAGCATAGCAGCAAAGCTGTTGTAGTCAGACGCCGTCGAATCGAAGGACGTAATGCCCCACAGGAACGAAACGGCGGTCAGAACACCACCAGCAACGACGAAGACCAGCATGTGGCTGACGCCGTTCATGAGGTGCTTGTAGATGATGTGGCCGATGGACTCCTTCTCCTCAACCTCGTCCTCGACATCGGCAGCGGCTGCAACCGTGCTGTCGCCCTTAGCGGCGAGCGCGCGGTCAATCAACTTACCGGCGGCCTCAACGGACAGGGCCTTGGAAACACCAACGGAAACCATGGGCTTGCCGGCGAAACGCTCGGCCTGGACATCCTTATCGGCTGCGACGACGACGGCCTTGGCGCCAGCGATCTCACTCTTGGTGAGCTCGTTCTCGACACCGACCTGGCCATGAGTCTCGACCTTAATGGTCAGACCGCGCTCGGCAGCTGCCTTCTCCAGCGCCTCCTTCGCCATGAAGGTGTGCGCAATGCCGGTCGGGCAACCGGTGGCGGCGATGATGTCAAACTTAGCCATGTGTCCCTCCTTCTTGAGTACAGCGCCCGCGGGCGCTCCCCTACACGCGCTTCGATGCGCGTTTTTCCACAACTGAAAGATACCAACCTACCGTCCGCGTGAGAAGAGCCAAGGTGCAAATCTCCGGTGAAAGGTTCTTTCATAACCGTAAACGGTAAATGAAAGTTTACCATCAACACTTGAAACGGCAAGGTGTATCTTGTAATTGAAAATGCCCGTATACTATGGCATTGCAAATCAAGCTAGATTTTCATGCCAACCAGGAGCCATCCATGATCGATAGTAGCAAGAGCGCACTTTCCCTCATTAGTACCCATCAGGGATACAGCGAGTCCGAGCAGCGCATTGTCGACTATATATTGGAACACCAGTCCGAGGCGCCACGTCTGACGGCCGCCCAACTTTCGCGTGCCGCTGCCACGTCCGAGGCGACCGTTTCGCGCTTCTGCCGCAAGCTGGGCTTTGGTAGCTTCCGCAGCTTTCAGTTTTCGTTGGCGAGGGATTTGGAAAGCCAGCGCAACGAGGGCCTGACCGACGAGGTCTCGCTCGACAATATGGAGCAGAGCCTCAAGAACATCCTGGCTGCCAAGGTGAGCGAGCTTAATGCGACTATCGACGGGATCGACCACGATACGCTGGCGGCTGTTGTGCATGCCCTTAAGCATGCAGGGGTTATTGAGTTTGCAGCTGTGGGCAATACGAACGCGGTCGCGCTCGATGCGACGTTTAAGTTTTCGCAGCTGGGCCTGCGCTGCATGGCGAGCACCATTAGCGAGACATCAATCGGCTTTGCGCTCACGTTACGCCCGGGTGACGTCATCGTGCTTATCTCAAACTCCGGCAAATCGCGCCGATTGAATCGCATGGCAAAAGCGGCTCGCAACTGCGGCGCAACCGTAGTCGTCATCAGCAGTGACAGCAAATCCCCACTCGCGCGCCTGGCAGACTACACTTTTAATACCGTCAACCACGAAGCGCTGCTGACGACGGGCGACTTTGCGTTCTCCAAGATCAGCGCCACGATGATCATCGAAGTCATCTACAACTTCCTGCTGCCCGAGATTGAAGACGCGCGTGAGCATATCAGCTACTACGAGGAGCTCATCCAGCCGGATAAGGTTGTGGAGTAAAACGCGTAGTGGGACAAAAATTTCAGTCTATTTTGTCCCACCAACACCGCTGATACGACCTAACCTCGAGCTTCTTCGAGCATTTGCTTTGCGTGGGCCAAGCTTGCCTCGGACTGATCGCCGCTCAGCATGCGGGCGATCTCGGCGATACGCGCTTCGCCGGTTACCTCGTCCAAATGCGTTTGGGGAACATCGCCCGGTTCCTTGCTGACAACATAATGCTTGTCAGCCATGACGGCGACCTGCGCCAAGTGGGTTACGACAATCACCTGATGCGTAGCGGCGAGATCTGCCATCACGCCCGCGAGTGCACGCGCCGTGGAGCCACCGACACCGGCATCGACCTCGTCAAACACCAGCGTATCGACACCGTCCGCGTTACCGAGGACAACCTTGCTTGCCAGCATGACGCGGCTGAGCTCGCCGCCCGACGCAATGCGGCGCAGGGGACGTGGCATCAAACCGGCACCGCTGCGGTATAGCAGCTCGTAGCTCGAAGGACCAACGGGCGTCCACTCAGCACGGGGAAGATCGCGCGACTCCCAGACGAGCTCGGCACTACCCATCTCCAAGCGAGCCATCTGGCGGCCGACCTCATGGCAGAAGCGCGGGGCCGCCGTATTACGGGCGCGCTTAAGTGCCTTGGCAGCGGCAAACAACTCGCGCTCGGCGCTCCCGAGTGCCTCACGCGCCTTTTTGATCCGCTCATCGCCATCATCGACCAGGGACAGCAGTTCTTGCGAGCGATCGCGCATGGCAAAAACATCGTCCATAGTGGGACCCCACTGACGCAACAGGCCCTTGAGGTCGGAATACCGCTCACGCATGCGAGCGAGCTCGCGCGGGTCGAAGGCGACGCCATCGCGATAGGAACGAAGCTCGTTCGCGCAATCCTCAAGGGAGATACAGGCATCCGAAAGCGCATCGGCAATGTCGCCCAGTTTGCGATCGACGGCAGCCATACGGGAAAGTTCTGCCACGGCGCTGTTCACGGCGTCGAGCGCTCCCCCTTCGGAGACAAGCGATGCATGGGCATCGTTAGCTGTGGCAACCAGTACCTCGGCATGTTCGGAGCGCGGCAGCAGTTCCTCGAGTTCCTCATACTCGCCCGGTTTGGGGTCGACCTCGCCGATGCGCTCGAGCCTCGCCGATGCGCTCGAGGGCAAAGCGCGCCTCCTCGACGCGGCTCCCCTGCGCACGCGAGGCCTCTTCAACACGTCGAACCTCCTTGGCGGCAGCGCACGATGCCTTAAAGCAGGCGCGGTACGCATCAAGCGCCTCGAGCGCAGAGCGTCCCGCCCACGCATCGACCATCGCAACGTGATGCACCGGATCGAGTAAGCGCTGGTGCTCGTGCTGGCCGCACAGATCCATCATCACGCCGACGCGCTCCGAAAGCTCGCGCACACTGGCGATGCGCCCGTCAATCTTCACGCGGCTGCGGCCCTCGGCAGAAAGGCTGCGCTGCACGGTAAAACCCTCCGTGTCGTGCGGCCCGTCGAAGAGTCGTGCCTCGACGCTCGCGAGCGCCTCGCCCTCGCGCACCGTCGACGAATCCGCGCGCTCGCCCAAAATAAGTTTGAGGGCCGAGAGCAGCGCGGTCTTGCCGGCACCGGTCTCGCCGGTCAGGACAGTCAGGCCGGCACTCGGCACCAACGTCGCCTCGCGAATGAGTGCAATGTTAGAAACCTGCAGCTCATCGATCATGACGCACTCCGTAGAACACACGGCTCACCGAGTTATAGAAGCTCTCGGGGCCGTAATCCAGCAGCAGCACATCACCGGGCCCACGACGCACCGCCACGCTCTCAACGGTGCCATCACAGGTAATAAACTGTCCATCGATAGCGATCGCCGGAACGCTCGGACGGTCATCAGACATAAAGATTTCGACGACATCACTCGGCGAAGTCAAGAAGGCACGGGCCTGAATGGTGTGCGGCGCAATGGGTACGCAGACCATGCCCGTATAGTCGGGGCTCACGATGGGGCCGCCGGCACTGAGCGCGTAACCCGTAGAACCAGTCGCTGTCGAAACGACGACACCGTCACCGCGTAGGCGGTCGATATGATGGCCGGACACCGTGATGTCGAACTCGACCATATCGGACAGCGGACCGCGGGTAAGCGCCATGTCGTTGAGGGCGAAGGTGCGCACGACATCCTTCGTACCGTCTTCGCGCACGGACACGATATCAGCGGCGATGGTAGCGCGACGGCTCACATGTAGCTCACCGGAAAGGGCGTCACTCACGACCTGCAGAATGTCGCGCTCCTCGGGACTCGCAGCAGTTAAAAAACCCAGGTGACCATAGGAAAGACCGAGGATAGGAATCTCACGATGGTTGAGGATACGGGCAGCGCGCAGCAACGTACCGTCGCCGCCGAGCGTAATGACCAGATCGGAGCCGTCGATATCAGGCGTGCTTTGGATCTTGGATCGCTGATCGGCCGCCCATGCGACCTCGTAGCCCTGGCGCGTAAGCCAAAGCTCGAGCATCAGGCCACTCTCGACCGCCTCTTGCTTGTAGTAATTTGGAACCAGAAAGACCTTCATAGCGTTGCCGCTTTCTCGCTCAAAACCGATACCTGGGATTGAAGCTCGTCGTCGGTGCGGTCGCCGGGGGCAAACCTCGTGCCGTACAGGAAAAACTCGACGTTGCCCTTGGCACCATGAATGGGCGACACGCACACATCGACCGGGAACAGCCCCTTGGCAGCAAAGAGCTCAACCGCCGCCACGAGCGTATCGCGGCGCACAGCGGGATCGGTCACAATGCCGCCCTCGCCCACCAGCGCCGCCGGAGCTTCAAACTGTGGCTTTACGAGCGTGCAGAATGCACCCGTAGGCGCCAGGCACGCCAGTACCGCATCGATAATGTTCGCGATGCTGGTAAACGAGACATCACACACAGCCAGGTCGATGGCGCCGGCATAGCCAAGCTCAGGCAGCTGCGTCACGTTTGTGCGCTCATGCAGCGTCACGCGATCGTCCTGACGCAACGACCAATCGAACTGGGCGCGACCCACGTCCACAGAGACAACGGTCGCAGCTCCGCGCTTGAGCAGGCAATCGGTAAAACCCCCGGTAGAGCAGCCCACATCCAGACAGGCAAGGCCCGTCGGATTGATGCCAAACGCATCAAGCGCGCCTTCGAGCTTAAGACCGCCGCGGCCAACATAGGGAATGCGCCCCTTCACGTGCAGCGGCAGCCCCGGCATCACCTTAAGACCCGGCGAAGTCAAGCGCTCACCGCCACTCGAGACCAAGCCGGCCATAAGAGTGCGAAGGGCATCCGCGCGATCGGCGCAGATGCCCTGTGAAATCAGTTCGTCATCAAGACGCACGCGTTTCATGAATGCCATCAACCATTCGTATCCGGAGATGCAGCCTAGCTATCCTGGGATTTGTTTGCCGCATCCTCATCGTATTCTTGCTCGAGCTTGTCGGCCTCACGCGGCGTCAACTCAAACTTGTCGACCATATCGACCGCGCGGGAGCCCAGCTCAATCGCTTCGTCAAACAAATCGAGCGAACGCTCCAAGGAGGTATCCTTGGAGCGAACGGTAGCGATGATCTGATCCAGACGGTCCGAGATCTCATCAAAGTTACGGACAGAACCCTCTGGCATGGCTACTCCTCGACGGAGTCGATGTCAGCCTCGGCGGCGTCCGCATCCTCGGCCAGCACGCCAGCCTCAGCTTGGGCAACCGCAACCTTGGCGGCAGCCTCGGCAGCCTGTGCCTCCTCGCGAGCGCGATCTTCGGCCAGCAGCTCCTGGTATAGGTCCTCGCCCGGCAGCTCCTCGCTGCGAGCGATCTTGCCCAGCACGCCGTTGACGAACGACGCGGACTGGTCGGTGCCATAGGCCTTGGCAAGCTCGACGGCCTCGTTGATCACGATGGCGTCCGAGACCTCCTCGTCGGTGAGGAAACGCATCTCGTAAACGGCGATACGCAGCAGATTGCGGTCGGCACCGGGCATGCGCATAAGATCCCAGTTCTTGGCAACGGAGCGCAGAGCGCAGTCGATGCGGTCGATATGCTCGTAGGCACCGCGGCACAGCTCCAGCGCATAGGGGTCGAGGGGACCCTTCGAGATCAGGAAATCACCCTCGAGGACGCGCTCGAGCGGGCTGTCCGTGGCCTCGGCCTGGAACAGCAGCTGCAGCGCCTGACTGCGGGCAAGCGTACGCCCGCGATAAACCTTAAGGCTCAAAGGTTACTCCTTGGGGAAAACGAGGCCGTCGATGCAAACGTCAACACGCTCAACCTCAACGCCAACCTGGGCATCGATGGCAGCGACCACGGCAGCGCGAACGGCCTCGGCGAGTTTCTTGAACGGATAGCCAAAGAACACCACGACACGCACGGTGAGTGCGAGCTTGTCGCCAACGACCTCGGCCTCGACAGCCGGCTCGGAAGCCGGGGCCTTGGACGAGAGCATCATGGAGACAAGATTAGTGGCAAGGTCCTTGACGCCAACGGAGGCGATGCCCTCGACATCGGACACGGCGCGCGAGACGATGGCGGTCAGAACATCGGGCGAAATGCCGATGCCGTCAATCTTGATTTCTTGGGGCATGAGTCCTCCTAGAAGAGTTGGTTGCTAGACGCGGGAGACGAACTTGCCGTCGCGGGTGTCAACCTTGATGACCTCACCCTCGTTGAGGTACATGGGGACCTGGATGACAGCGCCGGTGTCGATCGTGGCCGGCTTGGTGGAACCCTGGACGGTATCGCCCTTAAAGCCCGGGTCGGTCTGGACGATGGTGGTCTCGATGAACATCGGCGGGGTCACGCCCATGAGCTCATCGTCGGCGAAGAGCAGCTGGCAGATGTCATTCTCGCGCAGCCACTTGGAGTTCTCGCCCACCATGTCCTCGGGAACGGGAACCTGCTCATAGGACTCATTGTCCATGAAGATGTAGTCGGTACCATCGTTGTAGAGGTACTGGAACTCACGGGTGGTGAGCATGACGCTCTCGAACTTGGTGCCGGCGTTGCAGGTGTTCTCGACGACGCGGCCGCTCTTGATGTCGCGGGTCTTGTAGCGCACAAACGCGCCGCCCTTGCCCGGCTTGACATGCTGGAACTCGACGATGGTGTAGACCTTGTCCTTAATGCGGAGACCGAGGCCGTTCTTGAAGTCGGCGGTAGAAATGGTAGGCATAGCGACCTTTCTTGTTATGGGCAGAACGCACAAGCGTCCAAATTACATACGACCGAAATTATACACTTGCAGACGGCGCCTGCAGCGAGCGCATAAAAAGAGAACGCGGGGCGCCCGAATCATTTCGGACGCCCCGCCCCAAAAATCTATCGAAATGGGCTAGCAATCGATGACGTGCAGGTCGTGCGGGGTCTTGGTGAAGGGCTCATATCCGTTCTCGGTGACGACGCCGTAGTCCTCCAGGCGCACGCCGCCCACACCGGGCAGGTACACGCCGGGCTCCATGGTGATAACTGAGCCGATCGCGATGGTGTTCTTGCTGCGGTTAAAGTTGGGCAGCTCGTGGATGTCGATACCGACGCCGTGACCCAGACCATGGTTGTAGTAATCGCCATAGCCGGCATCGCCGATGATCTTCTTGGAAAGCTTGAAAATGTCGTTGCCCTCAACGCCCGGATGGATGGCGGCGACGCACTCCTCGTGCGTACGGCGCACGAGTGCGTACAGGTCGAGCTGCTCCTGGGTGGGCTCGCCCATCACGACAGTGCGCGTCATGTCGGAGCGGTAATCGCAATAACCCGCGCCATAATCCATGAGAACGAAATCGCCCTTCTCGATCACGCGGTCGCTCGGCACGGCATGCGGGTTGGCGGTGTTGGGACCGCTCGCCACGATGGAGCCGAAGGCAAGGCTATCGGCGCCGTTGGCGAACATAAAGTTCTCGAGCTCGTTGCGAACCTGCTTCTCGGTCATACCAGGCTTAATAAAGCCGAGCATGTGCTGGAAGGCGGCGTCGGTGATCGACTGCGCATGGCGCATGAGCTCGATCTCCTCGGCGTCCTTGATGGCGCGCATCTTGCGAATGTCGGCATGCATCAGCGGCAGCATGCAGGCGACGGAACGATCCTCCAGACCACGCTGAATACCCTGATAGAAGTTGATCTGCATGTCGTCCTCGACAGCGCAGACGCGGCACTTGTTGGCCGCGATTTTGCCGGCGACCCAACCGGGGATGGTGCCCTCGTCCATGTCGTAGACCCAGGGGCTGCCGGCGGGCGTGTTCTCCTCAAAGCTGTTGAGGTAGCGCGAGTCGGTATGGAACAGGCACTGGTCGGCCGTAATAAACGCAGCGTGCGGGAACTCGAAGGTGTAGTCGAAGACGCCCTTCACGCCCGTAAGCCAACGAAGGTTGGCCTCGTCGCGCACCACGATGGCGTCGTAGCCACGCTCGACCATCAGGGCACGGACACGCTCGATACGACATGCAGGACCGGCAGCAAACTCAGACATGCAGATTCCTTTCTTATTGTCTCTATATAGACGGGACGGGTCTCAACCGAACGACGGAATCGCATGCGATCCGCAACCGATTGGAAACCCGCCCCTCAACATGATACGAAAGACGATGGAAGTCAATAAATCTTAGAGAAGTTCTTTGCGAGAAGCCAAGTAGGCGTGAGCATGGCGCTCAAGAACCTCGTCCTCAACGTTCGTTAGGCGAATGGCGCCGAGTGCCGCGGGCAGCGGCAACATGCTGCGGTTTGAGCGAACAAACTGCTGCCTACGGAACTCCTCAATATATGCGGCAGGCTCCAGATCGAAGGCAAGTTCCTCGATACCAAAGTCCTCCAGGCAGTCATCGACATCAAACACATAGTCGATATCGAAGTCGCAGGCATCATGTGCTAGGCGCGCCTCAAAGCGCATGCCCTCAGACAACAGCTGGTAGGCAGGGACCTGCGAAGCGGCATCGCCCAAGCAGGCGCGCAGGGCGCGCTCCCCCGTCTTGCCAAAATCGAGCGCATGGCGAGCGCTCGGGTTCGTGGCCGTCAGCACGTCCTTGCAGGCAGTCTGAGACCATTGGACGGCATTGACGAGTGCGACCTCCTCGCCCGCGAGAATCTCGGGGACGGTCTCAATAAACTGATTCCAGCGGGACTTGCTGCTCGAAAGCATGGTGCCAACAAGTACCACAAAGCCGAGCTTGAGGTCCTCGGGGTCCGTCTCGCGAACAAGGTCGAGGTCACACACGACCAAGCCCGGTTCGGGACGAAACGCGATAGCGGGAAGCGCATTGGCCGACGAGGCGACGAGCGGCTTCATGGTCGTCGCGACCGTGAGCATGGCGTCGAACGTCGTCGGCAGCAGCGCGCACTCGGTGCGACCGCACCACTGGTTGGCGCACCAGCTAACAACCGAGCAGGTTGAGGCATCGCCAACGGCGACAACCAAATCGTCGCAGGTAATGCCGTTAGCCGACAGGGCGCCAAAGACGGTATCGGCATCGGCCAGCGTAGCACCGGCAGGCGAAACCTCGAGGACGAGCAGCGACACGGCAAAGCCGGCGTCGACCAGCGCATGCTCGACGACCTCGCCAAAACGCTCGGATGTGGCGTCGTTCCAAACCGCCATCGCGCGCTTAGGCTTGCCCACGGCCGAGGCAAACATGCGCGAAAGCTCATCGAACGCACCCAATCCGACACGGACATCGACGCTGCGGTTTTGGAAATTGATCAGTTGACGGCGAATCATAGCAGTCCACGCTCCAAAAGCATCTCGGCACAAAGGTAGGAAACGTCCTCGAAGGACTTGTTGCGAATATCAAGGGTAAGGTCGGCGGCCTGTCGATACAGCGGACGGCGATGCTCAAACAGGCGCGCGGCATGCTCGGGCGAGCGGAAATCGGGGCGCGTGTCGGACCGACGAATCTGGCGAATCGAATCCTCGAAGTCGCCCTCGAGGTACACACACGTACCCATTTCGTGCATCAACTCAATATTCACCGGCGTCTCGACGATACCGCCCCCGCACGAAACCAACAGGCTGCGCTCGCTTTGGAGCGAACGGAGCGCCGAGGTCTCGAGCTCGCGAAAACGATCCTCGCCCTCGGTCTCAAAAATCTCGGTTACCGACTTGCCGCAACGGCGCACGACCAGGCGGTCGGTATCGATAAAACGCCGCTTGAACATAGTGCCGACGTTGCGCGCGAGCGTCGATTTGCCCGCGCCCAAAAAGCCGATAAAGAAGATATGGTCGCAGCCGTGTTTGATGTGCTGAGACATGGCGAAACCTATTCCTCGCAGGGAAGGTCGCGCAGGGCCCGGCGCTCAAAGATACGGAAGATCTGCGTGTACCACAGGTCCTGGGTTGCCTGCGGCTTAACCAGGATAGTATCGACGCCGGCAAAATTGCCGCTCCACACGTCAGTGTAGAGCTGATCACCGATCAGCACCGCCTCGTCGGCCGTGGCGCCGAGGCGCTTAAGACCCGCCTTGAGGGCAAACGGCGCCGGCTTCATGGCGTGGCTAATGGCCTCGAGTCCCAGCTCGCGTGCAGAGCTCATGACCTGGTCGCGATGCCAGTTGTTTGACACCATGCACAGCTTAAAGCCTTTGGCGCGGGCGGTATCGAGCCAAGCGGAAACCGCGGCGGGAACCTGCTCGGTGTCGCGCGGCACCAGGGTGTTATCGCGATCGAGCAGAATGGCGCGTTTGCCGTCGGCCCACAGGGTATCAAGGTCGATGCGATCGACCGAGGCAACGTATCGTTTGGGGCTAAAAATCCTCATGCTAATTCCAAGACTGTTGATGCTCTTCGTAGGTTTGCGAGAAGTACTCCTCGTCCTGCGTAATGTAGAAATACAGGTCATCGGAGTCGGTCGGCTCAAGCGTGGCCTTGAGTGCCTCGAGCGACGGAGAGCAGATGGGCGTGGGCGGCAGGCCCTCATGCTTATAGGTGTTATACGGACTATCGCTCTGCAGGTCGTCGGCGGTAACCTCGCCACCGGTGACATACATCATGGTCGCATCGCTGTTGAGATAGCGCAAACCGTCGAGCTTGCCGGCAAGGCGGTTGTAGAAGACCGAGGCCACGTGTGCACGTTGATCGGCGTTGAGGCCCTCGCGCTCAACGATAGAGGCCAAGTTGACGATGTCGTAGTCAGACATCTCCACACCGTAGCGCTCCTTGATCTTGGCTTCGCAGCTCGCAAAGTCAAGCGACTTGTACTCGGTCTTAAACTGATCGAGCATAGCGCGAACCACGTCATCGGCCGTCGGCGAATCACCCAACGAATAAGTCTTGGGAAACAAGAAGCCCTCGAGCGAGTCGTTGGCGGCGCCCTTAAGGAAGCTATAGTCGTCCACGTAGTTGGAGGCCTTGGCCTGGTTGAGGAAGTCTTCCTTAGAGATACTGTCGTAAGCCTGGGCCACACGGTCGGCGACTTGATCGACCGTTAGGCCCTCAGGGATAGTCAGCGCATTGGAGCCCGCGTTGGGGCCTTCCATGAGCTGCTGAACAACCTTGGTCGCATCCATGAGTGTGGTGAACGAATAAGTACCAGGCTTGAGCGACATATCGGCGTTGAGCTTTTTCACCGCCGCATAATAATCCTTGGGATTTTCGACGATATGGTTCTCGGAGAGAATCGAGGCGATAGTATCGCCCGAGGCACCGTCGGGAATCGTGATAGTAACTTGCTGGCCAGCAGCGACTTTCGCATCCTCACCGCCAAAGAAGCCCTTGACGGCTGGCACGACAAAGAAAACGATCGCGACAAGCGCAAGCACGGCGACGACGCCACCGATAATCATAGGCACCGGGGAGCTTTTCTTTTG
>JAHABQ010000045.1:0-16032 GCA_018376265.1 Collinsella sp.
TCGGTCGGAGGGGTGGCTTTGTAAAGCCGTTTGTCTCCACCCGCGTAGCGGGTGGTTTAAAGCTGGCCGCTGCGCGGCCAGCGGACTAAAGTCTTGAAAGCAAAGCGGGGGCGGACGTTATCTCAACGTTCGCCCCCGCTTATGTGTCGACCGTTTTTCTAGCGCGTCCTCCGTCACGCCAGGTAAGAGCGAAGGATGGTGAGCCAGCGTGGGGGTTCGAGGTGGATGATATCGTCGGGAACTCCGGCGGGCGCATAGCCGCCAAAGAGCAGACCGGCATCTGCCGGATTGATGAGGCGCACGATCCATACGACGACGACCAGCACGCACAACACGGTGACCGCAATGTCGATACCACGCTTTAGCTTGCTCGATGCCACCTCCTCGCGCACGAACGCGAGCACAAACGCAATCGGCACCACCCAAAACAGCGGATGGTAGGCAAAGGCAGCCGCATAATCGAGGCGCAGCGCCGCCAGCCACGCCCTCGTCATGCCGCATCCCGGACAAGGAATGCCCGTCATCAATCGAAAAATGCAGCCAATGTCGAGCAGGTAGAGCGCGAGCCAGGCGACAAAGAGCGCGCCGGTGCAAAAAAGGGCGCGGCGAAGGAGCTCTGCCGTGCCCCTATGTCCCTGGAAGCTGTTCACGCCGCCCTTATTGTTAGGCACGAGCGCCAAGGCGAGTGTTGTAAGCCGTTGCCATGGCATTGGTATTATTGATGACGATGTTCATAGCGAAGATGGGACCAAGGCCGCACAGGAGCGCGCCGAAGATCTGCCACAGAAGAACGGTGGTGCCGTTTTCCTGGAACACCAGGCCGTAGCGAGGAGCGTTGGCCTGCAGGCGGTTGCCAATCTTGTAATACCAGTAGTACGCGTAGAAGCCGCAGGTCACAAACGATAGAAGGATGAATTCCGCCAGACCCGGCGTGTAATCGCCGTCATCCTGACACAACGTGTTGACGTCGCGTGCCAAGCAATACAGGAAGTAGAACGAATAGATACCGCAGGTCACAAGAGAGAGCAGCAGCCAGCCGATCAGGCTGCGGTCAGCCTTAATGGGGTCATAGCCCATCGGAGCGGATGCGGACTGTTGGGCGTATTGACCGGTGTACTGCTGCTGAGGCTGGGGCGCGGGCTGAATAGCCTGGGCCGGAGCGGGCTGGGGCTGCGGGGCCGCAGCGGCAGAAGCGGCACCAACGGCGGATCCGCAAACAGGGCAGAATTTGGCATCATCCGAAATGGGAGAACCACAAGTGGGACAGAACATGAGCCTCTCCTTTTCCTAAGGCGTCGCACGCCTTCAAACCTTACACGTCTACGTTCTCAACAATAGCCGCGACGTTGTTGCGCAACATTGACCAATTTCCGAGAAATTTTGCTGCAACCGTTTTCCCAGGCATTTTCTTGCTTTCGCAGTAGAAAAAGGCACCCCGGGCTCAGTTGCCCAGGGCGCCTCGACCGGCTATTCGGTTTGATTGTTTTCGGCAGCAGGATTATCGCCCGGCTCATCCGCCGGCGTGGCAACGGCATCCCAATCGGGCTCCGCAGGCGTCGCCTCGGACGCCGGTGCGGGGACAGGAGCAGGTGCCGGGGCAGGGGCAGGCGCGGGTGCCGGGGCAGGTGCAGGCGCGGGCGCCGGGGCAGGCGCAGCACCAGTGGCTGCCGTGGGATTGAATCCCGCAGGAGCAGGCTTCTTCTCACCCGGGAGCACAAAAGTCAAAACGTCGTCCTTGTCCTCATCGGCCCATTCGCTTGCATAACGTGCAGCCCAATAGCCAACGGCACGGTGCTTGAGCATCTTGCCAAAGACCGTAAGGAACACCGTGACGAATGCAATCAGCACCAGGAACAATACGAGCGTGACACCACCGGCGGTAACAATCGCCTCGATACCCGTGGGGCGATAGTAATAGCCGTACGCGCCAATTCCGGCGATGGCACCAAAGACAGCTGTCAAGATCCACGTAATGGCGTTGGAAACCAGGCCCGTCAAAAACTCGGGAAGGAACGAAGCACAGAACAGCTTGGTCTTGTTGTGCTTAAAGGCCGCCCAGACCTTATCGAGCGAAAACGCGCTCTCGACGCGCCCGGTCACCGCAAAGTGCATCACGGCAATGTCGGCGAACATCTTAAAGAAGACACCCAGAATCGCCGAGGCAATTAGCGCCAGGACAAGCAGGCCAAGCGAGCCAAACAGCGCAGCTTCGAGCGCATAAGAGCCGTAATACGAATACGAGCCTGCGGCGCCAATTACCGCGCCCTCCGCCAGCGAAAGCACTACACCGATAACGGGAATGGCAGCGATAACCTCGAGCACGACCGAAATAACGCTCGAAAAGACTCCGAGACCAAACGACGTGGAACGCATCAGCGGACGATCCATGCCGTCATCGACCTTGAGCGAAAGATCACGGCCCCACTCAATACCAAAGCCGGAACCGCACACGCTTGCAATGCAAGCTGCCAAAAAGCCGATGGCAGCCGCAATGCCGCCAATAACGGGAATAAACAACACGAGCACCGACACAACGCAAATCAGCGCCGGCAAAAACGCGATTTGGCATACACGCTGAAGCACGCCCGGAGTCTTAGTCATATCTTGGAACGCCTGAGCCACACAGCCCTTTGGCGCATTCGCCACGGGCGGTTGCGGAACAAACTGCTGGGGCTGAGGCTGTCCCTGGGGAGCGGGGCCAGCGGCACCGGCATTAGGAGCACCACACACGCCGCAGAACTTGTCGTTATCGCCCATGGGGGCGCCACACTGCGAGCAGAACATCGAAATCATCCCTTCGTATCTAGAGCGAATCACCTGGATCGCAAACGATGTCTTTGGCATCATTATCACCCAATGTGAGGACAAATTCTCTTAGATGACGTATTTGCAACGCGCGAGGCGCTTTTCGATTGTTTGATGAGTGTGTCCGCGCTAGTTCGTGCCGCGGAAGCCCTTGCCGACGATCTCGGAGCTGTCGACGATCGTGATAAAGGCACCCGGATCGACTTCGCGCGCGTAACGGCGCAGTTGCACGGCCTCGCGACGGCTCAGCACGCTCATGATCACCGTCACGCACTTGCCCGAGAAAGCACCGTAGCCGCGGCTGATAGTCGCCGTGCGGTTGAGATGCTTGACGATAAACTCCTCGACCTTAAGGGGCTCGGAACAAATGACCGTGCAGACTTTGCGCAGATGAATGCTCTCAATGGCTTTGTCGACCACAAGCGTCTTGGCAAACAGGCCGAGCACGCAATACAAACCGACACGCGGGCCATACAAAAAGGCCGCGATGGTCACGATGCCGATATCGACCAACAGCAGTGCGCGACCAATCTCGAGCGTAGTGCGGCGCTTGAGGATCATGGCGAGGATGTCCGTGCCACCCGTCGAGGTGCCAATATCAAAGACGATGGCGCTGCCGAGCGCCGGCAGAATCACGGCAAAGCACAGGTCGAGCCACATATCGCCCGTCATCGAGACATCGGTCGGAATAAAAAGCTCAAAAAGCGAAACATAGGCGGACAGCGCAAACGAGGCGAAGACACTCCAAAGAATCGCCTTGCGCTCCAAAAAGATAAAGCCCAAGACGACGAGAACCGCGTTGATAATCCACATAAAAACGCCGACGGGCAGGGTCGGGAACAGCGTGGACAGAATGACCGACACGCCCGAGGTGCCGCCAAAAGCAAAGTGATTAGGGGTTTTAAACGCAACGATGGCGAAGGCCGTAAGAATCAGGCCCAGATTGAGCTCGGCAAAAAAGCGCGGGAAGCCCGGCTCCTGGCTGCGCTTTTGACCGACACGCTCGCCGCGCTCGATATCGGTGCGATCAACCACGCGCTCCATCGGCACCACGGGAGGACGATGCACCTCCTCGGCAGCACGCGATGCCGCCTCTGCCGCGGCGGCCTCAATCGCCCATGCCTTGCTTTCTGTTTCGTGCTCGTCGGCCATTACGGCAACCCCTCGTTAACAATTTGGAAACAATGCGCCCATTAGGGTAACGCGGAACGCGACGATTGCAACCCCTAGTTAGACGAGCGGTATGCCCACATCGGGGGGCATACAAATAACGGCCGGCCACGCTTTTGCTTGCGCGGTCGGCCGTTTAACGTTTTCGCAGATAAAGCCTGCCAAAACAAACCTGTCCCTTTTTGGTAGGTTACTCGTGCTGGCTGGTGCGGTGCTCGTACTCCTCGGGGGTGATGACATCCTCGATGCGCAGGTTGACGCCTGCCACCTCAAGGCCGGTCATCGCGGCCAGACGCTCGGTGACGCGCGCCTTAACGTCGTCAAAGATCGCAGGCGCATAGGCGCCGTACTCGATGATGACCGAGATGTTGACGACCACGCGGTTGTCATCGGTGACCTCAACCGTCACGCCCTTGGTCAGGTTCTCGGCACCAAACTGCTCCTGCACAAAGTGCATGAGGTTACCCTTCATGCCCAGGACGTGCGGAACCTCGCGGGTGGCCATGGCAACGATCTTCTCGATCACGCCGTTGGAATAGGTCAGCGAGTCCTCGGACTCGTCCGTTTCCTCGTCGTCCATCTCCTCGTTGTCCTCGTCCGCATCGGACTCGGCCTCGACGAGCGCCTCGTCCTCGAGCGTCACGTCCCCGGCATCGGCGACGGCCTCATTCGCCTCGAGCTCGGTATCGGCCACATCGACCTTCGTATTAAAAGCCATGGTTCCTCCTTATGCCTGCCGCGGATGCGACAGTCGAATACATATTAGCGGCCGCTAAACAGACGGCCGAAGAAGTTGACGATCCCGTTTTCGCCGTCGCGAATTTGGCCGATCACGGCGCCGATCAGCACGAAGAATGCAATGACGAGCGTGTCCCACAGGCCGAGCGTGAGCACCAACACGGCAAGGATAAAGCCAGCGACGGCACCGAGCGTGGTGTTGGGATGACGCACAGCATAGCTCCAGATGGCAGCGCCCGTACCCTTGATGAGACCCATAGCCTCGTCAAAATCCGCGGCCGCTGCGTCTTGTAACTCAGTTGCCTCTGCTTTGGAATCAACAGGTTCGTTCGCCGGCGTGGCGCTCTGGTCAATCGTCAGGCGCGGCGTACGAGCGGTCTTATCTTGATTGGTATCACTCACCGGAAACCTCCACGGTCTGGACGGTAGTCTTGGACGGCAAAAAACGGACGCGCGTGGTCGTACCCGGCGTGCCGAGCATGGTGTCGCAAGCTTCCTCGATGCGCTGCTGCATCGCGGTAGCCAGAGATGCCACGTCCTTATCGTCAAGCGCGATAGCCTCGACCTTAAAACGGACATGCGAATCGTCGGAACCTTGGACGCGGGCCTCGACATGCTCGATCATCACGCGATCGTCGCGCTCTGCAGCAGCCCTGGCGCACGAAGAAAGCGCCGCGAGCGTGACCTCGATATTGCGCTCCCCCGCCGGATGCACGCAGGACGGCTCGCGACGAGCAAACATCAGGCGGAAGAAGCTTACCAGCACGCCAATCGCCACAACTCCGCCGCATGCCGTCACGACAATGCGCGGCATGGGGTCGCGCATCAGCAGCATAAAGCGATACGTATACGGCCCCCAAAACTGGCAGACAAGCGTACCCAGCGCCACGATGGTGGCGGCAAGATACACGATCGCTAGGGCTCGTTTGAGTACGCGCACGCGGCGCTCCCTTCAAATCTCGGCTCTCGAAATGCAAAACGGTTCGCATCATTATAAAAGAGCCGGGCCCGGTGCTCTACGCACGCGGATCCGGCTCATCTATTCCACGAGGCTTGCATGCTCGCTTCATTATGCCCAGATATGCACGGCTTAACCCGTGCGGGCGCTACTCCTCCTCGAGGGCAGCGATGACCTCGTCGGTCATGTCCATGGTGCTGTAAACATCCTGGACGTCGTCGAGCTCTTCAAGACGGTCGATGAGGCGCTGAACCTTCTTGGCGTCGGCGCCGGAGACCTCGGTCGGGGTGGTCGGGACCATGGTGGTCTCGGAGCCCTTGACCTGGACGCCCTGCTCCTCGAGCGCCTTGGAGACAGCCATGACCTCGTTGGCAGTAGTCCAGACGATCCACTCCTCGCCGGCGTCCTCGTAGTCCTCGCCGCCGGCCTCGGCGATGGCCATCATGAACTCATCCTCGTCACCGGCAGCACCGTTGGCGATCATGGTCTCCTTCTTGGCGTTCTCGTCCAGGATCTCCTTGGCGACGACGATCTGGCCCTTGCGCTCAAACTGGAAGGCGACGGAGCCGGAGGTGCCCAGGTTGCCACCAGCGTGGGAGAAGGCGGAACGGACATCAGCAGCGGTACGGTTGCGGTTGTCGGTCAGGCAGTCGACGTAGACGGCGACACCGGCGGGACCGTAGCCCTCGTACACGATGTTCTCGTAGACGGCGGCGTCAGCACCCGAACCAAAAGCCTTGTCGATAGCGGACTTGATCTTGTCCTTAGGCATGGACTGAGCCTTGGCCTTGGCAACGGCAGCGGCGAGGCTGGCGTTGTTCTCGGGCAGCGGGTCACCGCCGAGACGGGCAGCAACGGTGATGTTGCGGCTGAGCTTGGAGAAGAGGGCGGAACGCTTGGCGTCCTGCGCGCCCTTACGATGCTTGGTTGTGGCCCACTTAGAGTGTCCGGACATACGTGTCTCCTATCGGTTTCGACCTAAAGCCCAGCGCAGATGCTCGGGCAATATAAACAAACGTCGTTATGATATACCTACTGGCCTGCGAGATAAACCCCAAAATGAAGGCGTCGTGATGATACAGCCCCTTGGTGCAAAGTAACCTGACCCCAATGCACCAAGTTAGGACCAGAGGAAGTCGCTGCGGGTGACGGTGGCGCCGATGGCGAAGGGCATGCAGGCGATGACCGGATACAGGTAGCGCATGTAAGTCGAGCCGTTGCACGGGCCAATCAGGCACACGGCGAGCACGCCCAACAGCGGCACCCAGATCGCCAGCGCACGCCATGAATGACGACGCAGCAGGTAGACCACCACGGCGATCATGATCCACACGTAGGTGGCCGAGCTCATGGTGAGCGAGATAAAGGGAACACGCTGCACCGCCACACGGTACAAATTGATCAGGTGGTCGCACCAGCGCACCACGTTGCTGTCAACCGGATGGAAGTCGAAGTACTTGAGGTTGTCGGGACGCGCCATGATCTCGGCACTACGCGCCGTGCTGTAGACCCAGGCATCGCGCGCGCTCGGATAAAAATAACCGTAGTAGTTATTGATGAGCGCCGAGATATAGCACTCGGGATCCTTCTTAAACATCTGGGCCCATACCCCAAAATAGGCATCGATGTCCTCCTGCGAGGCGTACTCATTAAAGCAATTTTTGACGGCGTCCGACTTATCCGGGTTGTAGCGGCGGCCCAGATTCTCGTACTTGAGCACACGGTCGATCACGGCACGCTCTTCGTCGGTCACCAAGCCGTCGCAAGGAGCCTCCACGATGGTGCCGTCCTCCTTAACCGTGGGGTTGACGCCCGAGTTGAGGCCGTCGTGCTTTTGGACGAAACGAGCCGTCTGCTGGAACGGAATCGAGAGGATTTCTCGCTTGGAACCAGGCGTGATGTCGTGCGCCGGCATAAAGACCTTGGTGAAGTACATATTAGAGGCAAGGCAGAGTGCAAGCACCGCAAGAACTCCCACCCAGCGGAAACGCGGGATGGCGCCCGAAGGTGCAGCACTAGCCTGCTTGGCCGCGCGGCGAGCCACATGTGCGTCCCATGCGCAAAACGCCGTCGCGATTACGCATGCCGCCAGGGGAAACACCAGGCCGCCGTTGCGCAGAAACGTGGAACCCATGGCGCCCAGAGCGAGCAGCAGCCAGTCGTGGCGCGCAAAGAGCACGGGGGCTTTCTCGCCTGCTCGCTCAACATTGGCATCACGACGGGGCAAGCCACATGCCACGAGCTTGACGGTCTGTACCAGCAGAACCAAGAACGCGTCGGCAAAGAGCACGTCTTTGGTGAGCAACGCCGCGTAGTTAGAGAACATCGGCATAAACGCAAAGAACAGCAGGATCGCACCGCGAACCGGCAGGCTCACGCCCAGTTTGCGCAGCGACGAAATGGAATAGGCCATGCAGGCGGCCGTAATGACGAACTGGCCGTGTGCACTACAGGATGATGCCCGTTGAGCAGCACGTTGGGATTGAGTAGGCGCAGGTAGTCGCTCGTGCCGTTGGGATAGTTGAACCACTGGCGAATCTGCGCGCCCGTATCTCCCATAAAAAGGCCAGGCAGCGAAGCGATGAGCGTGGGCGCCCAGGCGATCATAAGCACCAGGAAGGGCCCGGCAAAGGGATGGACCGAGAGCACGGCGTGAGTCACACGCCATACGCGGCCAAAGTGCGCTTCGGAAAACGGAATGCGCCGAGAGCTCAGCCAATCTAGACACTCAAAGGCAAGGTAGAAGGCAACGACCGCCAAGAGCATCCAGCCCGCGCCGCCAATCCAGGCGCAGATGATGCGGGCTTTGTCGCCAAGGACAATCTCGGCCGAGTCGGTGAGATCGTAGCTGCGGCCAAACATCATGCAGATGGCGAAGAACAGCGACGGCAGAATGATCGATGGGCGCCAGGTGTCGCCACGGCCAAAGAACACGTAGCGAAACGGCAAGGTGAGCAGGCAGGCAAGTGCAAGCAGCATGACCGCGTCGGTATGGCCGGCAAACGAGAGGAGTACCTCGTAGCACACGTACAGCATGCCCGAGGCTTTGGGGTCAATCGCCAAGACTGCGTTGCTCGACACCGGGGCAGGATCGATGGAAAACGCCGTGGTCGCCAACAGCGCAAGCAAAAAAGCGATGAGTGTCTGCTTGGCGGGGTAGCGCTTAAACCAGACGATGCGAGCGGCATCGCGCGCAGCCGTTGTGGAGAGGTCGGAATCCTTCACAGTCCGAAAGCCTTTCTAGAAACCTATCAAACTCGGCAAAACCACCACAAAGGTGCCTGTCCCCTTTGTGGTCAGCAGCTGACCCATCGTGATGACGCCGCCCAGCAGATAGCCCAGCTGGGCATCGGGTACGCGCACAAACTCAATGAGGAAGCGGACGATGCCGTAACCCATCACAAACACACCCATAAACGTACCCTGGGGCAGCAGTGGTTTTTTGCGGCTGAGCACCTGCAGAATGCAGAAGAGCACGATGCCCTCGAGAAATGCCTCGTAGAGTTGGGATGGATGGCGCGGCATATCGCCCGCGGTGCCGCCAAAGATCACGCCCCAGGGCAGATCGGTCGGCTTGCCCCACAGCTCGCCGTTGACAAAGTTGGCGCAGCGCCCCAGGCACAGGGCCAGCGGAGCACCGATGACCGCGAGGTCTGCCAAAGTCCACGCATCGAGCTTGTACATGCGGCACACGAGCACGCCGCCGATGATGCCGCCCACCAGGCCACCATGAAAACTCATGCCGCCCTCGTTGGTGGCAAAGATCTCGAGCGGATGCGTCCAGTAGTAGCCGTCGCCGTAGAAAATGACGTAGAACAGGCGGGCGCCAATGATAAGGCCAAAGACCACGCCGACCACGACGCTCGTCAGGTCGTCGACCGTAATGTCAAAACCCCAACGGCGCTGCGTGCGATACATGACGACCGCCGTGAGCAGGGCGCCGACCACATAAGCCAGACCATACCAGTAAATCGTGATGGGCCCCGCCGAAATCGCGACGGGATCAAGCATATGGTAGAAGTCGTTGAGCATATCGGTCCCCCTGCTCCCTACATACAAATGCGGCCGCGGGCCTTTCGCTCGCAGCCGCATATTTGGGCGTAACGTCTATGCGGAGCGCACCGTCCGCAGCTTTCGCATCTTAAAACGGCGCGTACTCGTCGTACAGGTCCTCGGCCTCGCCGGAAGCATTGACCTGCTCAACGCGGGTAACGCCGGGCACATGCTCCTTCAGGATACGCTCGATACCCATGGAAAGGGTTAGCGAGCTCATGGGGCAGCCGGCGCAGGCGCCCTGCAGCTCCAGCTTGACGACACCCTCGTCGTCGACGCCCACATACTCCATATCGCCGCCATCGGCCTGCAGGTTGGGGCGGATCTCTTCAAGAACCTTCTTAAGCAGCTCTTCGTTAACAGCCACAGGGGCTCCTTTCTCACAATAACGCGGGCACGCCCGCGGACAGGGGCTATGTTACTACAGCCATGTACCCGCTTAGGCGCCAGCCATGCGCGCGGACACGACTTTCACGAGTAGTCAATTTGGGACGGGGCTTTTTTAGCTGCTTTTGCCGACGCCCGGCGCTAGCACACGCTGCCGCTACTGCTGAGTTTGTTCCCCGGTGCCGATGTGGACATCGACGATAACCTGGCGGTAGCTAATGCCGCAGGAGTCGAGAATGCGACGGCTGATGCGGCCGTCGTCGGTGTCGGCGTACTTATTGTCCAGGTAGACAACCTCGCCCACACCTACCTGCGCCAGGATTTTGGCGCAGTCATGACACGGGAACAGCGTGACGTAGACCGTGGAACCCTCAAGGTCTTTGAGCGAGCCGCGGTAGTTGAGCACGGCGTTGGCTTCGGCATGGACTACGTAGTTATGCTTGTCCTGCAGCGGGTCATCGCTCGTGCCCCACGGGAAAAAGTCGTCGTTGAGCGCCGAGGGCGTACCGTTGTAGCCCACCGAAAGGATGCGGTGGTTGGTGCTGGCGATGCACGCGCCCACCTGCGTGTTGGGGTCCTTGCTGCGGCGCTGCGCGGCGATGGCCACGCTCATAAAGAACTCGTCCCAGCTAATAACGTCGCGACGCTTGCCCGACGCGGTTTGATGAAGATCGTCCGACATGGCAGACACCTCCGAAATCGCAATAGTTTGACCCATTGTAGCAGGTGAAAGGTGGGGCTGTTTCCTCTCCCGCCGACGTCCTCGACTTTATGCGCGGCGAGGCTTTTGGTTGATGCGGTACAGCTCGGCGAGACCCCGCAGCGTCAGTGCGTCGTCTACCGTCAGGCTGTGGCCGACCAACGCCGCGAGCGCCTCGGCATCGTCGCCGGTGATGACGATGGGCACGCTGCCCTCGCCCGCTGCCTTGGTCGAGCGCATCTCGGCAAGCACCATGTCGAGCATGCCGTCGATGCGGGCCACCTCGCCCAAGACCACGCCCGAGCGCATGGCCTCGCGTGTGTTGCGACCGATCACATGCGTGGGTGCCGAGGGCTCGACCTGCGGCAGGCGCGCCGCAGCGGCCGAAAGCGAGCGGGCGCCAAGTGCCAGACCCGGCGCGATGACGCCGCCGACAAAGGTTCCGTGCACATCGATGACCTCGATATTGGTCGTCGTGCCCAGGTCGATCACGATGCACGGAGAGCCGTAGACGGCACGGGCCGCCACGGCGTCGGCGATGCGGTCGGGACCGATCTCTGCTGGATCGTCGTAGTGCACGGGCATACCGGTCTTGAGGCCCGGCCCCACGGTGAGCACGCGCCCCGTGCAGGTGCGGGAAAGCGCCGCCTTCCACGGGCGCTCGAGCGCCGGCACCACGCAACTCAGCACTGCGGCTGCGGGAACGAGCGCACCCGGCATGCCCGCATCGGCTGACAGCGCGCCCATGACCTGCGCGAGCCTCATGCGCGCCTCGTCGGCCGTGATGCTCGACGGCGTCGTGATCTCGCACGTCGCAAGCGGGCATTCCTGCGCCGCGGCCGAATCCTCGGCAAACAGGCCAAAGCGAATGAACGTGTTGCCCACGTCGACCGTCAATATATATGCGCACCCATTAAGCATCGTCGGCGCTCCTTTCGTCTGCCCAGCAGTATATCCCGATGATTATTCTGGGACGGGGATTTAAAAATCATTGCGTACCTAATGATTTTTAAATCCCCGTCCCAGAATAATCATCCGGCAAACAGGGGCAGCTAAAAAAGCCACGTCCCAAATGACTAGCTTGCGGCTATACTGGTGCGCGGTCGTGCGCGAGCTCACGCGGCGGCCTTTGGTAACCCGACTTCCCGCGCCGTATCCGTAGCGGCGCTCCCGGGGGAAGCGGATATACGCAAAGGAGTTCTATATGAGCAATCCCTCGAACCGTACCTCGATGCGCGGTCAACTCACGCTGCGCGGCGTCGTCATCGGCGTCCTTGGCTGCGTGATCATCACGGCAAGCTCGGCCTATACCGCCCTCAAGATGGGCGCCCTCCCCTGGCCGATCATTTTCGCTGCCGTCATTTCGCTGTTCTTCCTGAAGCTCATGGGCAACGCCAGTCTCAACGAGGCCAACGTCACCCACACCATCATGTCCGCGGGCGCCATGGTCGCCGGCGGCCTGGCGTTTACCATCCCGGGCGCCTGGATGCTGGGCTATGCCGACCAGATCAGCTGGCTCGACATGTTTATCGTGGCACTCGCCGGCACTATCCTGGGCCTGCTGGCCACGGCACTCATCCACCGTCACTTTATCGTGGACGCCGCACTGGAGTTCCCCACCGGCAACGCCGCAGCTCAGACCCTGCGCGCCACCGAGGCCGGCGGCAAGACCGGCAAGCAGCTCTTTGGCTCCATGGCCATCGCCGGCATCTACAGCGTGCTTCGCGACGCTCTGGGCGTGGTGCCCAGCATGCTGTGCACGCTCAATATCCCCGGCGTGACCTTTGCCATCTACAACTCGCCCATGCTGCTGTCCATCGGCTTTTTGGTGGGCTTCGCCCCCGTCGCCTTCTGGTTTGCCGGCGCGCTGCTGGGCAATTTTGGCATCATTGTCGGCGGCACCGCTGCCGGTCTGTTTGACGTTATGACCGCACAGGGCATTGTTAAGTCCCTGGGTATGGGCCTCATGATGGGCTTCGGTGTCGCCGTCGTCCTCAAGGACATCCTGCCGCAGGTCGCCGGTATCGTCCGCGGCCTCGCCGCCGACAGCTCCACCGACACCGACGAGCAGTCGCTCATCTCGGGCTCCCTTAAGCTCGACGCCGGTATCATCGGCCTGGGCGCTGCCGCCATCGCCGTGATCATCGCCATCGTGCTCGACCTTGGCCCCGTTCCGGCCGTCATCGTCACGCTGTTCACCTTTGTCACCACCATCATGAGCGCGCAGAGCTGCGGCCAGACGGGTATCGACCCCATGGAGATCTTCGGCCTCATCGTCATGCTCATCGTTGCCGCCTTCGCGCAGCTCGCTCAGGTCAAGCTGTTCTTTATCGCCGGCATCGTGGCCGTGGCGTGCGGCCTTGCGGGCGACGTCATGAACGACTTTAAGGCCGGTGCCGTGCTGGGCACCAACCCGCGCGCACAGTGGGTCGGCCAGGCCATCGGCGGCATCGTGGGCGCCCTGGTCGCCGCCGCCGTCATGGTCGCGCTCGTCACCGCCTATGGTCCGGACGCCTTTGGTCCCGACAAGAGCTTTGTGGCCGCGCAGGCAAGTGTGGTCGCCACCATGGTCTCGGGCATCCCGAGCGTACCGTGGTTCGCAGGCGGCTTTATTGCCGGCATCGTCATGTACTGGCTCGGCATTCCGGCCATGATGATCGGTCTGGGCGTGTACCTGCCGTTCTATATGTCGCTCACGGCTTTCCTGGGCTCCTGCGTTAAGCTCGCCTACGACAAGTGGGCCGCTCACCGCGACGCCGAGGCCGGCCTTTCGGACGAGGAAAAGGCCGCCAAGGACGCCGCCTTCCAGGAGCAGGGCCTGGTTGTCGCCAGCGGTCTGCTCGGTGGCGAGTCTATCGTCGGCGTTATCCTGGCGTTTGTCTCCGTTGGCTTGAGCCTGCTGGGATAAGCCGAACAACAACGCACCAACGCAGAGCGCGGGGTCGGAGACCATCCGGCCCCGCGCTCTTTCTGTATCTGTCGAAACCCTCGGCAGTACTCGTATGTGGCGTGTCTTCCTTTGCCTGCTCGCCTAAGTTCCATGTCAAGATGACCGCCCCGCCCGTCACGGTGTAGAGTACATGCTGCGAACGCACCCGCGTTCCTGCGGCAATACGAGGTGGACATGGAACTCGATAAACAACAGCTCAAGCGACTGCGCGAGCGCCATCATCGGCGCCATGGCATCCGCCCCGCCCACAGCGAGGCCATGGAGAACGCAAGCCGCTTTCTAAAGCGGGCATTCAACATTCGCGAGGGACGCGCGCCCTATCACGTGATTCGCAAGCGCTTTGTAAACGGGGCGCGGCTGACCGGCTCTCACCTGTGCATTCTCATCATCGCCATGCTCATCGCGAGCATCGGACTCGATATCGATTCGGACATCGCCATTGTGGGCGCCATGCTCATCTGTCCGCTCATGGGCTCGGTTCTTGCCATGGCATACGGCGTTGCCACGCTCGACCGCGAGATTACCGTCGAGGCCGTCGCCGGCCTCGCGCTGCAGATGGTCTTTTGCCTGGTCACGTCCACGTTGTACTTTAAGCTCTCGCCCCTTGGCGCCACCACGGCAGCCATCATCGACAATTCGACACCGACTGTGTGGGACCTTGCCGTCGCACTTGCGGGCGGCTTTGCGGGTGGCCTGGGCAACTCGCGCGACCAGGAACCCGCCACGCTCATCGCCGGCGTGGCCGTGGCGACCGCGCTCATGCCGCCCCTGTGTGCGGCGGGCTATGGCATCGCCATCGCAAGCGGGTCACTGTTTCTCTCGGCGCTTTATGAGTTTGGCATCAACGTGGTCTTTATCGCACTGGCCGCCGAAGCCGTTCTGCTTCTTTTGCGCGTGCCGCTCAAGCGCGACCTCAACGGCGACGGCATTGTGACTGCCGAAGAAAACGCCGAGGTCGACGAGCTATCGCGCAAGGTGCGCCGCCGTATCGTCGTGGGTACGGTGATCTTTGCCATCCCCTGCATCGTTATGACGGCGGGGTCTATTGGCTCGGCGCAGGCCGGCGTCCAGGACGGCTACGGCGTCACCGAAACCACGCGCGAGCTTGCGGCGGTGCTGCCAGGCTTTAAGGACTACACCGTCGCCGTCGAGACCTCGGCTACCGAAGGCGAGGAGGAGGGCATCGTCGAGCGCGAGATTGTCGCCCATGTGACGACAAGCGAGGCGCTCGGGGCACACGACCGCCACGTCGCTCGCAAGCTCATCGACCTCAATGTGCCCGAACTCGATCGCGTGGAGTTCGATGTGAAGTGATACCGGCGCGGGATGAATGCGCGTACGGACGCAAGTTACGACGAGACGCAGACGCGATACGGACACGAGCAAACAGCGGAGTGCAGTTCACCCGCGCCCCGCTCGCTGTTTTATTGCCGTGAATCAGACGTCCGCATCGACATCGCCAGATTCCACTGTAAACGCCGGATCGGTGCTCACCAGATAAAATCGGGTCACCTTAGTATTTCTAATTAGGTAAATCTGCCCCTGATTGCGTCGGCGCGATATATACGCAATGTGAATCGTGCCGAATTCTTCGCCGTTTTCCTTCTTTAATATCAGGATGTTGGGGTCATCCGTACGCTTAAACTGCCCGTCTGTGCAGATTCCGTCTTGATCGACCAGCTGCCATCGACAGTTGTCCTCCTCAAGAAAAGCCAGGGTTTCCCGACTCGTTTTGTCATCCCGATAGTAACCATCAATGGCAAACCCTTCGGAAGCGCATTCCTGCATATAGGACGTTTCTCGGCTTATAGCAAACAGCCCTGTAGCGCCCAGGAGCACAGCCAGGCAGACCACTGCAAGGATTATCGAGATAGCGCGGCGGCTCATGTTAGCCAGACCAATACTTGTTGAACGGAGTGCAAAACATACTTGGTACCTCCGATATCAAAGCAAACGTCACCCGCAGCCCGCCGGCAACTATGTGTTTCTAACATTAAACCATATGGCTACGACTCGTTGGAGATAGGTTCCATAAACGGACAGTGATATACGGCGAAAGGCCACACTTATCCATTAACCCAGAGTTATGGAGGCCGTTTTTCATATTGAGGGACCGCGGTTTTCGGAAGTGCGATGAAAAACTGAGCCCCGCCGACCAGACCGACTTTTTTAGCAACAAAACCGACGCTCCTATAAGTTGTCAAGAGGCAGTTTGCGGGAGCGTTCTCTCCAATTCGCACAGGAGCTCGTAATACCTCCTCTCCAGTTTCG
>JAHABQ010000008.1:0-208383 GCA_018376265.1 Collinsella sp.
ACGAGATAGTCGAGAAGCGCGGTCTCAAGAAGGAGTAACATCGGGACTTGCAGCGACGGACCTCAGGACACTCTTACACCACGTCTGCGCGCGCGACCCGAGGTCTATCGAAATTACTTCATTTTGTCTCAAGGTTGAGCCAAATTAGCGTACATCTGTTGCGTAAAATGAGCAAAAATGGCTTCATGAAATGTCTCTATTTTCATGTCAGTACTCATATTTGCCACTTTTTGACCACAGGGGCATCTACCGCGCGAAATCGATATGGCAAATCTGCCAAAAACGGCCCATAACAAAAAAGCTCCCATTGCTGGGAGCTCTTTCATTCAATGGTGCGGGCGAAAGGACTTGAACCTTCATGGGGTTGCCCCCATACGGACCTGAACCGTACGCGTCTGCCAATTCCGCCACGCCCGCGTGCAGGAATTAGAATAACGGAGCGCCATCGCGAACGCAAGAACTATTTTTGAAAAAGTTTGCAGGCATTTTCCCAAGCTGCTCGCGCGATTGCCTCAGCATCCTCGCCGGTGCGATCGACACGGTCGTTGACCAGCGTGTTTGCCGTAATGGAGATCATTGCCGGCTCGCATTCAAGACCGCGGATGGGCTCCGGAGCCATATACGGGCAATCCGTCTCGAACAAAATTCGATCGAGTGGGGTTGCCGCAAATGCCTCGCGCACGTCGTCGTTGCGCTTAAAGGTGGCCGCACCACCATAGGCGATATAGCAGCCCAGCTCCACAAAGCGCTCCATCGTGGCGCGGTCCTCGCCAAAGCAGTGCAGCACACAACCGGCCTGAGGCACACCCACCTCGCGCAGCACGTTGTACGCATCAACGTGCGAGGTGCGCTCCCCATCCGAGTCCTCGTGCCGCAAGTGCAGCTCCACCGGCACATTGCGGCGTACGGCAACTTCGAGCTGACGTGCCATGCAATCAACCTGCACGCTGTGGGGCGCCGGCGCGATGTCGTCATCGTAATCCATGTGGTAGTCCAGACCGATCTCGCCGATACCAGCGCACAAAGGGTCATCGAGTGCGGCAACGACCTGTGCGTGAACGTCGTCGGTATAGTCCGGCGCGCCATACGGATGCACGCCGGCAAGATACTTGATCTGCGGGATATCCTGCATCGGCAGAATTTCGCGCACGAGCCAGTCGCTATAGTCCGCCACGCTGCGTTTGTCAGCGATGGGGTCGAACATCGTCACCAACAGGTCGACGCCCGCGGCTTTGGCGCGCACGAGCGTCTCGGGCACTTCTTTGCCCCAAAACGAAAGCAGATGCGCATGCGTGTCGGCAAGCGGTGCCAAGGGCACGGGGCAGGCGACCGTCTTCTTTTTCTTGGTAAACGTCACGCGCGCGGCATTAGGCATCATGGATTAGCTCCTGGGCCAGGCGGACAAAGTCGGCAACATCAAGCGTCTCGGCGCGCGTGGTGGGTGCGATACCGCAAGCCTCAAAAGCGGCATCGAGCACGTCCTTGGCAAAGCCGTTGGCGCTCATGGAATTGCGGATGGTCTTGCGACGCTGGGCAAATGCAGCATCAATCACGCGGGACACAAATTCGCGATCGAGCCCCTCGGGCACCACGCCGTCAACACGGTCGATACGCACGACGGCCGAGTCCACGTGCGGCGCCGGCATAAAGCAGCGCGGCGGCACCTCAAAGCGGCCCGTCACCTGCGCATACAGGCCGAGCTTTGCCGTATAGCCGCCATAGGTCTTGTTGCCCGGCACTGCGGCAATGCGATCGGCAACCTCCTTTTGCACCATGACGACGGCACGCTTGAGCGCCGGCATCGTCTGGAAAAATTGCAAAATGATCGTCGCCGCCACGTTATAGGGCAGGTTCGCGACAAACACCGTCGGCTCACCGCCCGCAGCCTGCTCAATCTGCTCCGGACCCACCTTGAGCGCGTCGCCCATGATAAAGCGGAAGTTGGCATAGTCGGCGGCATGGGCATCGAGCACCGGCTCGAGCTCGGGGTCGGCCTCGATCGACGTGACGCACGCCGCCTCCTGCAGCAGCGCAAGCGTAAGCGTACCAACGCCCGGACCCACCTCGAGTACGCGCTCGTCACCTGCAAGCTCGGCAAGCTCGCAGATACGCTCGATCACATGATTGTCGACTAGAAAGTTCTGGCCCAGGCGATGCTTGGTCGCAAGGCCAAACTCCTCCAGCAGCTCCCTGGTGGCCGTGGGGTTTGCCAAAGGCGAAGTTGTCATGGTTGCCTCCTTAGCATGATGGCGGCGTCTTGAAACAAAAGGGCATGGACCGTGGCGGCCATGCCCTTACAGCTAAACAGCAAATTGCCGATATGGCGCTCGCGCGGTCTCTACGCCAGACGCGGGAACAGCGGATCGCCCTTCTCGACGGGCTGACCACCAGCAAGCAAGCCCCAAGCGCAAATGCCCTTGAGGTCGTCGCTCGCGGCCTCGTCCTCGCAGGACAGGCGGCGCAGAGCCTCGGCAGAAGTCTGGGGCATGAGCGGCATCAGCAGGTGAGCGGCAATGCGGATGGCCTCGAGCAGGTTGTAGATCACAAACGCCAGCTCGTCAGCCTTGGCCTCGTCCTTGGCAAGCGCCCAAGGCTCGGAGTCCTCGATGTAGTGGTTGGCGGCGTGGATGAGCTCCATGACCTCGTCCTTAGCTCCACCGTAATCGAGCACGTCCATCTTGGCCATGTAGCGCTCGACCAGGCCATCGGCGATCTTTGCCAGCGGGTTGTCGAACGCATCGAACGACGCGGGCTTGGCGGGCGCGCAACCGTCAAAGTACTTGCCGCTCATGTTGAGCGAACGCGAGATAAGGTTGCCCCAGCTGTTGGCCAGGTCGGCGTTGTAGACCTGCTCCATGCGATCGAAGCTGATGGCACCGTCGGTGCCGGGGACGACGTCGGTCATGAAGTAATAGCGATAGCCCTCGACGCCCAGCATGTCGATAACGTCCTGCGGAGCGATGGCGTTGCCGCGGCTCTTGGACATCTTCTCGGCCTTGCCGGTCTCGGCATTGCGCACGGTCAGGAAGCCGTGGGCAAAGACGTGCTCGGGCAGGGCCTCACCGATGGCCATGAGCATGGCGGGCCAAATGACGCAGTGGAAGCGGATGATGTCCTTACCCACGATGTGGAACTGCGCGGGCCAACGATAGGCCAGCTCGGCACGCGCCTCGTCGGTGTCGACGCCGTAGCCGACGGCCGTCATATAGTTGAGCAGTGCATCGAACCACACGTAGGTCACGTGGCCCTCGTCAAACGGGACCTGAATGCCCCAGTCAAAGCTCGTGCGGCTCACGGAAAGGTCGTTAAGACCGCCCTCGACAAAGCTGCGCACCTCGTTCATGCGGAACGCAGGCTCGACAAAGTCGGGGTGATCGTCGTAAAGCTTGAGCAGCTTGTCCTGGAAGGCGGAAAGCTTAAAGAAGTAGGACTCCTCCTGCACGCGCTCAAGCGGACGGTGGCAGTCGGGACACAGGTGCTGGCCGACGCTGCCGTACTCCTCGTCGCCCTTCTGGACCTGCGTATCGGTGAAGTAGGTCTCGTCAGGCACGCAATACCAGCCGTCGTAGCTACCCTTATACAGGTAACCGGACTCCTTCATGCGCTCCCACAGGTACTGCACGGCATGATGCTGGCGCGGCTCGGTGGTGCGAATGAAGTCATCGTTGGAAATCTCGAGCTTGCTCCAAAGCTCCTTGAAGTGCGGAGCCTGGCTGTCGGTCCACTCCTGCGGCGTCATGCCATGCTTGGCTGCGGCCTCGGCGACCTTCTCGCCGTGCTCGTCCATGCCGGTCAGGAACTTGACGTTGTAGCCAGCGGAGCGGCGATAGCGAGCCTGAACGTCGGCGATGATGGTGGAATAAGCCGTGCCCAGGTGCGGATCGGCGTTGACGTAGTAGATGGGCGTCGTGATAAAGAACGAAGGCTTGCTTTGATCCATGGGGTTTGTCCTCCAGAAAAACGTTGCATACAGGGGATGATTCTAGCGCAAGGGCTGGATATCCTCCATCTATTGCATATCGAGCACCATGGCATAGACATCGCGCTTGCGGCGCGAATACTTCTGAGACAGGCGCTTGGCCACCGCAGAGGCGGGCTCCCCCTCCTCGAGCGCGGCGCGGATATCCTCGCGCAGGGCCTCGTCGGGATCCGCTGCCGCGGCGCCAACCGGTACGATGCCAGCCTCCTCGTCCTCGCTCGGCGGCGCGATGACCAGCGCAATCTCGCCCTTTACCTCGCCGCGAGCACGCAGCTCCTCGGCGAGCTGGGCAGCGGGCCCGCGCAAGACCTCCTCGTGCAGCTTGGTGAGTTCGCGGCAGACGGCAACCTCACGCTGGGGAAAGACCTCCGCCACGGCCTCGAGCGTCGCCACGATGCGATGTGGAGACTCGTAGAAGATGAGCGCGCCGGGTACTACGGCAAGGCGCTGCAAACGGCGCACGCGGTCGCCGTGCTTTCGGTCCAAAAAGCCCTCGAAGAAAAAATGCTCGCAGGGAATGCCGGACGAAACGAGCGCCGTGACGCAAGCAGAGGGCCCGGGAATAACTTCTACGGGCACATCGGCCTCACGCGCTGCCTCGACCAGCACCTGGCCGGGGTCGGACACACTCGGCATGCCGGCGTCCGAGGCAAAGGCGAGGGTCTCCCCCGCCAGCAGTCGGTCGACCAGGCCGGCGGCGCGACTGGCGATCACATTCTCGTCGCAACGGACAAGCGGCTTGGAAATGCCCAGGTGCATCAGCAGCTTTGACGTCACACGCGTGTCTTCGCAGCAAATGGCATCGGCGGCGGCAAAGGCCTCGCCAACGCGCGGGGACAGGTCGCCCAGGTTGCCGATGGGCGTGCCGACCACATAGAGTTTGCCCGTATGGGCGCTGTTTTGCGTCATATCAACCTATTCAATCATGCCGCGCTCGAGCGTACCGAGTGCCGCGCGGGCGTCCCATGCTGCAATGCGCTTCTCGGTCTTCCACGTTTGGAAGAACCAACCGGCAGCCGGCGCAAACGAAGCCAGCTGGTTGGCGATAAACACGCGCTCGTAGGCATTGCGGCCCTCGGGCGTAACCGACGAGTTGGCAAAGATCGCCGCGCCCGACCATTCGCCCACCAGCACGGGGAACCCTGTCGAGATCGCTTCTTTAAGCTCGCGCTTGTTACGCGAAATCGCCGTCGTCAGCCCGCGGGGGCTCGTGATGTCGAGCGCATACTCGTCGCGGTAATGGTACAGGTGAAGGTCCATGTAAACGTTCTTGTACTTGGCACCGCGCATAAAATGCTTCCATTCGCTGGGATGCCCCGACGACGAGAAGACGACGATCTTATCCTCGGGCATATACGAACGGACGAGCTCGTAGGCATCGCGATAGAAATTGCGCAGGTAGTGGGCCGGAATGCCATCCGTCATGGTAAAGAGACTCTTGCGGACGCTCATCTGCGGCGTGTCCAGCAGCTCAATGCCCAGCAGGCTCTCGGCCTCGCCGTAGCGATTGGCCAAGCGCTCGAGCACGTCGAGTGCGACATGACGGCCGTTGGTAGACGAATGCCATTCGGCAACAGCCTCCGGCGTGGTGGGCGAATCGTTGGAATCGCCCTGGCCACCGGGCACAGTTGCCAAATCGAGCAGCACGCGGATGTCGTACTTGGCTGCCCACTCAATTGCACGGTCGATGTAGTCGACAACCGAGATGTAGGACGCATCGGACTCCTGCGAGCCAAAGGCATACCAGGGCACCGGCAGACGCACGGCATTGAGACCGATCTGCGCCATGCGGCAAAAATCGTCCTCACTCACAAACGTCTCGTAATGACGGCGCATGCGCTCGTTATAGGCGGCGGTGCCCATGGCCTCCTGCAGCTCGGCCGCATTGGATGCACCGGTCGCCGCGTATAGCGACGGGGTCACCCAAGGCTCGGGAATAAACCAGCCAGAGAGATTAACGCCGAGTATCCTCTCCATCACTGCCCCCTTCGGATCGTGCAGGCTGAGCCTGCATCGTATTGCATAGGAAAAGTATCGTTTTGAGTATACCCGCGCGTGCGGACAGACGACCGAACGGTCTGTAAAGTGGCGCAAAAGCGGGAGGAATGTCTGGGGCGAGCGGGCACGAGCTGGTGCGCCGAGATGTGCACGCACGTCGGAAGTAAGCGCCGGAAAGCGCATCCCATTCTTTCGCTCAATAATGGGATGCGCTTTCCGCGGGTCCGCATAAAAGAAAAGGACCCCTTTGCAGAGGTCCTAGTCAATTCAAGGTGGCGGGGAAGGGAATCGCGTCCGCGCGCTGCGCGGACGGACCGCTGCGGCGCTTGCGCGCCTTGCGAGCTACGCTGGCAAACGCTATCGCGTTTCCTCAGCTCCGCGCCCTCACGGGGTTCGATTCCGTGCATGGGCTACATAAAAGAAAAGGACCCCTTTGCAGAGGTCCTTATCAAGTCAAGGTGGCGGGGAAGGGAATCGAACCCCTGACACGAGGATTTTCAGTCCTCTGCTCTACCAACTGAGCTACCCAGCCATTTGAGGTGTGCCTTGTTTCAAGGCTTGATTAGTATAACCAAGGACGCGCTCCGGTCAACCGAGAATTTTAAAAAAGTTTTTGAGCACGGCGCCAGCCACAAGGCCGACCCTATAGAACAGCACGTTAGAGACATCAACCCACCGCAAGAAGTTTTTCGCTCAAGGCTGCACGGGCAAACTCACTTGGCGTCATTCCTTCAGCCGCCGCCCGACGACGAATCGCCTCCTTCATCCCTAGGGGAATCTTGACCGATAGCGTTGCCGTACCTTCGCTTGAGAGCGGAGGCCGCCCGTGCACGATCCCCCCAACGGTATGCTCGCCGTCCGGAAACCCGCCATGCTCGTACGACTCGCACCACGCGTCAATCATTTCATCCGTTACAACCTGACCATTGGCAGCCGTATACGCCTTGCTCATCATCGACCCCTCTGCCGAGCTTGCTCGATCTCTTGCCAGAATTTCTTCTGAACCGGAGACAGGGCATGAATAATGAGCCATCCACGAATTAGTTCGACTGCAACAAGTTCCACACTTCGACCATCTGGAAGCCATCCAATGGCAAGCCATCTCGGCGGCTCGTCCTCCGACTCGCGGCGAATGCACTCAGTAACCGCGAACCAGGCACCAAGCACTTGCTTTTCCGTCAAGTGTTTTTTGGCGTTGGGATGGATCTCAACATCCATGCATCTTCTCCTCCATCTTACCCAATTTCGTATGACGAAAGTCCGCTGTCGCCAATTCTTACGCCGGCACTTGTTGAAAGGTGGGAGGTGTAGCGAGGATTGAAGGGCGTTCCAGCACCGCCCAGGCACCGGGACAGGAACACATGCGCCAAGGACGGACGTTTTCGTAGCATGCGAGGATGCTGCCGTTGCGGTCGATAAAAGCAATGTCGATGGGGTAGGCCATAAAGCAGGTGTGGACCGAAGAGCAGCGTGGAAACGCCATGACGAGCGGCAGGCCGTTGGCGGCAACCGGACGCCGTCCCAGCATGCCGCGCAGGCGCACGACAAACGACTCCGCCACCACAAACTCGGCCGGCGTCCAACCCAGCCTATTGAGTGCCCGCGCGTAGACGATGTAGGACGAGACCGCGGTCACATGACCACCCCCGGACGCCATGGATCGACCGTCACCGCACGCTCGTGCGACAACGTTGTCGGCGCCCCCAGCGGAACGCCAGCGATGCTGAGAGAAGTCGGCCACGGCTCATAGTGCATGGTGCAGGTGTAGGTCCTAAACGTACCGGATAGGGAGAGCAGGCCACCATCCGATGCCTTCGCGCCTTGCTCGCTCGACACTTCGATCTGTAAGTCATAGCCTTCCATGGCATTCAGAATTTGAGTCTGAACCGTCGCCGAGGCATCGGCAGAGCTTTCGTCGCCCTCCCCCTCCGACGCCACGGCATGCGCTAGCACGATGTCGGGCACCACGCGGTCGAAGCGCGCGACAGCGCTGGCAAAGATCATGACGTTGTACACGATGAGTGCCAGCACCAGCAAAACGGGCGTAACCACTGCCATCTCCACCGTCGCTTGGGCGCGCTCCTCGCGCAGACGCATGCGGATACTCATTACGACCCACCGCCCAGAGCGCCAACCAGCGTGGCGACATCGACGGTGAGCGGGATGGAGCCGCCGCCGGGCAGAGGAATCTCCGCAAGCGTGAACACCGTACCGCTAATGGTGCGTTCGACTTGATATTCCAACGCCTCGCAAAGCGCCTTGGGATCGGTCACACCCAACGGAATACTTCGCAGTTTGTCTTGCGCTTGAGAGAAACCGGCAATGTCAGACCCCGGGCTCTTAATGACGTTGGCGGAATCGGTCAGCACTGGCTTTCGCAGGCGCAAGTCGCACGGCTCCAGACCCAACGCCGCCACGGACGCCGAAACGGTATCGCCGAGCCACGATGCGATGGAGCCCAACGCGCCACTGCCCCCTCCTAGGTCTTTAATCATCTCGTCCATAAGCTCGTCGGCCGAACCTTGGATGTCTCCGTATCCCACAAGCAGCCGTCCCCAAACATCCATGACGCCATCGAGCACGCCGGCAACGCCGCCCGAGCGTTCCTTCAATGTTGAGAAAAATCGCGAAAGCACGTTGTTTTGCGCCGTCGCCTCATCGGGCGCCAACACCGCGGCAGAGATGGCACCGCGATCGCCAAGCCTGACTGCCGTGTTAAACGAAGAGTTGAGCTCATCGGGGCTCGAAATGGCACCCGAAACCGCAAGGGCGACCACGCCGTTGCGACCGGGCGGCGCGATACGCGGACGCTCACCCGAAAGCGCTTTAATGGCCTGGTCAAACACATTGCCCGCACGGTCGGCCTCATCCTCGGTCTGACGCTCAAGTTCGAGTTCTTTGTTGCGGCATTTAACGTAGCCTTCCAGGGCGTCTTTGAACTTGTCAAAGTGGTATTCGAAGCCGTTTTCAATAGAAGTCGAAGGCGCTGCAACGGCACCGAGCGACGAAACGCCAAAATGGCATCTGTTGCATCTGTCCTGCCCGTCATAATCAGCAACCGAGGCTAACCCGCCTGGCGACCCCTTCTTATAGTTGGGGCAACTCGTTCCGTAATGCAGATACGTCTTGCCATCGATGGCACTGGTTGGCCACGCCGCATCGATATAGAGTTCCGTCGCTCGCACCTCGTCAGCGTTGCGCGGCAACAGCGGGATATGGAAAGTGACTGCATCTCCGTCCTCGGTTACATATGCACGATTGACCTCTGTACTCGCATAGGTGTAAAACGCCTTGCGCGCCGCCGACTCCGCCTTCGTCTCGACGCTTGAGCCCTGAGGTGCCTCGTTTGCAAGGCGCAAGCGGTAATAGGCCTTCGCGCGATCGAGCGCCACTTGCGGCTCCCATGTGACACTCGAGGCATAGTGCGGATTCTCAATATCCGAAAGCTTCGCCAAGCTCTTCGCGCGTTCCCACATGCACGAACAGCTTCCGACTGCGCCTCTGTCCGATCCACCGCAGTCGGCAAGCCAGGCGCGTTCCTTGGCCTTTGACGTTTTCTCGGACGCTTTCTTCAGTTCCTTGGCAGCATAGTCAAGGTCTTTTGAGGTGCTCTCGATGGCATCGGTCGAGATCTCAGACCCCTCGAGCGCAGCGAAGTCCGACTCGGATGTCCTGGGCACGGCAAGCGCCGTACCGGTATAGGTCACACTATCGGTATCCTGCGCCGACACCGCCTGCGTGGCACGCGCGGCGATCAGATATGGCAGAGCCGTCTCGATTTTCCGTAAGCCTTCCGATGCGCTTTTGGCAAACTTGTTGCGCGTTTTAATGATCTCAATCCCGGTGTCGACCATATTGCCGGCAACTGGTTCGGCACCCGGGATGAGGATGGCGACCAGGCCCGTCCCGATCGTGGCAAACCCCGCCAGTCCCAGACTCAAGATGCTCGCATCAACCACCGTGGCAGCCGTGTGATAGGACGACACTACGTTGGCACCCGCCAGCGCGCCGCTATCGGCCGCCACCTGGGTATCCCCGGCACGCGACATGCTCCATATCGCTGCGGTCGACGAAAACAACAACGTGAGCACCACTAGGATGACCACGGCAGAAGAAAGCGTGGTATAGGCACCGTCTTCGATAAACAGGTCGATACCGGCTCGACCCATAAAGCCGCCTCGCTTGCGATGGCAGCTCGGACGGCGCGTCAAAACGCGTCTAGACCAGAAACGCTTAATCCCATGCAGCAATCCACGCATCATAATCTCCCTCCAGCCATTCGGGACGCGATTGATACGAGACATCGACCTTGAGCTCAACGTAGCCGTCCTCGGCGGTACCACCCATAGCCTGCGCAAACGCACCGATCACAGGCAACGGCTTGACCTCGCCGGAAACGGACACGGACGAGACGCCACCCGCACCGGCCCGGCCAAGCTCGATATCCCACGACAACGGCCCGCCGGCATGAAAAATCGAAACGTTGGGCACTGCGACAAGCCGGCGGCGGGTGAACTCCTTAAGATCGTCGTCCTCCGCCGTCGTCGTGGTCATGAGCCGCGCGGTCTCGGCGGCGGCAGACTCCATGACCGCGCGCGTATAGAGCAGGCACACCGGCTGCAGCGCGAGAAGGATGAGCGTCAGAAACGTCGGCAGCAAAAAAGCGGCCTCGACCGTAGACTGCGCCCGGTCCTCGCGCGCGATATCAATACAACGCGATGTCCTTAGCACCCGCAGCAGCGTCGACAACCGATGTCGAGGTGACGCCGTGAGATGCCGCCCGCTCGACCAGCGCCGCCAAGCGCCCATCGGCACCGGCACGCCAAAGCCCCGCGATTGCCAGCACGATGGAAAGCAGCGCCACCGTGACGATGGCGTATTCCACAGTCGCTTGGGCAACCTCTTCACGCAGAACGTCATGCATTTCACGATCCCTCCTTTGAGCTTATTGTTTGCGGGACCAGACGCACGGCGCGCAGACGACACGAAGCATCGCCGGTATCCGCGGCAACCGTCACCATATCGACCCAGCCGCGCCCATCGCGCACGATGGCGCCCCATACGTTGCCCTTAATATCGAGATAGCCGCTCAGGGCGAGCTGGGCCGTTGGCACCTCGCGGTAGGCGCGTAACATATCCGCCGCTGCCTCGGTCATCGGTCGGTCCTCGGACCATGCAAGCCGGACCGCAATCGCGTTGTCCCCAGGCGAATCCGTCGCAGTGCCAGACCGCTTGTCGAGCGTCCGCAGAAAGGTTTGCGCCGTGACAGCGACATCCGAATCGTCCGCATCTCGCATCTCATCTTTTTGAGACGCCACCGCCGAATCTGAGCCCGAATCGAAGGCGGCCCCAGGACGCTGCTGCCGCGCGGCGTTAAGCCCCCAAAGCACCGCCGCTATCGCCACGGTCAGGCAAGCAAACACCAGCAGCACCCCGATGGGGCGCTCGCCCTCTACAGGCTGTTGATGCCCTCGCTGATAGCGTTCCATAGATCTTGGACCTTGCCTTTAAATGCAACGATGGCAATAATCGCGATCACCACAAGCACGCCCACCAAAATGGCGTACTCGGTGGTACCCTGCGCGCTCTCCTCCCGCAACAGCTCCTTGGCATGCTGGCGAGCGCGGATCGCCCGGCAAAAAGCCCAGCTCCAAGCCTTGTCAGCAACTTCGACCATCGTGTTCATGTATTCCTCCCTACATCATCCCGCCTGCTCCCAGCAGCGGGCCCAATATGGACAGAAGCAACGCCGGCAAGATGAGCGTGCCGGTGGGTCTCGGCAAGTGGGGCACCCAGGGCGAGTGCCTGCCCCACCGTGATGGCAAAGGTCTCGAGCGCTCGCACGTCCAGGTCGCGCGCGGCGGCCAACAACTCGTCCTCACGCGTGCCCACGCCCACCTGCCACGCCATGCAGGCCCGCTCAAGGCGAAGAGCCAGCACTGACCGGCGGTTGGCGCAGAAAATCTCAAGCGCCGCATCAAACGAAAGACCGGCCGAAAGACCCAAGCGCACAACATCGATCATCTCGGTCACTTCGCCGAGCGAAACTCGCGCCGGGCCGCCCGCTCCAACCGCGCCCTTCACTCGCGCGGTCAGGGCATCGACCACCGAGCGACCCGCGGCAGCGACCAGCACCGCCTCGCGCTTGCAGGCCCCTGCGATCTTGCGCGCATCCGCCCGATCCAAACCCGTCGCGACAAATACACTCAGGGCGCACAGGCAAGCCGCAACTGCAACCGGGGCGCTCATAGCTCCACCCTCATAATGCGCCGGATAACCACCAGGGCAACGGCGTTGAGGGCAAGACCCAGCACCACAGCGCCCGCGCCGGCAGGCGTCGCAAGACCGCGACGAAAATCTGCCGAAAGCAGCGCCAACACCGCGCACATGCCTGCCGGCATCGCCGCGACCATATGCGCCGACATGCGAGCCTGCGACGTCTTAACATCCAGGCGGCGCTTGAGCTCAATGCGCTCCCCCACCATGCTCGACGCCTCGGACAGTAAGTCGGCAAGCGGAGCACCGGTGCGCTGAAACACCTTAAGCGCCAAGGTCACAAGCGAAAGTCCGGGGGCGTCGATGCGCACGAGCAAGTCATCGAGCGCGTCGGTCGCCGAGATGCCGCAATCAATCGCCGCCGCTACCCGCAAAAACTCGGTATGTACCGGCTCTTGCGCATGAGCGCCCACAAAGCGCATGCCCTGGGCCAGCGAATGTCCCGAGGCAAGCGACATGGAAAGTGCGGTAAACGCCTCGGGCATAGCCTCTTCTGCATCGTGTTGCTCGCGCCGGCTCTCAAAGCCATCCCGAGCGGCGCCAACGGCAAACGGAGCAACAAGTCCCAAGGCAAATCCGAGGGGCGATAACGACACCATCGTTAGCAAAACGCAGCAGACACCGCTCGATAGCAGCAGAAACGCCAAACGCCCCGAAGCATCCTCGATCGCGAGGCCAAGGCGACGCGCCGGAGCCAGCGATGCCCACGAACGGGCGATCTTTTTCAGCAGATCGTTTTCCACCAGCTCACGCGGCAGCTTCTCTGCCACCGTCTCGAGCGCCTGACGCGCCAGCTCCGCCGGCGGTACCTGCGGCACACGAGGTTCCGCCCCGCACGCCGTCGCAACAGAAAACCCTGCCAAACCCCCTACGACGAGGGGCACAGCGACCTCCATTCGTCCACCTCCTCTTGTGTGAGCGTCCCCGACCGCAGGCCTTCTGCGATAAACGGCGGCTCGCGGTCAAGCTTCCAGGTGCGCTCGGCGGCATCGAAAGTCACATAGCGCTCGAGCTCTACGCCGCCCGACGCAGCGCGACGCACCCCCGAATACGAGGAGACGAAACGCCTGCCATCGGCGTGGCGCTCGGACATCACGATGCCGTCGAGCGCCATGGCAATCTGCTCCTCGATGAGCTCGCTCGGCAGATCGATGCCATAACGTGCAAGCAACGTCAGACGCACCACGGTCTCCTGCTCGGAACCCGCATGAAGCGTGGTGAGCGACCCGTCGTGGCCCGTGTTCATGGCCTGCAACATGTCGCAGCACTCGGCACCGCGCACCTCGCCCACCACGATGCGGTCGGGGCGCATGCGCAGGGCATTGGTCACCAGGTCGCGGATCGTCACCGCGCCCTCGCCCTCAATTGAAGCCTCGCGCGCCTCTAGGCGCACCACGTGCGGATGATGCGCAAACTTGAGCTCGGCAGAGTCCTCGATCGTCACGATGCGCTCGCCGGTGGAGATCTCGCATGACAACGCGTTGAGCAGAGTGGTCTTACCAGATCCCGTGCCTCCCGCAACCGCCAGGTCCTGTCGCAGCGACACCGCGCACGACAGCAGCTGCGCATACCAAAGCGGCAGCGACCCCAGCCCCACAAGCTCGTCCAGCGAGCAGATACGGTCCGAGAACTTTCGGATGGTGAGAATCGGTCCGTCAATCGCCACAGGCGGAATCACCGCGTTGACGCGATAGCCCGTTTTGAGGCGGGCGTTGACGATGGGGCTGCGCTCGTCGATACGGCGGCCAAGTGGCGAGATGATGCGGTCGATAAGCACCCGGATCTGCTCATCATCCTCAAACGCATACTCGATGGGATACAAGACGCCGCCGCGTTCAAAGAAAGCCGAGCGGCAGCCGTTGATCATGATTTCGGTAACGGTGTCGTCCTCGATGAGCGGCTGCAACGGCCCCAAGCCCACCACGTCATCCAAAATCTCGTCGATGATGGTCTCGCGCTCGGGCGTCGCGAGATCGGTCGGCTCCTCAATATTGAGCGCCGCCTCCACCGCGGGACGCAATTCCGAGCGGGCAAGTGCCGGGTCGATATAGGCGCTGATACGCGCCACTTCGTCGTAACCCATGCGGTCCATCACGGCGCGCTTGGTGCGTCGTTTCACCGCGCGGCGACGCCCCGCATCTACAGGCGCTGCCGCCGCTGCAGCGCCGGCAGCCTTAATCCTTGTTTGCAGGCTCATCGCTGATCACCCTCGCGCGACCAGGGAAGGCGGATACGCGGGCGTTCGGTGCGCGTTGCACGGTCGGCGACCATATCGCTCCAAGGGCCGACGGCGCACCCCAGTTCCACGAGCATCTCGCGCGTGGCCTCGCGCACGCTGGTCGCAAAAGCGCTGGTCTGCCCCACTGCCTCGTCAGCGCGCCCAAACGCCATGAGCGCGGCGAGATCCTGCCCGCCATCGGCGATACGAATCTTGGAGCTCAACGCGCAGGCAATCTCAAAGCGCATGGCGACGTCCTCGTCTGCCCCGCGCGCACCGAACCGGTTGAACAAGGCGCTCATGCGCGTGCGCGGCACACCTACTCGACTTGCCAGTTCAATGACGCGCGACGCCGATGTCGCGGACGACACCGCCGCATCGCCAATGACCAGGCAACGGTCGCTCGCCGCCACCGCAGCCGCCACGGCATCGCCCCAAAAGACCGAGGTATCGATAAAGACCACGTCGGATTCGCGACGCAGGACATCAAGCAGCAGCTCCACCGGACGTGCCATGAGCTCGGCTTGCTCGGGCGCCGCGACGGGACCCCAGAGCGTAACGCCCGGTGCCACGCGCATCGATGTGGCTACGATATCCGGCTCGGTGAGCGCGCCCGCCGCCGACGGCTCGATAAGTGCCGCCATATCGCGCGGAGCATCGACGCCTAACAAGTCGTAAAGGTTTCCAAACATCAAGTCCAGGTCGAGCACGGCGGCACGCAAGCCCAACAGCGACGATGTGTGTGCCATGGTGGCAACGATCGTCGACTTGCCGCACCCGCCCGAACCCGAAATGGCGCAGATGACCGGAGCTCGATGCTGCGGAGTGGCAGCGTCTGCCGGCGGCATCGGAGGCGGCGGGGCGGGCGTCGGCGACAGCGTCCCCGTCTCCCCCGCCGCAACCACACGCTGCGTCCAAGCCGGCATGACAGCTTGTTCGGTCTGCAAGGCAGGCTCGTTCTGTGCAATCTGCTCATGCTGCATCAGCGACAACTCGCCGCACCCGGCAAAGCCCTCAACTTCGTCGAGTTCATCCGCCAGATTCACGCCGTGCACGTATCCCATATCTACAGCCGGGGAGTCGCCAGCATGCTGTGCCGGCCCTCCAGCGTCATCGTATACAAGGGGGTTCCGGGGGCGCCGACCATGCTCGGCTTCCGCTTTTCCATAATCATCAACACGCGGGCCTCTTGTAGCGCGAGGCGCCCCGGGTTCCCTATCAACAAAAGCATCGGGCTCAATCGTCATGCGCCGATCGGAATCAACCGCTCCCTCGCCCGCGCGCCCGTTGCCGCATATACTGTGCGCAGCGATGACCTCGGTCGCCCCCGCGCGAAACAGCCCCTCGATATCCGACGGATCGAGCGCTTCTATCAACACGACCACGCGACTCACGCGGCCTTCGGCCATCAGGCGCGCGACAGTCTTGCGCACATCTTCGATATCAAACAGAGACGCCGCGATGATGGCAGCCCCGCGGCGCGACGGAAACGCCCGCGCCATGGAAACCAGCCCGCCCAGGTCACCCACGCGAAGCACCTGTGCACCCGCATCACGGCCCTCGACTTCCCGCTGCAACAGCCCGTAATCGCCGCACGCGCAGCACGCAAGCCAGATCGCCTTCATCACTCGTCGCCTCCGCTCTTTTTGCCGCGCGCCGTGGCGGGAATCGTCAAGCTGACCATTCCCTTGCCCGAGGCTCCCAGCAGTTCCTTGACGTCTTCGGGGTCAGCCGCCAGCGTCACCCATTCGATCTTGCCCTCGCGCGTGGCACCGGAATTCTCACTGGTATCGATCACGTGCGCGCCGCACAGCCGATCGGTTACGCCGTCTTTTTGCACATACACATCCACGTAGCTGCCCACGCCCGTAGCACCGCCGACCGAGTGCTCGGCATCGACCGCCACCGAAACGGCGACCTTGCCCTTAGGCACCTCGAGCTTGTGGCTCTCGGCCTTGGTGTAGACATTGCAGATCACGGCGTTTTTGGGAATACGCGAAGTCGTCACGTCGCCGCGCACCTGGCGCAGCTCGGTCGCCGCGTCACGCGGCAGCAGACTCGTCAGCCATTCCTGGGTTATGACATTGGTCTCATCGAGGGTCTCGCCCACATCGATATCGCGCGCCGCGACGCATACCTCGACGCGATCGCCACCGTACTTGGCCAAGGTCTCAGCCTGGACCTGTTCGGCTTGCGAGCGGATCGACGAGCCGTAAACCATGCAGAGCAGAGCAGCGAGCACGCCCGCGACCAGACTGATGGCGATGCGTTTGCTCTTGTTCACGGCCGCTCCTCTCATGGCAGTGCCGGGCGAATGCCCGTACCACCATTGTCTGGGCGGTCAGAGTGCAAAGCGGCGCAATCGCGATTTTGGTTTTCGATGTCAAACCAATCGCTGACCAAAAGCTAACCAGCCCGTCAAGCTCATGGCAAGGTTTTGGTCAGCACGTCAGCAAACTGCATGTTTCGAGGCTTTTCCGCAGCAAAAAAGCCGTCTCCCGAACAGTTGGGAGACGGCTGTCATAGGAAAAATCAATTACAGATGAACATCGGGATCGAGCATTTGAGCGCTCACGCGCATGGATGACGCCAGGTTTTGGAACGTTTCCAGACGCAGGCTGTCGATCTGCCCGGCGTCCTCGGCCTCGCGAACGGCGCAGCCCGGCTCATGGGTATGCGTGCAATCGCCAAACCGGCACGCGCGCGATGCCTCGACAATCTCGGGGAAGGCGCGCGCCAGGCCCCGCTCGTGACCCACGAGCGGTAGGCTGCGCAGGCCCGGGGCATCGGCGATCACGCCGGCGTCGCCCGGCAGCGCCACCATCACGCGCGCGACGGTAGTGTGACGGCCTTGGTCGTCGCGTTCGCGCACACCGCCAGTCGCCAACGTATCGTGGCCCAGCAGTGCATTGAGCAGCGTCGACTTGCCGGCACCCGACTCGCCCAGAATCATGGCGCAGCTCCCGGCGGGCACGCAGGCACGGACCTCGTCCAGGCCACGGCCCTCGGCAGAAGATGTCACGATTACGCACACGTCCGGGCCCACCAGGCGGCGCACGCGGTCCAGATCGCGCTCGAGCTCCTCGGCATCGCAGCGGTCAGCTTTGGTGAGCACCACCACCGGCTCGGCATCGCAGTCGAGCGCCAACACCAACGAGCGCGCCACGCGGTCGAGCAGCACCTCGCCGGCACCGAGCGCCTGCACGATTAGCACGCTATCCACGTTGGAGCAGAGCACCTGACGCTCTCCGCGGGCACGGCCGCGCCAACGCTCAAAGCTCGTACGGCGCGGCAGAACGCACTCAATCACGCCCATATCGTGCCCGGGAGCGCGGCGCACCGCCACACGGTCGCCCACGGCGGGCAGCAGGACCTCGTCCTCGCCGCGCGACTTAGCAAACCCCACGGCATGCTCGGCGCGGAAGGTATCGTTGGCAGTCGCCACCAGCGGAAACCCGCGATCCAAGCGCACCACGGCGCCAAGCTGCATCTGCTCGGGCTCCTCGGCATGTGCGCAGAAATCATCGAAGGCAGTCTGCTGGGCTTCATCGACCGGCAGGTCATCAAACGCCGGAACATCCTGCAGCGCATCGAGCCCCGGTACGCTCGCCAACAACTCCTCGGCAGACGCGGGAGCCTCGGTCGCAAGCTTCCGACGACGATCGCGCTTAGCCCGCGCCCCCGTCGTCTTTTTCTTCGCCTTAGCCTTAGCCTTGCCCACAAGCGCCTCCCAGCACCATAAATCACAACTGAGCAGGTATTTTAAATCAAAAAGAGCTGGCCGGGCAAAGCCCGACCAGCTCACAAACTTTCCCTCAGCCCTTTATCATCCGCGCGGGAGAAAAGCCAGCAAGGATACCGCAGGGCCCGCCCGCCGGGAGGGGTTTCCTAAGGGCACATCCCGCAGCCGCAAAGCGGCGAGGACGTGCCCGTGGAAACCCCGCAGGCGGTCGGGCCCGGACAGGAACGTTACTCTTTTTCGACCGCGCGCATGATCGCCTTGTAGATCTCCATAAGCGGGATGATCAGGAAGGCCAGACCCAGCGCGGCAAGAACGCCCTTGAGCTCAAGCGTCACGGGGCCAAAGAACATCTCGGCAAGCGTCGGCTGCACGGTCACGATCACCGTCAGCACCAGCGCCAGCGCGGCCGAAGCCCACAGCCACCTGTTCTGCTTCTTCATGCTAAACAGCGACGCACGACGGCTGCGCATATTGAAGCAGTGGAAGATCTCGACCATGTTGAGCGTGATGAAGGCCATCATCACGCCTTCCTCGTCTGCGTTGCCGGCAATCATATCCGAGATGTGGATGTAGCCCATGTCAAAGTACACGCCCACAAAGAAGCTCGCCAGCACCAGCACGGTGATGATCAAGCCCTGAACTACGCAGTCCAAGCCCATGTGGCCGGCAAAGACGCCGTCCTTGGCGTTGCGCGGTTTGCGCTTCATGATGTCGCCCTCGGCGTCCTCCATGCCCAGCGCGAGCGCGGGGAAACAGTCGGTGACCAGGTTCACCCACAGCAGCTGCACCGGCTGGAAGATGGTAAAGCCGATGAGCGTGGCGATGAATACCGAGAAGACCTCGGCAAGGTTGGCCGAAAGCAGGAACTGAATGACCTTGCGGATGTTGTCGTAGATGCGACGGCCCTCTTCACAGGCACCGATGATGGTGGCGAAGTTGTCGTCGGCAAGCACCATATCGGCAACGTTCTTGGTGACGTCGGTGCCGGTGATGCCCATGCCAACGCCGATGTCGGCGCGCTTGATGGACGGGGCGTCGTTGACGCCGTCGCCCGTCATGGCGACGATCTGGTCGCGCGACTTCCAGGCCTCGACGATGCGGGTCTTGTGCTCGGGCTGGACGCGGGCGTACACGCCGTAGTCCTCGATGTGCGCGTCGAGTTCCTCGTCGCTCATGCGGTCGAGGTCGGCGCCCGTAATGGCCTGGCTGCGATCGGTGACGATACCCAGCTGCTTGGCGATGGCCACGGCGGTGTCGATGTGGTCGCCCGTGATCATGACGGTGCGAATACCGGCATCGTGGGCCTCGCGGATGGCGTCGGCGACCTCGGGGCGGACAGGGTCAATCATGCCGGACAGGCCGCAGAAGACCAGGTCGTGCTCGAGCGCAGCGGGGCTGCAGTCGCTCGGGACCTCGGTGTAGGTGCGGCTTGCCAGCGCCAGCACGCGCAGGGCCTCGTCGGCCATGGCCTTGTTGGCGGCCACGAGCTCGGCGCGACGCTCCTCGGTCAGCGGAACGATCCTGTCGCCGTCGTAGATATGGGTGCACAGGCCGATCACCACGTCGGGCGCGCCCTTGGTGTACTGCTCGTACTCGCCATCCAGGGTCTCGACAATCACGGACATCATCTTGCGGCCCGAGTCGAACGGGGCCTCGCCCACGCGCGGGTGCTCGGCAGTCAGGCCGGTGAGGCCAGCCTTGCCGGCGTCGTTGACGAGCGCGCACTCGGTCGGCTCGCCCACGGCCTCGCCCAGCTCCTCGTCCCACTGGGCATCGGAACACAGCGCCATGCCGGCCAGGAACTTCTCCTTAGGCGCAGCGAGCTCGTGCTTGACGACGGTCATCTTGTTCTGAGTGAGCGTGCCAGTCTTGTCGGAGCAGATGGTCTGCGTGCAGCCGAGAGTCTCGACGGCAGAGAGCTTGCGGATGATTGCCTGGCGCTTGGCCATCTTGGTCACGCCAAGCGACAGCACGATGGTCACGACGGCGACCAGGCCCTCGGGGATAGCGGCGACGGCGAGCGAGACGGCAACCATAAAGGTGTCGAGCAGGGCAGTCGGGTCGGTGAGAACGTTACCCACGCCGTGGCGGAGGATATCGACGCCAAAGATCACGACGCAGATGACGATCACCATAATGGTGAGGATACGGCTGAGCTCGGCGAGCTTCACCTGCAGCGGCGTGAGCTCTTCCTTGGCCTCGGCCAGGGCACCGGCGATCTTGCCCATCTCGGTATCCATGCCGGTGCCGACCACGACGGCGCGGCCACGGCCGTACACAACGGTGGAGCCCATGTAGCACATGTTCTTGCGGTCGCCGAGCGGCACATCATCGGTGCCCGCGGCAAGCTCGATCACGTTGGCGTGCTTCTCGACCGGCACGGACTCGCCGGTGAGTGCGGCCTCTTCGATCTTCATCGTGGCGCTCTCGAGTACGCGGCAGTCGGCCGGGACGGAGTCGCCCGCCTCGAGCATGATCACGTCGCCGGGCACGAGCTCGGCGCTCGGCAGGTGCACGAGTTTACCGTCGCGCAGAACCTTGGACTGTGCCGCGCTCATCTCCTGAAGGGCCTCGAGGGCCTCCTCGCTCTTGGCTTCCTGGACCACGCCCAGCACCGAGTTGACGATAACGACGAACATGATGATGGCGACATCGGCAAAGTCCGCCTCGCCCTTAACCATGCCCGTGAGCGCGCTGATGATGGCGGCAACGATCAGCATGATGACCATGGGGTCGGCCATCTGCTCAAAGAAACGCTTCCACAGCGGCGTCTTCTCGGCTTCCTCGAGCTTGTTAGGGCCTGTCTTGGCGAGGCGCGATGACGCCTCGTCGTTGCTCAGGCCGAGGTTCTCATCGACACCTTGGTCGCTGAGCACCTCCGCCGCGGCGGACAGGTATTCCTTTTGCATATAGAGTCCCCTCCTGGGATTCGGGCCACTCAGCAGATTGATGCCCGATCATAATTCCCAGGAGAAGGGCAAGGGCTCATCAAGGCTGCCGTGCTGAGCGGCAGTTGATAGTGGAGCTATGGTACCCCAAAGCAGCGCGTCTAGCCAAAACATTCCAATTGGAAACACGGCTCGAGTGCAACGATGCAGACCGTGTGATGCTCAATATTGATAAAACGTTTTTTCTTCGGCACATCGTCAAACTGAAATATCGCCCAGATAGCAGCGGTCAGAACGGTTGGTAAAGTTTTTGCATATACCGTTTTTCCGCAAAAAATGAACTTCTAATTCGGCATACGGTCGATTTTTTGGGGTATTCGGTCGCCATTTCGTTATAATCATCTCAGTTTTATTTCTTATGGTTTATCTATCAGCGCAAGACGATGTCAGATGGAGGTCTGAATGTACAAGCGCACCAAGATTGTATGCACCATGGGTCCCGCCTGCGATAGCGACGAGACCATCCGCGAGATGATCAAGGCGGGCATGAACGTCGCCCGTTTTAACTTCTCACACGGATCCTACGACGAGCACCACGGTCGCATCGAGCGCGTCCGTCGTATTTCCAAGGAGCTCGGTCTGCCCGTCGGCATCCTGCTCGACACCAAGGGCCCCGAGGTCCGCACCGGCCTTCTGGTCGACGGCAAGAAGGTTGCCGTCAAGACCGGCGATAAGATCGTCGTCACCGCTCAGCCCACGTCCGAGGATTTCCACGGCACCTCTGAGCACATCTCCCTCGACTACCTGGCTCTGCCCTCCGAGGTCGAGAAGGGCTCCCTCATCCTGATCGATGACGGCCTGGTCGCCCTCGAGGTCGAGTCCGTCGACGGCCAGGACATGACCTGCGTCGTCAAGAACGACGGCCTGATCGGCGAGCGCAAGGGCGTCAACATGCCCAACGTCAACATCTCGCTGCCCGCCATCACCGAGCGCGATCGTCAGGACATCCTCTTTGGCCTGACCGAGAACATCGACTACATTGCCGCTTCCTTCATCCGTGACGGCGAGTCCGTCCGCGGCATCCGCGAGCTTTGCCGCGAGAACGGTGGCGAGCACGTGACGATCTTCCCGAAGATCGAGTGCGCCCTGGGCGTTGAGAACTTCGACGAGATCCTCGAGGCTTCCGACGGCATCATGGTCGCCCGTGGCGACCTGGGCATCGAGATCAAGCCCGAGCTCGTTCCGCACATCCAGAAGGAGATCATCGCCAAGTGCAACGCGGCCTACAAGCCCGTTATCACCGCTACGCAGATGCTCGACTCCATGCAGCAGAACCCGCGCCCGACGCGCGCCGAGGTTGCCGACGTTGCTAACGCCATTTACGACGGCACCGACGCCGTCATGCTGTCCGGCGAGTCCGCTGCCGGTAAGTACCCGGTTGAAGCCGTCAAGATGCAGGCCAGCATTGCTCTCGAGACCGAGAAGTACCTCCCGGCTCACGCTCCGCTCGAGGTTCCGGCCGATGCTCACGGCACCCGCGTCGTCAACAACGTTGTGGGTATGTCCGCTGTGAACATGGCTACCACCGTTGGCGCCAAGTGCATCACCGTGCCGACGACCACCGGTCGTACCGCTCGCCTGATCTCGCACTTCCGTCCCAACATGCCGATCTGCGCGTTCTCCCGCCACGAGTGGGCCGTCCAGCAGATGATTATGTACTGGGGCGTTATCCCGCACCAGGCCGAGATTACCCAGGGCACCGTCAACGGCACGATCGTCAAGGCGATCGAGACCGCTAAGGAGCTCGGCTACGTCGAGGCCGGCGATCTGACCGTCGCCACCGCCGGCGATCCCCGCATGAGCGTTCAGCTCGAGGACAAGGTCTCCTCGACCAACGTCGCATACGTCGCTCAGGTGCGCTAAATCGCACTTGCAAGCACACTTGCATTGCAAAGGGCCCGGAAGGCTTTGCCTTCCGGGCCCTTTTTTAGGACCTACTTCATATGCCGCTTCATCGATTTGTGATCAGTCGCGAACCTTTCCGATGCCGAGCGTACCACCGAAGACGCCCTGCGACGGGAGCTGTTGGTCAATTGGGATGAACTGTTCACCGTTAAGCCGGCCGGCTAGCAGCTAGCAATCAGGGGGACTGCGGGAACGCCAGAAGCAGCAACGCGAGTCGCAAATCCCGCCTCGGTCAGCTCGATGACCTCGGTAAACGTTGCGTCGAAAAACTCCTCGGTTAGCAGGCGGTATGGCGGATGGTCGGGCTCACCGGGGTTTTCGCGTACAATCTCGTGCATGACGCCGATGGTCTTGAGCACATATTCTTTATGGATGGGATACTGCCCAAAACGCGTCGCAGCGGTATACAGGCGATCGGTCGCACGCGGGATGGAAACAATGCCCAGCGTCTTGCCAAACCAGTCAAAGTCGCCTTGCTTTTTAATGCGGAACTCCTCGCACGGCTTGCCGCCGTGCGCCTCCAGGTACTGATTCACGCGCGTATTCCATACGGTATCGGCCACCAGATGCGACCAGACACCAAGTGTCAAATCGAGCAACGACTGTGCCACATCTTCGGACGCAAGCGAGAACTCACAGGCGCCGGGACCGGCAACCGGCTCGGCATCCTTGTAGCGCTGGGGATAGTGCACGCGGTTCAGCCGCTCGCGTTCCTCGATAATCGAGGTCGCCGCGGCCGGCGCACCGATGGGCGAACTTTTAAGCAACGGTGCCACATAGGTATCCCAGAACTCATGCTCACGAGGCTTAGGGATGGGCTCAGGCTTGGCAAAGTGCGTAATGCGGTACGGAATGGGATCGGCGATGCCAGGGACCATATAGCCCACGAAGATATCCGGAACCACGCAGCCAAACAAAAAGGCATTGCGGTCGCGCACGCTATTGGCAAGCGCACCGGTGCGCTCCAGCAAACGCTCCGTCTGAGCGATATGAATGTTCCAGCTTGGCATAGCCACCCCCATAAAAACCTGGATAACTATACCATCACGGCAAAGCCGCGCGGGCGGCTACGCACGCTCTACGCAGCAACTAGTCCGTAGCACCGCTTTCGGTTCCATACGACGGCGAAGGTGCCTCGACCACATGGTGATATCGATCGATATAGATTGCACGGGCACCCAGGCGTCGCACCAAATCCTGGTGATGCGTGCTCATCAAGACCGTCTTACCCGCCGCGACGTAGGCCAGCAAGAAGTTGACCACGATGTCGCATGAATCCTCGTCGAGTCCATTGGTAGGCTCGTCGAGGACCAAGATATCCGGGTTCATCGACACCACCGCAGCCAGCGCAACGCGTTTCTTTTGCCCGCCCGAGAGCTGATAGGGCGAGGCATCGGCAAGGTCGACAACCTGAAACAGCCCCATGGCATCGCGCACGCGGCGCTCGAGCTCGTCTGCCGGCAGCCCCATCTGCGCGGGACCAAAAGCAACTTCCTCGCCCACCGTAGCGCAGAACAGCTGAGCATCGGCATTCTGGAACACAAAACCTACGCGCTGATGGAACCGCTGGGCAGCCGCGGAATCCTTGAGATATGCCGCATCGACCGCATGCCCGTCAAACAGATACGTGCCCACGTCCGCGAGCTCAAGGCCGTTGATAAGGCGCATGATCGTCGTCTTGCCACAACCGTTGGGACCGAGCAGGGCAACGAGTTCACCACGATCGACCTGCAGCGAAACGCCATCGACCACCGTATGACCCGCATAGGAGAACACTACGTCGCGAAACTCGATGAGCGGCGTGGCCTCGGCGCCGGTAACACCGCTCGCGCCCATCGCACCATTTGTATCGTTTGCCAAAACGTCGCCCTTCCCTATCCACATCGACGGCTCGACCGCCCGCGCTACAGCACTGCGCACAACACGGCGAGCAGAACCACAACGGCTGCGTAAACGGCATCGCGCCAGCCAAACCCGGCGCGCGCGGGCGCCGGATACGCACCGGCAAAGCCGCGGCAAAGCATAGCCTCGTCCATCGCGCGGCTGCATTCCATCGCCTTGATAAAGGTCATGCCCATGATACCCGCGATCGAATCGGTACGCGAAAATCCCTCAGGCGCACGGCCAACGCTGCGCAGCATGACCGATTCGCACAGATTGTGCGCCGTGCGACCCAGCACCTCGATGTGCTTGAGCGCCATATCAAACGTAAAGATGACCTCGTCGGGCAGATGTAGCGTCTTGAGCGCCGCCGACATGCGGCTCCAGGTAAGCGTCCACGAAACGCCCAGCACGAGCGACACGTTAATGAACGTCTTAAGCGCAATTTTGAGCATGGCGCCCGTAGCGGAAGCGCCCAGCAGCAGGGCAGGCAGCGCCAGAACCACTGCGAGCCCCGTGGCGCCGAGCGCCGGTACAATGGTCGCACGCAGCCCGCGTGCGGGGCGCACCGCGACCAGCACCAGCGCGATAGCCGCCATCAACATGAGGTACAGCGGGCTCTGCGTCAGACACACGCATAGAACGCAGACGAACATCCCCACCAGGCGCACCGGAGCCGAAACGCAAGAAAGGGCGCGGTCGACCATCGACCCGCCCTCGTGCGCGCCCCCACCCAGGCGAACCCGCTCAAGCAGGCTCGCCAGGTGCAGGACGTTCTTTTGCATCACACGATGCCGAGCCCCCACGGGCTCGTAACGCTGCTCGACCGCAAGCCAGCTAGGCAGCTCGGCTATTGCCATGAGCACCGCTTTCCTTAACCGTCAGCGAGATCAGACGGAATGCGATGGTGAGCACCGCCACGCCAATCACGCCGGACAGGATATACATGGCAGCCTGACCGGCAAAGCCAAGACCCTGCTCCTCGGAATAGGCCTGCAGGTAATCACCCGTAGGCAGAGCGTCGGCAAAGGTCGGGGTATCAAGGCCGACCGAAGCTTGCAGGCTGTCGTCACCAACCTCCTGAACGGCGGTCGCGGCGCCCTCGGCGTCCCACTCGCCCCATGCGTCACCTGTGGCAAGCAAGCCGAGCGGCGTAGCCACGACAAGCACGGCAACCAAGATGAGCGTGGGGACCAGCGAGGTCTTCTTGGCAGCAGCGCCCTCGGCAGTAAGCTGGCCATCGACGGCCTCGGGCCCGACGATAACGCTCGGCGCCGTCTTCTTGATAAAGCCGTAGATCGCGGCAGTCGCCACGCCCTCGACCACGCCGGCAACCAGCATATGCGGGATCAACATGGCCGGAATAGCCACGGACAGCGGGAAGGGGCAGTACAGCGGAGCGCCCGAAGCGTTGGTGAAGAGCATCGGCTGAATACCAAACTCGATTGCCGCGCACAGGGCTGCCAGGCACAGGCCGACCCAACCGCTCACGACGGCAGAAACCGAGGTGCCCCAGCTCTTGTCGTGCAGGCGGCTGTTGAGCGCACGGAACACGATAGCAGCGACAAACGGCAGCACAAAGGCCATGTTAAAGCAGTTGGCGCCAAACGACAGAACGCCGCCGTCGCCAAACAGCAGCGCCTGCAGTGCCAGCGCAACCGAGACAGCGATAGCCGCGGCCTCGGGGCCTAGCAGCAGCGCAATGAGCGCGCCGCCGACGGCGTGACCTGTGGTGCCGCCGGGCAGCGGCACATTGAACATCATAAGCAGGAAGGAGAACGCGGCGCAGATGCCCAGAAAAGCCATGTGCTCGCGATCGAGCGTGGCGCGCACTTTCTTGATGCAGTGAACCCAAACGGGCACCATCGCCACTGCCATGACGGCATCGGTCTGCGGGGACAGATAATTATCTGGAATATGCATGCACGCCTCCCGGTTATCGGCGCACGGAATTGCAACGCCGTTTGAATCACCTTTCCAGTGTTACGTAATGTCAGATTCGTAACACGACGCGGGCTATCATAGCAAAACGGCGCACTGCCGACAAAGCAGCACGCCGTTATGTAATGCGCGTGTCATATATGCAGGCTCAACGGTGCCTTATACCGGGCATAGCGGTCATGTAGGATTCGGCAGCAGCCACCGCTAACCCATACCCCAGCGCAGGACCTAGCCGCGGACCTCGCCGTTTACGCCCTTGCACACCTTGGTGACGATCTTCTGGTGCGCCTTTTCGACCTCTTCGCTGGTGAGCGTGTGGTCGTCGGAGCGATACGTAAGCGCAAAGGCCATGGACTTCTTGCCTGCTCCGATGCGGATGGGATCGCGGTAGACATCGAACAGGCGCACGCCCTCGAGCAGCTTGCCGCCGGCACTCGTAATACGACGCTCAAGATCCTCGCAGGTCACAGTGTTGTCGACCACGATAGCAAGGTCGTGCTCAACGGCCGGGTACTGCGAGAACTCACGGTAGTTCTCCTGGTTGCGGGCGCCCTTGATCAGCTTGTCCAAGTCGAGCTCAAAGGCAACGACGACCTCGTCAATGCCCATAGCCTCGCGCGCCTCGGGGTGAATCTCGCCAACCCAGCCCAGCACGGTACCGCCCGAGAGCACCTCGGCAGCACGACCCGGCTGCAGGAAGGCATAGCCCTCGCCCTCGACGGGACGGAAGCGAACCTTCTCGACGCGCAGCTGGGCAAGCAGCTCCTCGACAATGCCCTTGCCAAAGAAGAAACGCAGCTTACGGTACTTCATGTTCCAGGACTGCTCGCTCCACTGGCCCGACAGCACGCCCGCTACGGACTTGGTCTCCTTGGGCAGGCTGGCGTTCTCGCGACCGTGGAACAAGCTGCCGACCTCGTACAGATGCACGTTGGGCGTGCCGTGGGCCTCGTTGTAGGCCACAGACTGCAGCAGACCCGGCAGCAACGAGCGGCGCATCTCGGTCTGCTCGGCCACCAGCGGGTTCATGAGCACCACGGGGCAGCCGCGGCCTTCGGTGGACATGCCGATCTTCTCCAGGTCGCCCGGGGCGGCGAAGCCAAAGGTCGTGGTCTCGTTGAGGCCGCAGGCGCGCAGGATCTCGCCAACCTTGCGGGTGAGCTTCTGCTCGCGGGTCAGGCCGCCGATATGGTTCCTGGCAGCCGGGATGGTCGCCGTCACGCGGCCCATGCCCCACAGGCGCAGGACCTCCTCGATCAGGTCGATCTCGCGCGGCAGGTCGGGACGGAAGCTCGGCGGCGTGACCATAAAGTCCTCGCCGTCGCGCTCGACGGTGCAGCCCAGGCGGGTGAGTGAGCGCTCGATAAAGTCGGGCTCGATGTCAGCACCGCAGATGGCGCGTACGCGGGCCAGGCGCAGCTTGATGCCGTCGATGGTCTTGGGCGCGGGGAACACGTCCACATAGCCGGGGGCGACCTCGCCGCCGGCGATCTCCTCGATGAGCGCGCAGGTAACGTTGGCAACATCCACGCAGCCGGTCTCGTCGACCTGGCGCTCAAAGCGGATGGAGGCGTCGGAGATCAGCGACAGGTCACGGCTGGTGTGCGAGGTGCGGCCGGCGTTGAAGCAGGCGCTCTCGACCATCACGTCGACGGTGTCGTCCTCAATCTCGGAATCCATGCCACCCATAACGCCGGCCAGCGCCACAGGACGCTCGCCGTCGGTGATGAGACCCATGCCGGCGTCGAGCGTACGCTCCTCGCCGTCGAGCGTCGTGAACTTCTCGTCCTGCTGGGCGGCGCGAACGACCACGCGGCGCCTGCCATCGCGCTCGGCAAAGGTGTCGAGGTCAAAGGCGTGCAGCGGCTGACCAGTGAGCATCATCACATAGTTGGTGATGTCGACGATGTTGTTGTGCGGGCGCACGCCCAGGGCGTTAAGGCGCTTGACCATCCAGTCGGGCGACGGGCCGACCTTCACGTTGCGCACGATGCGGGCAACGTAGCGGTCGCACAGGCCCTCGTCGGCAATCTCGACGGAAAGCTCGTCGTCGGTCGCGCGGCCGGTCTCGGCCTTGATGGCGGGCAGCTCAACGTGGAAATCGCGGTCGAAGATGGCGCCGGTCTCGCGAGCCATGCCGATCATGGACAGGCAGTCGGGGCGGTTGGGCGTGATCTCGCAGTCGAGCACGGTGTCGCTCGAGCCCACGTACTCGGCAAACGGCATGCCGCAGGGCGTATCCTCGGGCAGGATCATAATGCCGGAGTGGTCGCCACCCAGGCCGAGCTCGCGCGCGGAGCAGTTCATGCCCATGGACACGACGCCGCGAAGCTTGCTCTTCTTGATCTTGACGTCGCCGGGAAGCACGGCGCCGATCATGGCCGTGACGATGTGGTCGCCGGCCTCAAAGTTCTGCGCGCCGCAGACGATCTGCAGCGGAGCGGGATTGCCGTCGGGGTCGAGGTTCTTGTCGCCCACGTCGACCGAGCACACATACATGTGGTCGCTATCGGGGTGCGGGGTCTTGGTGAGCACCTTGGCGGTCACCACGTGGTCGAAGGACTCGCCCACGGTGTCGATCGCCTCGACCTCGGTGCCGGTACGGATATATTCGTCCGAAAGGGTCTTGGGATCCTCCGGAATATCGATCATGGTCTTGAGCCAGTCGTAAGAAACACGCATCTAGCTCTCCTTTCATACTGAAAGCCTGCGAAGAGATGCAGGTGGAAACTTCAACTTTGTGAACATTCCTTACAAAGCGAGGGTTGTCCAAGTGCGGCAGATCGGCCCGAAAGAGGAGCGCCGCGTACTTTGGTACGCAAGCGACGAATGAGCGCCGAGGTGCCGTGCTTGGGCAAGCCGCAGCCTAGAACTGATTCAAGAAGCGCATATCGCCAGTCATGAGCGTTCTGAGGTCGGGCAAGTCGTAGCGCAGTGCCGCGACGCGCTCGGCACCAATACCAAAGGCAAAGCCGGTGTACTTCTCGGGGTCGATGCCGCAGTTGATCAGGACGTTGGGGTCGACCATGCCGCAGCCCAGGATCTCGATCCAGCCGCTGTGCTTGCAGAAGTTGCAGCCCTTGCCGCCGCACACGTGGCAGCTCACGTCCACCTCGCAGGAAGGCTCGGTGAAGGGGAAGAAATGCGGGCGATAACGCGTCTTGCGGTCCTCGCCAAACATGCACTTAACAAAGTAGTCGAGCGTGCCCTTAAGATCGCCAAAGGTGATGCCCTCGTCGACGACCAGGCCCTCGATCTGGTTGAACTGCGGCAGGTGGCAGGCGTCGGCCGTGTCGGGACGATAGACGGTGCCCGGGCAGATCATGTAGATGGGCGGCTTTTGCGACTCCATGGTGTGGATTTGCACGCCCGAGGTCTGGGTGCGCAGCAGCACGTCGGACTCGCCGTGGGCATGAGCCTCGGGGTGCGCGACGCTGCCGGGGTTGTTGTCGACCACGTAGAAGGTATCGCGGGCCGAACGGCTCGGGTGATCCATGGGGGCGTTGAGCGCGGTGAAGTTGTAGTAGGAGGTGTCGACCATGGGGCCGGACTCGACGGTGTAGCCGATGCCGCAGAAGATGTCCTCGGCCTCCTCGATGATCTGCTTGATCAGGTGCTGGTGGCCGATCTGCGGACGGATGCCCGGCAGCGTGATGTCGACGGCATCGTGCTCGAGTGCGTGCTTGAGGGCGGCGGCCTTCATCTCGGTGGTGCGCTCGTCGAGCATGCCCTCGATCAGCTGGCGCATCTCGTTGGCGCGCTTGCCCATCACGGGACGATCCTCGGGGGCGAGCTTGCCCATCATGCGCATCAGGCCGGTGATGCGGCCCTTGCGACCGAGCAGCTCAACGCGTGCAGCCTCGAGCTTGGCGGCGTCGTCGGCGCCTGCAACGAGCTCCTTGGCCTCTTCCTCGAGTTTGACCAGATCATCAATCAGACTCATGTCTTCCCTTTCGTCTCTCGCGTATCCGCGCTCCGGGGCGGCTGACGCCGCCCGATGCTGCGGATGCGCGGCCCGGTTCGGTAACAAAAAACCGTCCTCGGGCATGTGCATTGCCCAAGGACGGTTGAATTCCGCGGTACCACCTTGTTTGACCCGGCGGATGTCTGGCCCGCCGCGCCCACTCTGTGCCTCTTGTCGCGAGGCTCACGGCTTCCCTACTGAGGCTTTGCTGCCACTGGCCGCGCGCCCGTTGAGGTCGCTGCTCGGGAGTGAACGCTTGGCCCTTGTCACCGCAGGAAGGCTTGCAGCCCATGACCTTCCCTCTCTTGCCGGCGACGCGGCGGGCAAAACCCTCTCCGTCAACGCATTGGGCTATAGGATAACACATTCTACGTGTGCATCGCCGCGTTCCGTTTTGTTCGCGCTGGGTACAAGGCAGGTAGCTGTGCAAACTGGCCGTGCACCCGTCTGCGGCGCTCGGCCTGCGAGATTAAGGATACGGTATGGGAAAGAAACTCGATAAGAAGGCCAAGGCCGCCGTGGCAAAGGCTGCCAAGGGCGTCAAGGTTGCTAAAGCCGACAAGGCCGTCAAAAAATTCCGCAAACTCGAGGGCAAGCTGTGGACTCGCGAGTACCTGCTCAAGATTGCCGAGTTCGATGGAGCGACGATTGCTCCTGCCAACGGTGCTGCCGCCCGTGCCGACGCCATGGGCACGCTTGCCGGCGAGCATCACAAGCTACTGACCAGCGAGAAGTCCGTTGAGCTCGTACGCTCGTTAGCGCGCGAGACGGTTGCAGGCGGACATGTAGACGACCCGCAGCTGCTCGACGAGATCCGTGTGCTCGGTCGCGACCAGCGCGAGGCAAGCGTCATCCCCACCGAGGAGGCCGAGGCCTGGACTAGGCTCACCTGCGAGGCCGATGCCGTATGGCACAAGGCCAAGACGGCCAATGACTGGGCGAGCTTTGAGCCCTATGTGGATAGGATCGTCGCCCAACTTAAGCATCAGGCCGAACTTATGGACCCCAAGCGCGACCCATACGACGTTTGGCTCGACCAGTACGAGCGCGGCCTTTCCGCCAAGAGCTTCGATGCGTTTTGCGATGAGGTCAAGACGACGGTCGTGCCGCTCGTGCACGCCATCGGCGAGCGCGGCCAGCAGCCCGATGCCGACTTTTTGCACGCCCGCGTGCCCGAGGCCGCCCAGCGCGCCATGAGCTTCGACCTTATGAAGCTCGTCGGCCTGAACCTGAACGACACCACGCTTGCCTTTACCGAGCACCCGTTTAGCGAGGGCTTTGCCGTGGGTGACGCGCGCATCGCGACACACATCTACGAGGACGATTGCATCTCCAACGTCTACAGCATCATCCACGAGGCGGGACACGCCATGTACGAGCTGGGCGTCAATCCCGCCTATGCGCGTACCTGTCTTGAGGGCGGCACCTCCATGGGCATCCACGAGAGCCAGAGCCGCTTTTTCGAGAACACCGTGGGCCGCAGCCGCGCCTTTATGGGACCGCTGCTCGAGGTGCTGCGCCGCCACGCACCCGAGGTCTACGGCGACGTCGACGAGGACACGCTCTACCACGCCGTTAACATCGCGCAGCCGTCGTTGATCCGCACCGAGGCCGATGAGCTCACCTATCCGCTGCACGTTATGGTGCGCTACGAGATCGAGCGCATGCTGTTTGCCGGCGAGGCCACAGCCAAGGATATCCCCGCTCTTTGGAATCGCTTCATGGATAGGTACCTGGGCATTCCGGTTCCCGACGACACGCGTGGTTGCCTGCAGGATACGCACTGGAGCGGCGGCTCGTTTGGCTACTTCCCCACCTATGCGCTGGGCAGCGCCTACGACGCCATGTTTGTGCCGGCCATGTGCCGCGACGGCATCGACCTTACCGGCGCCTGCGCGAGCGGCGACCTGACACCCGTCCGCGCCTGGCTGGGCGAGCACATTTGGCAGTGGGGCCGCGCCAAGGACGCGCCGGAGCTCATCAAGGGCGCCTGCGGCATGGCGTTCGATGCCCGCTACTACTGCAGCTACCTGCAGGACAAGTTCACCACGCTCTACGAGCTGTAAGGCATAACCGACACGCCAACGCAAAGGGGACGCCGCGGAACCAATCCGCAGCGTCCCCTTTTTTCACCCAATAACTAGGTACCCAATGACTAGTTCGTTGACGCTAATGTCTTGGCAACGTCAGCGAAAACGACCCTAAGCGAGCAAGGTGACGTGAAATGAAAGGGCGCTGACCTTCTGGTCGCGCCCTTGAAATTGAACGTCAGACTGCCGCTTGGGGCCGTTTGCAGCGTCGAGCAGTTACGCGGTTTGGTAAAAACGCGTAACTAAAGAGCCTCCAGAGCACTTGCGATGCGCTTCATGGCGGCATCGGCGGATGTTTGGTCGGGCGCCTCGGCCAGCACGCGGATAACCGACTCGGTTCCGCTCTTGCGTACGAGCACGCGGCCCTCGCCTGCCAGCGCAGCCTCGGCCTCGGCGATGGCGTTTTGCACGCCCATGTTCTCGAGCGCGGCGTCCTTGTCCGCCACGTGCACGGCCACCTGCGCCTGCGGCAGCAGCTTGCACGGAGCCGTGAGCTGCGAGAGCGTCTCGCGCTCGGCACGAATCACTTCCATCACGCGCAGCGAGGTCATAATGCCGTCGCCCGTGCGCTCGATATCGCCAAAGATCGTATGGCCCGTCTGCTCGCCACCCAGGCTGTAGCCGCCCTCGCGCATCTTGGCATACACGTGACGGTCGCCCACGCCGCTGGTCACGGCGCTCAGACCGGCAAGCTCCAGCGACTTGACCAGGCCAAAGTTGCTGGCAATCGTCGGCACCACGGTACCGCCCGAGAGTCGCCCGTGCTTGTTCAGATACACGCCGCACACGTACAGGATCTGGTCGCCGTCTACCACGCGACCGCGCTCATCCACAGCCAGGCAGCGGTCGGCATCGCCGTCGTAGGCAAAGCCCACGTCCAACCCCTGCTCCACCACGTGGCGCTGCAGGCGCTCCATATGCGTGGAGCCACAGTCGACGTTGATGTTAAAACCATCGGGCGCGGCATTGATCACGCGCACGTCGGCGCCGAGCGCGTCAAACACCGGCTTGGCCACCGAGGAAGCCGAGCCGTTGGCGCAGTCAATACCGATCTTGACGCCCTGCAGCGAAAAGTTCGCGCTGGCGATGAGCGAAGCAATGTAGCGGTTGCGGCCCTGCATGTAATCCACCGTGGCGCCGATGTGATTGCCCGTTGCCAGCGGCACCTCGCTCTTGCCATCGATATAGTCCTCGATGAGCTCCAGCACGTCCTCGTCCATCTTAAAGCCGTCGCTGTTGACGAGCTTAATGCCGTTATCGCAAAACGGGTTATGGCTCGCACTGATCATGATGCCGCAATCGAAGCAGCCCTCCACGGTCTGATGCGCCACGCCCGGCGTGGGGATCACGTGCAGCATATAGGCGTCCGCACCGCTCGCGACCAGGCCGCTCACCAGCGCCGCCTCAAACATATAGCTCGAGCGGCGTGTGTCCTTGCCCACGATGACGCGCGCCTTGCGCTCGCGGTTGGCGCCGTAATACCAGCCCACAAAACGGCCAATCTTATAAGCGTGCTCTACCGTCAGCCCAACGTTGGCCTCACCGCGAAAGCCGTCGGTGCCAAAGTACTTCATATCTTACTTATCCTGTTCGAACGTTTGAGCGGTTGGCGTGGTACGAACCTTAAGCTCTTTGTGCCCAGAGTCCTTCGAAGTCGTGACCTTGTACTCGACCTTTATGTCTTGTCCAAGAAGCATGTGGACACCGCCCCATGCAACCTTCAAGCCATCGTGCGTCGCTTCGTTCATTTCGATAGAACCGGAGCCCGAAGTCTTAATGTCCGAAATGCTGCCTCCCGCAGGAGCGTAGAGATAAAGCCTCAGCACCTCATCGTCAATATCCTGGCTAATGCCGTTATGGCCCTGGAAATAACCAGGCATCTCGGCCTTCTCCTGGGGGGTCATCGTGTTCTTGAGCGAGGTGGTCACTCGATACGTCGTCGAGCCATCGGCATTTTCAACCGAAGAATCGATGGTGACCCGTTTATCGAGGAACCAATCCATCTTTGAATAGCTGTAGTTGTTCACATAGACGCCCAAGATCGGAGCCTCCGACGTATCGGTTTGGAGGGCGCCCGATATTCCAAGAGCCTTCGCGGCCTTTTCCTCGTCATCGTTTCTCGAATACATGAGGATGCGACCCTCGGAAGCGCCCTTTTCGATGGCGGCAGCAATCTTAGTAATATCGCTGGATCCCAGTTCGCCCACGATCTTGTTAAAAGCTGATCCGGCAACCGCCGCAAAAATGGCATCCTGTTCCTCTACCGGGTAATTCCAATAAATATCGTGCAGCAGCACCTTTGCAGCGTTGCTTCCATCAACGACGGTGCCATCAGGAAGCTGTGTACCGCCTACAATGCCGAGCATATACTGCAAAAATACCGGATCGACTGCGAATACGCCGTCGATGTCATCTCCGACAATGGCCTTCTGCATATCGCTGGCAAGCTGAGCCGCACGCGGATAATCAGGCGTCATCGTAACGTCGCCCATCGTGTATCCGAGCGTGTTGAATCCGGTCAGGCCCCATCCGGTCGTGAACAAGTTTGCCTCTTCATCGGTGATGGGAAGCGGGCTCAAAGGCTCTTTCATCATGTCGACTTTGACAAAATCGCCCAGTTCGAGCTTACCGTCAGTCACCGACATCACGCCGCGAGAACCGGGGAAACCGCCGCAGGCGCGGATCTCGACATTGCTCATCGCGAGCACAAGATAATGACGCGTCTGGCCGTTGGCGCCGAGCATCTGGGGAAGGATGGGGGCGACCTTCTCCGCCGCGTCAACCGCGCCGTTGAGGGTGGCAAAGCCGTCCTTGGCCTTATCGACCAGCTCGGTCACCTGGGAAATATGAGTATCGCCAATGCCCTGGATCTTCTCATTGGCGCTCTTGAACACCTTCGAGCTGCTGGAAAGCGAATCGGCGACCGCCTGCAGCGCGGACACGTTAATCATGCCGTCCTGGAACAGCTTGCCGGGCGTGGCCTGCGAAAGGTTGTCGGCCATGGGAACCAGCGCGTTGCTCGAGACATCGGACAGGGCATCAATCATGGTGCGGGCTGCGTTGATGTCACTGCCATACACCGGGATAAACGAAGCCGCCGTCCACAGCGGGCTCGAGGTCTCCGCCTTCATGCTGTCGCAGAGTTCATCGATCTTCTTCGCGTCGTCAGGCAGCGTCGAAAAATCGCCTGACGTGACCTTGTCCTTAAGGCCACCGACGATCTCGACAGCCTCCTTCGCTTCGCTCTTTACGGTCTTTGCCGAGTTAAGCAGCATAAAGCCGCTTGCGCCAAGCGCAACGAGAAGCACCGCGACTACAGCGGCAATAATGGCGCCGGTGTGACACTTTTTGCGCTCGCCCTTGCGATGGCGATGACGGACCAGACCGTCAGAGGTCGAACTCGACGAAGCGTCGCTACCGTAGTTCAAGCCAAAATCGTAATAATCTTCCTTGGAACCCGAGCCCGCAAACTCGGCACCGCTATCATCCAGGCGGGCGAACGTGCCAGTCTCGGAGGCGCCGGTGTAAATCGTGCCAAGGTTACCCGTAAGCCCCGCGCCACCGGCAGAGGGAGTATTGTTGGCGGCCTTGCCGGCATTAACGTTGCCGGCGGCATTCGCGGCGTTGGCAGCATCTGCGTTGTTCGCGGGTACCGAAGGAGCCCCGCTCGGCTGCGACGTGGAGGTTGCACCGCCCGCAAAGACATTCCCTCTTGCACGGCCGGTCTTTTTTGCCTTTTGAGACTGCTCGTACAGAGCGGTAAACATCGCTGTCTCGCCCGGGGACACGCGCTTACCGGAACCGCCCTGTCCAGCGCCGCCCGGCGTGCCGGCCTTACCAGCCCCGTTCGGACGCGGCGGAACTGCAGGGCGACCGCTATCGCTGCCCTTAAAGTGATTACCAGCCATAAAGAAATCCTCGCAATTGAGTCGCAATGAAAAAGTCCATAACGTTACTAGTTTATGGCATTTTGAGCATCGACAGCTAAACTCCAGACACGGACATCAATTGGCGAAAATGCGGCACAACACCTTTTCCGTCTTGGCGGCGGCGCCAGCTACACCGTGAGGAACATCATCACGATGATCATGGCAAAGCCGATAAGGTCGGTCGGCAAAAACACCGTGCCCAGCATAACGGCGCTGGTGATGGTCGCCGAAACCGGCTCCACAGTTCCGATGAGGCTCGCACGCACCGAGCCGATGTCCTTAACGCCCTGCATATAGAGCATGTAAGCAAAAAACGAGCCGATAACCACGAACACCGCGAGCGCCTCGATGCCGGCAGCGTCGAGCGCCGGCATATGCGCCCAGGGCTGCACGAAGGCACATGAGACCACGCCCGCCGTGAGCATTGCCGAACCCGTGACGATGGGGCTGCCGTATTCGGGCAGAATCTTGGCGGGAATCACCGCCATGCAGGTGGCGCTGACCGCACACATAAGGCCTGCGACCAGGCCAAGCGGCGATATGCTCAGGCTGGTCGGGTCGCCGCCGGTAGCAATTAAAAAGGTGCCGCCCAGGGCCAGCCCAATGCCAACGGTCTCACGCACGCGAGGCATGCGATGGTCGATCACGCAGGTGTAGCCCATAATGATGACCAGTTGCAGGCACTGGAGCACCGTCGCAGTTCCGGCATTGGTCAGGCGCACGGCCGAAAGATAACAAAACTGGTTAAAGAGCAGGCCAAAGGCGGTAAAGAACAGCAGCTGTTTGCGATCAGCGGGCGTCGTCCAAAGCTTGACCAGGCGTGCGCGGTCGCGCGTAACAACCACAGTCATAAAGAGCAGGCCGGCGAGAATCTGCCGTATGCTCATAAGCCACAGCGTATCGACATGGTAGGTATCGAACAAAAAACTCGCGCTGGTACCCGAGAAACCCCAAAACGAACCGCCCACCAGCGTGGCTAAAACACCCGTGATCATCTTGCGCGTCTGGGCGTCGTTGAGACGGTCGCGCCAGGCGCGACGGGTGTTGCGGCTGAGCTCGTCGGTGCCCTCGGGCACATCAATGTTCGATATATCGGTCATCGGCACCGAAGCCCCTGCGCCTTCGACCTGCTCGACACACTCTTTGCTCATTCCACTCCCCCGAAACAGCCTGGAAACAATTCGGCTTACCTTACCACGGCGAAGGCACCAGCTGGAGGCTTGTCCGCTTATCGGTAGGACAATTCCGCAGGCGTCTTTCCATAGCTCGATACCGCAATGGCCTTGCATTATGCGACAGCCAAATCGCGGCAGCAGGCTCTTTTGAAATGGATATGACAAAGCCCCCGAATTCCACAATGTAAGCGATTTTTAAAAATGTTCTTGCCACCGAGTTCAGGCTCCGTTATATTATCCCTTGCGCACTTGCGCACCCTTGATCGGGCGTTTAGCTCAGGGGGAGAGCGCTTCCCTGACACGGAAGAGGTCAGAAGTTCAAATCTTCTAACGCCCACCAAATGTTCGCAGCTCAGAGGCTATGTCCTCTGGGCTGTTTTGTTTTATGTCGCCAAATCAGCTAGCAGCTCCAACCGCCCTGCCCATGCACAAAACCACGTCAGCGACCCAAGTGCCTATCCCGGCTGACTCCGCAGTCAATCAAAACCGCCCCAATAGCCACCGAGGCCGAGACCAACGCGTCTCGAACCCATCCGAGCCGCAACTTCTCAGCAAAACGCCACAACGTCCACACCCTGCGGTATCCTTGAGCCACTTGCACCTGCAGCACCAAGGAGCCGCCATGCGCACCGAGCTCGATGTCCCCTTTTCGCACAAAGAAGAAGCCAAGGCGCTGGGCGCCAAATGGGACCGGACCAAGAAGATCTGGTATGTACCCAGCGGCGTCAACCCCGAGCCCTTTGCCGAGTGGCTGCCCGGTGTTGACCGATCCGACCCCTCAGCGCCGTATATATATCTAGTACTGGGCAAGCGCGAGTGCTGGAAGTGTCACAAAGAGACCTCGGTCGCGGCCTTCGGCATTCCCTATCGAACCGATAACGACGAGAGCATCGCCATCGCGCACGCGCCCAACGAAGCCGGGTACATTGCCATCGACACGGCCAACGCCAACGCACTCGCCATCGTGCCCGCTCTTGGCTGCGTACCGGGCGAGATCCGTGACTACCTTCATAAGCGTTGCGGCTACAAGCCCGTAGGCGCGCGAGCCTCCAAAGCCCCGTCGCTCGGCAACACGTGCACCAGTTGCGACGCGCTGCAAGGCAGCCGCTATCTGTTCGAGGAGCCCTCGTCCCCGTTTGCCCTCACTGCCATCAACAAGCTGCCGGCACTGGAGTTTATACGCGTCGAAGTTGCCGGCGTCTTTGGCGTCCCGGCCACGCGTACCGACTTTGACCAGGCGCTCTTTACCTGGGCACGCGACCATCACGCCGAGTTCCACAAGCAACTCGGTGAGGGGATTTATTTGTAGGGGCAACATCGAGGTATCGAGGAGCAGGGGTTGATTGTTAAATAATCTCGAAACGCTACAGCCCCAGAATATGCTCCAGGTAGCCCTTGTTGAACCAGAACGATTGCTTCGTCATCCAGCGCCCGTCGGGCAGTTCGTAAGCATTCCTTGCGATGTCACCGATCTCTGTTCCATCGGCAAACTTGTAAGCCGCTTTTGACGTATGCGGGCGAACGTGAACAATTGGATTGTCCGCCATACCGGGCAGATTGTTAGTCACTTTGAGCTTTCCGCTCGCATCCCGATACGGATTGAGCTCAACGCCCTCACGTATTACCTTTCGCGTCTCATCCCAACAAGCTTTCGCTGGGCCTTCGATTTCGTTTTCTCCCATTGCCCAGAACAAACAACGATCGAGACGCAGCACGCCATCGTGGTCCTCACGGAACACAACGAAGAAAAAGCGATTGGTCTCAAGGCACGCATGAAGAGGCGACGTCTCCCAGTCTTCTTCAATCAAACGCTTGAACTCAAACGGTGGGAACGACATAGCCTGTTCGATGTGCCCCCTGTTGTTAACTCGAACAGTTCGGACGGAAATGCCTGCCTTGACGAATTCCTCGGCAGCATTGTTTTTGATTCCGAGCATACGATAAACGAGCGTTGTCCACTGCGCCTTATTGCCCGTGTACTCCAGTCCATACTGTTCGGCAATTTGACGATCGGTCTCACCGTAATGGCGCTCGATAAGTCCAGTTACGTAACTTTCGAAATCGATAGACTTGCCATCGTCCTGAACAATGCTCTCCCCGACTCGCGGAGCACCGAGGACATAAGTATGGAGCACATAGTCCATATACGAGCGCTTGAGGGAAAAGGCGCGACGCTTTGCGCGATGGCGCTCAATCTCGCCCGTATCGGTATTGAAGTATTCATAATACTGGTCCGCCCACATTGTGGCATCAGTTGCGCCCTTCGTGCAAGCACCCAGATAAGTCGTCATGCCTTCTGAAAGCTCGTCCGCACGGCCATCCTGAATATAGGAAATGATCTTCTCGTAGTCGGCGCGAATGATTTTCATGTCCTCTTCGGGCAGACGAACCATGACCGCACGCTCAATGCGTTGGTCGTATTTATCGATGGAACGATCTCGGCCGTAGTAAATCAACAGGATATTGCTGAGCTTGGTCTTGAGGTGAGAACTGTCGTAGTCGAGCGAAACAGGTCGGTCATAAGGAATCATGGTCAGGACAAGGCGCTCGCCAGCAGACTTCCGGCCGTTCTTGAGCACATCAAAACACGTTGCCTTGAGCTCAACGCCCGCCTCGGGAAAGTCGGGGCGATCGTCACTATTGGCCTTGTAGCCAAAGTAACGTTCTTCGATAAGAGTGCCCATACCGCCTTTGTACTTCTTGGAGCCAAAGTCCTTGGGCGCACTCTCCCCCTCCGGAGCAATACCGAGCTCGAGAATATCGCGGAACGTCATGCCATCGAGATTGGCAGCATAGCGCTCAATACTTGAGGGGTCAGAAAAATCAGTATCGTCAAGCATGCGCTTGAAATCGAGGCGCTTCTTAGACACGGGATACCTCCGAAACTCGCAACTAACCTCATGGTAGTTCAGAGCAACTACTAACGCCCAGAAAATTGAGGTCTTGATTGTCCCCTCGATCGGTTATTGTTGTGACCACCATAACCGGACACAGCAGCGATTGGAGAAACGTGTCTGAGATTAATATTGCCGAGCTTTTTGCGGGCGTCGGTGGATTTCGTTTGGGTCTCGAAGGCTATGCCGACCCTAGACATCCCGAGTTTTATATGAAGCCCGCCGGCCCCTTCCGCACCATTTGGGCCAATCAGTGGGAGCCGCCCGGAACCAAGGCGCGTCAGTTCGCGGCCCGTTGCTACATGGATCGCTTCGGCAATGATTCCGTCGTCAACGAAGACATCAATAAGGTCCTGGAGCAGGCCGAGGCGAAAGAAATCGAAATCCCCGATGTCCAAATGGTTGTTGGCGGTTTCCCCTGCCAAGACTACTCTGTCGCGCGTCCGCTCAATCAGGCACACGGCATCGAGGGCAAGAAGGGCGTCCTTTGGTGGGACATCTATCACTTCCTCGAAATGAAGAAGCCCAAGTTCGGTCTCTTTGAGAACGTCGACCGCCTGCTCAAGTCGCCCGCGTCTCAACGCGGTCGCGACTTCGCCATCATCCTAAGCTGTCTTGCCGACCTCGACTACACGGTCGAATGGCGCGTGGTCAACTCTGCCGAATACGGTTTCCCCCAGCGTCGCAAGCGTGTTTATATCTTCTGCGAAAAGGACGCTGGCAAGGTTGATCTCGTTAATCGCATGCACAACGGCGTCATGGCTAAAGCCTTCCCCGCCATCTATCCCGACGAGATGTCCGAGCTCGACGTTTTGCCCGACCCCTACGAGAACTCAACTCGTTTTGGCGTCGGCCAAAAGACCTCTCAATTCAAGAATGCTGGCGTCATGCAGGGCTGTCATGTTCTGACCTGCGACTTTGCCGAGGACTATCACGGTGAGCGCCACGTGCTTGGCGACGTGCTTGTCGACGAGGCTGATGTCCCGGAGCAGTTCTACATCTCCGACGAAAAGCTTCCCGACTGGCGCTACCTTAAGGGCAGCAAGCGCGAAGAGCGCACTAACAAAAAGACAGGCTTTACGTACACGTATTCCGAGGGAGCCATGAGCTTCCCGGATGCCACCGACAAGCCGAGCCGCACCATCCTCACAGGAGAAGGCGGCACGGGAGCGAGCCGCTTCAAGCACGTCATCGAATGTCCCGATGGCCGTTTCCGCCGTCTTGTTCCCGACGAGCTCGATCAGCTTCAGGGATTCCCGAAAGGTTGGACCGATACGGGCATGACCGACGGCCATCGGGCCTTCTGCATGGGCAACGCACTCGTCACCGGCGTGCCCCATCGCATTGGCGAAGCTATGGTCGAAGTGTACGGCCTCTAAGGCAAGCAATCCGGAGCCGGCAGTTCACGCTGTCGACTCCGTTTTTCCACCCCACTTCCCCGTATACTGATGTAACACGTGTTTCATCCGGGCTTGTTGGGCCGGATTGTTCATGGGAGGGTCTTATGGCTGCTTCGAATCCGCCTAAGGGGAGCGTTTCTTCTTCGTCCATCAAGCCGGTTACGCGCAAGGCCGTGCGTTGCCAGCGCGAGGTCGCTTGGCTTGTCACGCAGGCGGCGGGCAGGCTCGTGGCGACCACTCAGGACGTCAACGCGCCTACGCCGAGCTTTGTGCTGGCAGCGGCGCTGGATTTCGTGCGCCAATTGGAGCTTGCCGAACAGGATGCCGGCGGCCACCTCGACTACCAGAATGTTATGGCGCCCGACCTGCAAACGTTCTGCCACATGGCCAAGTTGCCCGCCGCGCCCAATGCGCTTTCGGACGCAGGCTACATGTTTACGCTTTCGGGCGCGGACCTTATCCGCGACATCTATGCATACTGCAGCGAGCTCGCCGAGCGCCACGTCTTTGACGCGGCTGAAGTCAAACCGGGAAATGTCATCAAGCTGGTTCTTAGGCTGTTCTTGATGGACGGGTTCGGGGCCATGCCGGCGTAAGCCGAGTCTTCAGCATCACCGTCGACTGAGCAACAACCGCTTTACCTTAGTGGGCGCCAATTGAGGGTCGATTATTGGGTCGCCTCGTCCACTAACGCATTTATTCCACGCGCTCTGACAGTCGATACTTGCGGTTGCGGCTCGTCGCCGGCGCCGTGGGCTCAAGCTCGCCTTGAGCAATGAGCGCGTTGACGCGCGACCTTACCTGGGAAATTGTAAGCCCCGTACGTTCTGCCAGCTCACGCGTCCCCAGCTCGCCGTAGTGTTTGAGTGCCGTCACAATTAAGCCCCCGCCATGATCGACCGGCTCGATCTTTGAACGGTAAAGTACAACCTTGAACCGATCGAACCCCGGGCAGAACAGGGGCTCGGCCAGACCATGCGCGCGCATGGCATCGATCATCATCGGGATGCCCGAGCCATTGCCCTCAGCCGGCGAACCTGCGCCATCCGGCAGCGGGACAATCGACATGAGTTTCACGAGCGTCGCGTTACGGCATCGGGAGCTGCCGTCAAACAAGTTCTCGCGAGTCTTTCCCCCGTAAAGGCCGCCAGGATTCGTCACCTCGACACGATCGTCAAAGACGTCGACGGCAATCGATTGTCCACAGAACCGATCCCCGTATTCTCGATGGATTACGGCGTTGGCGATTGCCTCGCGCAGAACCTCCTCGGGAATCTCCAGCGAGTCGATACACGAGATGCCTTGGACGGTCGAGATGCGGCGCAGGTTTTTGGCGACAGCTGCGACGGCATCCGAGATCATCTCGCCCAACGTTCCCTCACAGATTGTGCGGTCCATGAACCTCAGCGACCCCACAGCTCCCTTTTGAGCTCCCACGTGGACAGCCACGTCAATGAAGAGCTTGGGATAGAACTGCTGAGGGTAAACGCCCGCGGCAAGGAGGCCGGCCTTGGTAACATTGCCCTGGAAGTCGAGGAAATTCAGACGCTCCATCTTTGTCTTCTTGTCCGCCGCACCGCGCATCGCTCGAGGCGTCAACGAATAGGCACGCTCTATCGTGCGGTCGACCAGCGACTCGTCGAGATCGCCCACACTCGTGCCGGGCACCGCATCGCGATCGCTAGGACTCGTCCGCTCATATGACGGCAGTGCCAAAACCTCGGTCGACGAAAGCGGGACATCTTTGTCATCGATGCGCTTGTAGCTGCCGCCCTGGGCGCCTCGCTCTATGACATAGCAGGGCTTGCTCGACGGATCGAGCTCCTCAATCGTAATGACGAGAACGATGACGCCCTGAAGCTCCACTCGCTCGATCGTGTATTTGGGCGGATTGGCTAGCTTTCCTCGACCGCCCGCATCACCCATGCCTGACACAAATTGGTTGAGCACTTTCTCGGTCTCGAAGTTCTCAACCGGGACAAAACCTGCGCGCTCACTCACTCCGAGCACGATGATTCCGCCGGCAGTGTTCGCGAATGCGCTCACCGTTTCCCACACGTCGCGGGAAAGCGTCGTGGCGCTCTCCTTCACTTCGACGTTAAGATCATCCGAGCCCATACGCCTTAAAGACTCAAGCAGACCGGTCAGCTCGTTTTCGTTCATCTGCACGTCCTTTCGCTCGGTCCTGCGGAGAATGCCGCGGATAGATTTCCCTCGTCTCTCAGTTATCTCTCGAAATTATCTCTCATCTATCTCTCTATCTCTCGGCTTAGAGATAAGGGATAGATAGAGATGGAATGTCTACCATTTGCTTCATTTATACATATTTTTGCTGGTAGAACAATTGGTATTGAGACAATACCATGATTGCCTGTCTCTTTGCTGCTCAGTTATCTCTCATAATTTTCTCTCATCTTCCTGTCATCTCTCATATTAGAAACGAATGAGAGACGAGAGATACGCGAGTGATGGACGAGCGAGGATTTCCGAATATCCACTCTCGTTTGGCGAGTGTCCAATTTTCCACGCTCGTGCGGCGGGCACGCGAGCCCTTCGCCCAATCCGCTGGCATCGTCTCCAGTTCGCCGCAGGGTCGCGGCCCCATATGGGTATACTCTCGAGGATTCGACTCGATTCGCCCCCGCTGGGGCGTCAAAGGAGACTGCATATGCCCATCACCTCAACCGACCCGCGCGCCGCAGCCGCTGCACTGCTGGTGCCCGGCACTACCTGCCACGGCTTTGCCGTCGAGCGCCGCGAGACCGTGCCCGAGCTCGACTCGGACGCTTACGTGCTGCGACACACTGCCTCGGGCGCTCGTCTGCTGTACCTGGCGTGCGACGACGAAAACAAGGCCTTTGCCATTGGCTTTAAGACGCCGCCGGCCGATTCCACCGGCGTGTTCCATATTCTTGAGCACTCGGTGCTGTGCGGATCGGCCAAGTTTCCCGTCAAGGAGCCGTTTGTCGACCTGATCAAGAGCTCCATGCAGACGTTCCTCAACGCCATGACCTACCCCGACAAGACCATCTACCCCGTTGCCACCACCAACGAGCAGGATCTGTATAACCTGATGGACGTGTACCTGGACGCGGTGTTCAACCCGGCCATCTATACCAAGCCCACCATTTTTGAGCAGGAGGGCTGGCACTACGAGCTGGATCTGCCAGAGAGCGCCGAGGGCGAGGGCGACAGCAGCTCCGCGAGCCTGCGTGAGGGCGCGCTGCGCTATAACGGCGTGGTGTTCAACGAGATGAAGGGTGCGCTGTCCGACCCCATGAGCGTGCTGGACGACGCCGTCAACGCCGCGCTCTATCCCGACACCGCCTATGCGCACGAGAGCGGCGGCGACCCGCGCGCGATTCCCGCGCTCACCTACGAGCAGTTCCTGGACACGCACGCGCGCCACTACAATCCCTCCAACTCCTACATCACGCTCTACGGCGACCTGGACGTGGACCGTGCACTGGCCTTTTTGGACGAGCGCTATCTGTCGCAGCCGAGTGCCGCGAGCCGCCGCATGGACGCTGCCGTTGCCGCCGGCGAGGACCCGTCCACGCTGGCGCCCAATCCGCTGGACGTGCAGGCACCTGTGACCTGCGAGTATAGGCGCGTCGAGATGGCCACTACACCCGAGAACGCCCTGGTGGGCCTGGGCCTGGTGCTGGGCAGCGCGCTCGACCGTAAGCGCACGATCGCGGCGGATATCCTGTTCGAGGCGCTGCTGGGCTCCAACGAAGCGCCGGTTAAGAAGACCATTCTGGCTGCCGGTCTGGGCGGCAACGTGGTGAGCTACACCGCGGCCGAGAGCCTGCAGCCCTACGAGCTCATCATGCTGCAAAACGCACAGCCCGGCATGGCGCGCGAGCTGCGTCACGTGTTCCAGGACGCTTGCCGCGACCTGTGCGAGCACGGCGTTCCGCGCGAGCGCCTGGAAGCCATCATCAGCAGCAACGAATACGACCTGCGCCAGCGCGACTATGGCATCGCCGACGGCGTGGCCATTGCGTGCGACGCGCTGAGCACGTGGCTCTACGATGACGACGCTGCGACGCTGGCGCTCAAGTACGGCCCGGTGTACGAAGAGCTGCGTGGCGAGCTGGACGGCAGTTACTTTGAGGACCTGCTGCGCGAGCTGGTGCTGCAAAACGACCATATGGCGCTGGTCGAGCTGGTGCCGGTGGATGCCGCCGAGGGTTCGGAGGGTGCCGAGGCCGCCGAGCTGGCAGCCAAGCGCGATGCCATGACCGATGCCGAGCTGACCGACGTGGTCGAGCGCACGGCCGCGCTGCGTGCCGCGCAGGAGGCGGAAGACACACCCGAGGCCAAGGCCACGCTGCCGCGCCTGCGCGTGTCCGACATTGGCGAGGCGCGCCCCGAGCCGCCACTGATCGTGGACACGACCGTGCCCATCCCCTGCCTGCGCCACGGCATCCCCACCAACCGTCTGGCCTACGCCATGCAGTATTTCGACCTGAACTGCGTCGCGTTTGAGGACCTGCCCTATGTGACACTGCTCTGCCGCCTGCTTAAGCAGCTGCCCACGCGCGAGCACTCGGCCGAGGAACTCGACAACTTGCTCGCTGGCAAGCTCGGCTTTTTGAGCTTTACGACCGAGGTCATGACGCAGCCCGAAGTGGACGGCGTGCGCCCCTACCTGCTGGTGAGCGCCGGCGCCCTGTCCGAGAAGATCGATGCGCTGGCGAGTCTGCCGCGCGAGGTATGGTCGAGCACGCTTTTGGCAGATGCCGACGCCGACCGCGTGCGCGACGTGCTCACACAGATTCGCATTGGGCTTGAGCAGGGCTTTATCAACAACGGCCACTCGGCGGCGCTCGGTCGCGCGATGAGCTACAGCTCGCCTTCGGCCGTGGTGCGCGAGCAGCTTTCGGGCGTGGACTTCTATCTGTTCCTGCGCGACCTGCTCGACCACTTTGACGAGCGCGTGAACGGGTTGCGTACCAAGCTTGCCGAGCTGGCAGGCCGCATCTTTGTGGCCGATGGCTGCCTGGCGAGCTTTACCGGCAGCGACGAGGACTTTGACGCGTACTGGAATGCCGCGGGCGACCTGGAGCTGGGCGCTGGCGACGGCGCCGATGCCGGCCGCGACGCGCTCGTGGTGCCGACGCCGTGCGACCGCCACGAGGTCTTTGTCATCCCCAGCGACATCTGTTTTGCGGCAAGCGCGTGCGACCCGCGTCGCTTGGGCATCGACGTGACGGGCGCCTGGGCGGTTGCCGCCAACGCGCTCTCCTACGACTATCTGTGGAACGAGATCCGCGTTAAGGGCGGCGCGTACGGCTGCGGATTCCGCGCGGCCGGCGAGCGTCAGGCGGCGTTCTACACCTACCGCGACCCGGCAATCGACCCCTCGATTGAGCGCGTGGCGCGCGCGGGCGAATGGCTCGGCAGCTTTGATCCCGACGAGGCCGCCTTTGAGGGCTTTATCGTGAGCTGTGTGAGCGGCATGGACGCGCCGGTGAAGCCGTACGCGCTCACCAAGCGCCGCAACACGACCTACCTGGCCGGGCTCGATCCGCATGCACGCGAGGAGCGTCGCGCCCAGATGCTCGCCGCCACGCCCGGTGAGCTGCGCTCGCTCGGCGCCGACGTGACGCGCATCGCAGCCGAGTCGCCCACCTGCGTCTTTGGCGGCCGAGACGTCATCGCCAAGAGCAACGCCGGCTTTAACGTCATCGACCTGCTGGGCTAACGCACAAAGGTAGATTTTTGGGACATGCCCGGAAATCTACCTTTTTCTGTGGCTTGGGCGGGGCGGCGCAGCCCACCGCGGCGGTTTGTCTCAATCTGTAACATCTAGACGGCAATATCGGCTCCAGATGTTACAAATCGAGACGTTCCCGAACGGCACCAGCTCTTTGTCTCAATCTGTAACATCTAAGTCCAATTTTGCCGAGCTACTGTTACAGATCGAGACAAACCGCCGCAGACACCCATCACAACACAGACCACCACGAAGGTGCATGTATCCCCTTCGTGGTTGTTTTGCTGTTTGCCCAGATAAAACCTGCCAAAATAAACCTGTCCCTTTTTGGCAGGTTTGCTAGAGGAGGTTGGGATGGACAAGGCTAAATTGCGGCGAGCGGTGATTGCCCGGCGCGATGCGATTGATTTGGATGTGCGGGCGGCGAAGTCTGCCGTTATCTGTGCGCGGCTTGTTGAGCGACTGGGTCGCTCGGATCCCGCGGCACCGCACACCGTTGCCGTCTATGCCGCGATGGGTTCCGAAGTCAATCCTGCCGCGTTTGCCGCGGCGGCCGCCAAACGCGACTGGCGCGTGGCCTATCCGTGCATGCTCTCGGCAGCCGAAGCCACAGCTTGTGGCCAGCGCATGTGCATGCGGGCAGTTGCTGTCGACGATGCGTCCGCGGCCCCGTTTATCGCCCACCCTACGCGGGCCTTCGCGGCCACGGACATCGACAGCAACCGCTTCCCTATCGTGCCTGCCAAAGCTCTCGACATGATTGTCGTGCCGCTCGTGGCCTTCGATCAAACCGGCGCGCGCCTGGGCTACGGCGGCGGTTGCTACGACCGCTACCTACCCACGCTTTCGGCCACATACCAGATCATCGGCATCGCCTTTGACGAGCAGCGCGTCGACCACATCCCCACCGATGCCCACGACATGCCGCTGCCCAACATCATCAGCGCCTAACCGCCGCCACATCAGCCACGGCTATAGCAGTACCATCGCAGCCTAATGCTCCTCGCCGGCGCGGGCCAGGTCGTAGGGCGTGGTCTGGTAGACGTAGTAGTTGAGCCAGTTGGTGTAGAACAGCTGAGCCTGGCTGCGCCAGACGTTACGCGGCTCGGCGGTGGGGTCGTCACCTGGGAAGTAATGCGCCGGCACCTGGGGGTTGAGCCCGCGCTTCACGTCGCGCTCGTACTCCAAGCGCAACGTGTCGGTATCGTACTCGGGATGGCCAAAGACAAAGAAGCGGCGGCTGTCGGTCGACTTGACGATGTACAAGCCCACCTCGTCGGACACGGCCACGACCTCAAGCTGCGGCTCGGCCTCCACGTCCTCGCGGCGCACATCGGTGTTGCGCGAATGCACGGCATAGAAACGGTCGTCGAAGCCGCGGACCAGCGGGCTTTGCGGCTTCACCAGATAATGCTCGAACACACCGCTCGCCTTTGCCGGCAGGTCGTACTTCTGGATACCGTAATGATGGTACAGGCCAGCCTGCGCGCCCCAACAAATGTGCAGCGTAGAGTGCACGTGCGTGGTGGACCAATCCATGATCTGGCAGAGCTCGGGCCAGTAGTCGACCTCTTCGAACGGCATCTGCTCCACCGGCGCGCCCGTGATGATCAGGCCGTCGTAGTGGATGTCGCGGATGTCGTCGAACGTGCGGTAGAACGTCTCCAAGTGGCCGGCGCTCACGTGCGTGGCCTCGTGCGTCTTGGTGCGCAGCAGGTCCACCTCCACCTGCAGCGGCGTGTTGGAGAGCTTGCGCATGATCTGCGTCTCGGTGGCAATCTTGGTGGGCATGAGGTTGAGGATGAGCACGCGCAGCGGACGGATGTCCTGGTGCAGCGCGCGGTACTCGGTCATGACAAAGATGTTCTCGCTCTCGAGCTGCGCGGCGGCAGGGAGGGCGTCGGGGATGCGAATGGGCATGGATGCTCCTTACGAGTCAGTTGCAGCTATGGTACAACGACCGGCCCCATCCGCGCGAGCACATCGCCCAGCGATGCCGTCAGCGGCCCAAATCACTCCAAAAGTAGAGATTAAGGCATGTCCAAAAATCTACGGCGCTTTAGCCTAGCAAAGTGGCAGCAGGACGCTACAATGGTTCGACGCGAAAAACTCGGCCGAAAGGATACGTATATGTACCAGACGCGTAAGATCGGTGTGGTCGGCCAGGGCCACGTAGGAGCACATGTCGCCAACAGCCTGCTCATGCAGGGCATTGCCGATGAGCTGTACCTGTGCGATATCAACGAGGCCAAAGTGACGTCCGAGGTCCAGGACCTGCGCGACTCCCTTTCGTTTGTCCCGTACAACACCAAGATCGTCAACTGCTACGACCACTACGAGGAGCTTGCCTGCTGCGACGTCATCGTCAACGCTGCCGGCAAGGTCGCGCTGGCCGCCGGCAACCGCGACGGCGAGCTGTTCTTTACCACCGACGCCGCCCGCTCCTTTGCCAAGCGCATCGTCGACGCCGGCTTTGACGGCATCTTCGTGAGCATCTCCAACCCCTGCGACGTCGTGTGCACCGAGCTGTGGCACCTGACCGGCTACGATCCCAAGAAGATCATCGGCTCGGGCTGCGGTCTGGACTCCGCCCGCTTGCGCACCGAGATCTCCAAGAAGGTCGGCGTGAGCCCCAAGTCCATCGACGCCTACATGATCGGCGAGCACGGCTTTAGCCAGCTTGCTGCCTTTAAGGCCGCAACCATCGCTGGCAAAAACCTCAACGAGCTTCAGGCCGAGAACCCCGACAAGTACGCCTTCGACCACATGGAGGTCGAGGAGCTTGCACGCAAGGGCGGCTATGTGACCTACCAGGGCAAGCAGTGCACCGAGTACGCCGTTGCCAACTCCGCCGCGCGCGTCTGCGCCGCCGTGCTGCACAACGAGCACGCCGTGCTTTCGGCCTCTACGCTTATGACCGGCCAGTATGGCGAGGAGGGTATCTTTACCTCCCTGCCCTGCGTGATCGGTGCCGAGGGCGTCGAGGAGGTCTACACACTCGACCTTTCCGAGCACGAACTCGAGGGCTTCCACAAGAGCTGCCAGCACATTCGCGACAACATCGCCCAACTCGACTGGCGGGATGCCGAGGCCTACGACGCCAAGTAAGCCGCTGGCTGCCGCAACCTTGCGAATCTATGCGCGATACTAAGCGGGCCGCACCGGAAACTCACCGGCGCGGCCCGCTTTTTACGCACGCTGTTCACTTGCAAATCGAAGGTGAATACTTTTCCCGGTACCTAGTACTGCTCGATGCCCATGTAGCGACGAACCTCGGGGCTGTGGTCAAACACCTTGCCGCGGGCAGCACGCAGCTCGCAGCTCATCGCGTAGAAGAAGATCGGCTCCAGGTACGAACGCACGCTGGCAGGCACTTCACCCACGCCGTACTCGAGCGCATCGAGCACCATGACTGTATCGGTGTGCGTGTTGAGGAACGCAAGAGCGCGCTCCTCCATGGGGCGGCACTCGCCCGATCCGAGCTGCACAAAGTAGAACACGCCGGGCTCGGTGGCTTCGAACGGGCCATGGAAGTACTCGCCGGAGTGGATGTAGCAGCAGTGCTGCCACTGCATCTCCATGAGCGAGCAGATCGCCATGGCATAGGTCTGGCTAAAGTTGGGGCCGGAGCCCAGGATATAGAAGAACTTGTGCTGCTGGCAGAGCTCGGCAAAGCGGGCGCCCAGCTCGGCGTTGACCTTCTCGCGGGCGGCGGGCAGCAGCGCATCCATCTGCTTAAGGCCCTCGTACATGTCAGCGAGTGCCTCGTAGCCTTCCTGCTGGTCGAGCAGCTCGGCGGCGATCAGAGCGCCGATGCCCTGCGGCACCTCGACCTGTGACACGCCCTCGCCCCACGGATAGACCCAGGTGGTCCACTTGCCGTCATCGATCTTGGAGCCCTCGCAGTCGGTGAGGGCAACGACCTCGGCACCGGCCGCCAGCGCCATCTCGCAGCCGTCGACGACCTCTTGCGTGTTGCCGCTGTGGCTGCAGGCAATAACGAGCGACTTCGGCCCTAGGCTCTTGGGGGCCATCAGACAAAACTCGCGTGCCGTGTAGACCGTCGAGGTAAACGTGGTGGCCTCGCGCTTGAGCAGCTCGTTGGCCGGCATCAGGTCGATCATCGAACCGCCGCAGGCGATCCAAAAGACGTTCTCAATCTTGCCCTTGCGCTCGATGATTTCCTGAATCAGATCGTGTGCGTTCATGGTGATGCCCCTTCTTGTGTGGCGGTTTTGAACGACTGCAGCTCGTACCTGCAGTCGTTCTATGTTGTCCTATTTATAGCACGCACGACGACGTCCGTGAAGCCATTCCACCAAACTTGTTCTATATTGTTCTATCTATGGACGTTAGATGTCGAAGACGTAGCGCGAGCCCACGATCTTTTGGCGGCCGAGCAGTAGAGGGCGCCCGTCAGCGTCGGTAAAGTAGGCCTCCATATAGAAGAGCGGCTCGCCGACCGGCACCTCCAACAGCGGGGCCGCCTGAGCATCGGCAAGCGCAATCTCCACGGTGCAAGGGTCGGACTTGAGCGGTGCACGGCCCGAATGCTCGGCAACGAGCGCAAAGATCGAGTTATCGGTGAGGTCCTTATCGGCAAGTGTCTGCAGATAAGGATGGTCAACCAGCACAAAGGCGTTGTTCTCGAGCATGACGGGGATGCCGTCGGCCGTGCGCACGCGCTCGACCACGATAAGCTCGCAGCCGGGCTCTACGCCAAAGAACGCCGCGTCCTCGCGCGTCGCCGCAACCACCGTGCGCGATACCAGGCGCGCACCCGGCACCATGTCGTTGGCAGCGCAACCCTCGGAAAAGCTCTGAACGTCACCCTTCTGGACAATCTTGCGCTTGAGCTTGGGCGCGCACACGAACGTGCCCCTCCCCTGCTGGCGGTTGAGATACCCCGCGCGCGACAGCTCCTCGATGGCGCGGCGCACGGTGATGCGTCCCACGCCGTAGTACTTCGCGAGCTCCATCTCGGAAGGAATGCGCGAGCCGAATGCGTACACGCCACGCGCGATCTCGCCCTTTAGGTCGTCCATAACCTGCTGGTACAGCGGCACAGCGGACACCTCAGTGCGCTCGGTTTTATCATCGGATGCCATCGTTATGCTCCATTCCGTGCATGCTCGGACTCAAACTCTTCAATCGCCGCCATAAACTGCTCGCCAAAGGCGTCGGCCTTTTTCTCGCCGATGCCGTTGACCTGGATAAGCTCGTCGCGCGTCTGTGGGCGTAGGCGGCACAGGCCGCGCAGGGCCTTGTCGGAAAAGACCATGTACGGCGCCATCTCCAGCTCGGTCGAGATCTCCTTGCGCAGGGCACGCAGGCGCTCGAACAACTCGGCATCGTCGCCCACGCGTGGGCGCTGATCCAGCTCGGCCTCCTCGCGCAGCAGATCGACGGCGCGGCGGGCGCGGGCCGAGGCCTTGCGCTTGGACGCGCGACGCTTAACGGTAAAGGCAAACGCCTCATCCTCGACCTCGACGGCACGCGGACCCAGCCCCACGACCGGGTACTGCCCCTGCGAGGTAGCCAGATAACCGCGGCCGCACAGCTGGCCGATGATGTCCTTGATGCGCCCGACCGATTCGCTCGACAGCTCACCGTAGCCACGGTCCTCGTCCAGATGCATCTGGCGAATGCGCTCGGTGTTGCCGCCGTGGAGCACGTCGGCGATCAGCGACTTGCCAAAGCGCATGGGTCGCGCGGCCACGTAGCGCACGGCGGCGCGGGCCATATCGGTGACGTCCTCGACCTCGAACTGCGTGAGGCAGTTGCTGCAGTTGCCGCAGCCCTCGGCGTCATCCGTGGCGGTGGCGCCCGCACCAGCCGCAGCAGCATGCTCGGCCGCGGCCTCGTCGCCAAAGTAGCGCAGCATGTATTCGCGCAGGCAGCCGGTAGTATTGCAGTAGCCCTCCATCTGGCTGAGCAGGCGGTAGCGGTTCTGGAGCGCCCATGCGCGCTGCTCGTCGTCGAGCGCCCCATCGGCAGCATCGCCGCGGTCGATCAGAAAGCGACGCATGCGAAAATCGTTGCCGTTCCACAGCAGGTGGCAGCTGGCCGGGTCGCCATCGCGGCCGGCTCGACCCGCCTCCTGGTAGTAGGCCTCGATGCTCTCGGGCACGTTGTTGTGGATCACGTAGCGCACGTTGGGCTTGTCGATGCCCATACCAAAGGCGTTGGTGGCAACCATCACCTGGATATCGTCGTCGATAAAGGCGCGCTGGCTTTGCCGGCGGGCGTCGTTGCCCATGCCGGCATGGTAGCGGCCAACGCGAATGCCGCTGGGGCCCAGTGCCTCGGCAAGCTCGCCTGCCAGCGCATCGACCGTCTTGCGGGTCGAGCAATACACGATGCCGCTCTCGCTCGAATGCGCGATCACGTAGTCACGCACCCACGCGGCCTTGGCCTTGTCGCCCATCTCCTCGCAGCCAAAGTAGAGGTTCTTGCGATCGAAGCCCGTCACCACCGTCGCGGGGTTTTGCAGGCCGAGCATCTGCTGAATATCCGCGCGCACGCGCTCGGTCGCCGTAGCGGTAAACGCCGCCACGATGGGGCGCTGCGGCAGGGAATCGATGAACTCACGAATCTGCAGATAGGCGGGGCGGAAATCCTGGCCCCATTGGCTCACGCAGTGGGCCTCGTCAATGGCCACGAGCGGCACGCCAATGCCGCCGTCCGCCGCGGCCTCCCGCGCAAAGGCCAAAAAACGCGGCTCGAGCAAGCGCTCGGGCGCCACGTACATAAGCTGGTAGCGGCCCTCGCGCGCTCGCTTGAGCACGGTGTTTTGCTGGGCCGGAGTAAGGCTGGAGTTGAGATAGCTGGGTCGCGCACCCGCCGCGAGCAACGCACGGGTCTGGTCCTCCATAAGCGACAGCAGCGGACTCACCACAAAGGTGATGCCGGGCAGCATGAGCGCGGGCACCTGGTAGCAAATGGACTTGCCGGCGCCCGTGGGCATAACACCCAGCGCATCGCGACCGGCAAGAATCGCATCGACCATGCGGTCCTGCCCCGGGCGAAACGAGGTGTAGCCAAAATAGGCGCCGAGCGTGTCGAGCGCCATCTGCTGCATGCTATCGGTCATGGTTTCCTAACGTCCAAGTCATCTGCCGCCGATTATACGCCGCCACGCGGACAGCAGCACACGGCCGCCGCCCAGACTAGTCGTTTAAGAACGCCCCCAACGGCTAAGGAGTGTCCCCAGGTGCCGGCAGAAAAGGAACGTCCCCAAGTGCCGGCCCGGCAACGCCGATGTTTTGGCGCGGACAGCGAAAGCCCGCCAGGGCGAGCAAGGTGCCTTGAAACGAGGCGGCATTGACCTTCTGGTCATGCCGCCGAAGTTGAAAGGCAGATTGCCGCTCTGGCGGGCTTGCAGCGTCGAGCCGTTGCGCGGTTTGGAAAACCGCGCAACTAGAGCTACATGACCATAACGTAGCGCGATCCCACGTAGTACTGCTTACCCATCAGGACCGGCTCGCCATTGGGGCCCGTGAAGCCGGCACGCAGGTTGAGCAGCGGATCGTGCGGAGCAATGCCCAGCTCGGCCGCCTGCTCGGTATTGGCACGAACGGCCTCGACCGTGCGGTAGCCAACCGAGACAATCGGCGTTCCGCCAACACGCTCGACCTCGGCAAAAATCGACTTGTCCTCAAGATCGGCCGTCAACAGCTCACGGTAGGCGTCAAACGGCACAAAGATGTTCTCCTCAAAGATGGGCTCGCCGTCGGCCGTACGCACGCGCTTGATATGCAGCAGCAGCGCATCCTTCTGCAGGCCAAAGAACTCCATCTCGTTTTGGCGCGCCGGAACGATCTGGCGATCGATCACGTGCGCACCGGCCTTCATGCCGTTGCCGGCACACAGCGCGGTAAACGTCTGCAGCGTCGAGGCGTGAAACTGGCGGTTGATGTGCGGCGTGGAGACAAAGGTGCCACGGCCCTGCTGCTTAACCAGGTAGCCATCGGAGCACAGCTCCTCGACGGCGCGGCGCACCGTAATGCGGCTCACGTCGTACTGCTCGGCTAGCTCAAGCTCGGACGGAATACGCTCCTTGGGTGCATAAACACCTTTCTCGATCGCATCCTTGATTTCGTCGTAAATCTGCTGGTAAAGCGGTGCATTTTTGGGCGCAGGCATATCTAATCACTCCTATCGAAATATCGAAATAACTAATACGTATATAACGTCTAGTTTCATATTACCTCATAATGATAAAACGATACACCCTCCCTACCAAAAAGCGACAGCTTCATTTTGGTAGGTTTTATCTGGGCAAACGAGAGCCTCTCGAAAGCAACGGGGCTTTCGGGGGGCTCGTTCGGATGGGTTGCGCAGGACCGGCAAAATGCCAATACCCTACTTGCCGTCGTCCTGCTGCAGGCTGTCCTGTTCGCTGAGGCGCGCCTGCCTGCTGGCCATGCGTGCGGGCTTGTCGGGATCAGGAACGGCCGTGGGCATGGGCTCGTCGACATGACCACCCCACCAGCCGCCCACAAAGTTGAGCGTGTGGAACACATTGATCACGGCGCCGGAATCAACGTCGCACACCAGCTTGATAATGTCCTGACTCTCGTAGGTCGAGACAACGGTGTTCAGCAGGTACATCTTTTCGCGGCTATATCCGCCGACGACCTCGGCGCAGCTAATGCCGTGCTGAAAATGGTTTACGTAGGCAGTCATGACCTCGTCTGCCCTACGCGTCGTGATCTGCAGCGTCACGCGATCGTAGCGACGATAGAAACTGTCGATGGTCTTGGTCGAAATAAACTGGAACACGATGGAATACGCCGCCTTGTCCCAGCCAAACATAAAGCCAAAGATCGCCAGGATAAAGCAGTTGAAACCAAAGATGACGCCCCAGATGGTCTTGCCCGTGTGGTTGGAAACCCACAGCGCGATAAAGTCGGTGCCGCCGGTGGATGCGCCGGATTTAAGTGCGATGGCAGCGCCCAGACCCGAGACCACGCCGCCAAAAATGATGAGCATGATCTTGTCGCCCAAAAATGGAGCGAAGTGAAAGACGTTGAGGAACAGCGACGAGAGCACGACCTGCATCATCGAGAAGATGACGAAGCGCTTGCTAATGCCGCTCCAACATAGGAGCGCCACGGGGATGTTGAGCGCGAGCATGCCGAGCGAGATGTCGATATGAACGCCACCCAGCGAGGTAACGCGATCGAGCAGGACCGCGACGCCGGTAAGACCGCTCGGAAGCAGGTCGGCGGGCTGAATGAACGCCTGGATCAGAAATGTCTGGAGAACGGCGGAAATGGTGACCGCCACAGCAGTAATGGCGCGGCGGACGATGGTGAGGCGGCCGAGCACGAGCACTCGGTCCGTGAGCCGATCGATGGCGTTCGCCACGCAGGCTCCTTTCGAAGGCAGATGTAGTTGTGGGATATGTCCGCGATTGTAACATGGAGCGTGCGGGGACGCTTCAATTCACCCTCTCTCGACAACCAAAGCGGGACCAGCAACCCCACGACCAAAGGCCCAAATTACAAGTGAGTAGACTTTAAGCGACCTGCAGAGCACACCCAAAACCGCCACCCCTGTGACCTGCGGTTTTACTAGAGCAGATGCGCTTTGTGCTCGTCCTGCACCAAAAAGCCTACTCACTTAGTCCGAATCGAAGCCAAACGGATCCAAATAGATGACAAATTAAGCCAATCCGCAGCAAAAGACGCGTGAATCAGTGCTTCTCGCGGCGGATTGACACTACAAAGCGGCCAAAATGTCGGTCAGATTATCGATAACGACATCGGCTCGCGATTGATCGAGGTTGACACCCTCGTGCGGACGCAGCGCCAGGACGCGGGCGCCGGAGCGCTTACCAGCCTCGATGCCCAAAGGCGAATCCTCTATAACCAGGCACTCGGCAGGCTCCACCCCTAGCGCCTCCATGGCACGCAGGTAGATCTCGGGGTCGGGCTTAAACGCACTGCACTCGTGACCGCTGATGGTGTAGTCCAACACGTCGGCGATACCGGCAATCTCCACCAGCTCGTCGATCAACTCGCGATAGGACGAGCTCGCGATGGCACACTTCACGCCACGCTCGTGCAGCTTGCGCATCACCGGCTCCGTCTGCTCGTTGAGCAGCTCGGCATACGGAACGGGATGGTCCGGGCTATAAACCTGCTTGTACTCCACGCGCAGGCGCTCGCGCAGCTCAACATCGTCGGGCACCAGTGCCTCCCAAATGGCAGGCTCGTTAGACCCCGAAAGATCGGGGATCTCGTCAAAGTGGAACCCCTTCTCTTCCATAAACGCCACGCGACGACGGTTGTAGAACCACTCGGTATCGACCAGCACGCCGTCCATGTCAAACAGCACTGCTTTGATCATACGCATCTCCTCCCACCTGCCAAAAAGAGACAGGTTTATTATGGTAGGTTTTATCTTGGGTTTTGCGACGCGACAGGCGTGCCCTCCCCAAAGCAAAAAAGGGGACGGGGCGCAAACCCCATCCCCTCTCAATCAACCCGTAAGGTCTACTTACTTGTGATTAGTAGGAAAGCTTCCACATGTAGCGACGCATGGTCAGCGGGTGCTGACGGGCCTCGGCGATCTGGTTGCCGTACTCGCGCATAACGGCGAGGTGCAGCAGCGGGTTGAAGTAGGTGACGACGCTCGCGGGCACGGCGTCAGCCAGGCCGTAGTCCTTGGAGTCGATCAGAGCGACCTTGGCGCCCATGCGCTCAAGGAAGGTGAGGGCGCGGGCGTCCATCGGACGGGTAGCGCCATCGGACATGAAGAAGACGTAGGGCTTACCCTCGGTGGAAACCTCGAACGGGCCGTGGAAGTACTCGCCGGTGTTGTAGGCGGCGGCGTCGATCCACTGCATCTCGGTGAACAGGAAGGCGGCGTGAGAGTAAGCCATCTTCTCGGAGGCACCAGAGGCCATGAAGTAAATCATCTTGTCGTCCTTGAAGTCCTCAGCGAACTTCTTGGCGAGCTTCTTGCAGGACTGAGCAGCGTTCTCGCAGAGATCGAAGACGTTGGTGAGGCCGGTGATCATGTCGTCGTACTTGTCATAGCCCTCGGTCTGCTGAAGGATCTCGAGAGCAAGAGCGATGGCATAGCCGGGCTTCTCGCACTTGGCAGCGAAGTTGGCGTGGAAGCCGTGAACGATGACGTAGTCAGCGTCGACGGTCAGAGCGGAGCCAGCCTTGTTGGTGAGGGAGACGACCGGGCAGTTGTGCTTCTTGGCGGTCTTGTTGGCCTCGACGGTCTCGGGCGTGGAGCCACCGAGGGAGCAGGTGATCACGAAGGTGTGCTCGTTGACCCAGGAAGGCGTGTCGTAGTTGAACTCGTTAGCGGTGAAGATCTGAACGTTCAGCTTGTCCGTGTTGTTGGCCAGGAAGTACTTGGCGGGGTACAGGTCGGACATGGAAGCACCGCAGCCGACGAAGGCGACACTGTGGATCTCGTGGTTGGACAGGACGTCAGCGACGATCTGCTTAGGGAGGTTAAGGTCGATCTCGTACATCTGACACATTCCTTTCGATTTTTGCGGCGCCACATTGCCGGGCGCTCGCAGGGTTACCGTGGTTTGGACCGAGTCGCCGGTCCGTTGAGGATGCGACAAGGGGACTGTCCCATTGTCGCATTTTGGGGATGGAAGCCTGCCTGGGGTATGGGATGCCAGGCAGGCCCCCGGGGGAAAGCGGTTAGGCGCTTGGTCGCGACTAGGCCAGAATGCCGGCCGCGGAGAGGGCGATGCCGCCCACGATGGCGATCACGAGAAGCCAACCGGTGTTGACGTTCTTCTTGATGAGCCAGTACATAAGGCCGGTGAGGCCAAGGGAGATCATCTGGGGCATCATGCCGTCCAGGATGTCCTGGATAACGACGGTGCCCTCAGCGAACTGCAGCGGGGTGGTGGCGCCGATCAGCGTGGCGATCATGCCGCCCACGGACATAAGACCCACGATGCCGCAGACATACATGAGCTTCTCCATGAGGTCGCCGCCCTGAAGCTTGCTCAGGTACTCGTGGCCGCCCTGATAGCCCATCTTGGCGGCGAACCAAGTAATCAGCACAGAGGGGACGATGGAGATGAGCATGGCCAGGATCGGGCCCATGATGGAGCCCTGCTGAGCCAGCTGAACGCCCAGGCCAAAGGCGATAACGCGGATGGTGCCCTGGAAGAAGGAGTCACCGATGCCGGAAAGCGGACCCATGAGGGAGGTCTTGACCGCGTTGATCGAATCGGGATCGAAGTTCTCGGGATCCTTGGCGTACTCCTCCTCCATGGAGGCGGTGAGGCCCAGGATAAAGGCGCTCGTCTGCGGGGTGCAGTTGTAGAACGCCATGTGACGGTGGTAAGCCTCTTTCTTAGCAGCGAGCTGCTTGGGGTCGGACTCGTCCGGATAGAGGCGATCGAGCGTGGGAACCATGCCGTAGAGGAAGCCCATGTTCATCTGACGCTCGTAGTTCCAAGAGGCCTGGATGGCCCAGGAGCGCCAGAAGAACTGGCTGACCTTCTTGTTCAGGGACACGTCCTTGGTTGCGGTTGCCATAGTGTGTTCCTCCTTAGTCTTCGTCGTCTTCGAGCGGATCGTAGTCGGAATCGACACCGGCGGCTGCATGGGAACCGTTGAACTTGAAGCCCATGAAGACGACAGCCAGGCACACACCGATCAGAGCGACCGCGATGACGGACAGGTTGAGGTAAGCGGCGAGCAGGAAACCGATGAACAGGAACGGAGTCATACCCTTCTTGATCATCATGGTGAGCAGCAGGGCCAAGCCGTAGGCGGTCATGATCTTGGTCGAAACGTTAAGACCAGTGGACAGCCACTCGGGAACCATGTTGACGATGGCCTGAACCAGGTCGGTGCCAACAAAAACGGCGAGGAAGATCGGCAGGAAGTACATGACGGCGTACAGACCGGAGCCGGCGCAGATGTGCATACGGTAGGCGGTCTTGAACTTTCCGTTATCGATCGCGCTATCTGCCACATGGGTGAGGGCGGCGATGATGGAACGGAACACGATGCCGAGAAGCTGACCCAGGACGGCGACCGGGATGGCGATCGTCATGGCGGTCTCGGCGGAAGCGTCGGTCAGGCACGCAAAGGCAGCGGCCACGATGCCGCCCAGGACCATATCGGGCGGAACGGCGGCGCCGACCTGCACCAGGCCCATGGACACGAGCTCGACGGCGGCACCGACGGCAAGGCCGGTGGGCACATCGCCCAGCAGCAGACCGACGAGCGTAGCGCCAACGAGGGGCTGCTCGAAGTTAAGACGACCGAGCAGGCGGGAGTCCCACATGCAGAACACGCCGACGAGGCCGACGAGCACCGCACTGATGAACGTATTCATACCCTTCTCCTTTCAGTCAGGCAAAAGCCTGGTTGATTACAGCTTGGCGTCGATGTCGACGCTCTGATACGTAGGGGTCTGCTGGACATAGAGCTTAATGCCCATGTCGAGCAGCTGGTTGACGTCGGCCTTCTGGGTGGCGTCGAGGAAGACGGAGCTGTCCTTGCCGCCGACCTGATCGGCACCGTCGTGGTTGGCGGTGGCGCCCAGGTTGATGGCGTCGAGCTTGTAGCCCTGGCAGAACTGCAGCATCTCGGCCGTGTTGCCAAAGACGAACATGACGCGCTCGCCGAGGGTGTTGAGCTTGTCCATCTTGGCGAGGGCACGCTCGACGGTGAAGACGTTCAGGCGCACGCCCTGGGGCTTGGCCAGCTTAAGAGCGCCCTTCTTGATGTCATCGTTGGCGGCAGCGTTGTCGACGACGATGATGCGCTCGGCCTGAACCTTGGTGGTCCAGGTAAAGACGACCTGGCCGTGCAGCAGACGGTAGTCAAGACGTGCGAGGACGATCTTGGCGGGACCGGAGCTGTGACGGGACGCCTTGGCTTTCTTGGCGGGAGCCGCGGCGGCCTCGACCGGTGCGTTGGGGTTGGTCAGACCGGTGCGGGCCTCGTTGATGAGGGCCGCGAGCTCGGCGCCCTTGACGGGGACGGGGCTCATAGCGAGCGTCAGTGCCAACGGAATGTTGAAACCGCTGACAACCGTGAACTTCGTGCCGTTCTTGGAAAGCTCGACCATGTTGTTGTTGACCGAGCTGCCGAGCATATCGGTCAGCACATAGACGGTGTCGTCCGCGTTGAACGTGGCGATCATAGCCTCAACCTTATTGGTGATGGGCTCCTTGTCGTCACGAGCAAGCGACACGACGTGGACGTTCGACACGTCGCCGAGAACCATCTCGAGCGTGTCTTTGGCGCCTGCGGCCAGGCCGCCATGAGATGCGAGAATGATCTGATTCATCTTGCCTCCTCCTTTTCGTTATGGTCATTATAACGTCTTATACGTTGCACGTTGGGGCTGGATAGGCCGGCGCTGGCTGGATAACCCCAGGTCAGACGCCGCACACAATCCTCTATCGCACGAAGTACCAGGGGCTTTCCTGCACGGTGGGTTCCAGCGCGATGCCGGTGCGTTCCTTAAACAGATCCATGTCCTGAGATTTTTCGGTCCACCACGCGTTGGGCTTAAAGGTCATGCTCTCAATGACATGACCGACAAACACACTGTTGCGCAGCTTGGAGAAGTCGGTGTTCATGATCAGGATGGATGCGAGCACAAGCACAATGCCCAGAACCTTGATCGCGCCGGCGGACTCGGCATAGACACCAATGCCCACCAGTACGGTGACGACCGTCTCGAATGACATTACGACGGGAACTTTCGACGTCTCGAGCCCCATGGACAGACCCTGCATATATAAGATGTAGGCCACGGCTGTGGGGATGAGTCCAAAGCCAAGGAATAACAACAACAGCTGTGGCGACATTGCCGCAGCGACATCCGGCCACGGAGCCGCGATGGCCGCCATAACCGCACCGCCAAAAACAAAACCCCAAAACGTGACAGCCAGCGGGTGGACCGTCTTGGTTGCTATTCGGCTAAACACCGCGAGCGACGCACCACAAAGGCCTGCAATCACGCCCGACGTGACGCCCCAAACCGAAAAATGGAAACCGGAAAGGTCGCCATTGGTCACTGCAAGTACACAGCCAACGATGTTAAAGACAATGGCAACGAGCTTGTTGGGGGTCACGTCCTCGCGATAAAGCACGCGGCCGAGCACGACGCCAAACACCGGCGAGGTATAGAGCAGCACCGAGGCCGTGGACATGCCCACCTCGCCCATGCACTCGTAATAGCAGGTGTTGGCGGCGGCCAAACCGACGATACCGACAAGCGCGCAGGGAACAAGCTCTTTAGGGCTTGCCTTGAACAGGGCCAGCGGACCCTGAGCCACGGTAGACCCCTCACCCGGACGGCAGCCCATAAACATCAGGACCGGTGCCAAGATAAGCGCTCCGACCAACAAGCGAAAGGCGGCCATGCTCTGGGACGAAACGCCCATGGCCGAGATGCCGTTTACAAAGATTCCGATGCTGCCCCACATAAGCGCGGCGATCAGCACCAGCACATAGCCCAGATTGCTTTTCTTCAACGCAGCCTCCTCGGTATTGTTTCCAATATGTTTCACACTACGTTATAGTCGTTATATACATTTTTCAAGACACAAATCGGCGAGCGGGAAAATCCGCTCGCCCACACACTCATTGGGTACTCATTGGGGACGTACTTAAATGACTGGTCATTCAAGAACGCCCCCCAACGACTAGGACTGTCCCCAACTGCCGGCAGAAAAGGAACGTCCCCAACGTCTAAGGCGCCGCTGGTTGAGCATAAGTCAGCGAGCGGGCCGCATTTGAGGCAAGGTGACGTGAAACGAAAGGGCGCTGACCTTCTGGTCGCGCCCTTGAAGTTGAACGTCAGATTGCCCAAATGCGGACCGCGCAGCGTCGAGCCGTTACGCGGTTTGGTAAAACCGCGTAACTAATACTCAAGCTTCCACATGTAGCGGCGCGTCATGTAGTCCTTGTGGGTGACGGCAGAGAGCGCGCGCATGTACACGTTGTTGAGGATCGGGGCAAAGATCAGGTGGTTGAAGTACTCGCTCACGCTGTCCTTGATGTCGTTAAGGCCGAGCTCCTTGGCGTCGAGCTGATAGACGCGCTCGCCACCGTACTGGTTGACGAAGCGGATGCCGCGCTCGTCGTTGCAGCGGCTGCGGCCGACACTGATGAGCTGGAACAGCGAGGTGCGCTTGTCCAGGATCTCGAAGGGGCCATGGAAGAAATCGCAGGTGTTGATGGTGCAAGAGTCGATCTGCAGCATCTCCTGCACGTTGCAGATGCTAAAGACGTAGGCGGCACCAAAGAGCGGGCCCTGGGCCATGACGTTGATGCAGGGCTTGTCGGCGTTCTGCTCGGCCCACTTGGCAGCGAGCGGACGGGTGTACTCGACGGCCTTGCGATAGATGGGGTCGACCAAGTCAAACGCGGCCATAGCGGTCTCGTACTCGGCATAGCCCTCGGTCTGCTGCGTAAGCTCCATGGCGATCATGGTCACGACGGCGGAGTTGGTGCGGCCCATGCAGGACTCATCGACGGCCAGGCTATCGTACTGGATCTTGTAGTCGCAGACCTCGGTAAGGCCGGACTCGTCGACATAGATGGCGATGGTGCTGGCGCCGTGGTCCTTGGCGACCTGGGCGGCGACGATGGTCTCCTTGGTGCCGCGCATGGACACGACCACGGCCAGGGTGTTCTCGTTGACGTAGGCCGGGGTGGCGTGCACGAACTCGTTGCTGGTGTAGCTGGAGCTCACGACCTGCGTGGCCTCGTGCTCCATAAAGTACTGGGCAGGATAGTTGCCGCCGTTGGATCCGCCAGCGCCAATCCACACGACGCGCTTGATGCCGCCCTTGTCTGCCTTGTCAGCCAAAACCTGGGAGACGACATCCTTAACCTGTTCCTGAGTAGTCATCGTGCATCAGCCTTTCTTCTCGTTTGATGCTCTCGATGGCATACAAGTTACATACATGTTTTGGTTATGTCGACTAGTTGTATGCTATATTTATCTTAGAAATTTTGCTGATGCGGTTTTCGATAGCTAGCTACCAGCGGTTTTGTTGTTGTATTGAATACATGCTTGATTAGATACGCATACAAGTTAGATACAGGTTGATCGCATGAACGCTTCGTCTAAAAAGAAACTGGCCCAATACGAGCGCTTGGCGGGTACGCTTCGCGACCGCATCGCCGCCGGCATCTACGCACGCGGAGACAAGCTGCCGTCCGAGATGGAGCTCATGGACGAATCGGGGCTGTCGCGCAGCACCGTGCGCCACGCCCTTAAGGTGCTCGTTGATGAGGGCCTGGTGCGCACCGAGCGCGGGCGTGGCGCCTTTGTGGCCGACACGCCGGCGCTCCACGAGAACAACCTGGTGTTTTCGAGCTACACGACACAGGTCCAGGGTCAGGGTATGAAGCCCACCACGCGCACGGTGGACTCGGGCTTTGCCAAGGCCGCGGGCAATGCGGCCAAGTTCTTCGATGTCGCCGTGGGCAGCAAGCTCGTCAAACTTGTCCGCCTGCGTTATCTGGACGATGCGCCGCTGTGCCTGGAGACCACCTATCTACCACCGAGCTTTGAAGCACTCATCGATCGCGATATCAACGGTTCGCTCTACGCCACGCTGCGCCAGGAATTCCATCGCGCGCCGGCACAGGGACATAAGACCTTTGAGGTGTGCTATGCCTCGCAAAACGAGGCGTTTTTGCTCAACGTCGAGCGTGGGCAGGCGCTGATCCTGATCACCGACTACGTCTACGACACCGACGGCCGACCGCTCCATGTCTCCAAGCGCATCCAGCGCACCGACCGTGCCAAATACACCGAGCCCATCGGCTAACCTGCCAAAATAAACCTGTCCCTAAATGGTAGGTTTGGGGAGGTCGGGGAACCAGGTTGGCTTAGGTTGGTTGGGCGTGCGCTCGGCCAGGACCAGCTCCATCCAGCACATGTCGTACCAGCGGCCGAACTTTTGGGCGCAGCGGTCGAAGGCACCCACCAGGCGATACCCCATATGGGCATGGAAGTCTTGGCTGTTGTGCGTCAGATACTCGTCGTCCCTGTCGTGCGGCACGGCGATGAGGGCGCACATGTTGGTGATGCCCATCGCAATCAGGCACTGCTTGAGCGCATCGTGCAGCTTGCGGCCCAGCCCGCCGTGGCGCACGTCGCGCGCCAGGTAGATCGACGTCTCGACCGACCAGTCGTATGCCTCGCGGCTGTTGAGCGGGCTCACATAGGCATAGCCTACCGGACGCCCTTCCAGCTCCATCACCAAATACGGATAGCGCTTGAGCGTACGCTCGATGCGCCCGGCGAACTCCTCAACGCTCGGCACCTCGTATTCGCAGGTAATCGCCGTCTGGCGCACATACGGCTCATAGATGGCAAGCAACGCCGGCGCGTCTTCGGGCGTCGCCAGGCGAATCGTCGGCTCGGACATCTCGGTCATGCAACCCTTCTCCCCCAAAAGCAAAGGCCACCCTGCGCCAAACCCGGCGCAAGGCGGCCCCTCGTCATTACATCAGGCTACAGGACAGCCGCCAACGCGTCGATATCCTCCTGCGTCGTGGCCCAGCTGGTGCAAAAGCGCACCACCGTGTGGGTCTCGTCGTACTTTTCCCAGTACTCGATCGAGGCATGCTCGCGAATGCGCGCCATGTCCTCATTGGGCAGAATCACAAACTGCTGGTTTGTGGGCGTCTCCAAAAAGAATTGGTAGCCGCGCTCGTGCAGCACGCGACGAAGCGCCTGCGCGGTTTCGATCGCTTGGCGACCAATCTCAAAATACAGGCCGTCGGTAAAGAGCGCCTCAAACTGCACGCCCGTCAGGCGACCCTTGGCCAACAGCGCGCCGTGCTGCTTAATACGCGGAATGGGATGCGCCGGGGCGTGCATGCCGCAGAACACCACAGCCTCGCCGCAGAGCGCGCCGCACTTGGTGCCGCCGATGTAGAACACGTCGCACAGCTGCGCCAGCTCGGGCAGGGTAATGTCGCACTCATCGGCCGCCAGTGCATAGGCCAGGCGGGCGCCATCCACAAACAGCGGAATCTCGCGCTTCTGGCATACCGCATGAATCGCCGCGAGCTCGGCCTTGGAGTACAGCGTGCCGTACTCGGTCGATAGACTCACGTACACGGCGCCCGGGAACACCGTGTGCTCGTAGCTCTCGTTTTCGTAGAACACCTGGATATAGTTCTCGAGGTCCTCGGCGTGCATCTTGCCCTCGTAGCCGGGAATGGTGAGCACCTTGTGGCCGCCAAACTCGATGGCGCCCGCCTCGTGACAGGCGACGTGGCCAGTCTCGGCGGCAACGACGCCCTCGTAGGGCGCAAGCAGCATGTCGATCACCGTCGCGTTGGCCTGCGTGCCGCCCACCAGAAAAAACACGTCGGCATCGGGGGCCTGGCAGGCCTCGCGGATAAGCTGCTTGGCACGCTCGGTGTGCGCATCGGTACCGTAGCCGGGCTGCGGTTCCATGTTGGTGTCGACGAGCGCCTGCAGCACCGCCGGATGTGCACCGTGGGAATAGTCGTTGTTAAACGCGAGCATGGCAATCCTCTCTTACCGGGTATCGGCCAGATGATTCAAACGGGGCTATTGTACGCCGTTGGGATAGGCAATACGCGCGGCAAGGCACTCAAGTGCCAGCACCAGAGCAAAACCGCAGCTCACATCACTCAAAAAGTGTGCTCCAATCACGATGCGCCCAAAGGCGACGAGCGCCGCGACCATAGCCGCCGCCCAAAAGATCACGCGGCGACGCGAAGGTTTTTCCTTAAAGGCTGCCGCGGGAAGCCCGGCGAGCATAAGGCCGATCGCCGCATGCGCCGTGTGTCCGCTCGCAAACGACTTAAAGCCGTCCTTGATCACGCCGGCGGCGATATAGGTCCACTTGTCGGGATTGCCGATCACCCACCACGGCTGATAATTGAGCCCCGGCGTGACCTCGATCACGCGCATGCGCGGGCGCGACCACAGCGGCTTGACAATCACGTTGAGGATGATGGCCTGAGCGACCCACACGACAAGCACCATCAATGCCCAGCGCGTGAGCTCGTCGGGCTCGGTCGTGCGCGTGAGGCGATAGACGACAAGGTTAGCGGCGATGACCAGCACAAACGTCAGCACCAACTGAACCGCGATGAGTTTGCCGCCAACCCGCAGGGACGAAACGATCTCGTAGCCGGCCAGGCCAATGTTGACGAGGATGCCGAGCACGGCGAGCCATTTGCTCCCCCTGGAGTCGGGACGCACCGCGCGCACGAGCATAACGCCCGCGATGCTCGCCGTCAGCTCGAACGGCAGCTCGCCGGCGGCCTCGATAAAGCGACCGTACATGCTGCCGATATTGAACAGCGCGCTCGAGATCTGATAATCGAAGAAACTGCCCGCGCCCAGACAAAGACACAGGACAACCGCGATAATGGCGACATCTTTCTTATAGATGTATCCGAACATGCTTTCCTTTCGATGGGCCTGGAATCAACCTGCAACATGGCGGGACAAAGATGACTTCGTCCCGCCACGTCCCCTACTCGTTAGTCATCATCACTAGCACCCAGCTGTTGCAGCAGCATGAGCGCCGCCGTCACCGGGCCGGTGCCGTCGTTGGCGTCGAGGCCGCGACCCAGGCCGCTGCCCGCACCGGCGCCCGCCTTGTAGGGCACCGACAGCTTGCGGCTCTTGGGGAAGTTCACCGCGCCATAGCGGGTCTTAAGTTCAAAGGCCACCTTCTTGGGCACGTCGACGCCCAAAAACGTGATGCGGCCGCCGCTGAGCGTGACGCTCTCGAGCCCCAGGCGCTCGCCGCGAATGCGGATTCGTGCGCGATTGAACAGGTTGAGTCCCGCCAGCGGCAGCTCGCCATGCGCAGCCTCGGTCTCCTCCTGCACCTCATCGATGCTCTCTAGGTCCTCGGCCGCTGCGAGCTTACGGTACACGAGCACGCGCTGATCCACCGCCGGCAGGTACTCCTCGGACAAGAAGTAGTCGGCCGGCAGGTTAATACCCACGCTCGCCGCCTCCACGCCGGCGTCGTCATCGCCGCGCGCCTCAGCCACGGCCTGGCCCAGCATCTGCGTAAACAGGTCAAAGCCCACGCTCGACAGGTTGCCGTGCTGCTCGGCTCCCATAAGCGAGCCGGCACCGCGAATCTCCAGGTCGCGCATGGCGATGCGCATGCCGCTGCCCAGGTCCTGGAACTCGGAAAGTGCGGTCAGGCGCGCCGTCGCCTCCTCGGTGAGCGGCAGCTCGCCCGGGAACATAAAGTACGCGTAGGCCTGCGTGGCAGAGCGGCCCACACGGCCCTTGAGCTGGTAGAGCTGTGCCAGACCCAGGCGCTGCGAGTCCTCGATGATGAGCGTGTTGGCGGTCGCGTTGTCGATGCCGCTCTCCACGATGGTCGTGGCGATGAGCACGTCGATCTTTTTGGTCGCGAACTCGATCATCACATCCTCGACCTCGCGCGGGCTCATCTTGCCGTGCGCCACGCCCACGCGCGCCTCGGGCGCGGCCTCGTGCACGCGCGCCACGGCGTCGTCGATGGTCTTGACGCGGTTGGACACGTAGTACACCTGACCGCCGCGGCCCACCTCCAGGCGAATCGCCGCGCTCACCACGTCGGGGTCGTACTCTCCCACGTGCACGATTACGGGGCGGCGCCCGGTCGGCGGCGTCGTGATCAGGCTCATGTCGCGCACGCCGCTCGTGGCCATCTGCATGGTTCGCGGAATCGGCGTTGCCGAAAGCGTGAGCACGTCAATCTGCTCGCGCAGGTTCTTGAGCTGCTCCTTGTGCTGCACGCCAAAGCGCTGCTCCTCGTCAATGATCACCATGCCCAGGTTCTTGGGGTTCACATCGGCCGAAAGCAGACGATGCGTGCCGATGAGCACATCAATCGTGCCCTCGGCAAACGCCTTGAGCGCGCGCTTCTGCTGCGCCGGGGTGCGGAAGCGGCTGAGCACTTCGACCTCGAGGCCAAACGGGGCAAAGCGCTCAAAGAACGTCTCGTAGTGCTGCTGGGCCAGAATGGTCGTGGGGCAGAGCACCATGACTTGGCGGCCGGAGTCCACGCACTTAAACGCCGCGCGCAGGGCAACCTCGGTCTTGCCGAAACCCACGTCGCCGCAGAGCAGGCGATCCATGGGCTTGGGCGCCTCCATGTCGGCCTTGATGTCGGCGATAGCCTCCAGCTGGTCGCGCGTCTCGTCGTAAGGGAAGCTCTCCTCCATCTCGATCTGCTCGGGCGTATCGGGCGGACAGGCGATACCGGTAATCGACGAGCGGCGCGTATACAGGTCGACCAGGTCAAACGCCAGCTTTTTGGCGTTCTTGCGCGCCTTGTTGGTGGCACGCGTCCAGTCGGCGGTGTTGAGCCTGGTCAGGCGCGGCTTGTCGCCGTCGGGGCCAACGTAGCGCGTGATGCGGTCGACCTGTTCGAGCGGCACGTAGAGCTTGTCGCCATCGGCATATTCCAGCAAAAAGTAGTCGCGTTCCTTGCCGCCCACTTCCTGGCGCGCGATCTCGCTAAAGAGCGCGATGCCGTGGGTAGCGTGCACCACGTAGTCGCCCGGCTTAAACGGGAAGGTGATCTGCGTAATGTCAACCTTGCGGCGGCTGCGCGCGCGGTTGGCATCCATGCGGGCATTGAGGTCGGCGATCGAGAACACGGCCAAATTGGCGTCGGGCACCACCACGCCCTGCGGCAGGGCAGCGTCAACAAAGGTCACGCGCCCGCGCGAGATGGTGGGCACGGCAGCGCCGGCGGCAGCCTGCGCGGCGCCCGCCTCGAGCGAGCGGGCGTTGAGCGCGTCGGCCTTACGCTCGCGAATGGAAGCATGGGCCTCCTGGCGTGCGGCACGGTCGGCGGAATCCGCCGCTGCCACGCGCACGCGGTCGCCGATAGCGCCGACATTTTCGGGCGCCGCGGTCAGCGATTCCTCAAAGGTAATGCCCTCGTCGCCAAAGGTGAGCTCCATCGACTCGCGCGCACCGCGGTCGGGGATGGCAAACACGCAGGCGTAGCGCTTGCCCACGACTTCCTGAATGCGCGTCATAAAGCGATTGTCCGAGCCCGCAATGGCCGGCTGCTCAATCTTGAGCTCGGCCGTCACCGCACCGCCGGCACGGATGAGGCTCACGTAGTTCAGGCGCTGCTGGGCACCAAAATCGAGCTGCTGGGCACGTACATACAGGCCATCCAGCCGGTCAATCCCTGCCTCGCCAGCACGCGCCTCGATATCCTCGTAGGCACGCAGGCAATCGTCGAACAGCGAGCGCGGCTCGGACAGCACCACGAGTGCCTTGCCGCTCACGTGCGCCAACGGGCTTACGGTCTGGCCGTACATCACCGGCAAAAAGCGGTCGAGCTCGGGCGTGACGATACGCGCATCCACCATCTCGAGCAGCGCCGCCAGTTTGCTGTCGTCCTGGCTGGCGCGATAGAGCGCCACATGCATGTTGTGGACGGCCTCGTCGGTAAGCGCCAGCTCACGGCAGGGGAAGATCTCGATGCTGTCCTCGTTGCCGATGGTCTGCCCCGTTGAGCTCACCATGCGACGGATGCGATCGATCTCGTCGCCGAAGAACTCGATGCGCACGGGCGCCTTTTCCTGCGCGGGAAACACCTCGACGGTGTCGCCGTGAACGCGGAACAGACCGGGCGCATCAGCGGCACCGGCATTGGTGTAGCCCATGCCCACCAGGCGCTGCGGCACCTCGTCAAAGGGAATCTCCTCGCCCACCGCAAAAGTGGTGGACTCCCAATAGCGACTCTCGACCGGCGGCACGCAGCGCAGCAGCGCACGGGCCGAGGCAACCATGATGCAGTTGTCCCCGCGCACGATGCGTCCCAGGGCCTCGCAGCGCTGCGCCACCACGGCGTCGTCGGGCGCCTGCTCGCGCCACGGATAGTCCTTACGCTCGGGAAAGCGGCACACGTGCGCCAGGCCCACGTAGGCGGCAAGGCTGCGCGCGGCGCGATCGGCCGCATCCTCGCCGCTCACAATGTAGACCGTCGGGCGCGGACGGCGCGCAAACTGGGCGGCCGCCATAAGCGTGCGACCCGACTGCGACACGGCCAGCGTCACGTCCTCGCCGGCATCGAGTCCGGCCTCGACGGTCTGCAGCGCCTCGGCAGTGTAGAGCTGCGCGGCTATACGGTGAATGAGCATGCTGTTCCTCCGGCATCGCAACGCCAAAAGCCCGCCGGGGCAAGCTCGGCGGGTCGTACGTCAAATACATTGCCTGTCATGGTAGCGCATGGAGAGGACTCCGGCTCAAGAGCAAACCCAGCCCCGCAAAAAACGCCAGACGAAGATGCGTTCCGCCCTACCCCGCTACGCGCACGCTGGGGCACAAATCTGCCAGCGGACACTCGTCACACTTGGGTTTGCGGGCGTCGCAGATCTCGCGACCGAAGGTGATCCACTGATGGTTGACCGACTCCCAATACTCGTGCGGCAAAATCTTGAGCAGATCCTGCTCGGTCTTGAGCGGCTCCTTGGCATGTGTCTTGGGACTCAGCATCAGGCGGTGCGCAATGCGGTTGACGTGCGTGTCGACCGCGATGCCCTCGACAATGCCAAACCCCACGTTGAGCACGATGTTCGCCGTTTTGCGCCCCACACCCGGCAGCTTGACGAGCTCCTTCATGTCGGCCGGCACCTCGCCGCCGTAATCGGCAACGATCATCTGCGCGGCCTCCACGGCGTGCTTGGCCTTGCTCTTATAAAAGCCGAGCGACTTAATGGTATCGGCCACATCGGCCACGCTCGCCCCCGCCATGGCCTCGGGCGTGGGCCACTGGGCAAACAGCCGCGGCGTCACCTTGTTGACCTGTGCATCGGTCGTTTGCGCCGAGAGCAGCACCGCGATCAGCAGGCGGAAGGGATTCTCGTGGTCCAAAAAGCACTCGACCGGGCCATAGCGACGGTTGAGGCGCTCACACACCTCAACGGCGCGCTCGCGCTTGGCGGCATTGGTCTCGCGTGGCATAACGACTCCTCGGCTCAACGGCACAATAAACTTATGGGCACAATTGTCCCACGTCCGAGACGCTTACGCCTCCAAGAATGCGCCGGTCTGACGGCTCCACAGGCTCGCGTACTCGCCACCCGCCTCGACAAGCTGCGCATGCGTGCCGTCCTCGACAATCTCGCCATCGGCCAGCACCACAATGCGGTCGAGCGCCGCCACGGTGGACAGGCGATGTGCCACCACAATGGAGGTGCGCCGCGCATCAGGTTCTCGAGCGCCTCCTGCACCAGCGCCTCGGACTCGCTGTCCAAGGCAGACGTCGCCTCGTCGAGCACTAGAATCGGCGCGTCGGTTAGGATGGCGCGGGCGATAGCCACGCGCTGACGCTGGCCGCCCGAGAGCTTGACGCCGCGCTCACCCACCATGGTGTCAAAGCCACGGGGCAAGCGGTCGATAAACTCCAGGGCGTTGGCCAGGCGCGCGGCCTCGCGAATCTGCTCATCAGTGGCGTCGGGACGACCGTAGGCAATGTTTTCGCGAATGGAGCGATGGAACAGCAGCGCCTCCTGCGGCACGTAGGCAACCTGGCGGCGCAGGCTCTGCTGCGTGCAGCGCGAGACATCCTGACCGTCCACGAGCACGCGGCCGCCCTGAACATCGTCCAGGCGCAGCAGCAGCTTGGTGAGCGTCGTCTTACCCGAGCCCGATTTGCCCACCAGGCCCACGCGCTGGCCCGCCGCCACATGAAGCGTCAGGTCATCGAACACGCTCTCGCCCGCCGCAGCGTCACGGTACGCAAAGCTCAGGTGCTCAAAATCAATCGCGCCTTCGCCCACCTTGAGCTCAGGGGCGTTCTCGTCGTCTGCCACCAGACGCGGCTCGTCCAGTACGCGCGTCATCTCGGCCGCATCGCCCAGCGCGCGGTTAATGCGCTGCATCATGGAGCTTACGTAGTTCAGACGCATGGTGAGGTTGTACGTATAGGTAAAGATCATGACGAGCGCGCCGGCAGAGATGCCAAACCACGCGTTGCCGCCCGCGACGAACACGCTCACCACGGCCATGGTGATGACGATAAGGCCCGAGGTCGTAAAGTTGCGCTGCATCATGGCGTGCATCGAGACCGTCTCGGCGTCGCGCGCGGCGCGGTCGGCAGCATCGAACAGGTCGCGCTCAAAGTCCTCGCGCCCACAGGTCTTGACGGCCAGGATATTCGTGACCGCGTCGGACAGCACGCCCGACAATTTGTTCTGCGCGGCGGACGTCGCGGCCGAAAGCGGCATGATGCGCTTGTACATAAGCCAGACAAACGCGATGTAGACGACCATAATGCCCACCAGGATCACGGTAAACGTCGGCACCACCGGAGCGAGCGCCGCCACCGTGCAGACAACCGAGGTGATGGTGGGAATGAGCGAATACACCGTCACGTCTACCAGCCCCGTATAGCCGCTCATAAAACGACTCGTCTGGCTCACGAGCGATCCGCCAAAGCGGCTGGTGTGAAATGTCATGGATTGATTGGAGAGCGTGTCGAAGCACAGGCGCGCCAGGTGATAGTTGCCCGCAATCTCGAGCTTGTAGACGGTGTAGTCCTGCAGCTTGGAGAGTATTTGGCCTACCAGGTTAACGAGCACCAGCGCCAGAATGTAAGGGCCAAAGGCCTCAAACACCTGGCCACCCGCCACGGGGCCGGCCTGAACGCGGTCGACGATAAGGGCCATCACATAGGTGTTGGCAAACGTGAGCAAAAAGATGTAGCCCGCCGACGAGAACACCGAGAGAAAGACGATCAGCGGCTGCGTGCGCGTGACATCCCAAAAACGCTTTAGAGTGCGACGCACGGTGGAGCGTTTGAGCGGACTGGTGCTTCTCTGAGACATGGGCTTCCTTTCGCGTCTGATAGGGCGAAACGCCATTGTTGCACATTGAAGCGCACTTCAGGCAAGCACGATGCGAAAAGCGCCCGCGCCGTGCTTGCGCAGGTGCCCCGCCGTCAGATGCAGCTAGTCCTCGTCTTTTTGGTCTGCGAGCAGGCTCGCGGACGTGAGCCCCAAGATCGCGTCGGCCTCCCCGGCATCTTCCAGCGCATCGATATCCTTGAGCTTGCGCTCCATAACGTTGGTGCGCGTGGTGATGATGCCCTCGACCGTTTTACCCGCGGTCTCGATCTGCTGCTGGGCGCGGCGCAGGGCCGCCTGATAGCGTGGCAACTCGGCCTTGACGGCGGAAAGCACGCGTAGCACGTCATCGGTGCGTTTTTGCAATTTAAACGTCTGGTAGCTCATCTGCAGGCTGTTGAGGATGGCCGCCATGGTGCTGGGGCCGGCAACGTTGACGTGATAGTCGCGGCCCAGGGTCTCGATAAGCCCGGGGCGACTGACGACCTCGGCGTACAGGCCCTCAAAAGGCACGAACATAATGCCAAAGTTGGTGGTCGCGGGCACGCTCAGGTACTTTTCGCAGATGTCCTTGGCCTCGCGCTTCACCATGGCGTCGAGCGTCTTGCGCGCTGCGGCGACGGCCTCAGCGTCACCCGACTCCTGGGCGTCGAGCAGGTGCTCGTACGCGTCGCCCGGGAATTTGGAGTCAATCGGCAGCAGTACGGGATCGCCCTCGTCCACCGGCAGCTTGACGGCAAACTCAACGCGCTCCGAGGCGCCGGGCTTGGTGGCGACGTTTTCCAGATACTGGTCGGGCGTAAGGATGTCCGCCAGGATCGCACCCAGCTGTACCTCGCCCAAAATGCCGCGCGCTTTTACATTGCCCAGCACGCGCTTGAGGTCGCCTACGCCGGTGGCAATGGACTGCATATCGCCCAAACCCTTGTACACAGCCTCGAGCTGGTCGCTCACCTGCTTAAACGATGCAGACAGGCGATCGTTGAGCGTACGGGAGAGTTTCTCGTCCACCGTCGCGCGCATCTGATCGAGCTGCACGTTGTTGTCCTTGCGGATGGCGCCCAGCTGGACATCGACCGCCTCGCGCACCTTGTCCAGGCGGTGCTCGATACCCTCGCGGTTGGCACCAAGCTGTTGGGCCGTCTCGCGGCGCAGGTCATCCATACGGTCGCCAGCCTGCGAGAACTCACGCGCGATGGTCAGGTAGCGCTGCTGCTCCACGGCCGCATCGGTCGTCTGCTGCTGCGCGATGGCATTTGCCGTGCGGCGGGTTTCTGCCAACGCGACGTTCAGGGTGTCGAGCGCGTTGTTGGCCTGCTCGAGCGTAGCCAGCATCTCTACCCCGCTATCGCCGCGCTCCCGCAGCTCGGCGCGAAGGCCCTTGAGCTGCAGGGCACAAACCACAGCAACCCCCACCGCCACCAAGGCGATCACAACAAGCACGATATCAATAGCAGACATAGTCTCCGCCCAACAAACCCAATCGATCATCAATCAAAACCGCGATCAATCTTACCCCGCCACACGCACCGGGCGCCCGGTCCCTTCTTGGGCGCCCCTCTCCTCCGCATATTCCATAATGCGGCGCGCCGTCTCCCTGCTCACCTTTGAGTCATCACCGGCTAAATATGCGTACACGTTTCCCTTATTCAGATTCAAATCGCGGCAGAGACCGTAGCGCGTTACGCCCGATTCCTCTAGCGCTCCCAACGTTCTTTTTCGCATCAGGGCGTTGATCCTTCTGTCCGCCACTGGCTTTTCCTTCACCGCTCTATACGCACGCCAAACGTTGGCATAACGATTAGGAAGTTTATCCTCGGCGCATAGAGATGCCAGGCTACCCGTTTGGGCGTACAAGGACAAAACGCCTCGGTAACCCTCTTCCATCCACGAACCCTCGGATAAGCCCAGAACGTATTCGGCTTTACCCTGTGCCAAAGCGAGCAAAAACAGGGGCTCCGCCACGCGCGGCGCAACCGTCGTCGCTTGCTTAACCAGTTTTCTAAAACTGAGCGACTGCTGTCCGGATAGCTCTCGGCAATAGCCTTTTAAGAATCCCTCAAAGGTCAGATTCAACCGAGCACCTCCTTTTTGTATTGCCTGTATGCACAGACCATCTCTTGATAACTCCGCTCCGAAGGCGACGACGCCAGATCCTCCAAGGATGTCGTTAAGTACCTTAACATGGCATTTTCTATTATTATTCATCATCAATAATACTATTCAGTCGCATGACAGGATTCCCAGGATGTGAGGATTCTACTCATGACGATAATCCCTACACCCCAGAAGTCCTAACGTGACAAACGCTAACTCTCCCAGCCGGTGCGAATGGTTGTCATGACGTCGCCTAGGCGCTGGCCCAGGGCTGACAGATGTTGGAGCACTTCGCCGGGCGAAGCACCGTTGAGGATGCAGGTGAGCGCATACGAGACCAAGAAAATCGCCGCAAGTCCTAGCGGAATGAGCACGATCATCGCCAATGTGCGCAGGCGCTGGCCCACGCGGCGACGACGCGTGCGGCGTTTGTCGAACGCAAGCTCCTGCGCATATGAATCTTGTTGTACGGAATAGTTCTCTGGCGCCGATCCGCCCGCAGGCGAAACCGCAGGCGTGGCATTTTGCGCAGGGGGCTGGGCGGCTACCCCTTGCATTTGCATCTCCATAAGCCGTTGCTGTTGGCGCAACATGCGCTCGGCTTGTTGCTGCGGAGTCTCAAGAAACAGATCCATGCTGGCCTCCAAAATCGGAGCATTCGACGCTTACGACCAGCATCCCGCACCGCCATGACCGCGACAACGCAATCGCCGGCAATAGCCACAAAGTTTCTTCTGCTCAAAAGCTGTCGAAAAGCTCAACAACTCCCCTACCAGCACTTTCTCTGAGCTTTTTTCGCCAGCAATCTTTTGGCCTTCCACCCTTACGCCAACTGACCAAAATCTAACCAAAAGCTTGACGAAAATTGTGGAGACCGGGACCCCACACAAAAAGTGCCGCCCCAAAGGGGCGGCACACAAACCAATCTATTAGCCAAAACTCGTTGGCAAGCCCGCGTCGTCAGACCCGCGGCGCATGCCTTTGCCTCGCGTGACTCTGCGAAGCCGTGAGCGAGAGGGAAAGGGATGCGCCGCGGGTCTGACGTCCGGAGCGGTGAAACCAGCAGTTGCCCTGCGCTCCGTGGTCGGTGAGGACAGACTACATGCCCGCGAGACCGCGGGCGGCGGTGGCGCACATAAACGCCAAGGCTAAAATCACGAGCGAGCCCGCAATGTCTGCCAGCACGCCCATTGCACGACGCTCAAACAACCAGCTCTCAAAGTGCGGGGCGACGTTGCGCCAAACACGCCACAGCAAGATGCCCATACCGATGACGCCTGGGATATTGAGCAGTAGGATCTCGGAGCACAAAAGACCGATCAGGTTGCCGGCGGCAAAACCAGCGTCGCCCTCGCAGTATTTGCGATAAATCATGTACAACATGTACGCCACAAACGGCTGCAGGCACGCAGAGATAAACGTAACCACCATCGAGGGGTCCTGAGAAAAGACATCGGTGAGTTTATCGACACTCGTGGCATCTTTCGAAGCCAAGAACAAGCCAATGACCACCACGGGCACCACGCCCAAGATAACCTCGACCAGAGTAAACAACTTAGCAGTCAGATCCACCCGAGCCCGAGACTTCTTACCCATAACCAACACCTCACAAGAGGAAACGAATAGCCAACGCTACCCAGTGTACCCTCTAAGCAACGTCACCGCCCCAACCGGCCCCCACAAAACGTGCCGCCCCATAAGGGGCGGCACACAAACTTTTTTATCAGCTTTTCTGTAGCGAGCACGCGACGACCCAAAGCGGGCCGGGAGGGCCGGACTACCTTCCCTCAACGCGACCCTGCGAAGCCGTGAGCGAGGAGGGAAGGTAGTCCGGCCCTCCCGGCCCAGCTCACGCTAGCGCCACGCGCTAGTAGTTCACCACCTGCTCCTCAAAGTACGCCTTCGGGTGGTTACACACCGGGCACACCTCAGGCGCCTCGGCACCAACGTGCAGGTGCCCGCAGTTCAGGCACTTCCATACCTTCACGCCCTCACGCTCAAACACCTCGCCCGACTCGATGCGCTCGACGAGTTTGTTGTAGCGCTCCTCGTGGGCCTTCTCGACGGCGGCGACACCACGGAACTTCTCGGCGATCTCGGCAAAGCCCTCCTCCTCGGCGGTCTTGGCGAACTCGTCGTACATCGTGGTCCACTCGTAGTTCTCGCCCGCGGCGGCGTCGCGCAGGTTGTCCAGAGTGCCCGGAACGGCGCCGTCGTGCAGATACTTAAACCACAGCTTGGCGTGCTCGGACTCGTTGCCCGCCGTCTCGGCAAAGATATTCGAGATCTGAACGTAGCCATCCTTCTTGGCCTTAGATGCGTAGTAGCGATACTTGGTGTGTGCCTGGGACTCACCGGCAAAAGCGGTCTCGAGGTTCTTCTTGGTTTGGGAATTCTCAAAATCCATAGGTGTACTTCCCTTCAACACGTGCCGCCCATAGGCTTTGAGCGACCTTGTCTTTAGGATGCCCTCAAGCCGCGAATTTAAACCTTACAATCCCGTTCTTCAGATTTGAGCGGGCTACACACTCAACCAACGATCGTCCTCGGCTCGGCAAAAGCCCTCGCGCTCCAGGTCAGCTAGAATGCCCGCGATCAAGTCGCACTCGACCGGCCCGCGACCGGCTGCCGCTTCCATCTCGTTAACGCCCACCACGGCATCAGCAAGCGTAATCCCCGCCGGCTGCCCATCGCGCGCTGCCAACAACATACGCACGATATGCGCGCGCTTTTGGCGGCGCGAGCCCTCAAACTTGGACTGACGACTATAGCCCGCCGACCGCCTGGACGGATTGGGCAGCGTCTTTTTAAGATACGCGCCGTAATCCAGCAATGCGTAATACCACGCGCGCGGCGTGTCGGCATCGTCTTGAGGCGCGGCAAAGGGAGCGATCTCGTCCGCCGCCGCACCGGGGGCCGCCGGACAGGCAGCTTGGATCAGCGGCACCAGTTCGCGATCGGGAACGGCCGGCACATCGGGAAAGAAATGATGCAAAAAGACCGTGCGCACATTGGTCTCCAAATACACGCCCGGAAGATCAAACGCAAACGAACGGATGCCCTGCGCCGTTGCCGGGCCAATGCCGGGCAGAGCGACCAAGTCACGCGTCTCGCGCGGAAACTCCCCATCCCAGTCCTCTACAACGCACTGTGCAGCCCTGTGAAGCGCCAAGGCGCGGCGATTATAGCCCATCCCCTGCCACGCATCCAAGACATCGGAAGGGACAGCCTGAGCGAGCGCCTGAACAGTCGGAAAGCGATCGAGCCACGCCGGCATACGCGTCTCCACGCGCGGCACCTGTGTTTGCTGCAACATAACCTCAGAAAGCCAAATGATGTACGGATCGCGTGTACGGCGCCACGGAAGGTCGCGATAACGCAGGACCCCTTCCGAACGAATCATCGAACGAAAGGGGTCCTGAATCATGGCTATGCTCCTTATGCGGCGCTATTCCTCCCGGTAAGCGCACGCGCAGGTGGCGTACTCGGGAAACGCTTCGCGGTCGGCGAACTTGGGATCGACGGCTGGGAACTGGCGGTGAGCGACGATGTCGCCGAGCGAAACGGAATCGAGGTAGTCGCGCATCAACGCCTGGGCTCCGGCCCACAGGGGATGATAGCAGCACGCGCCCATGCGCGCACAGTCACCATCGGGCGCGGTGCAATCGTTCATAACCATAGGACCCTGAACGGCCTCGACGACCTGGCGGATAGTGACGTCGTCCGGACTGACCTTGAGACGCATGCCACCGTGGACGCCACGCAGGCTCTCCACAATACCGGCCTGAACCAAACCGTGCTGAATCGAGCGGGCAAACGAATACGGAACATTGACCTCTTCGGCAGCGGTGCGAACAGAAAGTAAGCACTCCGGATCCTCGGCAAGCATCGCCAACATACGAAGGGCGTAATCAGTCTTCCTCGATATGTCCATTTTTCCCCTTTCAAGGAATACGAACAGCTCGAACGAGCTCCGGGGCCGAGCTTGTGTCGAGACGCTAAATGACCGCCAGGACATCCAAATGGTAAATCGGATATCCACTGAGTGCCGCGCTTGGAGCGAAATGCATCAGATGCGGCGCACAGTGCAATTTAGTATAACCTAACCCCCTGTCTCGTTGAACAGGTGTTGCGCAACAAAGCTGTTGTTCAGACAGATATACTCATTAGATTTTACTTGCGTTCCCGAAGGCGCGGGGGTTCTGGGCGAAGATGCACCAGGGCGATCGTTCTATCAAAACAAAGTGCATCAAACGCAAAAAGCCACGTCCGAAGACGTGGCTTTAATTGCGTTGGCGGGAAGTACGGGGCTCGAACCCGCGACCTCCGACGTGACAGGCCGGCGCTCTAACCAAACTGAGCTAACTCCCCAGGCAGACGTTCGCGTTTGTTTCCGCTCGCGTGCGCTGCGGGGATTAGTATACACAGAAGTCTGTCTGGCGCGCAACAACTTTTTTGAAAAAATTTTTTGGGTCCCTCCGGGAGGGTCTCCGGGGCTGAGGGCGGGGGTTAAGTTTGCTGCTCTACAGTCCTGCGCAAGACGGAAAGCACATTAAGTGCTTTCCTTTGCGTGCGGAACTCGCGACAAACTTAACCCCCGCCCTCAGCCCCGGAGACCCTCCCTGCCGTCACATTGTTCAATCAGTTTTGCGGGCGTGCGCCGCTGCGCGGCTAGCCCGCATGCTCCTCGGCGGGGTTGGTCTGATGGATCTTGTTGAACTTCCGCCTTTGGCTCAAATGGAAACGGGGGACGCATCTGCATCCCCCGTTTTTGTTGCGGTTAGTCTAGGTCAATAAACTTGGTGCTTAGGATCTTGCCGTCTTTGACGAGCATTCTGGCCATGGTGGGGCCTCGGGTGCCTCTGGGGTAGCTGGCGCTGCCCGGGTTGAGGACTAAGCAACGGCCCACTTGGGCTTCTTTGGTTACGTGGGTGTGGCCGTTGATGGCTACGTCTACGGATCCCACCGGAAGGTCTTCGCGGTAGTGGGCTACGGCGAATTTGAGGCCTTCGTAGGTAAAAAGCGCAAGACGGTCTACATCGGGGCCGTAGTCGCGGTAGTAATCGTTGTTACCCAGTACGGCCCGCACGGGGGCGATGGTGCATAGGTGCTCGTAGTCCATCTCTGACGTGAGGTCGCCGGCGTGGATGATCAGGTCTGCGCCCTCAAGCTCATCCAGGAGCGCAGGCGAAAGATAGCCGTGGGTGTCCGAGATGATGTCGATGCGCTTGGCGCTTGCACTGTTCATGGGATCCCTTCCGCAAAAAACGATTCGGCAGATACATACAAAAAAGGCCCCACGGCTCCGCAGACGATGGGTCTACAGGGCTGCGGGGCCAGTGTGCTAGAGACTCAGAGCCTTCTTGAGCGGCACGACGCGGCGACGCGAAACCGGAACGCGTTCGTCGACGCCCGTAATGCCCAGCCGGATGGCACCCGAGGGCACCGTCTCCACATCCGTGACGCACGCCAAGTTGACGATATAGCGGCGGTGAACACGGAAGAAGCCAAAGTCGCAGAGCTTGGCCTCAAACTGCGCCAGCGAGGTCGTCGACAAAAAGCGATCATCGACGGTATAGATGCAGGAGTAATCGTCCTTGGCCATGATAAAGCGAATATCGTCCACGGGAATGAGCACCTTGCGGCCGCCCTTTTCCACCGGGATACGCTCGATGGTCACCTTGCTGTCCGTAACCGGCTTGGCGCGTTGCATGACCTTCTCGATCGCGCGATCCAAGCGAGCTTCTTCGACCGGCTTCATCAGATAATCGACGGCATCCACGTCGAATGCCTCGACCGCATGGTCACTATACGCAGTCACAAACACGATCGCCGGCGGATTTTTGAGCTTATGCAGCGCCTCGGCAAGTTGCAGGCCCGAGGCACCGGGCATCGAGATATCGAGAAACACGACATCCACGCGACTTTCCATAAGCATCTCGATGGCGGAGCGGACGCTCGACGCCTCCGTGATCGTGCCGATCTTGCCCGTTTGCTCGAGCAGGAAGCGAAGCTCCGAGCGAGCCGGCGCCTCATCATCCACAATCATCGCACGCAGCATAGGGATAAAACCTTTCGTCAACTAACTACGCCGGGCATCCGTCGCATGACGTTGAGCCCGTAGCCTTTTATTTTACTCTTGAATGTCGAAGATGCTCTCTGACAAATCAAGATGAAGGAGCACTTTGGTGCCCTTGCCCGGCGCCGATTCGACACGCGTATAGGAGTGCGACCCATAAAAGCGATGGATGCGCTCCGAAATATTGTGCATGGCCACACCGGCGCCGCCACCCTGGGGAGAGCTGGCGTCGGGACGGGCAGAACGCTCGTCAAACAGTCTGGCGGCGGTACCCTCATCCATGCCCACGCCATTATCGGCCACGGCAATCAAGATTGCATCCTCGCCGTCTTGGTGAACGGTCACGTCGATCCTCAGGGCGTCGTCATCGCCCATACCATGACGTACGGCGTTCTCGACAATCGGCTGGATCACGAACGCCGGCACCAGCGTATCTTCCACGTCCTCGGACACATCGAACGTCGCAAGCACGCGGTCCTCGCCAAAGCGGGCCTTCTCAAAGGTAAGGTAGCGCTTGGTCTGTGCGACCTCACGCGAGACCGGAATAAGCGATCCCGAGTTGTCGAGCGTGGCACGATAGAACGATGAGAACTCACGAAGCAGTTCGCGGGCCCGCAGCGGGTCGGTGCGCGTAAACGATGCAATGGTGTTCAGCGTGTTGAACAGGAAGTGCGGGTTAATCTGCGCCTGCAGCGCACGCACCTCGGCGCGCGCCGTGAGTTCCTTTTGCACCTCGAGCTCGTGGATGGCGAGCTGTGTGGACAAGATCTCGGCAAAGCCCGAGGCAAGCGCATACTGGGTACGGTCGACGGCGCGCGGGGTCTTGTAGTAGAACTTGAGCGTGCCGACGGTACGATCGCCCACCTTGATGGGGGCGATAATGCCGGCGGGGACTTGGTTGTGCGAGCCGTCCGAGCCCACGACATCCACCATACGGTTGAACGACTGCACGATGCCATGTTCGATAACGTAGCGTGTGGCAAGCGTGTGGATGGGAGTATCGGGCAGCAGTTTTTCCTCAAACTCGCCCGCGCAGGCAAGCACGTTGTCCTCGTCGGTGATGGCCACCGTCATGGCGCGCGTCTCGGGCAAAATGCGCCGGCACACCAAACGTGCCGACTCCTGCGTCAGACCGCCCTTAATGTCCTCAAGCATGGCCGAGGCCACCGAGAGCGTCTCCTCGGTGTACTGGGAACGCACCGAATCGGGATTGAGCGTCAAAAAGATAAAGATGCACAGAAAGATGCATAGCAGCGCGCAGGCAATCACCGTGGCGATCGGCTCGATACCGGTCACCAAGGCAAAAATAAAGTACACCAGCACGCAAATGGCGCAGGCGACGGCAATGATGCGAAAGATTGATATTGAACTATCGCGCTGGGCGCGGCGGTCGATCATTCGGCCCCCTCCAGGATACTGATCAGTTGTGCGTCACGCCAAAGCCCGTCCATGATCTTGGGCCAAAAGCTCTGGAAACGCAGGTAGCTTGCAGCGTTTTGGCGCGCATAGGCCTTTGCCTCGCCGATACCATGGCGCCAAATGCGCAGGTAGCCCTCATGCTCGCGGGTAAACACGCTGCGGACCATAGCGGTCTTGCGCACGCGGTCGTCGAGCTCGCGCGAAATCCACGGGCCCGGGTAGGGCATGAGCGATGCCGCCGTAACGGGAATGAGCTCCTTTTGATGCGCGGCGAATGTCAACTTGGCCCGTTCGTAGTACCAACGGTATACATCCTGCATAAAGCGCGGTGAGCGCTTTTCGGACTCCGGAGGCAGATGGCGCACGGTCCACTCGTTATCGAACCACACGTCGTAGCCAAACATGCGCATGTTAAAGAGGTAATCCAAGTCCTCGCCGCGGGTGATAAACGGGTCAAAGGCCACACGCGTAAAGGCGCGGGCGTGCAGGGCCATCAGGCCGCCACACACGTAGTTGGAGCGCGAGATGCGGGTGCCCGAGAGCGCCTTTTTCATCCAACGGTTGAACTCGATGCGCTTGGTCCACCAACGATGGCAGATGCCCGCCTTGTCCGTGGGAGCCAGCGGTGAGCCGTCGCGATCGTAGAAATAACCGCTCTTGACCAAGATCGGCAAGCCCTGACGCGTCTGCTGCCCCAACGCATAGGTCGCGCGCTTCATAAAGTCGGCGTCGATGACAGTCTCATCGTCATCCAAAAAGATAACCGCGTCATGCCCCAGCACAGCGGCACAGGCTAGCCCCATGTTGCGGATGGCACCGTAGCCTCGCAGGCTCACGCACTCGCCCGAACCCTTGGGCGCGATCTGAGCAACCCGGTCTGCAATGCGCGAGGCCTGGGTGTTGGTGACAACGGTGACCTTGAGCGTGGGATGCGCGTCGACAATCTCGCGCACGTGCAGCGACACATCGGCTGTGGCAGAAACGGGACAGACCACCAAAAGGATGATGCGAGGGATGTCACGTACCTGCTCAAGCGAGGCCAGGCAGCGGTCGAGTTCGGGATTGTCGGCGTTGAGTCGCGTCGAATGGTCATAGGTGCCAGGGGCGTTTGCGCAAGCGTCATCGCCCGCCCAATACGTTGGAATCACGACTGTGGCGTTCATGCCTTACCCTCCCTGCAACACAAAAACGGGACGCCGCCAAACACAGGCGACGCCCCGCGACCTAGCTGATTCCATCATACCCACTTGGGCAAATCATTGCTCGCAAGTCGCAATGTTTATTGCGGATAACCCCAAAAGAGTACCGTGGACAGGCACAATAGCCGCTCGCTCCTATGCGGCATGCTCTGCCGCCCGAGTCATGCGGGACAGGCGGACCAGCAGCATAAAGCCAACGATCAGCAGCACGCCAATGGAAAGGACGCCCAGCGACGGGTTGCCGGTCAGCGAGGTGACGACCGACACTAGGAAAGTGCCCATGACGCTTGCATAACGACCGAAGATGTCAAAGAAGCCGTAGTACTCGTTGGACTTTTCCTTGGGGATAATGCGGCCAAAGTAGCTACGGCTGAGCGCCTGCACGCCGCCCTGGAACAGGCCGACCATAATGGCAAGCACCCAGAATTCAAAGGCGGTCTTTAGGAAGAACGCGGCGAACAGCACAATGCCCATATAGGCGGCGACTGCCACCAAGATCATGTTGAGCGTGCCCACGCGTCCGGCAAGCTTGCCGTAGATGATGGCGGACGGAAAGGCCACGAACTGCGTGACGAGCAGCGCCAGGACCAACTGGGTCGAATCGATGCCCAAGGCCGATCCGTAGCTGGTTGCCATGGAAATGACCGTGTGCACACCGTCGATATAGAAGAAGAACGCGATCATGTAGACCAGCACGGTCTTGTTGTGGGCGATCTCGCGCATGGTGTGTCCGACCTCGGAGAACACACCGCCCACGATGTGGCCGATGGTGTCCTCGGGACCGCGCTCGCGACCGTACTTTTGCTTATAGGTGCGAATGAGCGGCAGGGTAAAGATGAGCCACCAGGCACCGGTGATGATAAACGACAGACGCGTTGCCAGCATGGTGGGGACACCAAGAGCGGGGCCACCCATGATGAGCGCCAGGCAGATGACGAACGGCACGGTGGAACCGATGTAGCCCCAGGCATAACCCGAGCTGGACACGGCGTCCATGCGCTCGTCGGTGGTAATGTCGGGCAGCATGGCGTCGTAGAACGTCATAGAAGAGTTAAGGCCGATGGTGCACAGCACGTACACGGTCAAAAATGCCATGGCGGACATTGGGATAGCCTGCGCCAGGCAAAGCACCAGGCCCGTGAGGAAGAAGCCCAAGAAGAACTTGATCTTGTTGCCGGCGTAGTCGGCAAGCGCGCCCAGAATGGGCATGAGCATGGCGATGACCAGCGAGGCAATCGTCTGCGCATTGCCCCAGGCGACCACCAGGTCGGCCGAGGAAGCGCCGGTATTGATGGCGTTAAAGTAAATGGGCACCACCGAGGTATTGAGCAGCACGAGGGCCGAATTGCCCACATCATACATAACCCAGTTACGCTCGAGCTTGGTGTATTTCATGGACAGGGACCCTTCGTATTCGCCCGATATGCAGTTAGCTCATCGTACCCCAATTGTCCAGAACCGCCGGTAAGGATTCGGCAAAGGGGCACGCACGAGCCCTATTCCTCGCGGTCGAACTCCTCATCGGCATTGAGCACGCGACCGCTGTAGTTGACGTGACTGGTCACGGCATCCATGTCACCGGTCTCGATAAAACGTGCGACCGTGCACTCGTAATCGACCAGCGCGCGATCAAAGACCTCGGGGAAACTCTCGTTCGAGACCTCGTCGGTAAAGGGATTCTTCCATGTCAGATGGCCCAGGTTACCGGTGCGCTCGGGCAGCTCCGTCGTCACGCGATGGGCAAGGCCGTCGAGCAGCGAGTAGTCGTGCACCAAGCCCTCAACCAGCGAGATCGCGCGCGTCTTTGCGGAGCCGGCCGGCTCAATCGCGCGGTAAAGTCGCTGCATATTGGCAACGGCAGCACCGTACTCCCCCGCCGGAATGTCAATGCCATACACGCGTCCGGCAACATAGCTCATCAGCACGCCGGCCACGCGATTGATGCGATCGGTGGTGACGATCTCGCCCGCCGGCGGGTAATCGTCGACCGTAGCGCCATCGCGTTTAAGCTGCAGCATCAGTACATCCAGGTCGCTCTCGATCACGGCATGGACCTGACTGCTCGAATCCTCAAGCTCTGAGTCGGATTCCACGATGCCAAACTGCTGCTCATAGACAAAGGGGTGGGCGTTGCGGTCGAGCACGTAATGAGACAGCAGGCCCAGCGCAAAGGCGCGACCCAAGCTGGCGTCGCGCGGCAGCAGATGCGACACGCCGTCGCGCAGGCACGCGAACTGGCGAGACATGCGCGACCGATGCATGACCTGCGCCAGCAGCGTGCAGTCGGAAACACGCGGTGTCAGGATGTGAAAGAAAAACGGGTCGGGGCCTTGGTTGCCCAAGATAAAGGCAATGCGCTCTTCATCGGACGTGATGACGCCCTGCGGAAGACGGTCGATGCTTTCCTCGCCAAACAGATGATGGGTGATAAGCGCGGGCATAATGATCCTTTCGATTTCATTCGATGCCACCCATTATGCCCACCGCGCGCCCATGCCAAACCTGCGATGGTAAACGACGGCACGCAGACCGTCTACGCAAGCCCCAAGTGTGCTTTAACCTCGGCAGCGCGACGGCGGGACACGGGCACCGTCGAGGTTACGCGATCGAGTCTGAGCTCCATAAGACCCGTGGAACCGATCTCGACATTGTGCACGTCTTCCAAATTGACCAGATAGCTGCGATGAACGCGAATAAAGCCCTCGGAGACCAAGCGACGCTCGAGCGAAGAGATCGACTCATTGATCAGGTACGTTCCCTCGGCGCAGATGGCGTTGCAAAAATCGGCGCGCGCCTCAAAGTAGCAGACGTCTGCGGCGGGAATGAACACCTTTTTGCCCCCGCGGTCCACCGTCAGACGCAAAGGCTGGCGCGGAGCGTGGATAACACGACGGGCACCCAAGGCTGCCTCGATCTTGTCGAGTGCCTTTGACAGGCGTGCGTCCTCGACCGGCTTGACGACATAGTCGACCGCATCGAGGTTATACGCATCGGCGGCAAACTCGGCAAACGCCGTCACAAACACAACCACCGGCGGCGTCTTTAGGTTCTGCAGCGTCTCGGCAAGCTCAATTCCCGAGCGGCCGGGCATCGTGATGTCCAAAAACAACACGTTGGGCTTGTTCGAGAGAATCGACTCCACGGCCTCGGTGACATTGCCCGCCTCGGCAATCTGGCCCACACGCGTATCCTTTTCCAACAGATAGCGTAGCTCAGCCCTAATGGGAGGTTCGTCATCAACCACCAAGATGTTCCAGCCTTCGGACATATGTGCTTCCCCTCTTTTTCTCTCAATCCAACCGCGTGCTACGCCGTCAACGGCGCCGGCTCATGCGGCTCGCCGTTCAGCTCGACGATGACCTGCGTTCCCACGCCCTCCTGGGACTTCACGCGCATGCCGGAATCTTCTCCGTAAAAGAAATGGATGCGCTGAAGCACGTTGAAGAGCGCCAGGCCGCAACCTCGCTTGACGGAGCCGTCGGCGGTAATGCTCTCGGGCTCCTCCAGGCGATGTTGCTCAAACAGATGCGCGCAGACTTCTTCGCTCATACCGATGCCGTCGTCCTCGACGATGATCTCCAAACCGTCATCGGTCTCGAAAGCCCTAACATGAATAGAAAGCGGCTCGGTCTCGCGCTGCGCGTGCTTGATGCAGTTTTCGAGCAACGGCTGCAAGATAAACGGCGGCACCATGCAATCGCGCACCTCAAAGTCGATATCGACCGAGACGCGCAGACGGCCGTCGCCATAACGAGCCTGCATAAGATTGATATAGCGAGTGCCCTGTTCCACCTCGTGCTCGAGCGTTGTGAGGGTATCGGAATCAGAAAGCGTCTGACGGTAGTAATTGGAAAAGTCGATCAGCAGCGACCTGGCCTTGTCCGGCTCGGTACGTACGAGCGACACGATGGTGCTGATGGTGTTAAACAGAAAATGAGGATCGACCTGCGATTGCAAGGCGCGCAGCTCCACGCGGGCCGTAAGCTCGTCCTGGCGCTCGAGCTCAAAGCTCGCAAGCTGCGTGGAAATGAGGTCGGCAAAGCCCGAGGCAAGCGCCGTCTGGCGCATATCGATGCTGCTCAGACGGGGATAATACAACTCGAGCGTGCCCACGCAATGCCCGCGCACGGTAAGCGGTGCGACAATACCGGCGCGCAGGCGCGGAAAGTAGCCACCTGTCTCGGTCGAGGCATCGCGCGAGAACACGCTTTGCTCACCGCTGTTGATCACGTTGAGCGTAGTCCGCAGCACCACCGGGGTGCCCGCGGGGCATTTTGCCGAGTCCTCGCCCCAGCTTGCCAACACCTGCTTGCCGTCGGTAAAGCAGATGGCAGAGGCGATAGTTTCGGACAGGATGATCTTAGAGGCGCCCAGGGCAGCTTCGGGCGTAAGGCCGCGCGACGTGTAGGCGAATATTTTTGAAGCGATGGCGAGCGTGCGGTCGGTTGCGCTCGATGTGAGGTCGTCGGGAACGACAAAGACGTACGAGAAGAAGAAGCACAGCATGACCAAGCCGGCAATGACGACAACGGCCGGAACGGGATTGGGATTATCGGTTAGATCCCAGATGAGCAGCAGGATAAGCAGCGGAACGACAATACCGAGCAAGATGGCTTGAACCACATGCTGAGCGGTACGAAAGACCTTGGTAGAGTTGTAGCTCTTGCCCAGAATCAGCCTATTGAGATCCACCGTCATCTCCTTCTTACCGACGCACCCCATAGCAATAAAGAGGGCCGCAAGCGACCCTCTCCATTGCATTATGCAATCAAATACTGTGTTTTACATCAAGCCATCGATGAACGGTAGCTTAGGCGCTGTACTTGTTTGCCTCGCCGAAGGTGCCGCCCTCGACAATCCAGCCGTCCTTCATGATGACGTCCATGTTGTCGGTGTTGAGCACGTGGATGTCGGCGGCGACGTCACCGTTGACGACCAGCAGGTCGGCGCACTTGCCGGCCTCGATGGAACCGGTCTCGTCCTCGATGTGGCACATCTTGGCACCGTTGAGGGTGGCGCAGGTGATGGTCTCGACCGGAGTGAAGCCGATCTTGTCGACGAACTCGTACATCTCCTCGATGGAGCAAGTGCCGTACGGGGTGACGAAGGAGAAGGAGTCGGAGCCGATCGTCATGACGACGCCGCGCTTCTTGGCCTCGCGCAGGCAGTCGTAGTTGCGCTGCAGCTCCTTCTCGACCAGGGTGCCCTCGTACTTGTCGTGCAGCTCGGGAACGTAGACGGGCGGATAGGTGGCGTACCAGGTGGGCAGGAAGGCGATCGTCGGAGTGAAGAAGGTGCCCTGCTCGGCCATGAGGTCCATGGTGCGCTCATCGATATCGAAGCCGTGAATCAGCTGCTCGCAGCCAAAGCGAACGGAATCGTAGGCAGCGGCGTGGTTGTTGTAGCAGTGGCTCCACACGGGGATGCCGACCATCTTTGCCTCTTCGACCACGGCCTGGATCTCCTCGGAGCAGTAGTGCTGGTCGCGGCCGGAGTCCCAGCGCCAGATGCCGCCACCGGTAGCCCAGATCTTGATGGCATCGGGGTTCTCACGCAGGCGACGGCGGACGGCCTTGCGCAGATCCCAAGGACCGTCGACCTGATCGCCCCAGGGGTGCGATTCCTTGTTGAGCTCCTGGCTGCAGTGGTGGGAGTCGCCGTGGCCGGCAACGCGGCAGAAGCCAAGGCCGGTGGCCAGAACGCGCGGGCCCTTGAAGACGCCCTTGTCGATGCAGTCACGGATCTGGATACCAAAGCGGCCGATCTCGCAGACGGTGGTGAGGCCGTGGGTGAGGCAGTCGTAGGCCTGCTTGACGGCGACGGCCTGCTTCTCGAGGAGCGGCTGCATGACCCAGTCGGTGTCATCGTCGGTCAAGTTGCCCGAGAAGTGCAGGTGGGTGTCGATCAGGCCGGGAAGGACGGTCTTGCCGGCGGCGTCGATGACCTCAACGCCCTCGGGAAGGTCCTGCATGGCGCCGGCGTACTCGATCTTGCCGTTGTCGTCGACGAGAACGAGGGAGTTCTCGACCGGCCCGGCACCGGTACCGTCGATGAGCTTGCCGCCAACGATTGCATACTTAGTGGACATGGTTCCTCCTTATGGATCCATATAGTGGGCGAGGCCGCGTTGGGTTAAGGCCTCACAAAGCTACCCAAGTGGTGCCGGGTTCGGTGCGCGGAAGAGAGGGTCCCGCGCACCTGATCCGCCCCGGCTCGGCGTTACTTTTTGCGGGAATTGGTGAAGGCCATGAGAGCCAGGCCGACGGCCAGCCAGCCGATCACGATGCTCCACTCCACCATGTTGAGGGAGGCGGGAGAGAACGGAATCACGAGCAGGCCGATGATGATGGCGCAGGCAGCGATAGCGAGGCCGATGCCAAACTTGCCGCCGGGCACCTCGTAGGGACGAGGCAGGTCGGGCTCGGTGAAGCGCATGCGCAGGCAAGCGAGGGCGACCATGCCGCAGGAGAAGATGAAGGCGAGAGCCGACACGTTGGTCAGAGGGATGAGCATGTTCTTGCCCAGGAACGGACCGACGACGGTGATGGCGCCCAGAACGACGCAGGCGAGCTTGGGAGCGCCGGACTTGGGGTCGACCTCGGCGAACTGCTCGGGCAGCTGGCCCTTGCGGCCCATGGCGAGCATGATGCGGCTCGTGGCGCCGTAGAAGGAATTCATCGGGCCCATGGGTCCAAGCGTGGCGATGACGAGCATGGCCAGGTACAGGAGCATGTTGATGCCCTTGAGGCAGGCGAGCGCGGGAACCGGGCTCTTAACAAACTCATGCCAGTCGAGGATGGTGCCGAACGAGTAGATGCAGACCATGTAGAAGCCGCCGGCGGCCAGCAGAGCCAAGGAGATGATCTTGCCGAACTTGTTCCAGTTGAGGCCCTCGGCTGCTTCCTCAGCCTGCTGAGGAATGGTGTCGAAGCCGGCGTAGAAGAACGGGGTCAGAACCAGGACCGACACGATGCCGGCAAACAGGCTGGAGCTCTCGGTAGCGGCCTTGCCGCCGCCAGCGCCGGCGACCTGGGAGAACACGGGCATGGCGTTGTCCGGCGAGCCGGTGAACAGCGAGACGCCCATGGCGAGCAGCATGCCGCAGAGCAGAGCCTTGGTCAGGAAGGCCTGAAGCTTGGCGGCCGAGCTGGCACCGCGGAAGTTGAGGAAGATGACGTAGGCTGCAAAGCCGAGCGCGATCAGCGTCGGGAACAGGTAAACGTCGGCGCCCAGGATGGTGTAGAGCTTGACGGCGCGCAGCCACTCAAGACCGGGCAGGCTGCCGAACATCTCGGACACGAGGGTCGAGATAGCGATTGCCTCCCACGGGCACAGGATGCCGTTGCCCAGGGCCAAAAGCCATCCGGTGATGTAGCTCAGCGTACGGCCAAAGCTACGATCGACATACTCGACGATGCCGCCCGAGATGGGGATAGCAGCCGTGAGCTCACCGAAAACAGCTCCGACGGGCACGAGGAAGATTGCACCCAAGAGGAATGCGATCATAGCGGGAACGGGACCGCCGCCCACGACCATCCAGTCGCCGACCTGCAGAACCCAGCCAGTTCCGATGATGGCACCGAAACCGATGGTGAAGAAGTTCCAGAGCGAAAGCGTTTTCTTCATGCCGCCGTTACCTTCGACTGCAACTTCTGCGTTCTTGTCCGCCATTGTTCCCCTCCTTTCCTTTTTGACGCCCCTTGACGTCACCCCTTGCGCGGTCTGTTTTGCCGCGCTCTTTTATTTCGTGGCTTTAAGATACGGCCTTGGCGCAGCAGCTCCGCTTGCAGCTCGACCGAAGGCAGAACTGCAAAACGAGCGGCGCCGTTTTTGGGACGAACGGCACGGTTTGCCGTTCATTGTTGCCGCCCGCCCGACGGGCGTACGCTCATCGGACGCATATAGAGATGTTTTTGAGGCCGTGTGTTTTGCGCCTTTCGTACCGTTTACCGAGCTTTTGACGCGCAGACCCATTTGTTGCACATCTTTTTTGTAGGATGGACAGGTTATACATGAGACAAGGCGGTACGAATGGCATACGGATACAACGACGGTGATCAACGGCGACAAAGCGTTCGCCTTGCTGGCCGTACCACGCCTACGCCCAGAAGTGCCACGAGCAGCAATCCGCAACGCCTCCAAGAGCAACCCAGACCTTCGTCTCGGCAGCAGTCAAGCAGAACACGGCAGAGTGGCCGTCTGAGCACGGGCACAAGCACGCAGCAAGATAGCCGCTTGGGCGCGCGCACTCGACAGCGTCAGGCCGAGGTTCCGCAACTGCGCCGCAACGGCGCACGTCAGCCCAACATCCATATCAACCGCTTCTTTTCGCATCCCCAAGGCGGACGCGACGGCAAGCCCTACCGCTCGACATCGCACGCGAATGCCACCGCCCTGCCGGCTCGTCGACTTCGCCTCGCACTGTGCTCTATCCTTACCTGTCTGGTCTTTGTGCTTATGAGCTCCTGTATGTCCCACGGGTCGGCCGGTCTCGAGCCCACCGCCGAGGACAAGCTGCTCAAGGCCCCCGTCGCGCCCGGTTATTCTTTCGCCTTTTCGACCCCGCGCTCTCAATGGCAAGCCGGCACGATGCCCCATATCTATCAGATCGACCCTGCGTGGTCGGAGCTGCCTTACGCCGGCGGCACCATCCGCCAAAATGCCTGCGGGCCTACGTGCCTCACCATGGTCTATATCTTTAAGACGGGACGCACCGATATGACCCCCGTCGATATGTGCGCGCTTTCCGAGGTGGGCAATTACGCCCCCACCGGTGCAACCGAATGGTCGTTTATGACGAGCGGCGCGTGGCAGTTGGGACTTAACGGAACGGAGCTCCATAACGATCGCGACTCGATGACTCAGGCGCTGCGTTCGGGAGCGCCCGTCATCGCCGCCGTTCGACCGGGCACCTTTACCAACGTGGGCCACTACATTGTACTTTACGGTATTGACGACGCCGACCAGATTGAAGTCTTCGATCCCAACTCGGCCAGCCGCAGCGCCCGCCGCTGGGGCGTCGTAGAGGTCCTCAACGAAGTCGAAGCCATGTGGGCCTACTACTAGTCATTGGGCACTCATTGGGGACAGACTTAAATGAGTGGTCGTCGAGGACAGTCTTACGGACGCCGGCCGAGAGCAGACGAAAAGGGCCATCCCGAACTGCTTGGAACTGCCAGCACGGAAAGCGCATCCTGCTTTGGGGCCCAATAGCGGGATGCGCTTTCCGTTAGCGGCCCGTTTGGGAAACTAGGGACCGCTTTTCGACAAAAATCCGGGATGCATTTTCCGATTGAGGGCCTCAAGGGAAACCGCACCCCATGTTGGACGCTCATTCTGGGATGTGCTTTCCGCAGTTGATCGATGCGGCCTTTAAGGACTGTCCCAAACTGCCGGCAGGAAAGGAACGTCCCCAAGTGCCGGGTTTCCGCAGCCTGCAATGCTCCTCATGAACAGCCGCCTCAATAACAAAAGCCCCCGCGGCCGAAGCGGACCGCGGGGGCAACAGACCTGCAAGAGTTAACTCAAGTCCTCGCCATTTGATGCAATGACCTTTTGGTACCAGCAGAAGCTGTCCTTTCGGTAGCGATCGAACGTGCCTTTGCCCATATCATCGGCATCAACATAAACAAAGCCATAGCGCTTCTTCATCTGCCCCGTCGAGGCCGACACCAAATCGATACAGCCCCACGGCGTGTATCCCATCAGGTCAACACCGTCCTCGACAATTGCATCGCGCAGCGCAAGAATATGCCTTCGCAGGTAATCAATATGATACGCATCGTGGACTTTGCCGTCTTCCAGCGCATCGAGTCCGCCCACACCGTTCTCGGCGATAAAGAGCGGAAGATGGTAACGATCGTGGTAGCCGGCAAGCGTCACGCGCAAACCCAGCGCATCGATCTGCCACTTCCAGGCAGTCTCTTTATCCTTGAGGTACGGATTGCGCAACGTCGGGAACACGTTGCCCTCCGCCTTCTCGGCGACCACCTGATCATCGGCGCACACCAAGCGCGAGCAATAGTACGAGAACGAGATGAAGTCGACCGTATGCTCTGCCAGATACTCCGTATCGCCCGGCTCAAAGGGCACGTGAACCCCCTCTTTCTCGAGTGCACGCAGCTTCCAAGTAGGATAGGCGCCCGCAGCCATCACGTCTGTGTAGAAGTAGCGGCCGCGGTCCTCCTCATACGCAAGCCATACGTCCTCGGGCGCACAACGGTACGGATAGGTCGCACCGGCAGCGACCATGCAACCCACCTTGTTTGCGGGATCGATCTTGTGCAGAATCTCGACAGCGCGAGCGCTCGCCATAAACATATGGTGCGAGAACGCCGCGGTCACGGCTGCACGGTCACGCTCATCCTCGAGCGTGACACCCGCGTTGAGATAGGACAGCGCCACGCTGTTGATCTCGTTGAACGTAAGCCAATAACGCACGAGGCCCTGGTACGCGCGTCCGACGGTCTCGACGTAGTGCGCATACCGCTCGATCATCTCTCGGCTTTGCCAGCCACCATAGCGCTCGACCAGAGCCAACGGATAGTCGTAGTGCGACAGCGTCACAAGCGGCTCGATTCCATGCTCGCGCAGCGCCTCGAATACCTGACGGTAAAACTCCAAGCCCTCGCCGTTGGGCTCGGCCTCCATCCCTGTGGGAAAAATACGGCTCCAGCAAATTGAAAGACGCAGGCACTTAAAGCCCATCTCGGCAAAGAGCTCGACATCCTCGTGCCAATGATGGAAGAAGTCGTTGCCCCAGCGGCATGGATACAGCCTGTCCGGATCGTCCACGGGCTTTTGCCTGCCAAACATTACATCCCAGCGGTCGGAACCCTGTGGGATCAGGTCGGAGTGCGACATGCCGCGGCCGCCCTCGTTCCAGCCCCCTTCGGCCTGGTTGGCGGCGAGGGCACCACCCCACAAAAAGCCCTCGGGCATACCGGCGGCAGACGTTCTGTCAAAGTAACTCATGCTACTCAGCATCCTCGGCAGAAGCTGCCGCGGCGTTCTCCTGCTCCTGAGCCAGGAGCTGGTTATCGTACACCTTAAAGAACGGGTACCAGACCACAGCCATGACCACGATCAAAACGATCGTAAACACCCAGATGCGCGGGTCGAGGCACTGGACAAAGCCCTGAACGAAGATGGGGAACGTGCCGCTCACCAAGATGTAGAAGTTAGAGACAAGACCCAGTGAGACCGCACCCCAATACAGCAGGGCCGAGATCATGCCGCCTAGCACAAACGGAATCATGAGGATCGGGTTGAAGATGATGGGCGCGCCGAAGATCGCGGGCTCGGAGATACGGAAGAAGCTCGGCACGATCGATGCCCTGCCAAATGCCTTGAGCTGCTGCGACTTTGCCCTAAACGCGCAGAGCGCCACAAAAGAGAACGTATTACCCGTGCCGCCGATGAGGTTGATGGCCAACGACATGAGCACCGGGTGGAACTCAAGCGGCTGCCCGGCAGCATAGAGCGAGGCGTTGGCGGCAAAGGCGGCAAGCGAGACCGGGGCGGTGATGGGCATTACGATCATGTTGCCGTGGACGCCAAAGCACCAAAACAGCAGCGTCATGAAGCAGATAAGCAGTGCGCCGGGCACAGAGTCAACTGCGACGGAAAGCGGGGCAGCGAGCAGCTTCTCGATAACCGAGGGGATGGACAGCGCGGGATCGATCATCTGGATCAGCAGGTTGCCGCCAAAGAAGATGAGGATGTTGGCGAGCATAGGTACGATGGCGCCAAAGGTTTCGGACAAAAACGGCGGCACGCCATCGGGCATCTTGATGGTGATGCCCTTGGTCTGGCAGAAGCGCGTGACCTCGACGGAGACCAAGGCAACGATGATGGCGGTAAACAGGCCCTGCGCACCCAGATAGGTGCAGGGGACCGCCTGGAGCACGGACTCGTCAGCAAGCTGGTAGTAGGACGACGGCGCCGCGGCGATCAGGAACATCACCAGCGAGGTCATGCCGGCGTTAAGCTTGGGCATCTTGTAGGTGCCCGCCAGGTTATAGGCGATTGCGAACGTCACGATCACCGACAGTATGCCCATCGTCATATTGAAGGGGATGAGCAGCGTGAGCTTATTGGCCGTCGCAAAATCGAGCCAAGGGCCAAAGACGGACCAGAACCCGCCCTGCGCCACCAGGTCGGCCGTGACCGGCGGGTTGGCGAGGATCATAAAGACGGCAGATACCAAGATGAAGCTGATCGCGCTCATAAAGCCCTTTTGCATGGAGGCAAAGTGGCGCTCGGTGCCGCAGAAATTGGCGATAGGGGTCAGTTTTTCCTGAAGCAGGGTCATGAACTTCTCCATGGTCGCCTCCTAACCCAACAGCGACTGGGCGAGTGCCAGCACGTTGGCGGCGTTGCCCATGCCGTAGTCCTGTGCGGGGATGACCGCGGTCGGCTTACCGCTCCCCTGCTTGACGGTGTTGAGCTGGTAGGACACCTGCGGCCCCAAGAGCAGCACGTCATAATTGGCGCACGTCTCCTGATACTCGCCGATACCCACCGCATCGATATCGAGCTCGATGCCGTTTTGCTCCGCATATTTCTCGAGTTTCTTCATCAGAATGCTTGTAGACAGACCAGCTGCGCAAACAAGAAGGATCTTCATAAGGGATTCCCTTCGCATTGATTGGTTGGATAGTCACCGCACGCCGCTAGGCGTTCTTGGTTGCAGTGCACTCATACAGGCAGATCAGCTCCTGCACGAGCTCCTGAGCAAGCATGGAGCACATGAGGTGGTCCTGAGCATGGACCAGCAACACATCCACCGACAGATGCTCGCCCGCTGCCTCAGTCGAAAGCAGCTGCGTTTGGATGTGGTGAGCCTTGATTCCCGCATCCTTTGACTGCTTCATGAGTTTGGCGGCGGCGTCAAAATCCCCCGCTTTTGCCTTTTCAAGGGCTTCGAAGGCAAGGCTGCGTGCCTCTCCCGCTGCAGCGACCAGCTGAAACGAAACCATCTCGGTTCCCTGATCGTCCATAACGGTCTCCTCTCCCGTGATGTTTGGTTTGTACTTGAATATTCGAAACGCCTATCTCCCGCCCGCAATCCTCGAGGTTTATTGCAGGTAGACAGACAGGGTTATCGACAAAAGAAGTCTTAAGCCGTATGCGCTTGCACAAGCGCCATCAGCTCATGCCAGGACCGGCGCTCGCGTAGGCGCTCGACCCCCTGGCGGTCCATAAAGATCTCGGCGAGCAGTGAGCTCAAGATCCGCGCCTCATCGCCGCCCGACCGGGCAAACGACACCATAAAGACGATATCGACCTCATGGCCGTATTCGTCCCAAAGAATGGGGTGTTCGAGCAGGCCCACGGTAACAAAGGCCTCGGCGCTCAAGGGATGCATCCCATGGGGCATGGCTACCCCATTGCCAAACGAGGTGGCACTCGCGCTCTCGCGCTCGGCGACCTCTTGGGCAAACTGGGCATCGACACGGCCGCTCTCGACGGCGCGCTCGGAGAGATATCGGAGAACGGCCTGCTTCGACGACGCCTCAACGCGGTTGAAGAACAGGGCACGGCTAAAGAAAGAGCTTACGGAGTCCGATTGCGCAGTGTCGTCGCTCAGCACCTTGCGGATAGCGTTGACATCGCTCGTCTCCAAGAAGAAATCGGCCTCGCGGACGGGCACGGGCAACTTGACGTTGAGCGGCACCGTTGTGAACACGTAGTCGATGTGCGAAAAATCGAACGTTCCCACGCGGGCGACATCGCATGTCTCAATCGAATCGATATACATGCCAAACTGCTTGCGGTACTGGTGCTCGAGCATACGGGCGCTTCCCGCTCCCGAGGCGCACACGATCAGGATGCGCTTGCGACGCGGCTGGTCGGCTTGCTGCTCGAGGGCCAGGGCAAATGCCATGGCGATGTAGCCGAGCTCTTCATCAGAGGGCTGGCTGCCAAAATGACGCTCGAGTACCTGCGAGGTGCCAGCTGCCATCGAATAGGCCAACGGAAACCTCGTCTTGATATCGGGCAGCATGGGGTTATCCATATGCATGTGATATTCAAGGCGATAGCCCAGAGGGCCGATATGCCGAGCAAGGTTCATGCGAAGTTCAAGATCGCCGCTAAAGTCAAACCTAAACTCATCGTTGACCGCACGTACCATCTCGGAAGCAATCTCCCACATCTCGTCCGAGATAACGGCAGAACCCTTCTCGGGCACGCCCGTGCCCCTGCCGAGCAAATGGATTGCGATAAAGGCAACCTCTTCTCGGGGCATGCTCACGCCCAGGGCATCCTTGATGTTTGCGGCAATCTGGAAAGCCGCGGCGTATTCGCGCGTTCCCTCCAGTTTTTGAACGTCCGATTCTGCAGCTGGGACATAGCAGCCCTGCTCGATGCGGCCAAGAGCAATGTAAAGATGCATGATGAGATTGCGGGATGCCAGCGAGCTCACCGTGACGGGCGAGGCCGTCAGGGCATCGTCCACACATGCAGCGATGGCCCGCAGGCGCTCGGCGAGCTTTGCATCGTCGGTGTCGGGCAACACGGGCCTCACCAGCGAGGCCAGGCACAGGCGCCGTTGCGACTCCCCGCCCGCAACGCGGATTCCGTAGCGTGGGCGCTTTTCGAGCGTTAAGTCAAATTGGGCGAGTTTCTGCTCTACCAGACGCATGTCATTGGACAGAGTTCGCGCCGAAACGTAGAGTAAATCCGCATACTCCTCAATCGTCACCCACTGGGACCGCATGAGGAGGTCGTTAAGAAGGAAGGACACACGGCCGTCGCGCGTATCAGGAATGCCCGGATGGGCCAGAGCCGCACCGTCTAGCAAGCGAGCAAGCTCATCTGCATGTGCAACATCGATACGATATTGCCCTTTGCTGCCAACGATGCGTGCAACCCCCGCAAGATTGTCGTTTGCGCGATGGATATAGTTTCTCACGGCGCGCTCGCTTACCTCGAGACGCTTGGCAAGCACCGCGACAGCGACAGGCTGAGCGTCCTCGATCATATTTACAAGCTGCTTGACGCGAGCATCCATGTCCTCCTCCTTTCCCTGCGTCTAGTCTAACGCGGTAAAGAATGACACTCCACGTCGCTCTCGTTCCGCCAACGCGGAACAGGTTGCGGGGAGTCCAGCTGAACTTATAGGGGGCACGGAGAGAGGGCCCGAAAGCAATGCGTCGGTGTGAGATGCGCTTTCCGCAGTCATTGGGGACAGATTTAAATTAGTAGTCATTGAGGACGTTCTTGTTTGACTAGTCGTTTAAGAACGTCCCCAATGACTACCCACCCATCGGGGACCAGGTGAATAGCAAAAGCCCCGCGGTCGGAGCGGGCCGCGGGGCTCATGAAGAGAGGCTAGTTTGTGGGCGTCTTGCCTGGCGCCCACGAGAGAGGCAATGGAGTAGAGGCTACTCGTGGATGCGGGTACCGGAGAGGCCGGCCATGGTCTCGGCGGCCTTGTCCAGGGCACCGATGATGCAGGTGCGACCCTTGCGGGAGCGGGCAAACTTGATGGCGGCGCGGACCTTGGGCTCCATGGAACCCTTGCCGAACTGGCCCTCGTCGGCCAGGCGCTCGGCCTCGTCGGCGGTGATGTCCTCGAGCTCCTCCTGGTTGGGCTTGCCAAAGTTGATGGCGACATGCTCAACGGCGGTCAGCAGGAACAGAACGTCGGCGTCGCAGTCCTCGGCCAGCAGCTCGCCGCCCAGGTCCTTGTCGATGACGGCGGGAACGCCCTTGTAGCAGCCCTTGTTCTCGTAGTCGCGGACGACGGGGATACCGCCGCCACCGCAGGCGATGACGATGAACTCGTTGTCGAGCAGGTTGAGGATGGAGTCAGCCTCGACGATCTTCTTGGGATCGGGGGAAGCGACAACGCGACGCCAGCCGCGGCCGGAATCCTCGACGAAGACCTTGGAAGGATCCTCGGCCATGAACTCCTTGGCCTGCTCCTCGGTGTAGAAGGGGCCGATCGGCTTGGTCGGGTTCTTGAACGCGGGATCGTCGGGGTCGCACTCGATCTGGGTGACGACGGTTGCGGCGTGCCAACGCTTATAGCGCTTGTGCATCTCGCGGCCAATGCCCTGCTGCAGGTGATAGCCGATGTAGCCCTGGGACATGGCGCCGCACTCGGGCAGCGGCATCTCGGGGGTGCCGATGGCGTCGTGGGCGGCGGCGAAGGCGTTCTGGATCATGCCGACCTGCGGACCGTTGCCGTGGGTGATGATGATTTCGTTACCCTGCTCAATCAGGCCGAGAAGGGCGTGAGCGGTGTTGCTCACGGCCTCGATCTGCTCAACGGGGTTGTTGCCGAGGGCGTTGCCGCCAAGGGCGACGACAATACGATCGGGCTTGCCAAGAGGCTTAGACATTGCTGGAATCCTTTCTGTAAAAGGCCTACAACCCATTAATAACCCGCGTCCGTGCGATACGCGAGTTTATTAAGGTTTATATTCTCTTTATCGCTCATTTTATTCATTTTGAAAATAGCGGAACGGTGAACGGTCGTTTTTGTCCGCTCAGCGTACAGAACTCCAGCTCAGACATATCTACGTAATTTACGTGCGACTTTATTTAAATGAAGCGAGGATTATGTCGGATTATGCAAACTACATCTCTGCTAAACACAAAACGGACAGCGCAATATCTTACTCGCGCTATACGAGATTCTATGCACTTATAAGTCGAGTATGCACCCCTGCAAAAACAAGGGGCTTTTCATCCAGCAAAAGGAATAAAGAAGCGCTCCGAAAAGGCGGCAACAGCCAAGTCCCCCATCCATCCCCAAAGTGGCGCGAGGTTTCGCGGCAAAGCCGCGAAACAGCGAAAGGGACGGAATACCCGGCCAACTACGTCCTTCATCCGCCCACACAATCTGAGGACGTAGTCGTAGCAGGATCTGAGGGCTGACCTTCGCGGACACTCCGCAGGACGAAAGAACCCCCGCCGCACGTAGTGCGCAGCGGGGGTTCTTTCATGTCCGAGGACGTCCGCGAAGGTTAGCCCTCAGATCCTGCGGTGGGAGACTTAGGCCTCGTTGTACACCGTCTTGAGCTTCAGCAGGTGCTGATAGCGGTCCATAGCGGCCTGCTCATTCTCCTTGAAGAGCTCCTCGGCGCGCTCGGGGAAGGAACGCGTCAGCGAAGCGTAACGGGCCTCGTTCATCAGGAACTCCTGATAACCGCCCGCGGGCTCCTTGGAATCGAGCGAGAACTTCTTGCCGGCAGCAGCCTCGGGGTTGAAGCGGAAGAGGTTCCAGTAACCGCACTCGACGGCCTTCTTCATCTCGGCCTGGCAGTTCTGCATGCCGCCCTTCTTGATGGAGTGCATCTCGCAGGGGCTGTAGCCGATGATGAGGGACGGGCCGTCGTAGGCCTCGGCCTCGTGGATGGCCTTGAGGGTCTGAGCCGGGTTGGCGCCCATGGCGACCTGCGCCACGTAGACGTAGCCGTAGCTCATGGCGATCTCGGCCAGGGACTTCTTCTTGGTCACCTTACCGGCAGCGGCGAACTGAGCGACCTGGCCCAGGTTCGAGGCCTTGGAGGCCTGACCGCCGGTGTTGGAGTAGACCTCGGTGTCGAAGACGAAGACGTTGACGTTGTGGCCGGAAGCCAGGACGTGGTCCAGGCCACCGAAGCCGATGTCGTAGGCCCAGCCGTCGCCGCCGAAGATCCAGAAGGACTTCTTGGTGAGGTAAGCCTTGTCGGCGAGGATCGCCTTGGAAGCGTCGCAGCCGCACTTCTCGAGCTCGGCAACGTAGGCGGCGGCAGCGGTCTTGGAGGCCTCGGCGTCGTTGACGGAGTCGATCCAAGCCTGGCCGGCGGCCTTGAGCTCATCGGACGGACCATCGGCAGCGATGATGTCCTGGGTAGCGGCGATCAGCTTGTGCTGAACGGCCTCATAGCCAACGGCCATGCCCAGACCATGCTCGGCATTGTCCTCGAACAGGGAGTTGTTCCACGCCGGGCCGTGACCGTCCTTGTCCTTGCAGTAAGGAGCGGTGGCAGCGGGGTTGCCCCAAATGGAGGAGCAGCCGGTGGCGTTGGAGATGAACATGCGGTCGCCGGCAACCTGGGTCACCAGACGTGCATAGGCGGTCTCGGCGCAGCCGGCGCAGGAGCCGGAGAACTCCAGGTAGGGCTGCTTAAACTGGCTGCCCTTGACGTTGGCCGCGATGAGCTCCTTCTTCTCGGAGACGTTCTCGACCATATAGTCCCAAACGGGCTGCTGATCCATCTCCTGCTCGGTGGGAACCATCTCGAGGGCGCCCTTGGGGCAGACCTTGACGCAGTTGGTGCAGCCCATGCAGTCGAGCGGGGACACGGCCATGGTGAACTTCATGCCCTTGGCCTTGGGGCCCATGGCGTCGAGCGTGCGGGTAGCCTCGGGCGCGGCGGCAGCCTCGTCCTCGGTCATCGCGAACGGACGGATGGTGGCATGCGGGCACACATAGGCGCACTGGTTGCACTGGATGCACTTGGTCTCGTCCCAGTGAGGAACGACCACGGCGACGCCGCGCTTCTCGTATGCAGAGGCGCCCAGCTCAAACTGGCCGTCGGCACAATCGACGAAGGCGGAAACAGGCAGGCTGTCGCCATCCATGCGATCGATGGGCTCGAGCAGGTTCTTGACCTGCTGGGCGATGGCGGACTTGGTCTCCTCGGAGAGCTCGACGGGAGCGGCATCCTCGGCGGTAGCCCAGTCGGCCGGAACCTCGAACTTACGGAAGGCGGTAGCGCCGGCATCGATGGCCTTGTGGTTGGCGTCGACGATGGCCTGGCCCTTCTTCATGTAGGACTTGGTAGCCGCGTCCTTCATGTACTGCAGGGCGTCCTCGGCGGGCAGGACCTTGGCCAGCGCGAAGAAGGCGGACTGGAGCACCGTGTTGGTGCGCTTGCCCATGCCGACCTTGGCGGCCAGGTCGATAGCGTCGATCAGGTAGACGTTGACGTTGTTGTTCGCGATGTAGCGCTTGGCCACGGCGGGCATGTGCTCGGCGAACTCCTCGTCGCTCCACTGGCAGTTGACCAGGAAGGTGCCGCCCGGCTTGACGTCGCGGACCATCTTGAAGCCCTTAACGATGTAGCTGGGGTTGTGGCAAGCGACAAAGTCGGCCTTGGTCACGTAGTACGGCGAACGGATCGGGGAATCACCAAAGCGCAGGTGCGAGACGGTGACGCCGCCGGTCTTCTTGGAGTCGTACTGGAAGTAGGCCTGAACGTACTTGTCGGTGTGGTCGCCGATGATCTTAATCGAGTTCTTGTTGGCGCCGACGGTACCGTCGCCACCCAGACCCCAGAACTTGCACTCGATGGTGCCGGGGGCTGCGGTGTTGGGCGCATCCTCGGCCTCGGGCAGGCTCAGGTTGGTCACGTCATCGACGATGCCGATGGTGAACTCGCGCTTGGGCTCGTCCTTCTTGAGCTCCTCGAAGACAGCGAACGCGGACGCGGGAGGCGTGTCCTTGCTGCCCAGGCCGTAACGGCCGCCGACGACCTTGATGCCCGTCTTGCCGGCCTCGTAGAGAGCGGAGACGACGTCCTGGTAGAGCGGCTCGCCGATGGAACCCGGCTCCTTGGTGCGGTCCATAACTGCAATCTTCTTGACGGTCTCGGGGAGAACGTCGACAAAGTGCTTGATGGAGAACGGTCGGAACAGGCGGACCTTGACCAGGCCGACCTTCTCGCCGTGAGCGTTGAGGTAGTCGATGACTTCCTCGAGCACGTCGCAGAAGGAGCCCATGCACACGACGACACGATCGGCATCGGGAGCGCCGTAGTAGTTGAATAGGCCGTAATCGGTGCCGAGCTTCTCGTTGATCTTCTTCATGTAGCCCTCGACGACGGCGGGAAGCTCGTCGTAGACCTTGTTGCAGGCCTCGCGGTTCTGGAAGAAGATGTCACCGTTCTCGTGGCTGCCGCGGGTGTGCGGGTGCTCAGGGTTGAGCGCGTGGTCGCGGAAAGCCTGGACGGCGTCCATGTCGCACATCTCGGCAAGATCCTTGTAGTCCCACATGGCGACCTTCTGGATCTCGTGGCTAGTGCGGAAGCCGTCGAAGAAGTTAAGGAACGGGGTCTTGCCCTCGATGGCGGCAAGGTGAGCCACCGGCGAGAGATCCATGACCTCCTGGACGTTGCCCTCGGCGAGCATGGCGAAGCCGGTCTGACGGCAGGCCATGACGTCGGAGTGATCACCGAAGATGTTCAGGGCGTGCGAAGCGACGCAACGCGCGGAGACGTGGAAAACGCCCGGGAGCTGCTCTCCTGCGATCTTGTACATGTTCGGGATCATCAGGAGCAGACCCTGAGAAGCCGTGTAGGTGGTGGTCAGAGCACCGGCGCCCAGCGAACCGTGAACGGTACCGGCTGCACCTGCCTCGGACTCCATCTCGACGACCTTGACCGGGGTGCCGAAGATGTTCTTGCGACCCTGGGCCGCCCACTGGTCGACATGGTCGGCCATCGGGCTGGACGGCGTAATGGGATAAATTCCCGCTACCTCGGTGTACGCATACGAAACATATGCGGCCGCCTCGTTGCCGTCCATAGACTTAAACTTACGCGCCATATACCCCTCTCCTCTCATATAGGTATACAGGCCCCGGCGCTCGCCGGGATGTTGGCGTGATGGGATTTTCGTTGTTGCTTCCGATCATCTGACAGGCGGACTCAGCGGCAGGTACATGGCGTGGAGAGAAGGCATGCCGAGGCGAGGAGAGCTGCACGCGCTCCACAGGCCCAGCTACCCGTCTTGCACATGACCGAGCGCCGCAAAGACCGCATGCCGGATGCTCCCGGGCACGCCCCGGCGATGGGAAGCGCCCGCAACGGAAATCCGCATGCGGGTTTATTGTACCCCGCCGTCAGGCCATATTTCGGCAAATATAGGTGGGCGGTAAAGGTTTACCTCGGGTGACTATTGTGCGCCCGGCACCGACGGACACAGTCCCCTGGAACCCCACAGCAGTTGCGGTGAAATAGGGACTGTTTTTGCCGTTAACGGCCTTAATCAGTCCCTATTTCACCGCAACTCATTGGGGGGATGAGCTAGAGGGCGCCGAGGAGGATGGCGTAGGTGGTGGATTCGCCGAGTTTGAGCTCATCGCCGGGATTGAGTTGGGCGGAACGGCCGGGCTCGACCTGAATGCAGACGCGCGTGGCCCCGTTTACCACCACGGTTCCGTTGGTGGACGACAAGTCCTCGACGCGCCAGATATTTTGAGCATCGCACCAGATATGGGCATGGCGGGCCGAGACATCGTCGCCGACGTCGGTAATATCGCCCTCACCAGTGGCCAGCGCGCCAATCTCAACACCCTGCTCACTCGGCTGAATCCAGCGCGGGGCGCTCACGACAAAACTGTTTTGCACGCGCAGCAAGCCCAAGGGGTGCGCCGGGGCGGGTTCGCGTTCGCCCGCAGTCAGCGACATGCCAAGCGAACGCGGCGTGGATGTGCCTCCGCCACAGGTCGCGTGTGCGTAGTCGATGGCATAGTTCACCGAGGACCGCACATCCGCCGAACAACCGACGGCGACAAACAGCACCAGCACGGCCTCGGCGCGCTCGGCGGGCATGAGTTCCGCCGCCTGGGACAGGCGATCGAGCGCGTTGCGATAGAGATTCGTGTCCTGGTGGCACTCTTCGAGCGCGCGTACCATCGGTTCACCTGCAGGACCGCACACCATATTGATCACAGCCGTGGAGTCCATGGGATTGCGCTGGCGCAGGGCCAGTTGCGACATAATACGCGCAGCCGAGGTACCGTATTCGGCAAAGTAGCGCTGCTGAAGCGTGCCGACCGGCGCGCGAACGATAAAGCGGGAAACCCAAGAGCGATCGGCGGCTCGGCTCTGCGGGCTGCGGCCGTCGGCGAGCGGACGGGACGAAAGCACCAAGCCGCACAGCTCGATATGGCTCAGATGCGCTGCGCGCTTAAAGATGTCAAACATGGCCCCGCATGGGGTGAGCTCAACTTGAGATGCCATGACCTAGGCCTCCTTGGTCGTAGAAATAGAATCGGACGATACTTCGACAGGTCCGCCAAAAGTACGGGCAGCTGCGGCTCCACCGGCAAGCGGAGTCGCCATCTGGGCTTTTGTGCGTCGCGGTGCCGAAACGGGAAGTTCAAAGGCAAAGCCCATCGCAAGCAAAAACCACGTAAGCGTATAGGTTGCAACCAGAGCGGCAACAAGGCCACCCATCACGGCGCGTTGGGAAAATACGCTACATGCAGCCACAACCAGCACCGGAACCTCGCAGGCAGAAAGCGCAAGCACACCCTGCAGGAAGCCCGAGCGCCGATCGCGCGCAAGTGCCCCCGCGGCAACGCCGGCTATGCCTGGCAGCGCCAACGCCAGTGCGGCAATAATACCCGGTAGCGACCCAGACCACACGAGCGATCCCAAAGTCGCCGTCACGCGAGCGCCCGACGCCAGCAGCGCGGCCGAAACCACGACCACAGCCCAAACCACGCCACAGACGACCGTCGCGCCGACCATCAGCGCGCGACGCACCGCGCGGCCAGACGCATCCATGGGGCACGGCGTGAGCGGCTCGCCGCGGAGCGAACGACCGACATTTTGCGCATAGTGGTCACAAAACGCCGAGAGCGCCGCCTCGACCGCCGCCGGCTCGGGACGATCTTTTTGATGGCTGGACAGACAGGCCATCACCACGTCGAACAGCTGGGCATCGACAAACGCCAGCGCATCGCGTAGCTCTTCGGAATCCGGCTCAAGCCCTAGCTGCTGGGCCTGCTCGGCCGCGGCGAGCGCCACATCGGGCTCACGACGAAGCAGCTGAGTCAAATCACAACCGGGCGCATGGGCACCAATGGGATAGTCGGGCCGTGTGTCCATTTTGAGACGGTAGGGGCTCGCGATGTCGCGCGTCCTTTTGCGCGAACCCGAGGCGCCCGAAGTGCTCGGCACGGCTTCGTATGGCGCGACGCCGGCAATGAGCTCGTAAACCGTGCTTGCCGCGGCATAGACGTCGATCGCCGGCGACATACGCAAAGCGCGCAGGTCGGGAATATCGTCGGTGAGCATCTCGGGCGGAGCGTAGGCCACCGTCGCGCGACGCAGCGTCGCATAACGCTCCGTAAACGACGCCTTGCCGCCGGTACCGGCCACGGCCGACGCAGGCTCAAGCGCCAGCGACGAGCCAAAGTCGATCAGGCACAGGTCAAAGGTGCCCTCGGCAAGCTGCCGGTCAAGCGGTAGACGCGCCGTGCGCACCATAATATTAGCGGGCGAGATATCGCGATGGACAAAGCCCTCGCCCACCAGACTCATACGGCAGAGCAGATCGAACAGGTCGCGACCCAGACGCGCCGCCACAAGCGGCGACAGGCGTCCGGCATCGTCCACGGCGAGTCGCGAGCGCAAGCGGGCGAGCGTCTCGCCCTCGACCCATTCCATGACAATTGCAGGCACACCGTCAACCTCGCCCCAGCCATAGAGGCGGGGAAAGCCCTTAAGGCCCGAAAGGGCGCGATGGCATTCATATTCCTCGCGAAATGCCGCTTTGAACTTGGCGACCAGCGACTCATGGGCGGCATCGTCGTCAAACTCATCGCGCGTCGGCAAGATGAGCTGTTTGAGTGCTACGTCCTCGCCTTGGGCGTTGACGGCACGCGTCACGCGGCCGATACCGCCACGGCGCATGGTGGCATCGTCGGCAAACAGTATCGTAAAACGACGCAGATAGGCAGGCAGTTCGTCCTGACCGAGCGCAATGGCCGGCTCAAACCCGTCGACACGCGCCAGGCGCAGGCCGACCATGGGATCGCGACCGAGCGATTGTGGTGTGGTGGATGCAAGATCGGTCATCATAGGGCAAGCGCCGCCACGTTATTGTTGAAGTTACCGAGCGCGACGTCATCATCGCCGTAATGGCCGACCCATTGACATAGGTTGGTGTAACAGCCCCACAGATTGGCATACTGCTGATACCACCTTGACCGGGGCGAGAATGTCTGACGACCGAACTCGGCTCGAATGACAAACATCTCCCCGACCAGGCTGTCGCACGGCCTGGGATCTCCCGTAGAGTTATAGGTCGAGACCACGTCATTGGCACGAGAAACATAGCCGTCGAGCATGTTGTACTTGGTCACAAGCTAACTGTGAATGCTCTCTTCCTCAGCAGCGGAAAGGCCGCCGGAGTTTGCATCGTTGTCAGTGTTGCCGCCCGTCGAGCCGCCGTTTCCAGGCCCTCCGGTAGAGGAACCCGACCCAGAGCCGCCGCCCGAACTCGATGAATCCGAGCCGGAGCCAGAAGTATCCGAGCTACCGGGCTTTCCGGACTGCTGGGCGTCCTGCTCCTTTTGCTGCTCGACCTTATTCACCGTTGCCGCCACGCTATTGTTGGACAATCGATCGATGATCTTGGTGTTGGTGAGCACGATGGTTTTGCCATTGGCAAGCGTGACTTCGTTGTCCGGGGCCTCGGCGCCGTCCGCATCGTCGGTGCCAAACACAATATGCCCGACCACACTTGCCCAAGCATATCCAGTCGTGGTGCCCAGATCGCTTTTGACCTCATGCCCCACGCGCGGTTCGCGTGCGGCATGCGCCTGCATCATGGACGGCACGGTCATGCCATAGGCAGAAACGCCAGCTATGACCAGCACCAGCGAGCACGATAGCAGTGCGTACGCCCGCGGCGCCAAGCCCAGTCGGCGTCGTATGCGCACCGCGGCGCCGCGCTTTGTCTGAGTGCCACCGGGCCGTATGCGTTCTCCTCCAACAAAAACACGCCGCTCGGGAGCGGCGCATTCATTCGAATCCATATTTGAGTGTATCAGCGAACCAAAAAGGTTGCGCAACGAATGGACAAATTAAGGATGCGAGCGGAAGCATCCATGCGATAAGCGGATACGAAGCATCTTTGTTGCACAACAAACTCACAGTCGCACGGGGAAATTATGACTACCCCGTGCGTCGCGAGGAAAACATACGGCAGGAGCAGGCTCGCCACCTAAATCGCGCGGCGGGCCTCGATGGCGCGGCCAAGCGTAAGCTCGTCGGCATACTCCAAGTCGCCGCCCACGGGAAGGCCGCTTGCCAGACGCGACACCTCGACGCCCAACGGCTTGATGGTACGGGCCAGATAGCTCGCCGTGGTCTCGCCCTCAATATTGGGGTTGGTGGCGATGATGACCTCGTGGATGTCCTCGTGGCCCAAGCGTGCCAGCAGCTCTCGAATGTGCAGCTGCTCGGGGCCAATCTTGTCCATGGGACTGATCACGCCGCCCAATACGTGGTAGAGGCCGTGGTAGCTGCCCGTGCGCTCGATCGCCTGGACATCGCGCGGCTCGCCCACCACGCAAATGCGAGTGGTATCGCGCATCGGGTCCTGGCAGATGGAGCACTCGTCGGCCGTGGCGTAGTTAAAGCAGCGGCTGCAAAAGTGGACCTCCTGCTTGACCTCCAGGATGGCCTCGGCCAGGCGGCGCGCCTCCTCGGCGTCGGCCTCCAACAGGTAATAGGCGATGCGCTGGGCCGACTTGGGACCAATGCCCGGCAGACGGCCCAGCTCATCGAGCAGTTTTTGCAGACTGTGGTTGGCACTCATATATATGCGTGTCTTAGAACGGCATGCCCGGGATGTTGAGGCCGCCGGTGATGGCGCCCATCTGCTTGTTGGCGAGCTCGTTGACGCCGCGGACGGCCTCGTTGACGGCAGCCATGATCATATCCTGCAGCATATCGACGTCCTCGGGATCGAGCGCATCGGGATCGATGGTGAGGTTGACGAGCTCCATCTCGCCGTTAACGGTCACCTTGACCATGCCGCCGCCGGCAGAGGCGTCGACGGTCTGGGACTTGAGGTTCTCCTGCGCGGCGGCAAGCTGCTCCTGCATCTTGCGAGCCTGCTTCATCATCTGCTGCATGTTCATACCGGCCATGATGGCTCCTTTACGTGCGGCCGCACGCCGAGCTGCAAGGGCAGCCGGAGCACGGCGGGACTTTCAAACTCAAAAATCGTACCACGGCGCGCGGCGAGAGAGCGGGGCGGACGTGTTACCTCAGTCGATATACATGTCCTCCAATACAAACCGCACTCAAAGATTATGCAAGGTCGAATTATGCAAGGTTGCATAATATCGCACACTCAATCTAGTAGAGCCGAATCCGGCATTTCATGTGCGCCACTAAATAGCTAAATGCCGAACCGCTGCTCGAGGCGGCGCACATGGCGGCAGGGTATAATTTGATTGCCATAGATAGTAATTTGGAGGTGCCCCATGAATGCCCCCAACGCGCTCCAAAACATCCGCTCAAAACACCCCGTTGCATATGTGGTTCTCTATCTCTTTGTCGGCTGGGCATTGCTGGTTGTCATCACCCATGCCATAGCTTTTGGAGCAGAACTGCTGATAGCCAGCTCGGACCAGCCCGTCGTCAAATGGGAGACGACCGATGAGTGCACCGACGGAACCCGAACCGTCTACTACAACAGCCCGTCCCTCTATCAAGAGTTCAAGGTCAAGATAAAGGACTTCAAGATTGTCGATGCCGAGCTAGGCGTTTATTTGGCAATCGGAGCAACCATTAACGCCGAGCAAGTCGAGTACACGGACAGCCATGCGACGTATCGTATCGACCTCAGCATCCTAGGCCGACCGTCACGCACCTGTCTGCTCAAATGCGACATACGCGGCACCACACTACACATGTCCGAAATACAGATGCGCCCGGACAAGGGGTCCTCTTCTTGAGCAGTATACCCGCCTGCGCAGCTACTCCACCGGCTTGAAGATGGTGGCCTGGCCAAAGACGCTGCGGATGAGGGCCTTGGCCTCGTCCTCGGTCTGCGGGATGCTCGGGGCTGCGCCCTGATGGCCGAAGGGGCTGCCAGCACCGGGATTGGATTCCCAGGGAGCGGCGGGGACGTCGTCGTTTGCAGAGGCTGCGGGTGCCACAGCAGCGGCCTTGGGCGCGGACGCCGCACCCGGCACGTCGAACGGGGGCAGATCGTCCCCGCCGGCATCGGCAGCAAAACCACCGACCATGGCATCGTCGTAGGGCACCTGCTCGGATTCCCATGGCGCAGCCTGCGCAGGCGGCTGAGCCATGGGGGCGGACGCGCGCTCGGGCGCTCGGGGCGCGGGCTCGGTCGGGAGCTTGCCCGTGGCAGGAGCACCGGCAGGGTTGTCGGAGCGCAGCCAAGGGGCCTTGGCCAGGTCGGATGACTTGGGCGCAGGCGCGGCAGCGGACTTGGGCGCGGGGATCGGAGCAGCCGGTTTGGGCGCAGCGGGTTCAGGCGCCGACGGGGTCGGTGCCGCTACCGGCGCCGCTTTTGGCTGCGTCGCGCTGGCGCTCGAGGATGCAGGGGGCACCGAGGACACGGGTTGCGGGTCCGCAGATGCCGCAGCCCGTGCAGATGGAGAATGCTCCTCATGTTGAGGAGCCGGCGTGCCACCCCCATCCAGGACATAGTCGATGTTGGGCCTTGACGCGCTCGACGACCTCGCCCCATTTGCGCTGGAGCTCGCCAGCGTCCTCGACCGCGGGGGTCTCGGCAGCACCGGCGGCGGCAACCTGAGCGGCGTTGTTGGACTTGGACACCGGCACGGTCGATGCAGCAGGCGCGGGAGCCGGAGCCGCAACGGGTTGAGGTGCAGGCGTTACAGGTTTGGGCGCGGGAGCCGGAGCTGCGGACTTGGGCGCAGGCTGGGCCGCCGGAACAGCAGCGCCGCGGTCCCAAGGCATGCCACCCTGATGCGCGGGCGTAGCAGCGGGGGCGGCAGTCGCCGCGGGAGTAGCAGCTCGGGCACCCGAGATCAGCGTCGGTTGTTGTGTCGTCGCAGGCGCAGCCGCGACAGCCGCAGGCGCACTCGCTTGAGCAGCAGCCACGCTCGCCGGAACGGCGGCGTTGGCAACCATGGCCTCCAAGCGTGCCACGCGCTCGGCCAAAGCCTCAATCGTTAAATCGGCCTCGGGACGCGCCAGACGCGTACAGGCGATCTCGAGCACCAGGCGCACGTCGCTCGCGCCCCTCATCTCCAACGCGGCATCGTCGAGCACCGTCAGCACGCGGGCCAGACGGTCGGCCGGATGCTCGCCAAAGGCAGCAGCCTCGGCAGCAAGCGCCTCGGCCTGCTCGGCCCCGCCCTCAAACAGCTCGGCACGGGCACCGGCAACGCAGGCCACATACACGTCGCGCACATGCGCCACCAGGTCGCGCGTCAGCTCAAGCAGATCATTGCCCTCCTCGACCTGTGCGCGAATGAGCCCATAGAGCTCAGCAATATCACGCTCGGCAATAGCGCGGGCAAACTCGCCCAGGATCTGGTCCGAAACCTCGCCCAAAAGCGAGCGGGCATCGTCCGCATGCACGGCGCCGTTGCCAAAAACGCTCAGCTGCTCCAGCGTGGAAAGCGCGTCGCGCATACCGCCCTTGGCATGGCGCGCCACGATGGCGAGCGCCTCGTCGTCGTAATCGAAGCCCTCCTGCTCACACACGTAGGACAAGCGATGTTCGATATCCTCGTTGCTGATGCGGTGGAAATCGAAGCGCTGGCAGCGCGAGAGGATGGTCTCCAGAATCTTTTGCGGGTCGGTGGTGCACAGCACGAAGATCACGTGTGCCGGCGGCTCCTCGAGCGTCTTGAGCAGCGCGTTGAACGCCGCCGTCGTGAGCATGTGAACCTCGTCGATGATATAGATCTTGTACTTGCCGCGCACCGGGGCAAAGTTGACGGAGTTGATGATCTCCTCGCGCACGTTGTCTACGCCGGTACGGCTTGCGGCATCGAGCTCGTAGACGTCTGGGTGGTTGCCCTCGGCGATGAGCTCGCATTCCTCACAGGTGCCGTCGGGCATGCAGCCGCTCGCACCCTCGGCGCGCGCCGCCTCGGCATTGCGACAGAGCAGCGCCTTGGCAAGAATACGCGCCATGGTGGTCTTGCCCGTGCCGCGCGGTCCGCAGAACAGGTACGCATGGGACAGGCGCCCCTCGGTGATGGCGTGCTCGAGCGTCGAGACGATATGCTGCTGGCCCACCACGGAGTCGAAGGTGAGCGGGCGATACTTTCGGTACAACGATTCCATGGGTGCTCCCCCGGGTATACTGAGTCTTGTTGCCGCGGCGGCCATGCGGTCGCACGGCATACTGCATCCATAATAACCCGTACGGCGAGCCCGCCGCGATAGGAGTCCAAAGAGCATGGCAGACGCAGAGAGCAACCTCGTTCCCTCCGAAGCAGCCGACCAGGTCGAGGTCGCGCTCGAGGAGCAGGCCGCAGCCGACGACGGCATTCTGTACCTCAACGAGTACCAGTACGAAAACGACCTCGTCACCGACTTTGCGCGCCTGGTCGCCTCGCCCAGGCGTCGCGGCTCGCTGTATGTCGCCGCGGCAATTGCCGCGCTCATCGGCATCGGCATGCTGGTGGCCGGCGGCAACTGGATCAAGTTCGGCGTCGTCCTAATCGTATTCGGCGCCTTTTTGGCCTGGTGGAGCAAAAATCTGCACCATACGCTCGCGCGCGACTTTATCGAAGCCGTCGAGGCAGACGAGTCCATGGGCGGCCGCTACCGCCGCGTCGCCGCCAACGAGGACGGCCTGATGGTCTGGGGCAAGAGCGGCAAGTCGCAGTTCTTCCCGTTTGAGAAGCTCGACCATGTACTCGACGGCGAGCGCATCTTTGTGGCCATGTTCGCCGACCAGGGCGTGACGATCCCTAAGGACACCTTTGTGCGTGGTGATGCCGAGCAGTTTGGCTCCTTCCTCAAGACGCGCATCAACAAAAAGCTGCGCATCGAGACCAAACGCAAAAAGATGAAGGCCGAAAAGGCCGCTGCCAAGGCCAAGCAGGAAAGCGAGCCTAAGAATGCAAAGGCCAAACAGCGCAAGCAGAAGAAGAACAAGAAGAAGCGCTAAGGCCAAGTCAGATAGGCCACCTCGCCCCGCTACCTTCACCATGCACCCGAGCGTGCTACACTAGCAGCATCTATGCCACCGCGAACGGCTCGGCTCCGCGCCCGCCGCTCGCAAACGAACTTTAAACGCACGAGGGTTGGCCATGCCGCTTTTCTCGCAACATACCGCCCGGTTCTCGCCGGACGTTCCCTTGGAGGGCACCAGCTCTCGCGAGCTGCTCAAGCGGTTCCAGCCGCTCGAGACGCTTGCGACCGGCGGTTTTGGCTCCATCGAGATTTGCCGCGACACGCACCTGCGCCGTCGCGTCGCCATTAAGCGCATCCCCCTTATCAACGGCGCCGGCATGCCCGCCAGCGACATCATGGATGTCCTGCGCGAGGCACACACCGCCGCCATGCTTCAACATCCCAATATCGTGCAGGTTATCGACTTTACGCACGATACCGCCTATGCCTACCTCGTCATGGAATATGTCGACGGCATGTCGCTCGCCGACTTTTTGCATCGCGTGGACGGCCATTCGCTCACCTTTGACGAGGCCGCGGCAATTGCCGACGCGCTGGGCCAGGCGCTCACCTTCGCCCATAGCAACGGCGTGCTCCACCTGGATATTAAGCCCGCCAACGTGCTCATCGACCACTCGGGCAACGTAAAGCTCACCGACTTTGGCATGGCGCGACTGTCGTCTGCCGGCGGCTTTGGCGGCTCGCGCGGCGGCACCATCGGCTACATGCCACCCGAGCAGCTCGATATCGAGACCGGCACAGTCGACGAGCGCGCCGATGTCTTTGCCCTCGCCTGCGTGATCTACGAGGGCCTGTGCGGCAGCGCCCCCTTTATGGCCGCCACGCCCGGCGACTCGCTCGGCCGTATCATCGGCGGTGCCACCTACCCCAGCGAGCTCATCCCGCACTTTCCCCCGGGAGCCGAGGCTGCGCTCATGAGCGCCCTCTCCCCCATGCCGCAAGACCGCCCCAACAGCATCGAGGCATTTTGCGACCAGCTGCTCGCCGGCTTGGGCAGCGTGCGCGAGGGCCGTCGCAGCCTGGAGCAGATGGTGGGCGAGCTGTCGGATGACGAGCGCGCGGCAGACGATATCGAATCGTTACCCTATGAGGACGACACCATCGAGGTCGACCCCGCACTCGGCTGGGCCGGCACGCGCTGGAGCCACGCGCGCGATTACACCATGCGCGCCATCTCGGCGCTAACGTGCGGTGCCTTTAGCTTTTTGATCATGCAGACGGCTGGCGTCGCGGCGCTTCCCGGACTTATTGCCGCGGCCATCGCAATTGGGGCGGCCGCCGGCCTGGCCCCGCAGATTGGCTCGGCCATCTCGGCCGTGGGCTTTTTGGTACTTATGGCCAACGCCACCATGCAGACGCAGGGCATCCTGTCGATGCTACCCGTCGCGGTGCTCTTTGCCGCCACCATGTCCGGTTGGTGGATCGCCTGGGGACGCACCGAGGCGGCCGCGAGCGCGGCGCTCACCTGCGCGGTAGCACTTGGCTGTCTAACGGGTGACGTCCTCCTTGCCGCCGGGGTCGCCGCCGGCATCGCGGCCTTTTGGCTCGGCCCGGCAAGCGCCGCGGCCGCTACGGGGATGGGCGCGCTTTTTGGCCGCCTGGCTACGGTTGCGCTTTCCGCCGGAGGCGTGCTGGGGCTCGGCAATGTTGCCGCGGCGCTGGGAGACATGCTCTTCTGGGCTGCCGTTGTGCTTGTCGCGGCGACAGCTGCACTGACATCTCTGCTGCTCAACGCCCATGCCAGGCGTGCCGAGCAGGGCTCGAACCTGGCTGCAATCGCTGCCATCGCCGGCTGCGGAATAGGCACCGCGGCGTCGCTCTGTCTTGCACACCATATGGAAATTGCCAGCCTTGCGGCCGCGGTCGTCGTCAAGGCGGCGGTTGCGGGAACCCTATCCTCTATAATCGTTGGGATATGCCTATATTTGCTCGGATACCAAAGAACCTATACGGAGAGTGATCTTTCGTGAACTTCCTGAACATCTTCGAGGACCACGTGGCCGGCATCTTCGGTGCCACCCGTGCCCCGTTCTCCTTTAAGAAGCTTGCCAAGCAGGCCGCTCGCGACATGGAGGATCAGACTCTGGTGATCAACGGCGTCAACACCGCGCCGGCACTCTATACCATCCTGATCGCCGCCGACGACGATCCCATGCTCGCTCCGTTCTACCCCGAGCTTTCGCGCGAAGTCCGCGAGTTTGTGAAGGCACAGGCCGAAAAGCGCCGCTATGTGTTTGTCGGCGAACCCCTCGTTCGCTTTATGATCGACCCGCAGCTGCGTGCCGGTAAGTTCTCGGTCTTTGCCGAGAACGTCGACGCCCCCACGCTCGGTCGTCTGTACGAGGAAGAGCGCGCCTACCAGAATGGCCTGGGCCAGAACAACTCGGCCGCAAGCCGCGCCGCCAGCGCTCCCCGCGCCGGCAAGCAGCAATTCGCCGCTCCGCAGCAACAGCACCCCGCCGCCATGCCCCAGCAGCCGACGCCCCGTGCCGCCGCTCCCGACCCGCTCGCCGTGGCCGACCCCTTTGCGCCCAACGTCCCCGACCCCGCCGCCGCGCCCATCCCCGTGCCGCAGACCGTCTCTCGTGACGCCCTCGCCGGTATGGGCGGAGCCGCCGCAACCGGCGCCGCCGTGGGCCTTGGCGCCGCTGCCGGCATTGCCTCCAACATGGCGAGCACCCGCGCCCCGCAGCGCCCGCTCGCCCAGCTCGTCGACGTCGTGAGCGGCGAGAGCCACAGCATCACTTCCGCGCAGGTGACCATCGGTCGCGAGCGTTCGGTTTCGGACATCGCCCTGCGCGACCCCAACGTGTCGCGCCGTCACGCCCAGCTCACCTTTACCGGTTCGGACTGGTCGATCGAGGACCTCAATTCCACCAACGGCACGCTCGTCAACAACCGCCGCATCACGCGCTGCCCGCTGCGCAACGGCGACCTGCTGACGTTTGGCCTGAGCACCTTTGAATTTAGGGGATAGTCGCTTATGAACATCGATATCGTCCTTTTTGCAGGCCGCATCGTCCTGGTCGCCCTGCTCTACATCTTCCTGTTCGCCGTCATGAAAACCGGCGTGGGACTCGTACGCGGCCAGCGCCGCGACTCCGCTATCTGGACGATCGATGTGGACAAGGGTCCGCGCGGCATCCGTGGCATCCACGTAGACATGCTCGGCCCCGTCATCGTGGGCCGCTCGCCGTCCTCGGACATCTGCATCAACGAACCGTTTGTCTCGGCCTCGCACGCACGCTTTTCGCTGCAGGGCCCGGCACTCATCATCGAAGACCTCAACTCTTTGAACGGCACGCTCGTTAACGGCCGTCAGCTGGTGGAGCCCGCAACGCTGCGCGAGGGTGACGAGGTCCAGATTGGCGACGTGGTCATGAAGGTGAACCGTCGATGATCGACGAGGAGAACAAGTCCGCAACCATGCCCGAGACGCCAACTGTCCCCGCAGCTGCGCCGGCTCATGCCGCTCCAGCGCGCCCTGCGACCGTGGAGCCCGAGGACACGGTGTTCTCCCTGCCTCTTTCGCATGTAACTCAAGAATATCCGGCACTCGTCGATGACGAGGACGCCGACACCGAGCAGCTCGATGCCCCCATCGGCGCGCACGCTGCCGAGCAGTCCGCGGAACCGGAGGCAACGCCCGCACCGGCTCACTTTGCCGAGCCCGTCGCCGAGGCGATTAACGAGAGCGCTGCCGTGTTTGCAGCCCCCGAGCCTGCCGCGCCGGTATTCCCCGTCGCCCCGGCAAGCGAGGCGGCACCCGCATCCGCAACGCCTGCCGAAGTCGAGCAGCCCGTTGCCGCGCCCGCCACAGCTCCCGAGCCCTCCGCTCAACCCCAGAGCACGCCCGCGCCGTCGCACTTTGCGACGCCCGAGCCGACGGCTGTCGAGCCGCAGCAGGACGGCAATCCCGCCGACCGCGTAACCGAAGATCTCAACCTTCCGGACGTCTCCGACGTCGAGTCGGGCAACGATGCTGACACCGTCTCCCCCGGCGACACCGCCGAGATCGATGTCGCGGCCGTGGAGGCAAAGCTCAAAGATCCCGGCTCGACCATGAGCTTTGAGCCGCTGACCGACGAGCGCATCGAGACCGACTCGACCTACGACGCCGGCACCACCACGCAGCTTATGTGGGGCGCCCGCTCCGACGTCGGATGCGTACGCCCGCACAATGAGGACTCCTATCTGGTGCAGTCGCCGCTCTTTTGCGTGTGCGACGGCATGGGAGGACACGCCGCCGGCGAGGTGGCATCCTCCATCGCCGTCGAGACCATCGCCAAGACGGCGCCGCAGTCCGCCGACGCCGCGCGCCTGGCCGCAGCCGTTGAGGCCGCCAACGCCGCCGTGATCGAGGCCGCCCTCAACGGCCTGGGCAAACCCGGCATGGGGTGCACGGCCACCTGTGCCTACATCGAAAACGACACGCTCGCCATCGCCCACGTGGGCGACTCGCGCGCCTACCTGCTCCACGAGGGTACGCTCATCCGCGTGACCCGCGACCACTCCTACGTGGAGGAGCTCGTGGATGCCGGCGAGATTACGGCCGACGAGGCCCGCGTCCACCCCAACCGCTCGGTCATCACCCGCGCGCTGGGCTCGGATCCCGCCATGTATGCCGACCACTTTACCCTGCACATCGAGGAAGGCGACCGCCTGATTCTGTGCTCCGACGGTCTTTCGAGCATGATTCCCGATAGCGATATCGAGAACATCGCCACGCAGTCTTCGAGCGCACAGATCTGTGTCGACAACTTGGTGGACGCGGCGCTCGCCGCCGGCGGCCACGACAACGTGACCGTGGTGGTCGTCGATCTGGTCGACGACGGCGTCATGCGCGAGGCAAAACGCGTCCGACGCCGCAATGTCACCATCGCCTCCATCTTGGCCCTTGTCTTTGTGCTGGTAGCAGGCATCTGGGCATACACGGGCGTCACCGGCTCCTATTACTTGGGAACCTACCACGGCAATGTCGCCGTCTGGCGCGGCCTACCCGGCAAGACGCTCGGGGTCGAGCTCCACTGGCTCGAGAGCGAAACCAGCATCAAGCTGTCCGACCTGCCCGAAGACACGCAAAACCGCCTGAAGGCAGGCATTCCACAAACGAGCGTCGACGATGCGCAGGACACCATTTCCAAGTACCGCCATCAGATTGACGAGGAGCAGACCCGTCAGGTGATTGACGCGCAAACGATTCGCGACAACACCGATCAGGAATCCACATCCGAGTCAGATTCCGAGAAAACCGCCGAACAGTCAGCCGAGGCCGAAGCCTCCGATAAGAATTAGAAAGGGAGTGCCGCTTATGAGTCGCCGCAACACCGAACTGCTCTTGCTCATCGCCTCGGCGTTCCCCGTCATCCTGCTCTATGCGATGTACGTGCTCACCGCGGGTGCCACGGTTTCCTTTGAGACGCTCGCCGTGCCGATCGGCCTGTTCGCCGCCTTCGCCGCGGCGCATATCGCCGTGCGCATCCTGGCGCCCGGCGCCGACCCCGCCATCCTACCCATCGTCTTTGTGCTCTCGGGCATCGGCATCACATTCGTGACGCGCCTGGCCCCCGACCTCGCCATCTCGCAGCTCATCATCTTGTTTGTCTCGGTGGCGCTCATGGTGGGAACGCTCGCACTGGTTAAGAACCTCGACGTGGTCATGCGCTACAAGTACACCTTTGGCATTATCGGCATCATCCTGCTGATGCTGCCGATCTTTATCGGCACCACGATCTCGGGCTCCAAGCTGTGGATTCGCATCGCGGGCTTCACCATCCAGCCTGGCGAGTTCGCCAAGGTCTTCATCGTCTTGTTCCTGGCAGGCTATCTGGCCGAGAACCGCGAGCTGCTCTCCATCTCCAACCGCAAGATCCTGGGCCTCAAGATTCCGTGCTTCCGCCTGCTGCTGCCGCTGTTTGCCGTGTGGGGCGTGTGCCTGCTCATCGTCGTCTTCGAACGCGACCTGGGCTCGGCCGTCCTGTTCTACACCATCTTTTTGCTGATGCTCTATGTTGCCACGGGACGTTTTTCGTACGTCATCATCGGCCTTGCGCTGCTGGCCGTTGGAGCCGTGGGCGCCTACAAGTTCCTGTCGCACGTGCAGGTGCGCTTTCAGGTCTGGGTCGATCCGTTTAAGGACGCCCAGGGCCAGGGCTACCAGATCGTACAGTCACTTTACTCGCTGGCTGACGGTGGCCTGGTTGGCGTCGGCATCGGCAACGGCATGGCAAACAACATCCCCGTCGTCGAGTCCGACTTTATCTTCTCGGCCATCGGCGAGGAAATGGGCCTTTTGGGCGGCGGCGCCGTGCTCATCCTGTTTATGCTTTTTGCCGTGCGTGGCCTCACCACGGCCGCCCGCGCCAAGTCCGACCTTGCCGCCTTTAGCGCGACCGGCCTTACGGCGGCCATCAGCTTCCAGGCATTCTTAATCGTTGGCGGCGTAACCCGCCTGATCCCGCTGACTGGCGTCACCCTGCCCTTTATGAGCCAGGGCGGCTCCTCGCTGCTGGCGAGCTTTATCATCGTCGCGCTACTGCTGCGCGCCGGCGACGAGGCAACCGGACGCGAAGCCGAGCTCACCGGCACCGGCACCATGGCCGCCATCACCGATGACCAGGTCGCATCCGCCGTCGCCCCGACCGGTACGCGTTTTGCCAGCGCACCTTCCTACAGCCACGGCAACCACTCCGCGGGCTCTCGCATGCGTCGTCGCCTGCTCGACACGCCAGAGTCCGGCGTGCTCGGCCGCGTGGCACTTGCCAACCGTCTGACTCGTGCCGTGTTTGCTTTCACGGCGCTGTTCGCCATCCTTATCGGCAACCTCACCTATGTCCAGGTCATCAAGGCGAAGGACTATCAGGACATGCCGACCAACAACCACACCATCGCCCGCTCCAAGTACATCCAGCGTGGCTCCATCATCACGTCCGACGGCGTGACGCTAGCCGAGTCGTTGCAGCAGGAGGACGGCACCTACGCCCGTTCCTACCCCAACGGCAACATGGCCGCGCACGTGGTGGGCTACGTGAGCCAGCAATACGGCACCGCCGGCATCGAGAGCGTCATGAACGATACGCTCACCGGCTCCAAGGATTACTCCAGCTGGAACAACGCCATCGCGTCGCTCGCGGGGCAGACCCAGCCGGGCAATACCGCCAAGCTCACCATCGACTCGCGCATCCAGACGGCTGCCGAGCAGGCGCTCAAGGGCTTTAAGGGCGCTGTGGTGGTCATGGATCCGCGCACCGGTGCGGTCCTTGCGTGCGCGAGCTCGCCCACCTACGACAACACCAACATCGATGCGCTGCTCCAGTCGGGCGGCGGCGAGGACGGCTCCATGTACGACCGCGCCATGGACGCGCTCTACACCCCGGGCTCGACCTTTAAGGTCGTCACACTCTCCGCGGCGCTCGAGACCGGCACCGCCAGCCTTACCAGCACGTACCAGGCGCCCGGCTCCATGGATATTGGCAACGCGCCGGTCACCAACGATGCCAACGAGAGCTACGGCACCATCAGCCTGCAGCAGGCCTTCGCCGTGTCGTCCAACGTCGTCTTTGGCCAGGTGGCAAACGAGGTCGGCGCCAGCTCGCTCGTCCAGTTTGCCAACGCCTTTGGCTACGGTCAAAAGCTCGGCCAGGATCTGACCACCGCGGCTTCCATCATGGCCGACCCGTCGCTTATGACCGAATGGGAGACCGCTTGGGCAGGCGCCGGACAGCCCGTCGGCATGGACCACACGCCTGGCCCGCAGACCACCGTTATGCAGAATTGCGTGATCGCTGCGGCTATCGCCAACAGCGGCGTGGTCATGGACCCGTTCTTTGTGTCCCAGATACTCGCCCCGGACGGAACCGTGGTTAAGACCACGCAGTCCCGCTCGCTGGGCCAGGCTGTCAGCTCTGCCACGGCCGACCAGGTCAAGCAGGCCATGCTCGCCGTCGTCCAGTCCGGTACCGGCACCGATGCCCAGATTCCGGGCGTCAAGGTTGCCGGCAAGACCGGTTCGGCCGAGACCGGCGGCACCAACGTCAACTCTATGTTTGTTGGCTTTGCACCTTACGATTCACCCACGGTTGCCATCTCGGTGGCCCTGGAGGATTACGACAAACACGACGTCGAGGCGGCCAAGATCGCCGGCATCGTCCTGACCGCGGCGCTCGCCGCACAGGGAGCGTGATGCCCGTGATCAAAGCGGATACTTGGGACGCGCCGCGGCCGATGAGCTAGCGACAACGCGCCACACGGCCCCAGCGGCCATACATTTGGTACTACACACATCGTTGAGCGAATAGTTATGTTAGGAGCAGGAATGGAACAGAGGGTCCTCGGGGGAAGATACCTCCTCAAGGATAAGGTGGGAACGGGCGGTATGGCGACCGTCTTCCGTGCACAGGATCAGGTCCTCGACCGCACGGTTGCCGTCAAGATCATGCTGCCGCAGTATGCCGGCGACGCCACCTTCGCCGCCCGCTTTAAGCAGGAGGCCCAGGCAGCGGCCGGCCTGTCCTCCCCCTATATCGTGGGCGTCTACGACTGGGGCAAGGATGGCGACACCTATTACATCGTCATGGAGTACCTGCGCGGTACCGACCTTAAGAGCGGCATCAAGAGCCACGGCGCCCTCGATCCCAAGAAGGTCGCGCAGATCGGCTCGCAGATCAGCTCCGCGCTTTCGGTCGCACACAAGCACGAGATTATCCACCGCGACATTAAGCCGCAAAACATCATGGTGCTGCCCGACGGCAATATCAAGGTCATGGATTTTGGCATCGCACGCGCCAAGAACAGCCACCTCACGCAGGATAACAACGTGCTGGGCACCGCCCACTATGTAAGCCCCGAACAGACCCGCGGCCAGGACCTCGGCCCCACCTCGGATATCTACTCGCTGGGTGTCGTCATGTACGAGTGCGCCACCGGCCGCGTACCCTTTGACGGCGACGACGCCATCTCGGTCGCACTCAAGCAGGTCAACGAGTTGCCTATTCCGCCGAGCCAGATCAACTCCGGTGTCGACGCCGACCTGGAGCGCATCATCCTCAAGTGCATGGAGAAGGACCCGGCCAACCGCTTCCAGACGGCCGATGAGCTGCGCCAGGTGCTCAATAGCTACCTGTCCGGTCGAGCCGTCAACGTCTCGGAGCCCACGCGCATTATCGGTGCCGCCGGCGACCTGGGCGCTACCAAGACCCGTGAGCTGTCTGACTCCACGCGCGCTATGGTTCGCCCCGTATCGGGCGTAAGCGGACAGACCAACCCCCGCAGCGCCGTCTCGGGTTCCACCGGTTCCTACGAGGTCGATCAGCCCAAGTCCAACAAGAACAAGATTATCGCCGCCGTAGTCGCCGCAATCGCCGTGGTTGGCGTTGTGGTGGCCTTCGCCACCGGGCTCTTTGGGGGCGAGCAGGTTACGGTGCCCGATGTGCTTAACAAGGACCAGCAGACCGCTATCGAGCTGATCAAGGAGGCCGGCCTTGAGGTCGGAACTGTCGACCAGAGCTATAACGACGATGTCGACGAGGGCAAGGTTGCCGAGCAGACCCCCAACGGCAACACTAAGAAGCCCAAGGGCTCCAAGGTGAACCTGGTGATCTCCAAGGGCCCCAAGCCCTCCGAGAAAGTTGAGGTTCCGCAGCTCGTCGGCCTGACCAAGGACCAGGCCGAGGCCGCGCTGGCAAGCGTGGGCCTGAAGGGCAACGCAACCGAGGAGGCCAACGAGGCCGACGAAGGCCAGGTCTTTGAGCAGGGCACTGATGCCGGCAAGGAAGTCGAGAAGGGCACGACCATCTCGTATAAGGTCTCCAGCGGTCCTGACACCACCTCCGTCCCCGATCTGACCGACATGACCGAGGCCCAGGCACGCAACGCTCTCGACATGGCTGGCTTTGGCGTCGACGTGAGCTACCAGGAAAACGACTCGGTTACCGAGGGCACCGTAATTAGCTGGAACCCTAGCGGCAAGCAGAAGCCCGGTGCCACGATCACCGTCGTCATCGCCAAGAAGTCCGGCAAGGCCAGCGTCCCGGGTAACCTGTACGGCAAGAGCATCTCCGCCGCCGTCACCGCGCTCAACAACGCCGGTTTCTATAACATTGGCTTCTGTGACCAGAACGGCAATCCCGTAAGCGGTAACGAGGATGCCACCGTTACGGGCGTCTCCCCCACTGGAAAGCAGTCCACCGACAGCACGATTACGCTGACGGTCGCACTTTCTGGTTCGGGCTCGGGCTCGGGCACGAGCACGGGCGACGATTCCGGTACGACCAACTAGTCGCCACCCCACCGCTCATCGCGGCTTTCGCCGCAAACATATTCGCTCAGAAGCGCCCGCTTGCTCCCCGGCAAGCGGGCGCTTTGTTTATCGACAGGCCAGGGCTCCATAGCAACACAAAGAGGCCCGCAAAAACAAGCCTCCCAGGTGACAACAGAATATGTAATGCAGTAATTACTAGCCGCAGAACTTCACCATGGTCTCGACCACGAGCTTCTCGGAGTTGAGCTGCTGTATCATGATGCCCTGCTGGAACAGCGGGATGTTGACGCGCGTGCGCTCCGGATCGGAGTGCTCGACGAACTCCTTCTTATCCAAGGTGCAGACCGAGCGCGACAAAACGACTTCGAAGCGACCCATTACGGCATCGCGCATGCGCTACAATCTCGGTTAATCTGTTAACCACCCGAAAGCAGCAGGAGGCCCCATGCCCACACCAGGCAAGCGCCCATCCATGCGCCAGATTGCCGTCGCGGCCGGCGTATCCGTCGCCACGGTCTCCCACGTCATCAACGGCAGCGGCCGTTTTTCCGAAGACACCCGCAAACGCGTGGAAGCCGCCCTAAAGGAATACGGCTACGTCACGAACATGGCGGCGAAGAGCCTCCGTATGGCCCAGTCCCGGACCATCGGCATGATCGTGCCGGACATCTCCAACGACTTCTTTTCCAAGATCGCCCTGCATGTGGAGCGCGAGCTGGCAACCGAGGACTACTCGGTCTTTGTTTGCAACAGCGCCAATGACCCCGCCCGCGAGCGTGACTACTTCCGCACGCTGGCAAGCAAGCAGGCCGACGGTATCATCTGTATCTCCGGCCTGCGCAGGCTCGACGGCGAGTTCGTCCCCCACGGAATCCCCGTGGTCTGCATCGACCGTGCGCCCGAAAACGACCTCGGTTTCCCACACGTGGGCTCCGACAACATCGGCGGTGGCTACATGGCGACCGAGCACCTCATCGAGCGCGGCTGCAAGGACATCCTGAGCATCTCGAGTTTTACCGCCAACTACCCCGGCAACGAGCGCCAGATGGGCTACGAGCGGGCGCTCGCCGCGCACGGAATGCCGCTACGCCGCGACTACCAGCTGTTTGTCTCGGGTAAGCAGCCGAGCATCATCGAGTCGGAAGAGCTCGTGACCGACTTCCTCTCCACGGGCTACCCCGTCGACGGCGTCTTCGCCCATAGCGACCACGCAGCCGTGGGCGCGCTGCGTGCGCTCGTTGCCGCCGGCAAGCGCGTACCCGAAGACGTCCGTCTCATCGGCTTCGACGATTCCGTTTACGCGCAGCTTCCGACGCCGCAAATCAGCACCATCCGCCGCTTCCCCGAGCGCCTCGCGCACGAGGGATGTCAGGCCCTGCTCGCCCTGCTGCGCGGCGAAGAGCCCGAGATGGAGACGCTTGTCCCCGTTAAGCTCGTGCAACGCGCGAGCAGCTAGACAGCGGGCAGCGAATAGCCGCGTTTTTCTCTCGCATGTGCTCTATCCCACGCGCGACATGCAAAAAGCCCGCCACCACACGGGTGACGGGCTTTTCCGCTACCAGCCGCGTGCTTCCTCCGCACGTACGAGCTGACGAGCCTCGATCTGGCGAATCATATCGATGCGTCGCTGGTGACGGCCGCCCTCGAACTCGCCGGTGAGCCAGGCGTCGACAATCATTTTGGCCAGCTCGATGCCTACCACACGAGCACCAAATGCGAGCATGTTGGTGTTGTTGTGCTCGCGCGACAGGCGAGCGGAATACGGCTCAGAGCAGGTGCAGCAACGGATACCGCGCACCTTGTTGGCGGCAAGCGAGATGCCCACACCCGTACCGCAGATAACGATACCGCGATCAACCTCGCCGGACATGACAGCGTCCGCCACGGCCTCACCCGCGATGGGATAGTCAAAGCGCTCGGTGCTGTCCGTACCGAAGTTCACGACTTCGTAGCCGTACTTCTCCTGGATATACGCCGTGATGGCTTCCTTGTACTCGACTGCGACGTGGTCGTTTCCAATACCGATCTTCAAAAGAGACCCCTTTCCATAAGAACCATTCGCGCATGCCGCGCGCTCAATCCGTCCTAATTCGCCGTTCCGCTTCTAATACACCTCGCCGGCGCGCAAACGGCGCAGACACTCCTCGTAACCAGCGTCCTTGCCAAACAGCGCACTGGTGCCCAGGATAAATCCGTCCGCGCCAATGGCGGACAGGTCGCGCACGCGCTCGGGCGAGCAGGCGCCGTCGATCATGAGCTTGAAGCCAAAGCGCTCCTTCAGCGCGGCAAGGCGACGCACCTTGTCGTTCGTGAACTCGATAAAGCTCTGACCGGCAAAACCCGGATTCACCGTCATGACCATCACGTAATCGCAGAGGTTCAACATCTCCTCGATCTCGGAGATAGAGGTGTCGGGGTTCACGGCGATACCGGCGCTCTTGCCGAGGGACTTAATCGCGGCGAGTGTCTTGACCACGTAACGCTCGGACTCCGGATGGATATAGATGATGTCCGCGCCGGCGGAGGCGAAAAGTTCAACCTTGCTGGCAGGATTCTCGACCATAAGGTGCACGTCGACGAGCTTGTTGGTGGCAGCTCGCACGGCCTTGATGTCTTCGAGACCCATGGCGAAATTGGGAACGAAACTGCCGTCCATCACGTCGCAATGGAAGATGTCGATGCCGGCGGCGTCGAGATCCTCGACGGTCGCACGCAGATTGCCGTAGTCGGCGCACATGAGACTGGGGCAGAGCAGCATAGTGAACTCCTTATCTGCTCGGTGATTATCTACTCGGTGGTAATTAATCGTTTAACCTTTATCTACAGTCTGGCTGATTAATCGTTTAACCACGTTGTTAACCTGCAGGCTTTTCCAGATTCACAACGTTGCCATATTTGCCTATCTAGCTGGTATCATGCAGGAGCCCGCACCACGAAACGCTGTCGTATTCCCTAGGAAGAAATCCCGCTACGCGGACAGCAGCAGCCAGGGGCCGCAATCCGCAGACCTGAGCCCGGACCCCCTACGCTCCAGGCGTGATCAGGCGCGCGCACTGGGCGATCTTCTCGTCATAGGACTCCGCGATAATCGACACACCATCGAACCCAAACGCGCGAACATTCGAGAACTGATGGAACTTCGAGCTGTCGCACAGCACGTACGCCTTATTCGAATTCTCGCGCACGATGCGCTTCTTCGCCGCCTCAACGTAGGAGGGCGTCATGACGCCGCGGTCCTCGTCAATCGCGTTGGTCCCGATAAACGCCTTATCGAAGTACAGATCGCGCAGGATCGATTCGGTCATAGAACCGCAGAACGAGGAGTTCACATAGTTGAACTCGCCACCCACCACGATGAGCTGGGCGCGCGTCTCGCTCTTAATCAGGCACGCCGAGGCATCCGTCGTGTAAATTGTCACGTCGCGGTCGAGCAGCAGACGCAGCAGCGCCGTGCAGGTGGAACCCGAGTCCAAGTAGAGCGTGTCCCCGTCCTCAACAAAACGCAAGGCGACTTGGGCAATCTGTTCCTTCTCACTCCCGTGTAGGCCCGAACGCGTCGAGATACTCACCTCGTGGACAGCCGAGAGGAGCCTCACCGCGCCGCCCGAAAGATGCTCAACCTTGCCAAGCGCCTCCAGCTCCTTGAGGTCGCGACGTAGCGTCGAAATAGAGACGCCCGGCAGCTCCTCCTGCAGCTCGGAAATCCTCGCGAGGCCCGACTTCTGCAGGCACTCTACAATTCGCTCCTGGCGCTCATACGGAATCATATTGGGAACCTCTCCAAACCACTCTGCTTCACGCTCGTTCATTTCTTTTCGAAAAGTGTAACGCACAAGCAGAATAGCGGCCGCCACCTGTTGCGATGACGACCGCTTAATCGATTGACCTACCCTCTCGTTCACAATTTGAACGAGGTTGACACACCTCGCGTAAGCGCGACGCTCTTCAAGCGAAGAGAACGACCCTAGGAGAGGCGGCGCATCCGGGGCTCTTAGGCGAGCTGATCCTCCTTGCCGGTGAAGGCGAAGGCAAGAACACCGGCCACGACGGCGGAAATGAGCATGCCGACCATAGCCCAAGCGAAGTTCATGGGGTCGGAACTCACGAAAGCCGGGAACGTAGTGACGGAACCGAAGGTGAACGCAGTGGTGACGACCTTCATGATACCGAGGAACGCGCCGCCGACGGCACCGCCGATGATCTGCGCAAGCCAGACCTTCTTGTTCTTCACGAGCATACCGAACAGCGTGGGCTCGATGATGGCGGACAGGGCGATCGATACGACACCGGTCATCGCGAAGCTCTTGAGCTTCTGGTCGCGGGCCTTGAGGAACACGCCGAAGGCGCAGCCGATAACGGCGAAGTTGCAGGCGAAGGTGAAGGGGCAGATGTAGTCGAAGCCGTTCTGAGCGATGTTGTTGATCATGATGGGGTTCACGGCCCAGTGGATGCCCATGGACACCAGCACGGACCAGCCGCCGCCAACCAGCACGCCGGCGAACACGGAGCTGCGCTCGATCAGCCAGTTGACCACGAAGGCGATGGCCTCACCAGCGTAGACGCCCAGGGGACCGATGACGAGCATGGTGAGCGGAACCATAACGATCAGGGAGATGGCGGGCAGCACGACGAGCTTGAGCATCTCGGAAACGTGCTCATCGAGCCACTTGTACAGGTACGAGTAGACCCAGACAGACAAGATGGCAGGGATAACCGTGGAGTTGTAGTTCATGAGAACCACGGGGATGCCGAAGAAGTCCGTCATGGCGCCGTTGCCCGCGTCGCCCATGAGGGCGATGAAGTCCGGGTAGAGCAGGCACGCGCCGAGCAGCGCCGACAGGTACGGGCTCGCGCCGAAGCGCTTGCCGGCGGAGAAGCCGAGCAGCACGGGCAGGAAGTAGAACACGCTCATGGCCAGGGTGTACAGGATGGTGTAGGTACCCGTGCCCTCAGCGATGATGCCGAGCTGGGCGGCCAGGATAACGAAGCCGCGCAGGATACCGGAGCCGGCCATGGCGGGCAGCAGCGGGGCAAAGATGCCGGAGATCGCGGAGAAGACTTGGCTGACGATGCTCTCGCCCTCGTCCTTGGTAGCAGCGGAGATTTCCACGCCCGAACCCTTGACCAGCGGCTCAAACTTCTCGTACAGCTTCGGGACCTCAGTGCCGATGAGAACCTGGTACTGACCGGCCTTGTTCAGCGTGTTCACAACGCCTTCGACTTCCTTGACCGCAGCGTCGTCGCAAGCCGCGTCGTCTTTGAGATTGAGGCGCAGGCGCGTCGCGCAGTGCGTCATGCCCGAGATGTTCTCGGGACCACCGACGGCGTCCAGAATCCCCTGAGCCATCGCGTTCCAGTCGCGTTTCATTGGTTACCTCCCCATTGCGCAGAAGAGCTCGCGGACAAGCTCGGCTGCCTTAATCGCGTCGTTTGCATCGATAACGGATTGGATCTTCTCCATGCTTACGGCCTCGATGGCGTCGTTGAGCAGATGGATCATCTGGTCGTTCTGTGCAGCCTCGCCGGCAGCGGGCTCGATGACCGGGAACGTGTCGAAGTAGATTGCGCTGTCGTAACCGTGCTTCTTCACGTAGTAGAGGAACTCGAGGGTCTTCACCGGCGTGGACGTACCAATCATAAGGCCATCGTCGAAGCGACCGTTGCCGTCGTTTAGGTGAATGCCGTAGAGCTTGCCCTCGCGGCCGAACAGGTCGGCGGCCATGGCAGGGTTCTCGTGCTTCATGAGCATGTGGCAGTAATCCAGCGTGACGCCCAGGTTCGGGCGGTCTGCAGCGTTGAGAATCATGCCGGTCATACCCATGGAGTCGATGAACGCGTACGCGCGCTCCTCGTAGGGTTTGTACTCAATCGAGATCTTGAGGTCGGGCGCGTAGTCGCAAACCTTCTGGAATGCGGCTACGAGCTGGTCGAAGACGCGAGCGTAGGCGATCTGGAAGCTGTAGTCAAAGCCGTCGTGGCCGAGCCAGATGGTCACCGTGTTGCCACCGGCAGTGCGGCAGTAGTCGCACGCCTCGTAGCAGAGCTCAAGGGCTTCCGCGGCAAGGGCATCATCGGCATTGCCCAGGTCACCGTTGAGGAAGGCGTTGCGGAAGCGCAGCGCGCAGCCGTTCAGCTGCAGGTCGTGAGCTGCGAGCTTGGCGGCCATGTCCTCAGCCGTGACACCTGTGCAGTGCTCGGGGTAGTTGAGGTCGACGTGCGTGAGGCCCACGCTCTGGAACTCCGCGAACACGCGATCAAGATTCTTGTCGCCATCGCGAAAATAGGAGTTGATACGAGTTGCAAGCTTCATGCTTCTACGTCCTTTACCTTCGTCCTTGATCGTTTCTGCCCGTTCGAGCACCTGATCTATATCCGTAATTCGATAAGGGCCGCCGCCTGCGCGCCGGGGCTTACCCTGTGACATGTAGATTACTGCCACATAAGTTCATTTTCAATCAGTATTTTTCACTCTTTTTCTCATTGTGTCAGAGTTTTTCACCGTATAAAGCCATCTACCTTGTGGTTTTGCTGTTAATCAAGTTTGACCATTCTTGAAATTACCTGATTTTTTCTGAATTAATTTGCCGTTTATCGGTAAAAATCGACCGCTCACGGCTGACGGCGACGCAAGATGGAAGATACTTGCATGAGGAAAAGCACTGAATTCCCAGCGCCGATTCGAATGACGCGATTGGTGACGCGAGCGTCGACGGCCCGAATCTGCCGTCGGCCCCCACTAACCAAAAACGGCGCCGCTCACGCGACGCCGTCATATTCCCTGGTGCCCCCGGGCGGATTCGAAAACTCCCCCCCGCGGGGAAATTGGTGACGCGGGTGTCGACGGCGCTGAGCGCTCCGTGTTTTGGTATGTGGATATGGCAGCCATCAACCTTTCTCGGCATGTGAAACTCTAGGCACATATGAGCATACCTGAGCGACGCAACACATGCGCTCCATCTATCCCAACAAGCTCCAGCGGTACCCGCACTTCCCATTTCGTGTATACAGCAGCTAGATTGGGCAATCATGTCAGTATTCAGACGTACGGCCTACAATAAACTCCTCGATTGGAAAGCGAGCAATGGATCCCGAGCCATCATGCTCGAGGGGGCCCGCCGCGTTGGAAAAAGCACCCTTGCCCAAGAGTTTGCGCAGTCCAAATACAAATCCCACCTCGTGATCGACGAATCTGTTGCGAGTGAAAAAAGAAGACCGGAGACTCAACTGGTCTCCGGCCTCATTTCTAAAAAACGTCTCGTGGTTCTACTCGTGCTGTCGGGCTTCTACCAGCCTGCAGAAGTCGTTGACGCTCATGAGCCATTCCCTTTGCGCGGGCGTGTAGGTTTCGAACAGCGATGAGGGCACAACGAGGCTGAGCCTGTCCTTAGCCATAGCTCGTGTGTAATCCTCACTTACGGCGGGCTCAAGTGTTACAAGATGCTTGTCCTCGATTCTGTCAGCCTCATCAAGCACCTGACGCCAACGCTCCTTGATGGTTGTCTTGGCACCGAGCATCGTCAGTCGAGCGACAGGGAACTTGGGGTCGTGGTAATCGTCAATAGAGGGAAAGATGAAATCCGGCTTTGATTTGCCCTCGGTGTATTTCTGCGCCGAGTAGCGTATGCCCCTAGCATCGAATAGCATCGAGAGTTGATTCTCGAACGCCGTCCCCGCACGGGACTTGCGGCGCTGGAAGGCCGACATAGTGGTGCGCAGCACGCCATCAACATCAAGCGCCGAGCCAAGGTATGGCGCGAGGTCGCGCTCCAAGAGATGCCGCTCGAAGACGCGGAACAGCATCTCTTCGCGTTCGTAACAAGCGACCAAGCAGCCATCCGGGTCGCCCGTCCAATCGAGCTTTCCAAGGGTGGAAGCTGAGTAGGCTGAGAAGTCTGCCCCTTTGGGGAAGGACTCGCCGAATTTCTCGATCATACCGTCGAGGAAGTTCTCCGCTGCGATCGGCATGCTAACTTCGATGCCGATGGACTCCAAAATCCTTGCGGCGATCGACGTGATGCGCGTATCCTCCCGAGCAGAGGGCGTAAAACCTTTCTCGCCAACCCCGTCGAGCGCGAAGAGCCAGCGAACTTGAGATTCCGCCGTACTCCCCGCTCGGGCAAATAGGATTACGACCTCCTTGGCTTCGTGTAGGGCCAAAACCATGAGGTCGCCCGGACGGGCCATGCCCATGGCAGCATTATCGTTGTAGTAGAGCCTATACTCAGTTCTAGTTGGATGCTTCCTGCGGGCGTCGTACCAAGTGGTATAACCATGGTCGAATATAGGGTCTGCACCATCATCGAGATATGCGAAGGTAGTTCGCATCCCCTTTATGTCATCGTCTCCGAAAAGCGCGCGCAAAGGCCCCACGCCGTTGAATTCGTGCTGGTGGCTTTTATTGGCCCCCATGATGTCAACGCCCGCGAGGGTTTTCGCGACAGCACCGTCAAAATACGCGCCAAGTACTCCATAGTCCATCCTAGAACACCTCCATCATCAACTTCGCGACCGAGCGCACGACCGGCACGGTCACGGAGTTGCCGAACTGCCTGTATGCCTGAGTATCCGACACCGGGATGATGAACTCATCGGGAAATCCTTGCAGGCGCGCGCATTCGCGGGGAGTGAGTTTACGAGGGTTTTTTCCTTCCTGCCCGACCAGAATCTCGCTGCCATCCTTGTGGTACCGGGCGGAAAGCGTCCTTGTCGTGTCCTCTGGGCCGACCATCGAGTATCCAAAGCCGTGGCCCGCCGCCTCATGCTTTTCGCGATAGGCGCGCAGATAGGCCCATAGCTTATCCGAAATGGTGTAGCGTTCGTTTGGTTGCTCTTCGAGGATTTCCCCTAGCGTATGTCCCGGTCCCGGCACCTCAAGGTCATCCCACGAGAAGGGAACTTCCTCCCTGAACCCCACGATGTAGATGCGCTCCCTGTGCTGGCACGTCCAGTTTTTTGAATCAAGCACTTTCCAGAAAATATGGTATCCAAGGTCCTCCTCAAGCGTCTGTCGTATGACCTTGAAGGTCTTCCCGCCGTCGTGACTCGTAAGGTTCTTAACGTTCTCAAGCAAGAAGGCCTTCGGGCGCTTGTCGCGTATGATGCGAGCGACCTCGAAAAAGAGGGTTCCCTGCGTTTTATCCTCAAAGCCGGTGGGTCTCCCCAAAGATTGCTTCTTCGAAACGCCTGCAAGGGAGAATGGCTGACAAGGAAAGCCTGCGAGCAGGACATCGAAGTCCGGTATATCGTTTGATGCGACCTGACGGATGTCGCCCGCCGGGGTCTCTCCATAGTTCATCCGGTAGGTTTTCTGGGCGAACTTATCCCACTCGCAAGAGAAGACGCACCTACCGCCAAGCTCCTGGAACGGCATTCGTATACCGCCGATGCCCGCGAAGAGATCGCAGAAGGTAAAAGGCGCGTCGCTGCGCTCCCCTTGGTCAAATGGAGCCCCCGCATCGAGCGATGCGATAAAGGCGCATTCAGCCGCCGTTGGACTAGTATCCCCAGACTCCCAGCGCCGAACGGTGCGTTCGCCAGACGAGCCCATACCAAGGGCGGCGGCGAACTCCTTTTGGGTGAGGCCGAGGTCAATTCTCTTTTGCGCTATATCAGCTGCATTTAGTTGCATGGGACGCCTATCTTGGTTGAAAAACGGTCAAACTGTCCTGTATTTACCACAGCGTTAGTCTATCACCCCGAGCGGACATGTCTTCCCCTTGCTTCAGTCCGCCTCTAAACCCCGTAGCATCAACTGGGCTTTAGGGCTTGGACACTCTACCGGAGGGCTCTAGACGCAATTGGTGACGCGGGTGTCGACGGTTCGAATCCGCCGGCAGCTCCCACAAACCAGAAACGGCGCCGCTCTCGCGACGCCGTCATAATCTTCTGGTGCCCCCGGGCGGATTCGAACCGTCGACACCCGCTTTAGGAGGTCTTGTATTTCTATTTGAGCTGGTGTTTTATAATTTTATACAACTTCATATAACCGCATGTAAAACGGCATGTTTCAAGAATCGCGAGATATAGGCTTCAAAAACTTTCTACCCTAATTCTACCCAGATACTCTTGCCTGGGTAGAATTTTGGGATTAGGCTAGGGGCAAGCCTTTAAGGGCTTGCCCCTAGCCTAATCCCAAGGAATCCCACCATGAGCACCAGACCACGAGTCGTCGGAAACGGCAGCGTATATCAAGTTAAAGAAGGGGTATTCCAATACCGCTTCAACCTCGGCAAGGACCCCAAGACCGGCAAATACGCCTACTCATCCAAGAGAACGCTACACTGCGAAGGTCTGAGCAGACGCACGCAACAGGCAATGCTCCGCAAAGCCATGGAAGAATACAAGGAGGAGTTGAACTCCGGTATCGTTCATGACAGCGGAAACCTCACCGTCGCAAAGTACGCCGAGAACTTCCACAGCCTAAGGGAAGAGGGCGGCTTCAAGTCACCGCTCGCCTATGCCCGTGAGGGCAACTATATTAGCCACATTCAAGAGATGTTCGGCCATATCCAACTTACCGACCTCCACCCTGACGATATACGACACATCTACGCAAACGCCCGCAAAAGAGGAATGTCAGAAGCCGAGTTACACGGGACGCATGTCAAGCTGCGACAGATTCTCCAAGACGCCGTAGACAACGAGCTCATCCTTCGTAACCCATGCACGCCAATCAAGCTCCCCAAACCAACTTACAGGGAAAGAACTCCACTTACAGCAGACGAGGCTTCACGATTTCTGTCTTGCCTCATGGATGAACCACTGTCGGCCAAGGCAACGGGCACCATGCTCTTGCTCCAATGTGGTCTCCGACGCGGCGAAATGCTCGGCTTGACTTGGGGCGACATCGATTTTGGGCAGCGCACGTTGAGCGTGTCGAAGCAGTTCACCAATGACAAGACTCTCCGACCGCCAAAATCGAAGATGAGCCGACGCACCATAGCAATCAACGACTCCCTGGCCCGCTATCTCGGCAAATGGAAGCTGGAACAGCGGGCGCAACTCAACCGATACACTCTCGATCAGGACGACAACACGCCTATCGTTAACGGCATAAAGGTCGTCACGACCGAGGATGGCACATACGCCACAGTCGTCAACGTAGACGGCCACAACTTCGACCGATGGTTCCGCGACTTCTGCGTCGATAACGGCTTTGGGAGCTACAGCAATATCACCAGAAGATTCCAGCGAAGCGGCAAAGAGCACGTGAGGGGCACGGGATACAGCGGGCTCGTCCCCCACGCCCTGCGGCACACGCAGGCGACGCTCCTAATCGGAGAAGGCGCAGACGTGAAGACTGTCCAGGCAAGACTTGGACACGCATCTCCAAGTACGACGCTCTCCATCTACTCCCACGCCATCGAGGCAAACGATCGTAAGGCAGCAGATGCCTTCGGCGAGCTTATTTCCCAAGAGAGCAATTCATAAAGGAAGGGCCGAGATATGCCCGGCCCTTCCCTTGCTTTGAACATAGATAGGCTAATGGCGATAGACCATCGCTCCATATGGAGCTTTATCCTCCCAGGAAAACGATGAGGCGTCACGAATGGGGAAGACGCCGATTATAGGTGCCTTCATCCATTCGTCAGCATTCAGAATCATGCCGTCCTTGTCATAGATTGGCTCAACCTGAGAAGTCTGGACATCACGAATTCCCGGCCATATATCAGCTATCGCATCAAGCACCTCATCCGTAGGGCAGACTTCCTTTGAGGAAAGATAAACATAGTGCGGAATTGCATCGCTTGCATTCCGCACTTCAAGAACGAAAGCATAGTCGCATGACGCAGCATTCGACTCATTGACCACCGGCCAATCGTCGGGGACAACGAGATACGAGCCATCTCGCAGGTCCACGCGTTTCATTGACGGCCTCTTATCAACAAGGCTGTCTTGCGGAACAAATCGCAGCATATGGTTACGAAGAGTCTTGTAATAAGAGAGCTTGTCGTTTAAATCGTCGGCAGCGAGCGACAGGGACTCAGCATCGCCATATCCACTAAGCTCATCCTGAATAGACTTGACCCGTTGCGCACAAAAAGCGCTCAGCTCTGCAGCCGCACCCTTGTTGACGCGGAGACATAGACTCGCGAGAAGGTCGACCACTTCCCCCGGAGTCTTAAACTCTTGCGGATGTTGTTCCTTGAACATGCTGATGTTGTCATCGGTCTGTTCAAGGACGGTCGTCCCAAACTTTCGTTTTTTCGGTTTCCTGGAGCGTTCCATTTCATCCCCCAATCGATTTTCATTGTAAGTATAACCCTGTTTTTCGAGGTAAAAGTGCTTATCCGAAACTTTTCGGAACTTTTTCTGAATCTTCAGCGCCTCGATTGCCAGAAGCAGTATCATCGAATTGCACAGATAAGCGAATGCCGGAATGGAGGTGCCCAAAGAAGGCCATAGAAACAAAAAGCCGCCCACCCCTCCCCTCTAGTCGCCAAACTGAGGTGGGGAGGAGTGAGCAGACCAAAGGAGATTCTACCATGGTAGATTCCGTTGTTCCCAAAGCGGGTATCGTACCCGCTCCTCCTCGCGTCGTTCTGGGACGCGAGCGTCTGCTCGGCGTCACCGAGATTCGTGAGCTGACCGGGCTTGGGGAGGTTGCCGCCGCGTCGCTCATGAAAGAGAGCGGTCGCTGCCTCAAGCTTCATAGCCGCCTCTTCGTCATCGAGTCCAGCTTTTTTGAGTACCTTCACGAGTTGGAGGTGTCGGATCCGTGCAGCCTGTAGCCAATAGCTCATTCAACGTCGAAGCCGATCAGCTCAAGACCTATATCGAGGAAATGAACGGGCGTAAGCCCATGGCTCATATACGCAGCCTCCCCTCTCTCGACAAGCTCATCGGAGGCGTCGTACCCGGAATCCTGACCATAGTCGGAGCGGCACCCGCTGCCGGCAAAACGACGCTCCTCAAGGTTATCTCCGACGACCTTGCCTCCCAAGGCGTGCCCACCGTCTTCTACTCCGCGGAACTCCCCGCGTATCGCATTGCTCAGAAGGGCATCACGCGCCTCGGCAACGGAGACTTCAGCCTTTCCGAAGCGACCGGGGCTATCCCCGAGAAGAGGGAGGCATTTGAGCACGCTTGCGCCATCTACGCCGAGACCGTAGCACCTAACTCGTGCATCATGGACAGCCAAACGTCCATGGAAGATCTCGGGCGTTGCATCGGTGATTGCATTCACGAACGTGGGCAGCGCCCTGCCGTTTTTGTGGATTACCTTCAACTCATTGCAGCAACCAATTTCAATGTTCGCGCGGAAGAACGCGTTGTCATCACCGCTTGCGTTCAAGCCCTGGGCAACATCGCCCGGACGTATGACGTCCCCGTTTTCCTGATAAGCAGCGTCGCGCGCGATAAGTACAACGATGCGAACACCGAGCTCAACGTCTTCGCTGGCTCGCAGGGTATCGACTACGGCTCCGACAACGCTCTCTTCCTGCAGGTCGACGGCAGGGACAAGAAGGAGCGGAGGTACAACTCAGAGCTAGATGTTCGTCCCCTGCTTGTTCGCGTCCTTAAGGCACGCTATGGCACGCTTGGAAGCGCCAAGCTCACCTTCGACGCGCCCCATGCCACCTTCTATGACCAGGAGGGCTAGGCCATGCGCGGCAACAGCAAGACCGCGCATGTCAACGTCCGCATGACCGAGGAGGAGCGTGCCGTCATCATGGCGCGCTCCTCCTCTTTTGACATGGCCCCATCGACGTTCATGCGCGAAGCTGCCCTCCGCATCGGGCAGAAGCCCGTCAAGATCGCCGACGAGGCGACCTTGCGGCAAATCCTCCACCAGATGAAGAAACAGGGCGGAAACCTCAACCAGGCCGTCCATGCCGCAAACGCCTATGGCGTGGATGCGCAGACTGCCCGACAGCTCACGGAGGCCGTCCGACTGGTGTCGAGCACGGCCTCGCAGCTTTCAAACCTCATCTCCAAGAATCGAGAACTATCATGAAAACCAAGATGCTCACAGCGCTCCTGTCATCCCTTTTCCTAGCGATCCTCGCATGCCCCGTGCTCGCCGCCCCCATCGACATGCTCGTCGCCGGGTACGGACTCGACGCATCGGCAATTCCCACAACGTTCGACGCGGAGACCGTCCTCGGCTGGTGGCTCTCGGACGGGTTCGTCACCCATCCCCTCGGGGCCTTGTTCGTCTTCCTCCTTGCACTCTGCGCCTGTGCCCTCATCGCCTACTCAAGTGCCCTCAAATCACGAGCCGAGGACGGCGGCGTGCTCGGCGACGCCCACGTCAAGACGGGCCGCGAGGTCGTGAAGGGGTCCATGACATGGGGCGGCTCGACGAACCCCTCGTCGCGCGGGTTCGTCTACGGTTTCACCAAATATCGCGGTAAGCCCTGCTATTTCTACGAGCCGAAGAAGATGATTTTCGTATCAGGGGCCACTGGGTCAGGTAAATCACGCTTCCTCTACCTCCCCTCAATCGACCTGCTCAGCTACGGCGACGCCTCCAACGGCTCCGAGCCCGCGACCCTCGTCGTCTCAGACGTGAAGAACGAGCTCATAGAGCTCACGGGCGATGAGCTTGCCCGTCGTGGCTACCGCGTCCTCCTGCTCGATACGCAGCACCCCTATCGCGGCCAGAGGTTCAACCCGCTCAAGCAGGTGCTCGACCTCCATGCCGAGGGGCGCGACCAGGAGGCCGAGCAGGCGGCGGACGCCATCGCGGAGCTCGTGGTGCAGGATGACGAGAAGGGCAAGGGTTCGCACTGGACGGCATCGGCCAGGGGCCTGCTCTCGGCCCTGGTCCTGCTGGTCTCCATGTCTGACGAGTGTCCCGAGGGATCGAGGCACCTCGCGACCGTCTGCGAGGTCTTGGACCGTGGCACCGAGGCCGAGGGCGACGACCCGGCCGAGCCTCTGAAGGCCGTCTTCCGCTCCCTGCCGAGCGGTCACCCCGCCAAGGGCAGGGCGTCGCAGTTCGTCTCCTCGGGCGGCAACGAGCTCAGGAGCATCCTCTCGACGCTCAAGGTGGCACTCCGCCCGTTCTCGTCCGCGCCGGTCGCATGGATGACCTCTGGCTCCGACATCGACCCGCGAACGGTGCTCACGGAGAAGAGTGCCGTCTTCCTCCACGTGCTCGACGAGGGCTCCCCCTACAACTGCATAGCGGCGATATTCCTCTCGCAGCTCTGGGCTTCGGTCCAGGCGGTCGCGGACGTGAACGGCGGAAAACTCCCCCGCCCCGTGCAGATACTCGGCGACGAGTGGGGCAACCTCCCCCGCGTCGAGTGCCTGCCCGCGCTCCTCAGCCTAGGACGCAGCTACGGTTGTTTCTGGGTCGGCGCGACGCAGGACGTATCCCAGCTCAACAAGTACGGCGAGAAAGACGGCCGCAGGAAGATCCTCGCGAACTGCGGCATCAAGGTCGCGATGAAGCTCGCCGAGGAGGAGGACCGCCGGTACTTCACCGAGCTCATCGGCAAGACCACGCGCCACACGCAGGGCACGAGCAACGGCAGGGCCGCGTCAGGCACGTCCTCCTCGACGTCCTACAGCGAGAGCGCCGACGACGTGATACACCCCTGGGAGTGGCGCGACATGGCCCCGGACCGGGACGGGATCATCGTCGTGAAGCACGCGGACAACGGTATGCCCGCATGTCGAGCCGGCGTCTTCCGCTCCCCCGTCACCGACTGCACCAACACGCCCACAAGGGAGCACTTCGACCTCGGGACCCCCGAGCACGAGGCGGAGAACCGTCGCGCCTACCAGCGCCGCCTCGACGAGTCAGCTGCTGGGAAGATGCGCGAGGAGGCCTCGACCTGGTGCCCAAAGTGGCCCGAGCCGGAGAAGAAGAACGGGAGCAAGCCGGGCGGCAAATTCAGCGGGCTCTCGCTCGACTAGGGAGGCGACCATGACGGCGATAAAGCAGACGAGCGTCTGCAGCGAGAAGCACCTCGCGAGACTCAGGGATTACCTCTCCTGGGACCGCGACAAGGCGCTCGCCCACGGCACGCAGAACATCATCGACGATGACCGCTGGTTTCAGGAGATGGCAGACACGAGGGCGGCCATGGGTCACGACAGGCCCGGCAAGGCCGGTGCCAAGTGTACCTACATGCAGCACCAGATACTCGGGTTCCTCCCCGACGAGTGCGACCTCAACGGCGGGAAGATGACGCCGGAGCTGTGCATGCGCTATGCGAGGGAGTACGTGGCCGAGCGCTACCCCAACCAGGAAGTCGTGATGGTGCTGCACCGCGAGCGCTGCCGCGCGGACGCCACCGACCGTTACGCCGTGCACCTCGGCATCAACCGCAGTGATCTGGAAACCGGCCGAAGGCTCGACGAGGGCCCCGCCCGAAAGGCGGCGGCATCACGCGTGAAGACCGTCCGTACCCTGGACGAAAGGTACGGCCTCAGGCAGCTTGAGCGCGGCAAGGCCAACTCGCGCGTCCACGCGAGGCAACCCGGCACGGAAGAGCGCGACATGGCCCGAAAGGGGCAGGCCGAGCGCTCGGAGAACGCCCGCGCCCGCGTCGCGGTCGCCCGCCGAATCGAGGAGGTCGGGCGCATGCGCGACTGCCCCGACCGGATGGGCGAGCTTGAGCGGCGGCTCAGGCGGGACGGCATCGAGCTCGCCAGGTCGAAGGGCGGGAGCCTCCAGTACCGCTTCCCCTCGAAGTCTCTCGGGGGCATGAGGAAGGTCAACGGCGGAAGGCTCGGCTTCGCAGTCGACTACTCGACTGGCATCGCCGTCCGCTTCACGCTGCGCGGGATAGCGACGGCGATCCGGGCGTTCTGGGAGCTTGAGCGAAAGGCGCTGGAGAACCAGAACGGCCGAGACGACTGAGCATTTGGGCCGGGACGCAACAGGCGTCCCGGCCCTTTCTTTTGCCCTTCGGCGAGAGCGACCTCGGAGCGGTTCGCCGTCCCGCCGCAGGCGGGCAAGATGATTCCGTGCAACGGAATCCATATCTTGCATGCACGGAGCGAACCGGTTGCCGAGGCAACGCGAGCCCGGGCAGGTGAGCGACGGTTGAGCCGACGCCGAGGAGACGCGACCCATGGGGAGCGTCGTACGACGGCGCTCGGCGACCCGACGCGAGAGGCCCCGCCCGGCGACCACGGCGGAGCGATGGCGACTTCTGGAAGCCATCGAGCGCAGCCGTTCGCCGGGTGGGGCCGGTGTGAGCGGAGGCGGACGAAACGCGACCCTGGGGAGCGTTGCCAGGGAGCCGCAGCGAGAGCGACGCCGCGCGTCGCGGGGGTCCCGCCCATAAGCGGGACCCATCGGCCGCAAGGCCGATTGCTACACCCCGACCCTCTCGGCGTACAAGTTGAAGAGGTGGGCGACAATCTTCTCCTCGTCTCCGCCGAAATCAACGCCATAGGCGGCCTCAACGGCAGTGTCGAGCGCCTTGTGCGCCGCCATCAGCTCGGGGAAGAACGTCTCGTTCTTGGGATCGTACATGTCCGCGAGCGTCGCACCTTCTTGGGCGTCACGGGCATCGAGCACGGCCTGGGCGCAGCGCTCGACTTCCTCGCGTTGGGATTCCGTGGGCTCGGGCCAGACGAAGTTGTTGTAGTCAATACCAGCCGAGTACTGATAATCATCTTTCAGTCTTCCGGTCACGACCCTAACCCATGCATTATGAAATTGGGACTGCAACACCCCATATTGATAGAGAGTTGCATTTGGGATAAGACGAACTTTATTGCTACAAAAGACCTCAGCATCGACGAACCCCATTGGGATGTATCGCCTTCGGCTTGATGAAACCTCTGGTATCAAGATTGAATCTGTATCCGACAGGATTTCAGTTCCAAAATGGGCAGGGCACTCCGCAGCCTTAACGGTCTGACTTCTCTTGCTCTTGAGCCGATACCGGCGTACCGCTTCAACCCTTTCCCTGCATTTAGGCAGATTCTTTAGCTCATCCCAATTTGCGTTCCCAAGCCATAAACACCAACGGCTTTTGCCACGGATAAATTCTTGTGATCCAAGCCACTTGTGAAAGAATTTCTCTGCACCAGGTTCACTTTGCAAGAATTCGATTTTCTGCTCATCAGTGAAAAGGTAATTGCCGTCGTCTATAGGCTGGGAGCCTATTCCCATTTCTGGAACATCTGATAATGGCTTACTTCTGCTGTAGACAAAAACGTCCGGAGCGTCTTTCAGATACGCATTGATTCGAGCCGTGGGAATCTGTTCTTCGTCGCTGTCCGGGGTCGCGTGGTAGAAGAGCGTCTTGGTCCCCGACTCGCGGGAGAACCCGACGATGACACAGAACACGTGTGCCTTGTCCGCAGCCTCGTTGTCCCACCTGAACGTGTTGTGCGCGAAGTCGATGTGGATACCCAGGTCGTACAGGGGTTTCCAGAGGTTGGCGACCTGCTCGCCCTGACATATCGAGTTGGTAGAGACCAGGGCGCAGCGCGTGCGCTTTCCCTGCGTGAACCTCGCGGCCTTCATGTACCAGGCCCCGCAGTAGTCGATGTTGCCTGCATTCTTCGCTCCGTCGAAGACCTCAAGGAGCTCCGCCTTCTGCTCCTTGGACTGGTTACGGGCCCCAAGGAAGGGCGGATTGCCCACGAGGTACGTGAGGTCATCGGGGAACACCTCGGACCAATCGGTCTTGAGGGCGTTGCCCTCATGGAGGTTGCTGAGGCTCCTGAGCGGCAGGAAGTCGAAGTCGTAGTCGACGTATATCTCCTGCGTCTTTCGGAGCATCTGCTCCTCGGTGATCCAAAGGGCGGTCTTGGCGACCGAGACGGCGAAGTCGTTTATCTCGATGCCGTACAGCTGGTCTAGGGACACGCGGACAGGGCTGTCCTGCGCGACGACGAGGGACGTCTGTCCCGCGTTGCCGGTCTCCTCGCTGAGCTCGTCCTCGATGATTCGGTTCTCGATGGTGCGCAGCTGCCGGTACGCCTCGGTAAGGAAGTTGCCCGAGCCGCATGCCGGGTCGCCGATGGTGATGGAGGCCACCTTGTCGTGCAGCCTCGCCAGGGCCTGCTTGCGCTTGGCAGCTGTCTTCTCGCCCTCGGCCTCGTGCAGCTTATCCCACAGCTCGTCGAGGAAGAGTGGCCTGAGGCAGCGCTCGATGTTCTCGACGCTCGTGTAGTGCATGCCCCCGGCATGGCGCGTCTCGGGGTTCAGCGTGCCCTCGAACACGCCGCCGAAGATGACGCCCGAGATCTCGCGCCAGTCGAAGTCCTGGGACGCGTCAGTGATGGCCTCGAGAATCTCCGAGGTCATCTGCGGGACGATGATGGAGGAGTCGGCGAACAGACCGCCGTTCACGTAGGGGAAGGCCGCGAGGTCCTCGTCCATGTACTCGTCCCTCTGCTCTAGGGGCGTGTCGATCGTCTCAAACAAATCGACCAGTTTTCGGCGGAGCTTCGCGGGGTCTCCCTCGCAGTACCTGCCGAACGCCTGGTGCGATTGCAGGAGGTCGGCGTCCTCGGCGTAGAGCAGGAAGATGATTCGGGTGATGAGCACGTTGAGGGAGCGCTGCTCCTCTTGCGCCCGATCATCCTTCTCCTCAATGTGGTGGTACTGCTTGGCGAGGGCATCGTAGAGCCTGGAAACGTAGGCCCCAGCCTCGATGGAAAGCTGCTGCTCCTTGTGCAGGCGGCTCGTCTCGTTGGAGGTCAGGAAGGACAGAAGATACAGGCTGTCCGGGAGCTCTTCGAGGGAGAACTCCTGCACGGTATCCTCGGGCCGCTCGTTGTCGAGGTCGTAAAGGCGAAAGGTCCCGAAGTTGCACGTCATCACCCAGCGGGGGCGCTCGGAGTACGGCAGGTGCCGCGCGTACCACATGGCCTGCTGGAGCGGCGTCTCCATGCCGCCGTTCCTGGGTTCTGGCTTGTCGAGGTCGATACCCCACGACTTCTGCTCGCACAGGAAGTTGTGGTCGGAGACGAACATGTCGATGCGGCGGCCTCTCACCTTCCGCTCGAAGTCGACGAAGCTGTCTATGGTGTTGGACGGGATGCCCAGGACGTTGATGAGCAGATCTACCCAGAACTTTTGCGTGTCCTGCTGCTCGTTGTTGGAGCCCGCGGGGATGGCGGCAAGGCGCTTCTGCCACCGCTTGACGAACTCTTTTGCCTCTTTCTTGCTGGCAGGCATACCGGACCTCCTGCGTCGTTGTCACTTTCGGACAATTTTAAGGGGTAAAAGCCCTCTTCCAAGCGGAAGGGCGAGTTTTCAACGGTCCACGGTGTCGCAGGGTCCCAGGCGAAACCCGAAGACGCCGGGGGCTGTTGGAAACTCGCCCATCTCACAGCAACGTCACCCTAGGTTTTCAACGCTTTCCATGGCCGAAGGGCTTCTTATAAGCCCGTAGGCTGTGGGAAGGGTTGGAAACCGGACTTTGGGCATAGCCCTTCACAAAAAAACTTTCTACCCAAATTCTACCCAACTGACGTTAACGATGCCCTTATATAAGAAAGCAGGTCAGACGATTTATACCGTCTGACCTGCATTTACTTCTGGTGCCCCCGGGCGGATTCGAACCGTCGACACCCGCTTTAGGAGAGCGGTGCTCTATCCCCTGAGCTACGGAGGCATGTTGTACTAGTGTAGCAGATCAAACTTTCCCAATGGGACCTCGCTGGAAACTGTGTCCCAGAATTTCGGCTCGAAACGGGACACAGTTTCCCAAACGACCCCGTTCCGGAAACTACATCCCGGAATCGGCGCTCGAACCGGGATGCACTTTCCCGATCGAGCCCCATGGGAAACTGCGTCCCACTTGGGGGGCGCTCTTTAATGACTAGTTGCCTTTGTGGAAGAGGCTTTTGATGACGGAGGGGATGCTCTTGGCGCCCTTGGCGGTCACATCGATAAAGTCGGGCGAACGCACGAGCTTATTCTCGTCGACGTACTTGCGGACCGCGCGAAGCGTCTCTTTGTCGTCGCGCGTCGAAAACGTAAAGTGACCGTTGTCCTTGGTGAAGATGGCAAAACGCGTGATCTTCTTGGTGCCGCGCAAAACCTCGGCGGCAATATAGTCGACCTCGTCCCACGGGATTTGAATATAATCCTCGGGATTGCGCTCGTTATAGTACTCGAACGCCTTATTGCCCACCATCACGTTACCGTGGCTGGTAAGCCCCATCAGGCAGGTTGCCGGCGTTGCCAGATCGACCGTGCTGTTCTGAGATTGCGCCATACGCGCCTCGCCCTCCAATAAAAACAATCGGACCGCATCCAGTGTACCCACCGGGTGCGGTCCGTTTCAATGGCTCAAAAGCCCTTACCTAGCAACTCTCGGTCTTAAGCCGAAGCGTGCTTACATGAAGCCGCAGAAGCGACCGATGATGCCGACGGCGAAGAGAGCCAAGATGATGACGATCGGGCTAACCTTCTTCTTGAGGAGCTTGCAGACCAGCAGGGTCAGGCACACGGCGGCAAGGCCGGGGATGAGCTGATCGAGGTTACCCTGGAGCGTGGTGACCTTCATCTGATCAAGGGCGGTAGCACCAACGGAGTTGTACATCGTCAGCGCTTCCTTGATACCCTCGGAACCGGAGGGCAGGCTAGCCCAGTCGATAAAGGCGCCAGCAGACTGCTTGACCGTGGAGACGATCGGGGTGAAGGAAATGGACACCCAGCGCTCGACCAGGGCGCCGATGATGAACATACCCAGGATGGAAGCGCCCTCGGTGACCTTGCCCATCAGACCGCCGGAGAGGTCCTTGGCGATAGAGGAGCCGACCTTGTAGCCAAACTCCTGTGTGTACCACAGGAAAGCGTAACGGATGATGTTCCACGCGAAGAAGAACAGCAGCGGACCGACGATGCTGCCGGACATGGCCAGGGAAGCGCCCAGAGCGCCCAGAATCGGGCGAAGGGTGAACCAGAAGACGGGGTCACCGACGCCGGCGAGCGGGCCCATCATACCGACCTTGACGCCCTGGATGGCGACGTCATCGATCGGAGCACCGTTGGCGCGCTCCTCCTCGAGGGCGAGGGTAACGCCAATGACGGGGGCGGAAACATAGGGGTGGGTGTTATAGAACTCCAGGTGGCGCTTAAGAGCGGCAATCTGGTCATCCTTGCTGGTGTAGAGCTTCTTGATCGCAGGGATCATTGCGAAGCACCAGCCGCCGTTCTGCATACGCTCGTAGTTCCACGAGCCCTGAAGGAACTGATGACGGAAGCAAACCTTCTTACGGTCAGCCTTGGTGAGCTGAATCTTGTTCTCTGCCATATGTATCACTCCCCTCCTACTCGTAATCGTTCAGAATGTCGCCGAGCGGGTCGCCGGAGCCACCGCCCATGCCGCCACCCTGCTTGGCCAGATCCTTAAGGCCAAGGTAGATGAGGGCAAGGGAGATGCCGATGAGACCAAGGGCGATCAGCGTGAGCTGAGGGATGGCAGCAAGGACAAAGCCGAGGACGAAGAACGGCCAGGTCTCCTTGGTGGCCATCATGTTGATGACCATGGCGTAACCGACGGAAGCGACCATGCCGCCGCCGACAGCCATGCCGCCGGACAGCCAGTCGGGCATAGCGTTAAGCGCGTTGGTAACGGCCTCGGCCGGGATGACGCACAGAAGCACTGCCGGGATGGCGATACGAAGGCCCTGCATGAGGATGGCAGCATACTGCCAGCGCTCGATGCCGGAGAAGTCGCCCTTCTCGGCGCAACCGTCCATGGCGTGAGCGATGGCGGTAGCAATGGTACGGCAGATCATGGTCAGGAACAGACCAGCGACCGACAGCGGGACGGCGACGGCGATAGCGGTGGTAACGGCCTTACCCGAATCGGTGGCGCCACCGTTGAGGGCGAGCACCATGATGATCGAAGAAGCGACCGAGGCCAGAGCGGCGTCAGGCGCGACAGCGGCGCCGACGTTAGCCCAGCCAAGGGCCATCATCTGGAGCGAACCGCCCAGGAGGATACCCTCCTGAAGGTGACCGGTTACGAGACCGATAAGCGTGCATGCCACGAGCGGCTGATGGAACTGGAACTCATCCAGAATGCCTTCCATACCGGCAAGCAACGCGACAATCGCAACAAGCAGAATAGTGATTGCAGACATGTATCGGACCCTCCTTTACTATGCTTGAGCGGCCAGTTCGGCCTTAGCTTTCTTCAACATGGCATCGAGATCCTCGGAGGAATCCGAAGGAACCTTGCGGACCTCGAACTTGACGCCCTTGGCCTTGAGGGCCTCGAGAGTCTTAACGTCGTCATCGCCCATGGCGACGGCGTTGGTGACGACGACCTTGCCCTTGGAGTGAGCCATGGAACCGATGTTGACTTCCTTGATGTCGACGCCGGCCTCGATGGCCTTGAGCAAATCCTGCGGATTCTCGAAGAGCAGCATGGCCTTGGTGTCACCAAAGCGCGTGTCCTTGACGACCTCGGCCATCTTCTTGATGGGCACGACGTTGGCATGGACTCCCGGAGGGGCAGCCTGCTCGATCATGGTCTTGCGGAGCTCGTCGTGAGCAACGCCGTCGGAAACCACGATGATGCGGTTGGGGTTGATCTGCTTGGTCCACGTGGTGGCCACCTGGCCATGCAGCAGACGGGTGTCGATACGGACGTGGGCAATCTTGATGTGCCCGTCGCCGATGACCGTTCCCGGAGGGATGGCGCCTGCAGGAGCAGCGGCGGCCGCAGCCGGCTTCTTCTCCTCGGGCTCCAGAGACTCGGGCTTGACGCGCACGCCAGCCTTAGCCTCAGTCACGAGATGTTTTGCGATCGCATGTGCAGTGTTCTTTGCATCAAAGCGCTGCGAATATGCCTCGATGAGCATAGGCAGGTTGACACCGGTGACGATAGCCCAGGAATCGTGGCCCTCGATGAGCCCGCTGATCTGGTTGAACGGCGTGCCGCCCCACAGATCAACGAGGAAGAGCACCTGCTCCTGGTCCTCGAAGGAAGCGACTGCTTCCTCGACCTTGGCACGGAAGTCGTCGGGGCCCATGCTCGGCTCGAGCGAGACCACGGCTACAGACGGCTGATCGCCAAAGACCATCGAGCCCGTCTGCTTGATTCCAGCTGCCAAGTCCCCGTGGCTAGCAAGAACAATACTTACCATCACATAACCTCCTTTTTGTCTACGTATTTCCTACACGACATTAAGGAAGTATACCTGTTTGGTTTGTGGAATTATAGCTAAATTCGCAAAAGGTTGCATTATTTGTTTAAACGTCTAGGTTTGTTACAAGTTGGTTACGTTGCTGCTTTTCGACTCATTACCCGCCAAAGCGTCGCTCATCAAGCCATTCATTTTACAGATACAAGCAGGCTGTTCATTAATATCGATTTTAGGCAAGCTCGAATGCGCTTGTACTGCTGCTATTTTGTTTAAACAGACATAACTTGACTATTAGCGTGACTTATGCTCTAGCGCAAGTAGTCATTGGGGACGTTCTTGTTTGACTAGTCGTTTAAGAACGTCCCCAACGACCAAGTTAGGCGATGTGGAGGGGGTTGGCGGCGTCGACGGCATCGGGGGCTTCAGAAGGGCCATCGGGGGCAGCGCCTGCCGGGTCCTCGTCGGGGGTCTCGATCTGCTTGATCATGACCTCCTGGCCCTGCAGCAGGTATGTCTCGCCGCTGCCGCAATGGGGGCAGGTCTTGCCGTGCTCGACCGTCGCGTAGTCGCAGCCGCACGCCTCGCAATGCGTCACGGCCTCGACAGGCTCCACAATAAGCTCCGCACCCTCGGTGATGGACTTTTTATCTGCCGCCCAGCGCCAAGCGTCGAGTAGCAGATCGGGAACAACGCCCGAGACCTCGCCCAGCAGCAGCGTCACGCTCGAAACGCGACGCACGCCATTGGCGCGCGCCACGTTCTCAACATCGCGAATGATGTGATACACAATCCCTAATTCATGCAAGGTAGAAACCTTTCCACAACGGTTGATGCGATGTCAGCCAAACGTAAGTGAGCGACGCCCCCGCGCCGCTCACTTACTTGTTAGGTTCTTTTACTTCTTCCCGAATTTAATCTTAATCGCACGCTTGAGCGCGTACTTGCCGAGGCTTGGGAGCTTTTGCTCGTATTTGACCATCGTGGAGCACTCGGGGCGGTCGCGATCCAGATGGATGGCGTCGAACGCGCACTTGGTGGTGCACAGGCCGCAGCCGATGCACTTGTTGGGGTCGACGATCGAGGCTCGCGGTCCACGTGGGCAGCCTCGCGGCTCGCGTTGTCGTAGCTCTCGATCACGACATCGTCGCGGTCGAGCGCGGTATAGCGGCGCTGGTTGCGGCCGATGGTGAGCGTGGAGCCCGGCTGCACAAAGCGATGGATGGACACGGCGGCCTCGTGACCGGCGGCGATGGCGTCGATGGCAAAGCTCGGACCGGTATAGACGTCGCCGCCCACAAAGATGTCGGGCTCGGCAGTCTGATAGGTCTGGGGATCGGCAAGAGCACCCTGGCCGCGGCCAAGCTCCACCTTGGAGCCAGCCAACAGGTCGCCCCACACAATGGACTGGCCAATCGACATGACGACACGGTCGGCATCGACACGACGCAGATCGTTCTCGTCGTACTCGGGCGCAAACCGGCCCTCGTCGTCAAAGACGCGCGTGCAGCGCTTGAAGGTGATACCGCACACACGGCCGGACTCGTCCAGGTGAACCTCCTTGGGACCCCAACCACAGCTGATGTGCGCGCCGTCCTCGATGGCCTCGCGACGCTCTTCCTCGCTGGCGGGCATCTGGGCCTCGCTCTCCAGGCAGAACATCTCGACGTGCTCGGAGCCCAGACGGCAGGCGTTGCGGGCCACGTCGATGGCCACGTTGCCGCCGCCCACCACGATGGTGCGGCCGGGCAGCGCGTCGATCTTGCCGCTGTTGACCTCGCGCAAGAAGTCGACGGCCACGGTCACGTCCTCGGCATCCTCGCCCGGAATACCGGCAAGGCGGCCGCCCTGGCAGCCGATGGCAACATAAAAGGCCTTAAAGCCCTGCTCGCGCAGCTCATCGAGCGTCACATCGCGACCGACCTCCACGCCATAGCGGAACTCGGCACCCATCAGGCGAATAACCTCGACCTCGGCCTCGATAACGTCCTTCTGCAGCTTAAAGCTGGGAATGCCGTAGGTGAGCATGCCGCCCGGGCGCTCGTTCTTCTCGAACACGACGGGCTTGTAGCCCTTCTCGGCCAGGTAGAAAGCGCAGGACAGGCCGGCCGGACCGGCACCGATAATGGCGATCTTCTGGTCGAAGCCGCCAGCGCGCGTCGGCGTCACCACGGGCGGGACATAGCGGGTCGCGGCATCAAGATCGCGCTGGGCGATGAACTTCTTGACCTCGTCGATGGCCACGGCGGCGTCCACACGGCCGCGGGTGCAGGCATCCTCGCAGCGGCGATTGCACACACGGCCGCAGATAGCGGGCAGAGGGTTCTCGCGCTTAATGAGTGCTAGGGCCTCGTCATAGCGACCCTGAGCCGCGAGCTTCAAATAGCCCTGAACGGCAACGTGCGCGGGGCAGGCCGTCTTGCAGGGCGCGGTGCCGGACTCATGCGTCTCGATGCGGTTGTCGTTGCGGTAGTTGGGCGACCACTTGGTGTGGTCCCACTTGGTGGCATCGGGCAGCTCCTGGCGCGGATACTCGGGCACCTGTCCGCCCGCCTTTTTGCTGCAGAGCTTCTGGCCCAGCTTGGCGGCGCCGGCCGGACACACCTCAACGCAGCGACCGCAGGCCACGCACTTGTCCTTCTCGACCTTGGCGACATAGGCCGAGCGCGACAGGTTGGGCGTGTTGAACAGCTGCGAGGTGCGCAGGGCGTAGCACACGTTGACGTTGCAGTTGCAGATGGCGAAGATCTTGTTCTCGCCGTCGCACCAATCGGCCGGGTCGTCGGCGCAGCCCTCACCCATCACGCGACGGCTCGCGCGACAGCTGCAGGTGCTGGCGGCATACTTACCCTCGTATTTGTCGAGCCAGTGCTCAATATGCTCAATCGGCACCGAGGTGCTTGCGGCATCGATGGCCTTCTCGACCGGAATGACGTGCATGCCGATACCGGCACCTCCGGGCGGCACCATCGGCGTGGCCTTGGACAGCGGGCCCTTGGATGCCTGTTCAAAGAACTTGGCGTAGACCGGGTGCTCCTCGAGCTGGCTCACGCGCATGTTGAGAAACTCGGCGGAACCCGGCACCAGCATGGGCAACACCCATTGCTTGGCGCGCTCGGGATTTTCCCAGTTGTACTCGAGCAGGCCCGTGTAGCTCATATCGTCGAGCATCTTCTCGATCTGGGCCTCGGGCATGCCGGTGAGCTTGACCATCTCGGGCAGCGTGTAGGGACGGCGCATCTTCATCTTGCAGAGTACCTCGGCCTGCTCGTCAGTCGCGGCCTCGGCAAACGACCAGTACTCGTAGCCCAGCAGCTCATCGCGATGCAGCAGACGGTTGGTGCAGTGCTCGCACAGCTTGACGATGGCCTCGCGCGGATGCTCCGGCAGCGGCGGCACGAACTCCGAACCGATGTCGGGCTCGGTGTAGCTAATCCCCGGTCCGTTGAGAATCATGGTTGTCCCTTCTCTTGCCACAGCCCGGCGAGACCGCGGCACCCCTCTTTTTTGCAGGCCGGGCATGCCCCCATGCCGTTCACCCGCCATTAGTTGACATTGTGTCAAAAATAGTATTGACGAACCGTCAACAATATTCAAGACTGTTAGGCGAACGGTCAGGCAAAAGAGGATGAAAGGCGGCAAAACATGAGCAACAACACAGCAGATACCTCTGTGGTCGATGCCGTCCCCGCATCCGATAGCGCGGCAAAGCGCTTGACGGGCGACGAACGCCGTCGCGAGATCCTCGCCGCCGTGCGCACCGTGAGCTCTGAGCTAGGCGTGTCGCATCTATCCGTCTCGGCCGTGACCAAGCGAGCCGGCTGCACGCGCTCATTGTTCTACCACTACTTTGCCGACATGGACGCCGCTGTCACCGCCGTCATGGACGAGGCGATCGACGGTTTTATCTCCGAGCTCGAGCAGTGGAATGCCAACCGCACCGTCGGTGATATCGAGGGCGCACTCGACACCGTCGCCCCGCTCTTTAAGCGCCTGGTCGTCAGCGGCCACGAGCTGCCGAGTACGCTCACCTCAAGCAGCGGCGCGCTCTACGGCGGCTTTTTGCACAACGTGGTCCAGCGTGTGGCGCAGTATATCTGCGACACCACCGTGGTGGATTTTGCCGCCCATCATGAGCTACGCATCGACCATGTCTACGAGACGTTCTACACCCTCATCATGGGGTTGTTGATGTATATCCGCACGCACCCCGATGTGCCCGACGAGACGGTCAAGGAAATCATCGCCTCGACACTCCACATCGAGGGCTATACCGCCAAGTATCCGGAGCGCAAGCCCCAGAACTGACGACATTTGGCCAAACTGCCCGCGATCAGAAGAGGGGCCGCGGGCGTGTGAAAGGAGAGCAGCATGCTGTTCGATGTTTGGGGTAGCGATACCCTTATCCACTGGGCCGGCTGGGCCATGGTCTTTATTGGCCTGATCGTGCTCAACGAGGTCGGCCGCCGCACCAAGCTGGGCGCGGCAATCATCTTTGGCGTGGCTCCGCTGGCCATGACCACCTACTGCGTCGCCATCGCCATCGGCGTCTCGCAGGGTGCCGAGTGGGCGCTCACCAACCCCACCCATGTGTACCAGAACAGCTGGTTCCACTACGCCAAGGTATACGCGGCGCTGGCCGGTTGCTGGGGCTTCATTGCCATTAAGTACCAGTGGGGCAAGATTGGCAAGGCGCATTGGTTCCGCGCATGGCCGTTTGTGATCGTCGCCATCAACATCATGATCGCCGTCGTGTCCGACTTTGAGAGCGCCTATCACTTCTTTGTCCTGGGCGAGTCCACCTGGGTCACCTCCGAAGGTGCTACGCAGCTGGCCGGCTGGAACAACGTGTTCAACGGCATCGCCGGTATTATCAACATCTTCTGCATGACCGGTTGGTGGAGCGTCTACGCCTCCGAGGATCAGACCGACATGCTGTGGCCCGACATGACCTGGGTCTACATCATCGCCTACGATATCTGGAACTTCTGCTACACCTACAACTGCCTGCCCACCCACTCCTGGTTCTGCGGCTTTGCGCTGCTTCTGGCGCCCACCGTCGCCGCCTTTATCTGGAACAAGGGCGGCTGGATCCAGAACCGCGCCTTTACGCTGGCCATTTGGTGCATGTTTGCCCAGGTGTTCCCGTACTTCCAGGAGGAGTCCATCTTTGTGACCCACTCCACGCTCGACCCCGGCGCCGCTACCGCGGTCTCGATCGCCGCTCTGGTCGCCAACGTCGCCGCGATCATCTACATCGCCTACCGCGCCAAGAAGCTCGGCCGCAATCCCTACAAGCAGGATGTCTTTGAGGGCACCAGCGATTGGGAGAAGGCTACCGCTCGCCGCGCCAAGGTGGATTACGCGCACGCCGAGTAACGTGTTGGTCGCTGTTGGCAGTTGGGCATAGGCCCGCCCGTCAGGATTTTCATCCAATGTCTCGCAGAGCCCCCGGAAAGCGTTTCGCTCGCTTTTCGGGGGCTTTTGTCGTTGCGTCTCTATTCATCTATTCAAAAACATACGCATATATAAAATCGGATTTCAAATCATGCGGCGGCTCTATGGGGTCCCGTTTTTGGGTACAGTGTTGTCCCGATATTGAGCTTGGGGGATATATGAAAGATGAGACGATGGGCCAAGAGGATGCGGCCCAAGATGCAGAAGCGTGTGCCGAGGCCCTGGAGAGCCTAGACCGGATTTCGCTTGACGATGTTGCGTTTGACGATTCGAGCGTTGATGTGCAGGATGAACCGGAAATCGAGGCACAGCCCGATGATCAGGATGCAGGCGACGTTGAGCCTGCCGAAGATGAGGCAGGTCACGAAGACACCGAAAGCGAGGCCGACAACCAGCCCGAATCCGACACGGGCGAGGAAACCATCTTGCTCGACAGCTTGCCGGCCGAGGATTCGCTGACCCGCGAGCTTCCTGGCTTAGGCTCTGCGCCTGCCGTGGACGAGACCATCGCCATGGGCGATATTCCCCTGCCGTCCGTTCCCTCGGCACGCGAGGCCGAGGTTCGCCATCGCAAAATGTCGCCCAAGCGCCGCAATCTGATGGTTGCCGGCGTCGTAGCCGTCGCGCTTGTTGCCGGCGGCGCAGGCTATGCTGCCTGGAACGGATATCAACAAGAGCAGGCTGCCGTGCTTGCCGCAAACGCCCATACCATGATGTCGGTGCAGATTGGCGTGCATGCCGCGGGCCTCGACTGCTCAACTGGCTCCAAGATTCCCGTGCAGGTGAGCGGACAAGATTCCGACGGTTCTTCCGTGAGCGAAACGCTCTACGTTGACGAGCGCGGCCGCGGCATCAAACTGCTGCCCGGCGATTACACGCTCTCCATCGCCGCCTCCCCCATCGCGGCCGACGGCACCATCTATACCGTCCCGACCACCAAGACGCAGGTCGCCGTTAAGAGCGATGGACAGGATTTAAGTGCCCAGGCCACCTTTAAGCTCAAGGTGCCTTCGGCCGACACGGTGACTGACGACCAGATCGATGCCGCCGCCAAGTATGCCGAGGAAGGCGGTGCGAGCTCCGCCGCGGCCGCCAAGATACTTCAGCAGGCGGCAACCGCGCGGCGCGACGCCGCCGTCAATGCCGTGAGCGCGAGCGAAGCGCAGGCCGCGCGCGATGCCGATGCTCGGCATAAGGCAACGGACCTGTATCAGCTCGATATTCCGGTTGAGTGGTATGGCAAGGTCGCAACCTGGCAAAACGGCAACACGCTGTGCATTTATCTGGACGGCGACAGCGATACGCCGATCGTGACGCTCGTCGCGGTGCGCGAGGGCGAGAGCTTTACGCCCGATGAGGGCGATACGGTTTTGGGTGCGGCCAATCTGGGCAACGGTTATACCGTCTATGCCAGCGGCCCCGTCTATCCGTACGTGGTGCCCCAGACTATCAACGGGCGCACCCAGGATCCAGTGTCGACCTACCCCATGGACGCGGCCATTGAGCTTGTCGAGCTTACGACCGGCAACCGCTATACCTATAGCCAGATCAAGAACGTGCTGGTCGGCAAAGACGGCAAGGCCGACGCCGCCGCCAAACTCGAGACCGACTACCTCGCCCAGATTCTCCTGCCGAGTATCAAAGCCCAGGACTAGCCTGGCGCAGCAAGGTGCTCCCCAACCGTGATGAGGGAGCCAGGAGGTCCTGACCCCACAGGTCCATAGATGATTAGGCAAGGAGCCACTTCCATGCGGGCACAACGTGGACCACACCGTGCTCGCATGAAATATCGGTCTGTTCATCCATGGTAACGATTGCCGACTCGCCAAGATCGAACTGGGCCATCGAGGCATCAAGCGCGGCAATTTCGCGCTCGCGCGTTTTCTCACGTGCCATATCCGCACTCACCTGAATCAGGCTATAAGCCCGCATGAGAAGCGCGTCCCCAGCCACAAAGTCCACCTCATGGCTTTTGCTCTTCTCTTTGATCAGCAGGCGGCAGACCGAGCCGGTCCTCACCGCGGGAGTCTTTCTTCTTAGCGCATTGAACACTGCGGTCTCGAGCCTCTGGCCCTGGTCCAATGCTGATGCGGGAGAGAATGCTCCAAACATCGCAGGGTCGACAGCGTAGACCTTAGACGCAGACCGCATGTTATTTGCCAGTGAACGCGTGAACTCCGGCACAGAAAATAACAGGTAGGCGTCCTCATAATACTCAAGTAAATCGCTAAGCGAATTACGACTGACGGGTATCTGTCTGCTCTTGAACTCGTTGTACACTTTGTTCACTGACAGCTCTCGTCCCGAAGATGCCATACACCGCGTCAAGAACAGCGATGCCAGGCGAGGGTTCTTGACGTCGTAACGTTCAACGACGTCCATGGCGACCGTTCGCGAAGCATATTCCTGTAGCAGCTGAATCGCGTCTGCAGGCGTCTGCTCAAGTGTCGCAATGAATCCCCCTCGTTCAAGATACCCGATCAGATGATGTCGAAGCAGCGCTGCATCGCTCGGGGAAAAGGTCGCATCTGGCTCGAGAACGCTCCCCGTCTTATATCGAACGTATTCCGAAAAACTCAACGGAAAAAGCTCTCGCACAAGAGAACGACCCCTGAACTCGCTCTTAAGTTCTGAGGACAGCATCTTAGAAGAAGATCCCGTCACATAGACGGTCGCTTTCTCCGTATCGACTACACGCCGCAGAAACGCACCCCATTCGGGAATTTCCTGGATCTCGTCAAAGAAAATGTAAGCGCCCTCGGTTCGAGCAACAGGATACAGCGCATAGAACGTGTCGAGCACGTCCGCCAGCAGCGATGGCTCATACGGGCGCAAGCGCTCATCCTCAAAATTGAAGTAAAGCATCCGGTCAAGCTCGACGCCCCGGCTCTGAAGCCGCCGCATCTCCTGATACAGGCGATACGTCTTTCCACAACGGCGGGCCCCCACAATCACATTTACGATGTTGTCGCGCTTTGGCTCCTGTGGGTTTCCTAGATCAAGGTCTCGCTCAAAAACCTGCGGAACCCCCTGCTGTTCAAAGTCCTTTATTTTCTGGGCGATCAAGTCGTTGAATGCCATGATTCTCCAATCTTGCTCTCTAGCTAATCAAAATTATAGCGATTCTTGATTAATTAGAGAGCAAGATTATGTCTGACTTGATTAACACTTAAGCAAGTTTTTTCACTATTACTGCTCGAAGGATGCCGAGTGGCTGAGAGGACAACCAAGCCCGAATGCGACTCCCTGGACAGTCGATTTGGGACGGGGCTTTTTTGACTACCGTCCCCCTGTAGAAAAATCCCTAACGCAGTTGCGGTGAAATAGGGATTGTTTTTGCTGGTCAAACCGCAAAACAGTCCCTATTTCACCGCAACTTTTTGGTGGCCTTTTTGGTGGCACTCAGCGCCAGGGGTCGGCTTCGAACATTGGCTCGCGCTCGGGGCGGCGATCGCTGTAGGGATCGTAGCCGTCATCGTCCTCGTTCTCGGCACGGATGTAGGGGTCGCGCGGCTTGGGTGCCGGTTTAGACGGAGTCTTCGGTGCGGCGGGCGCCGCCTCAGCCACCGGTGCGTTCGTCTTGTTCTCGTCTTTCATCTGCATAGCTCCTTGCCATGTGCTCACGTTCAACACCATCGATTGTCGCACGAAAAAGGGCGGCGGACCCAATCGGATCCGCCGCCCTTGGCGTTCGGCTCAAAAGGCAGATTTTAAGGCATGGCCCAAAATCTACTCGGCGTCGGGGACCTCGTAGGTGGCCGCCGGCGTATTGTCGCACACGACGGTAAAGCCGCCGTCCTTGTCGACATCGACCGTCACCTGATCGCCCTCGCGCACCGTGCCGTCGATGATAGCGGCGGCGATGGCATCCACGACCTCGCGCTGGACCAGACGCTTGAGCGGACGGGCGCCAAAGACCGGGTCCAGGCCGCCCACGGCGAGCATCTGCTTGGCCGCCGGGGTGATGGCAAGCGTCATGCGCTCCTTGGCCAGACGCGCGCGGACGTCGGCGAGCTGGATATCGACGATCTTCTCGATCTGCGCCATGCCGAGCGGATGGAACACCACGATATCGTCGATACGGTTGAGGAACTCGGGGCGGAAGGTCTGAGCCATGGCCGCGTTGACCTGATGGCGCATCTCCTCCTCGTCCTTGCCGGAAAGCTCGGCGATGGCCTTGGAACCCACGTTAGACGTCATGATGATGATCGTGTTCTTGAAGGACACCTGGCGACCCTGACCGTCAGTCAGACGGCCGTCGTCAAGCACCTGCAGCAGCACGTTAAAGACATCCGGATGGGCCTTCTCCATCTCGTCGAGCAAGATCACGGAGTACGGACGACGGCGCACGGCCTCGGTGAGCTGGCCGCCCTCGTCGTAGCCCACGTATCCCGGAGGCGCACCGATCAGACGCTGGACGCTGAACTTCTCCATATACTCGGACATGTCGATACGCACGAGCGCACGCTCGTCATCGAACAGGCACTCGGCCAGCGCCTTGGCGAGCTCGGTCTTGCCCACGCCGGTGGGGCCCAGGAAGAAGAAGCTGCCGATGGGCTTGTCCGGATCGGAGAGACCCGCACGGCTGCGACGCACGGCCGCGGCGACAGCGGAGACCGCCTCGTCCTGGCCGATGACGCGCTTATGCAGCTCGCCCTCCAGGCCCTTCAGCTTGTCGAGCTCGCCCTGCATCATCTTGGAGACGGGCACACCGGTCCAAGCGCTCACGACCTCGGCGATCTCATCGGAGGTCACCTGCTCGTTCAGGCCCTCGCCGTCCTGCTGCTTTTGCGCCTCGAGCGCGGCCTCGGAATCCTGAATCTGCTGCTGCAAGCCCGGGATCACGGAGTAGCGCAGCTCGGACGCACGGCCCAGGTCGCCATTGCGCGTCGCGCGCTCCTCTTCGCTCTTGGCCTCATCGAGCTGGCCCTTGAGCTCCTGCACGTGGTCGATGGCGTTCTTCTGGTTGAGCCAGCCGGCCTTTTGCACGTTGAGCTTTTCCTGAACCTCGGCAATCTCCTGGCGCAAGGCCTCCAGACGCTCCTTGGAAGCGTCATCGGTCTCCTTCATGAGTGCCTGCTCCTCGATCTGCAGCTGGGTGAGCTGACGCGTGGTGGCATCGATCTCGACCGGCATGCTGTCGAGCTCCATGCGCAGGCGGCTTGCCGCCTCATCGACCAGGTCGATGGCCTTGTCGGGCAGGAAACGGTCGGCGATGTAGCGATCGGAGAGGTCGGCAGCTGCCACGAGCGCGCTATCGGTGATATGCACGCCGTGGAAGATCTCGTACTTCTCCTTCAAGCCACGCAGGATCGAAATGGTGTCCTCGACGGTGGGCTCGCTGACCATAACGGTCTGGAAACGACGGGCGAGCGCCGCGTCCTTCTCGATGTACTTGCGGTATTCGTCGAGCGTGGTCGCGCCGATCGCATGCAGGTCGCCACGGGCGAGCGCAGGCTTGAGGATGTTGCCGGCGTCCATGGAGCCCTCGGTGGCACCCGCGCCCACGATGGTGTGGAGCTCATCGATGAACAGGATGACCTTGCCCTCGGATTTTTGCACTTCTTTGAGCACGGCCTTCAAGCGGTCCTCGAACTCGCCGCGGTACTTGGCGCCGGCGACCAGCGCGCTCATGTCGAGCTCGATGAGGTCGCGGTCGCGCAGGGTGCTCGGCACGTCGCCGGCCACGATACGCTGGGCGATACCTTCGACGATGGCTGTCTTGCCGACGCCCGGCTCGCCAATGAGCACGGGGTTGTTCTTGGTGCGGCGGGACAGGACCTGGATGGTACGGCGAATCTCGTCGGTACGACCGATGACAGGGTCGAGCTTGCCGGCGCGGGCAAGGTCGCAGATGTTGCGTCCGTACTGCTCTAGTGCCTCAAACTGAGTCTTGTCCTCGGCAGACGTCACGCGGTCATCGCCGCGCAGCTCCTCATAGACCTGCTCGATGCGCTCCTTGGTCACGCTGGCATCGCGCAGCACGCGGCCCGCCTCGCCCTTGTCCTCGGCAAGCGCCATAAGCAGGTGCTCGGTCACCACAAAGCTGTCACCCATCTTGGTGGCCTTTTTCTCGGCCTTCTCGATGACACGGACGAGCTCGTTGGACAGGCCCATCTGCTGGCCCTCGCCCGAAACCTTGGGCGCGTGGTCGATGGCATCCTGTGTGGAGCGTGCAAGCTGAGCCGGGTCGGCACCGATGCGCTCAATGATCACGGAGATATTGCGCTCGCCGGCACCGAGCAGGGCAGACAGCAGGTGAATCGGCTCCACCGCGCCGGCCTGCGCGTCAGCAGCCGTGCTCATGGCGGTCTGCAACGCCTCGCGCGACGTCATTGCTAGCTTATCGATTCTCATGGAATCACCTCTCTTGGGGCGGCCGCCCTACGGGGCGGCTTCACGTTGTTCGAGAAGTATTGTTGCCAGCTTTGCGCGATCTTATACACAAATCTAAGTCTCTATATATAAGATTTTCTGAGTGATTGAAAGATAGGGAGCAGGTGCGCTCACCCGCTACGGCCTCGTCCCCTTACTATCTCAATCTGTAACATCTAGCGGCTGTTTATGGCTCTAGATGTTACAGATCGAGACAGACCGAAAACCACCACAAAGAGGGCAGGCACCTTTGTGGTGGTCGAGGTCTCTACTCCTTCGCCGAACCCGTACTTCCCGATTCGACGGTCCAGGGCATCTCATCCTCGAACAGCCATGTACGGGCAGACCCACTATCGCGTGCAGTCTGCGGGTCAGGCAAGCAGGTCTGTTTATAGGCATCTTGGATACACTGACCCATAAAATCGTTGAGCTCGGTCTGGTCGCCCTCCATGACATAGGCGACATCGCCGTCCATGATGTAGATGCCCGGACCCTCATTGCCCTCGTAGCCCGGATCGTACGAGACATCACATAACTTGGCGCCGTTTGCAGTGTCCAGCTCGATGGAAGAGTGGCATCCGCAACCATGTCGTTCGCTTTTGCCCGATAGGACGCATATCCGTACCAACGCTTAAATGTTTTGCCCTTGAGTAGCTCGGACGCCCTATCGATCAGGCTTGTATCCGTGGTATAGCGCATGGCCCCAAGCTGAATACGCGGATAATTGCTAATACCCAGCACAGCCGGCTGCTCATCAAAATCAACGGTAATGGCCTCGGGCTTGTCGTCGCCGGTCAGAAGTTCGACAGATTGAGTCACAGGCTTGACCACCGGCTCCGTCACCGCAGCAGGTAGAAATGCCATACCGACAGCGCCCGCGCCAACCACAGCGATCGCAAGCGCCAAGACAATCAATCCAATACGGGCAGAACGGCTCACGGCAAAACACCCCACAATGCAAACCTTCGCCACCTGCACTAATGATACCGCCAGCTAACACTATTACCAAAAGAAGCCGCGCGCTCCTCACCACCACAAAGGGGACAGGCACCTTTGTGGTGGTTTTCGACGCTAACGGTCGACCATCTCGCGCCATGAGATTAAACTTGAATTGTTCTCTGAACATATCCATTTCTGCCTATCCTCAACAGATCTTTGTCTCGAGGAGCGCATGTGAAGCCGTCTCATTCCACCGGTCGTAACGTCATCGCCATTCTCGCCATACCCATCGTGATGCTCTTCCTTATCGTCATCACGCCCTTTTCTTTTGGTATCGCCTCGCCCTTCGATCTTTGCGGGATGATCGACGCCGGCTCGCGTGCCACCTCGCTCTCCTTTGTCTGCCGTGGCGTGTTCTACGAATATGCAATTCCCACCGGAAGTTGGCAGTCCAAGTTACCGTTGCTCGGCAAGGTCGACGGATGCTCCCCCTATTTCTGCCTTGAACCTCAGGCGCTAAACTATCTAATCGACGACCAGCCACTCGACTCCATCACCCTCGCCTACGACTACGCACCAAACACCGATGAGCGCCACATGAACCAAGTCCTCGACAAGATGCTTGGACAGTGCGGGCTCACCGAGGAGACCGGTCGAACCATCTATAGCAACCAGAAATTAAAGCGAACAGAACTCCGCCGTGTCGGAAAAATCAAAGGGCGAAACGGGGCCGCCTACTGGGATGCCTGGGCAACACGCGACAAGGGCGAATTCGGACACAGCACCTATATGGTCACTGTCTACACCAAAGACGGAATTAAGGACAATGTTGACGATTTCGCGTCATCCAAACTCGGCATCCCCAAAACAACCAAACCCGCCAGCCCGGATGAAATTCTGTAGAGACGCTCATTAGAATGTCGTTCAACGAGCACGGCAACATCGAGCTCGCCCCCACCACCACAAAGGGGACAGGAGCCTTTGTGATGATCTTCGGCCCCGGCGTTCACCATCTCGATCTGTAACATCTAGCTGCCGTTTTGGACCTCAGATGTTACAGATCGAGATGAAATGCTCAGCGGCGCCCGTTTATCTAGATCTGTAACAACTACTCGGCAAATAAGGGTCTACCTGTTACAGGACAAGACAAACCGCGGACCACCACAAAGGCGCCTGCCCCTTCGTGGTGGTTTTCGACAAAAAGAAGCCGCCCCATTAACAGAGGCGGCATCAAGCAAGTCTATTTATTAGCGTCCCTCAAGACCCAACGAAAACGTCGCGGTAGCCCCGGCCACACCTTTCCCTCGGGCGACCCTCGCGAAGCGCGTGAGCACGAGGGAAAGGTGTGGCCGGGGCGTACAGCAGGGTTACTCGGCAGCGGCCTTGAACTTGTTGTAGTTGATCAGGCAGCCGGCCTTGACGATGGCACGCTCCTCTGCCGTCATATCGGCAATATAGAGCTCAATCTGCTCGACCGTACCGTCGGCGCGAACCACGTAAGCGGCGATGTCCTTCAGGTCGCCGTCGAGCGCGGCGCGGATACCCGGCACAAAGACGTAGTCGCCCACCTCAAAGCTGGGCTCGGCCTCCATCTGGAAGGGCACCATGCCCCAGTTCATCACGTTGGAGCGATAGCGCTTAGTGGCGTACTCGTGGACGATGTTTGCCAGACCGCCAATTACGCGCTGGCAGCTCGCGGCCTGCTCGCGGGCAGAGCCATCGCCCGGCTTCTTGGCGTAGAGCATGGAGCCGTACTCGGTTGCCCTGGCATCGGCCGCGACACCCGCGCCGGCCAACGCCTCAAACACACCGGCAAGCTCGGCATCGAGCGCGGACAGATCGCCCGCGGACTCACCGGCAACGCGGCGCTTCTCCACGGCGTCGACCTCCTTGGAGCGACCCACGTAGGCAGGGTCGCGGCGGCTGAGCGTAAACTCGGCCAGACCCAGCGGGTTGGAGCGGAAGGAGCTCGTCTCGCCCGAGGGAATGAGCTCGTCGGTCGTGGTGACCGGATCCATGATCTTGGAGCACACCTTGAGCAGGATGTCGTCGCCGAGAGGCTCCATCGCGGGCCACGGCTTGATGTTGGGACCCTCGACAAGCTCGTCGGCAGGCTCCGCCTTGCCAAAGCCCCAGTACACACGCTTTTTGTACGGTGCGTCGTCAAAGGTGTACTCGCAGGCCTCGTCCCAAGTCTCCTCGGGCAGGTCGGTCGCCGGCGTCAGGATGCCGCCGTTGGCAGCCGTCGCCGCAATGGAGCGGGCGTCCATCAGGGCCACGGCGCTCAGCTGGCCATTACCCGGCTTGGAACCCTCGCGGTTGGGGAAGTTGCGCGTGGTGTGGCGGATGGACAGGCCGTTGTTGGCGGGCGTGTCGCCGGCGCCAAAGCACGGACCGCAGAACGCCGTGCGCACGATCGCGCCGGCCTCCATGAGGTCGTAGATATAGCCACGGCGCGTAAGTTCGAGCGCCACGGGCTGGCTTGTAGGATAGACCGACAGCGAGAACTCGCCGCAGCCGGTGTTGGCGCCCTTGAGCACGCGGGCAGCCTGGACCACGGAGTCGTAGTTGCCGCCCGAGCAGCCGGCGATAACGCCCTGCTGCACGCGCAGTTTGCCGTCGACGATCTTGTCGAGCAGGCTAAAGTGCGTCTTGCCCTCGCCGATCTTGGCGGCCTCGAGTTCCACCTCGTGCAGGATGTCCTCGAGGTTCTCGTTGAGCTCGTCGATCTCAAAGCCGTTGGAAGGATGGAACGGCAGCGCGATCATGGGCTTGATGCTCGACAGGTCGACCTCGACGCAGCCGTCGTAGTAGGCGACATCGGCGGGCTTGAGTTCGCGGTAGTCGTCGCCGCGGCCGTGCATGGTCAAAAACGCGTGCGTATCCTCGTCGGTAGCCCAGATGCTCGACAGGCAGGTGGTCTCGGTGGTCATGACGTCAACGCCGTTGCGGTAGTCGGTCGTCATGCTCGCGATGCCGGGGCCCACGAACTCCATGACTTTGTTCTTGACGTAACCCTTGGCAAAGACGGCACGGATGATGGCGAGCGCCACATCGTGCGGGCCAACGCCGGGGCGCGGGGCGCCCGTGAGGTAGATGGCCACGACGCCGGGATAGGCGACATCGTAGGTGTCGCGCAGCAGCTGCTTTGCCAGCTCGCCACCACCCTCGCCCACGGCCATGGTGCCTAGGGCGCCGTAGCGGGTGTGCGAGTCGGAACCCAAGATCATCTTGCCGCAGCCGGCGAAGTTCTCACGCATAAAGGAATGGATGACCGCGATATGGGGCGGAACGAAGATGCCGCCGTACTTTTTGGCAGCCGAGAGGCCAAAGACGTGGTCGTCCTCGTTGATGGTGCCGCCCACGGCGCACAGCGAGTTGTGGCAGTTGGTGAGCACGTAGGGCAGCGGGAACTGCTCCATGCCCGAGGCGCGCGCCGTCTGGATGATGCCGACGAAGGTGATGTCGTGGCTCGCCATGGCATCGAAGCGAATCTTGAGCGTCTCGGGGTCGCCGGACGTATTGTGTGCCTGAAGGATCGAATACGCGATGGTGCCGCGCTTGGCATCCTCGGGCGTCTGCGTAATACCGCGCTCGGCAGCCTCGGCCTCAGGCACAACCTCGCTGCCGTTACGCAGGTAGATGCCGTCCTCGTACAGCTTGACCATACTGTCTCCCACTCTGCCCAAAAGATTTGGGCGCATAGCATACATTCGTTCAATATCGTGCCATAGAACGGTTGCGAGTGGGTTACGAATCTGCGCGTTCACTTTATCTCAGTAAAGCAAAGGACGAGCCCCTTGCATCACTCTCTGGACAAGGAGTGTCCCAAAGTGCCGGCACAAAAGGAACGTCCCCAAGTGCCAAGTGCCGCAAGAATGTCCCCTTTAACTAGTCATTTAAGAACGTCCCCAATGACCACCGCATCCGGAGCAAGGCAACGCCGCAGGTAGAGGACGGACAGCGAGCGACGTCCAGAGCGAACAAGTTGGCATGAAAAAGGCAAGGCATAGACCTTCTGGTCATGCCTTGCCTTTTGAATGACAAATTGTCGCTCTGGACGTCGCGCAGCGTCGAGCCGTTACGCCGTTCGGCAGAACGGCGTAACCTAGAGATCCCCGCCTGCGCCCAAAAGTTTGCGCATGACCTGTTCGGGGTTAACCGAGCCGTCGCGCGGGGCCAGGGCGGTGATCTTCTTCTGCATCTTGTACTCGTGCAGCTCGTCCTCGAGCTGGCGCACGCGGGCGCGGAGCTTTTCGTTCTCGCGCTCGCGCTCCTCGGCACGCTCCTTCATATCGAGGATGCGCACCACGCCGGCAAGGTTGATGCCCTCGTCGGTCAGCTGGTTGATGAGCTCCAGGCGCTCGATATCGGCACGCGAATACAGACGCGTGTTGCCGCCCGAGCGCTGGGGGTTCACCAGGCCCTTGGACTCGTAGACGCGCAGAGTCTGCGGATGCATGCCGGTCAACTCGGCCGCCACGCTGATCATGTACAGCGGTTTATTCCTATTGTCCTCGGCCATGCTACCTGACCCCTTTCCGTCTCGTTATCGTCCATCATAAGCCCGCGGGCGCGGGTGTGCGCCACGACCGCCCTAGTACGTCGCCTTGTAACGGTTGACCTTCTCGCGATAATCGCGCGTGTCGGCCTCGCGCAGCTTGGTCATAGCATCGCGCTCGTCATCGGACAGGTTCGTGGGGACCTGTACCTTGATTTCGACGAGCAGCGCGCCTGTGCGGCCACGGTGCTTAACGTCGGGCGCACCCATCTCCTTAAAGCGGAACTTCTTGCCCGTCTGGGTGCCAGCGGGCACCTTCAGACGAACCGTCGCGCCGCCGGGCGTGGGCACATCAACCGTGCAGCCGAGCGCCGCCTCGTAGACCGAGATCGGCACCTCCATGGTCACATCGGCACCCTTGCGCTTAAACAGCGGGTGCTCCTCCACATGCGTGGTCACGACCAGGTCGCCGCGCTCGCCGCCGGCAACGCCATACTCGCCGCGACGCTTGTAGCGTAGCTTGCCGCCGTCGACCGCGCCCGCGGGCACCGAGACCGTAATGGTCTGCTGCTCGCCTGTCGAGGGAATGCGATAGGTGACCTTGTGCGTCACGCCGCGAAACGCGTCCTCGGCCGTCACATCGACGGTCAGCGACAGGTCGCCGCCCTTGCGAGCACGGCTGCGACCCGCGCCGGCACCGGCAGCGCCCGCAGCCCCGGCAAAGCCCGAGCCCCAATCGCTGCCCCAGGCGCCGTTGCCGCTAAAGATGCTGTCGAAGATGTCGCCCCAGCCGCTGGCACCCGCGCCGGCACCGTAGCCGCCGCCATACGCGCCGCCCGCGCCCGGCATGCCGCCAAACATGAGCATCTGGTCGTACTCTTTGCGCTTCTTCTCGTCCGAAAGCGTCTCGTAGGCCTCGCTGATCTCCTTGAACTTGGCCTCGTCGCCGCCGGCATCGGGGTGATATTTTTGCGCGAGCTTGCGAAACGCGCTCTTGATCTCTTTGTCGGAGGCGCTCTTGGATACGCCCAGGATGTCATAGAAGGTTTTGCCTGCAGCCATCGTAGCTCCTCTCCTGTTTCATCCGCCGCCCAGCGGGCGGCGGCTCATGCTTTCATATGGCACTAGGCCAGAAAGGGCCCCGGGTGTTGCCCCGGGGCCCTTCTCAATTACTCCTCGGTGCTCTCGGCCGTATCGGCCGCAGCATCCTCGGGCGCCGCTTCGGGCTCCGGTGCGGGGCGTTTCTCGCCGCCGTAGGTCACCGTCACCATCGCGGAACGCAGGATGCGATCCGCCATGCGGTAGCCCTTCTGGTACACGTCGTTGACGGTCTCATCGTACTGCGACGCGTCCTCGACGCGACCCACGGCTTGGTGCTCGAGCGGATCGAACGCCTCGCCCTTGGGGTCGATGGGCTCAACGCCCTCGTGCGCAAACACATCGAGCAGCTTGGCATGCACCGCGTCGACACCGTCGACGAACTGCTTAAAGTCGTCGGCAAGCTCCTGGCTGCGGGCATGGTCGATCGCACGCTCGATATCGTCGACCACCGGCAGCAGCGCGGTGACGAGCTTCTCGGTCGCGCGCTCGCGCTCGGCGATGCGCTCGTTGGCGGTGCGGCGACGGAAGTTCTCCCAGTCGGCCTGCAGACGGGCGGTGCGCTCGGTGGCGTCCTTTGCCTTGTCCTCGGCGGCCTTCTGAGCCTCTGCCGCAGCATCGAGCTCATTGCGCACGTCGGCAAGCTCCTTCTGGGCCTGCTCGAACTTGAGCTTAAAGTCGTTGTCGGCGGCTTCTTCACCGGCGCGGATAGCGGCTTCCACCATCTCGTCCTCGGTCATCGTCGCCTCCTTGTTGGAATCCTCTACCTGGTTCTCGGCAGCCTCGGCGGCCGGGGCCTCGTTGGCCTCGGTAACGTCTGCGGCCTCTACGGGAATCTTCACGTCCTTCTCCTCAGAGTCAACGGGGGCGGCGCCAGCGGCGGCCGCCTCCGTGCGAGCTTTACGGGCGGACATGATTATTTGTCCTCGTCGTCCACAACCTCGTAGTCGGCGTCTACAACGTCATCGTCGGCAGGCTGGGCACCGGCGGCGCCGTCGGTCTGCTGCTGAGCGTCGGCGTAGACAACCTGAGCCAGCTCGTAGGCCACGGACTGCAGGGACTCGCCAGCGGCCTTGATGGCCTCGACGTCAGAGCCCTCGAGCGCCTTCTTGGCGTCGGCGATAGCGGCCTCGGCCTTGGACTTCACGTCGGCGGAAACCTTGTCACCCAGCTCGTTGAGGGTCTGCTCGGTGGAGTAGCACAGGCTATCGGTCTGGTTGCGGACCTCGACCTCTTCCTTCTGCTTCTTGTCCTCCTCGGCATGAGCCTCGGCGTCCTTGACCATGCGATCGACTTCGTCGTCGGAAAGCGCGGTGGAGCCGGAGATGGTGATCTGCTGCTCCTTGCCGGTGCCCTTGTCCTTAGCGGAGACCTTGACGATGCCGTTGGCGTCGATGTCGAAGGTAACCTCGATCTGCGGCACGCCGCGGCGGGCAGCCGGGATGCCGGTCAGCTGGAACTTACCGAGCGACTTGTTGTCGCGGGCAAGCTCGCGCTCGCCCTGGAGCACGTTGATCTCGACGCTGGTCTGGTTGTCGGCAGCGGTGGAGTAGACCTCGGTCTTGGAGGTCGGGATCGTGGTGTTGCGGTCGATCATCTTGGTCATGATGCCGCCCATGGTCTCGACACCCAGCGACAGCGGGGTAACGTCGAGCAGCAGGATGCCCTCGACGTCGCCGGTGAGCACGCCGCCCTGGACGGCAGCGCCGTCGGCAACGACCTCGTCGGGGTTCACGGACATGTTGGGCTGCTTGCCGGTCATGGTCTTGACGAGCTCCTGGACAGCGGGCATACGGGTGGAGCCGCCGACGAGGATGACCTCGGTCAGATCGGAGAGCTTAAGCTTGGCGTCGCGCAGGGCGTTGGTGACAGGCTGCTTGCAGCGCTCGAGCAGGTCGCGGGTGATCTTCTCGAACTCGGCGCGGGTCAGCGTGTAGTTGAGGTGCAGCGGGCCGGACTGGTTCATGGTAATGAACGGCAGGTTGATGGTGGTCTGCTGGGCGGCGGAGAGCTCCTTCTTGGCGTTCTCGGCGGCCTCCTTCAGACGCTGCAGGGCCATGGGGTCCTGACGCAGGTCGACACCGTTCTCCTGCTGGAACTTATCGGCCATCCAATCGATGACGCGCTGATCCCAGTCATCGCCGCCCAGGTGGTTGTCGCCCGAGGTGGACAGAACCTCAAACACGCCGTCGGCGAGGTCGAGGATGGAGACGTCGAAGGTGCCGCCGCCCAGGTCGAAGACCAGGATGCGCTGGTCGGTGCCCTGCTTGTCCAGGCCATAGGCAAGAGCAGCAGCGGTCGGCTCGTTGACGATACGCTTGACGTTGAGGCCGGCGATCTTACCGGCATCCTTAGTGGCCTGACGCTGGGCGTCGTTGAAGTAGGCCGGGACGGTGATGACGGCGTCGGTGACGGTCTCGCCCAGATACTTCTCGGCGTCGGCCTTCATCTTTGCGAGCGTCATGGCGCTCACCTGCTCGGCGGTGTAATCCTTGCCCTCGATGTCGACGACGGCACGGCCACCCTGGCCCTCCTTGACCTCGTACGGCACGGTCTTGATCTCGGAGGTGCACTCGGAGTACTTGCGGCCCATGAAGCGCTTGATGGAGAACACGGTGTTCTTGGGGTTGGTGACAGCTTGGTTCTTAGCGGCCTTACCCACGACGCGGTCGCCGTCGGCACGGAAGCCCACGACAGACGGGGTGGTGCGGTCGCCCTCGGCGTTCACGATGATGGTCGGAGAACCGCCCTCGAGGACGGCCATAGCGGAGTTGGTAGTACCAAGGTCGATACCAAGAATCTTGCCCATTAGAAATTCCCTCTCTCTTGTGCGTTTGCACCGACTCGGCGGTCTGCCGAGCGGTGTTTCGGCTTGTCTTTCAGGATGTAGTGTATCCCCTTATGGGCCGGAATATACAAAATCTAAGTCAATTCATATAAGATTTCTTATTGCTGAGAGTTTAGGTTCTTAAATGCGCAGGTAGATGCGCTGATTGAGTTCTCGGCAAATCTATCGAGATCTATGTAGAGATGGCTGAGGTTTGGGTCCGGGGGCGCCTGGGGCTGCCTTGTGGAAAGCTCGTCCCGGTTTGAGCGTGGATTCCGGGTCGCAGTTTCCGTCTGAAGACTCAACCGGAAACCGTATCCCGTTTTGAGAGCTGATACCGGCTCGCATTTTCCGCTAGCGGGCCTAACCGGAAACTGCAACCCGGTTTTCGGCCAAATAACGGGATGCCCTTTCCGCAGGCGCGCTCAATAGCTCAATATTTCAAGTCACCTTTAGCTAACATTTGCGCAGCTCAACGGCCCCACCTGCGCATTTTTTAGTAAACCTTGGCATACTCGGCGAACGGTATGAAGATGCCGGTCAGAGGGTATTGCAAACGGTCGCTCCCGTGGTATGTTTTTGCCCGAATCAAACCGGCGCGCATCGCCTGTAGCGTCGGTCAACAGAGAGGAAACTACCATGGCTCATCCCGTAATTGATGCCGACGAGTGCATCGCTTGTGGCGTTTGCGTCGACTCCTGCCCCGCTGGCGTTCTGGAGCTCCAGGACGTCGCTACCGTCGCTGACGAGGACTCCTGCGTCGCCTGTGGCGCTTGCCAGGACGCTTGCCCCGCTGGCGCGATCACCGAGATCGTCGAGGAGTAACAACTCCCCCACTTGCACACTCAAAAGTACACCGTGCACAAAAAAGGAGGCCTCCGCATCGCCGCGGAGGCCTCCTTTTGCATTCGTCGTTACTAGGACAGATCGTCTTCGTAGGGCATTAGGTCCGCCAAGTAGCCTTTCTCCTTGAGCATCGCCTCGATCTCGTCGAGGGTTTGCTCGTCCTCCGCCGCGATGCGATGGAAGTGATAGCCGCTCGTCACCGTTAGTAGCGGGAAACTCTTGCCGCTCTCGATATCGTGCAGGTAGCGCTCAACATCGCGACGATTGCGGATGTCCAGGTCGGCCGTGATCTTGCCGTACACACGATGGTTGACGATCACGTTAAGCACGGCGCCACCCGCGTCGACGATACTCGTAAGTTCGTCGCCCGCCTGCTCCACGCTGTGGCGCACCTTAACAAGACGCGTGGGCACGGCGGGGCTGCTGGGGGCCTCCTGCAGCACATAACCACGGTTGGTCGCCACGATATCGTGCCCATCGGCGCGCAGCAGGGCGATGTCCTGCACCACGACCTGGCGGCTCACACCCACCTCACGAGCAAGTGCGCTGCCCGATACGGGCCCCTTGGCCACCTCGAGCACGGCCATGATGGCACGGCGACGCTCGCGGGCGTCCATTATTTACCGTCCAGCAGACGCAGGTGCTTAAGCGAGAGGTCGAGAATCGGCGCAGAGTGCGTTAACGCCCCCGAGCTTATAAAGTCAACGCCCAGGTCGGCGAGCGCGCGGATATTGCTGGCGTCCACGTTGCCCGAGCACTCGGTCTTGGCGCGACCGGCGATAAGCTCAATCGCGGCAGCCATGTCGTCGTGGGTCATGTTGTCGAACATGATGATATCGGCGCCGGCCTCCACGGCCTCGCGTACCATGTCCAGGTTCTCGCACTCAATCTCGACCGTCGCGGTAAACGATGCATGGGCGCGCGCCATCTCGATCGCACGCGTCACGCCACCGGCGGCATCGATGTGGTTGTCCTTGAGCATGACGGCCGTCGACAGGTTGTAACGGTGGTTGCTGCCGCCGCCGATCTCGACTGCCGCCTTTTCAAACACACGCATGCCCGGTGTGGTCTTGCGCGTGTCGACAAGCACGGTCTTAGTGCCCTCGAGCGCCGCGGCCATGCTGTGCGTGTAGGTAGCGATGCCGCTCATGCGCTGCAGGTAGTTGAGCGCCACGCGCTCGCCCGAAAGCAACACGCGCGCGTCGCCGCGCACCTGGCCCACGTGATCGCCGGCATGCACCTCGTCGCCATCCGAGACATCGAACAACACGGAGCTCTGCGGATCCAGCAGCTCAAAGGTGCGGGCGAATACGTCCAGGCCGGCGATAATGCCGTCGGCCTTGGCGATAAGCTCCACCGTGGCGGGACGCGCCGTGGGGCACACGCTCGCCGTGCTCACGTCCTCAAACGTAATGTCCTCGCGCAGAGCCTGCAGAATCAGATCATCGACGACGAGCTTCATGGTAATGGGATTCATGGTCTACTCCTCCACGGCCTGCGTGCCGGCGGCACGGGCCAATTCATCGATTGCCAGGGTGTCGACGCTCAGGGCGCGATGACGGCCATCGAGCGCGGGATCGCCCGCCTGCTCCACGGCCAGCGACTCGCCGGTGCGCATGTACCACGCGGCGCGACGACCCCAGACCAACGCCTCGAGCAGGCTGTTTGATGCAAGGCGGTTCTTGCCGTGCACGCCGTTGCAAGCCGTCTCGCCCGCGGCGTAGAGCTCGGGCATCGAGGTGCGGCCGTCCCTGTCTACCCACACGCCGCCCATAAAGTAGTGCTGCGTGGGCGTAACGGGAATGGGCTCGTCCAGGATGTCGCGACCGTCCTCAAGGCAGCGCGCGCGAATGTTGGCAAAATGCCCGGTCACCACGTCGCGCTCGACGGGGGCAAAGCTCAGCCACTCGTGCTCGGTGCCGTCCTGCTTCATCTGCTCGCGGATGGCGGCGGCGACCACATCGCGCGGCTGGAGCTCGTCGGTAAAGCGCTCGCCGGCGGCGTTGAGCAAAATCGCGCCCTCGCCGCGGCAGCTCTCGCTGATCAGGAAGGTGCGGCCCGGCTGCGGCGAGAACAGGCCCGTGGGATGGATCTGCACGTAGTCCAGGTGCTCCATCTTAATGCCATGCTCCTGAGCGATGTAGCAGGCGTCGCCCGTGAGCTGCGGGTAGTTGGTCGAGTGGTCGTACACGCCGCCAATGCCACCCGTCGCCCACAGCGTGTGGCGGGCATGGATCTTAAACGGCTTACCGGCATGCACGCCCTCAGCGGCATTTGCCAGCTCGTCGGCGGGGCGAACCGAGTTGTCCTCGTCCACGGCTACGGCGACGACGCTGGTGCACACCGTGGCGCCATCGCGCTCGGCGGTCAGGATGTCGGTCATGGCCACGTGCTCCAAAATCTGCACGTTGTCCAGCTTGCGAACGGCCTGGAGCAGCTTGGTCGTGATCTCCTTGCCCGTAATGTCGGCATGGAAGGCAATGCGCGGACGGCTGTGCGCGCCCTCGCGGGTAAAATTGAGGCTGCCGTCGGCCTTGCGCTCAAAATCCACGCCCATCGCTAGCAGGTCGTTGATGACCGAGCGACTCGAGCGAATCATGATGTCGACGCTCTCGCGGCGGTTCTCGTAGTGGCCGGCGTGCATGGTGTCCTCAAAGAAGGCATCGTAGTCCGAGCCTTCGGGCAGCACGCAGATGCCGCCCTGCGCGAGCATCGAATCGCACTCATCGACCGCGCCCTTGGAGAGCATGATCACGCGCGTGCTCGTCGGCAGATTGAGGGCCGCGTACAGACCCGCCACGCCGCAGCCGGCAATAACGACGTCGCACTCCATATCGGGGTATTGCTTGGTTTCCACAGGAATCCTCTCCCTTGTAATGTGACATAAGGGACCGTCCCTCATGCAACATTGTTCTAGCGCGCTGCGTACTCGAGCATACGGTCGAGCGTGAGCTTGGCCTGGTCTGCCGCCTCGTCCGAGACGCCGATCTGCACCTCGCCCTCGCCCGTCTCCAGGCAGCGCACGAGCTTTTCGAGCGTGATGAGGTCCATGTTGACGCAGGTGGGCTGCACCGCGGGGAAATAGAACTTCTTGCCGGTGCCCTGGCAGCGGCGCTCGAGCTCGTAGAGCACGCCGCGGACCGTCACGATGATGAACTCGCTCGCGTCCGACTCCTCGGCATACTTGATGATACCGGCGGTGGAGCCGATGTAGTCGGCCTCGGCCAGAACGTCGGCCTTGCACTCGGGGTGCGCCAGCACGAGCGCGTCGGGGTGGGCCTCCGTCGCGTCGACGATCTGCTCGACGGTGATGATGTGGTGACGCGGGCAGTAGCCCTTGTTGAGAATGACGTGCTTCTGCGGCACTTGCTCGGCCACGAAACGGCCCAGATTCTGGTCGGGAATGAACAGAATGTGCTGCTGCGGCAGCTCGGACACGATCTTGACAGCGTTGGAGCTGGTAACGCACACGTCACTCCAGCTTTTGATCTCGACCGTCGAGTTGACGTAGCACACCACGGCCAGGTCATCGCCATACTCGGCACGGGCGGCATCGACCGTCTCGCGCTTGACCATGTGCGCCATGGGGCAGTCCGCGCCCGGCTCGGGCAGCAGCACGGTCTTGGTGGGGTTGAGCAGCTTGGCGCTCTCGCCCATAAACTCCACGCCGCACAGCACGCCAGGATCACCGCGTCACGTTGGGTTTTTAGTTGCTGAATGGCCTCGACGAGCTCTGCGGGCACCAGTGCCGCGCGCTCCGTTGCCGTCGTTGCCGATGCTAGGCCGGCCGCGATATCGCGTGCAAGCTCCGACGCATCCATGTTCGCGCTCTGTGCCATCAAGGCCCCTCTCTTTTGGCGAATCTTGGGGCTTTAGTATGACACCTAGGTTTACAGCTGACAAGACAGCTGTAAACCTAGGTGTAAAGTTGAAATAAAGATTCAATCATGTGGCAGGTCCATATTCGAACTGGCAAGCTGAGGATAGCTGAGCTCTCGATGGCGCAGGAGGCATCTTTCGCCACCGCAATACCGCTTGGCGCGAGTTGCACGCCGTGGGGCGCAAACGGTCCGCACCCCCGCAAGCGGCGCGTACCCGATGTGGCAAAATCGAACTACTTAAGGGGGCCGAATGCTCAAGATTATTGCCTGCGACGATGATGTCGCTTTTCTAGATAGACTGCACCGGATGATCGACCGTTGGTCGACCGAGACGGGCACGGCGGTCGATGTTGCGCTCGTCACGCGCGGCGAGGACCTGCTGGCCCGCCATGCCGCATCGCGCGCCGACATCATTCTGCTCGACATGATCATGCCGCTCGTCAACGGCATGGACACCGCGCGCGAATTGCGCCAGGCCGATACCGCCGTGCGCCTGGTGTTCCTCACCTCGTCGCCCGAGTTCGCACTGGAGTCCTACGAGGTCCGTGCCTTCGACTATCTGCTCAAGCCCGTGACTTACGAACGCCTGGCGCAGTTACTTAACGAGCTTTCGAGCATGCGCCCGGCGGCAACCGACGAGCTCGTGATCAAAACTTCCTTTGGCTACCACGCCCTGCGCCTGTCCGACATCGAATATGCCGAGGCGCGCAACAAGCACGTGGTCTTCCACCTGCGCGACGGACGCGACATCGAGGCACTCGAGTCGTTCCGCAGCGTCGAGGACCGTTTGGCGCAAAATGCCACCTTCTTTAAATGCCACCGTAGTTACCAGGTCAACTTGCGCAACATCGACCACTTCGATCGCACGGACATCGTCATGCGCTCCGGCGCGTGCATCCCGCTTTCGCGCAGCTGCAAGCAGGGATTCCAAGACGCCTACTTTGCGGTGCGCTTTGAGGGCGGGAGGCGCTGATGGTCTCCTCGGTCGAAATGATCCTTTGGGCAATCCACCACGCCACGACGCTACTCTTTGGCGTCTTTGCCTCGGCGGCGCTGTGCGGTATCGAGATCAACCGGCGTCATGCGCTTGAACTGGTGCTGGTCGGTGCCGTAACCGGATGCGCATTTGGCCTCGCCAATGCCGTCGGCGGCGAGCTTTTCGCCCGCCAGGTATATCCGCTCGTCGTGCATCTGCCGCTCATCATCTATTTGTGTGCGCGCTACCGCCTGAGCCCGCTGCTTGCCGCGCTCGGCATTACGAGTGCCTATCTGAGCTGCCAGTTCAGCAATTGGATGGGCATCGCCGCCTTTGCCGCAACCGATTCGCAGATTGCGTACTATCTGGCGCGTATCGCGACCACACTCGCCGTCTTTGCCGTCCTGTTGCATTGGGCCGGCGACATCGGTCCGCGCTTGGCGATTAAAAGCACCACCGAGCTGGGCATCCTTTTAATCCTGCCGCTCGTCTATTACGTCTTTGACTATGCCACCAACGTCTACACCACGCTGTTCCACTCGGGCTCGGTGGTGACGGTTGAGTTTTTGGCATTTGCGCTCTGTGCCTTCTATCTTATGTTTCTTGCCGTTTACCTGCGTGAATACGAAGAAAAGGAAACCGCCGAGCGAGAGCGTTGGATGCTCGAGACCCGCGACAGCGCCGCCATCAAAGAGCTCGAGGCTTGGCGTCAATCTGGGCGCGAGCTGTCGATTCTGCGCCACGACATGCGCCACTTCCTACGCGGCCTGGCCGCTTTAATTGAAGAGGGCCACACCGACGAGGCGCTCAAACGCATCGATGAACTCTGCGAAGCCGGCGATCGCACCGCCGTACGCCGCTTCTGCGCCAACGAGACCGTAAACATCGCGCTTTCGTCATTTAACTCGGATATCAATAGAAACGGCATTACCGCCAACCTGCGCGCCGCCGTACCCGAAACCATCCACGTAGGCGACGCCGACCTGTTTAGCGTGCTCTCAAATGCCTTGGAAAACGCTATCACCGCCGCAAGCGCCGCACCCCAAGGAAAGCGATTCGTCGACCTTGACCTGCGATTAGAGGACAGCCAGCTGCTGCTGTTAGTTTCCAATACGTTTGACCGCGCGCCGCGCATGGTCGACGGCATGCCCGTGACCCGGCATGCGGGCCACGGCTTTGGCACCAGAAGCATCAAACTCGCCGTGGAGCGCATGAACGGCAACTGTCAGTTCCGCATTAACGGCGATCGGTTTGAGCTGCGCGCTGTGATGTAGAAGTGCGGCGCCGATCTCGCGGCGTGTCTTGCCCGCCAGGCAATCGCTCACCGGTGCCAATCCGCTACAGCGGAGCGGCCGCCGGAGTCAGCTGCTTGATGTAGGCCCACATGCGCTGCTTAGCGGCCTTGTCGGTGAGTGCCGCCTCAAAGCCATCGAGCGCGAGTACGCGGCGGCCCTGCACATGGGCGACCAAGCCGGGCTTGAGCATGGCGGTGTCGAAGTCATCGATTGCCACGAGCATGTCGGCGTAGGTCTCGCGCATGACATCGGCCGCGTTGTTGTCGAGCAGTAGCACCGCCTCGGGGTCCAAGGCCTCAAGCGCCTCGCGGAACAGCTCGCACGGTAGAGTCTCGCCCACCGCGGCCGCTCCGTCACCCACGCCAGCGACGCTTGCCAGCACGCAAAAATCCTCGGGCGCGTAGCCGATGGCCCCAAGCGCCTTGCGCAACGCCGCGCCATCCGGGCCGGCGGCAAGCTCGCCACCCGAACGCTCGGCCTCGTCCAGATCGCCTTTGACCAGCACGATCGGCGAGCACGCGTTGCCCGCGATACGCACGCCACGACCCGCGAGCGATGCGAGCTCCTGCTCGGTCGCCTGGGCGATGGCTTCTTTTTTCTGGCTTTGTGACGTGGGCATGCGCTCTCCAATCGTTTGCGTGCCCACCATTATATAAAAGAGCCGCTCGCGAGTGGTTGCTTTGCGGGCGGCTGGGTATAAGCACGGTCGTACTGAGTTTTACGCGGCCGAACCGCGTCGCATTATGGAGGTCACCATGGCTGACATTAATCAGATTACCCCCGAGAACTTCGATTCCATCGTTAACGACAGCCTGCCCGTGCTGGTCGATTTTTGGGCACCGTGGTGCGGGCCCTGTCGATCCCTCTCGCCCATCGTTGACGAGGTTGCCGATGAGCTGGCGGGCAAGCTTGCCGTTGCCAAATGCAACGTCGATGACAACCAGGACCTGGCCATGAAGTATGGCGTCATGAGCATCCCCACGCTGATTGTGTTTAAGAACGGCGAGGAGATTGACCGCTCGGTTGGCGCCCTGCCCAAGGCGAGGCTGCAGGCGCTGCTGGAGAAGCATCTGTAATACGCTTGTTACATGTTGCCGTCTGTCTGCCGTCCATGAGCGCTTTTGCACCGCTCGCCGGACTTCTGGATGTACCGAGTGCAACCACGGATAGTATGGTAGTCACAAACAGCCCCCAGTGAACGGGTGCGGGTCGCACAGACTCGTACCCGTTTTCTTATGCAGCCGCGCGCAGAGCGGGCGTAGTAAAATCTGAACCACTGAACTGCCCCATACAAAAGGAGATTTCCCATGCATGATGTTGGAATGAACATGAGCCAGCTTGCCATGAGCGTCAAGCAGGTCGACGACACCATCGAGCTCGCTCACGAGTGGAGCCATCAGCTGCTGCATGCGACCGAGAATTTTGACATGGAGCGCATCGGCGCCAAGCTCGAGGCCGCCATGGCTGCGCTGCACGAGGCCCACGACGCACTCGAGGGCTACGAAGAGGCCATCGAGGCCGACCACAACTCCGTCGGCTCCGTGAAGCTGGTGTAAGGTGGCCGAACACGAGCACTGCTGCGGGTACGAGCACGAGCATCCGCACGGGGCGGACGGTGACGCGGGCTGCCGCTGTAGTGGCTCCGGCTCCGAGCTGGTCCGTTTTTCGGTTACCGCACCCGACGACCTGCTGCGCCGTTTTGACGAGCAGATCGCGCGCCGCGGCGATGTGGCCAACCGCTCCGAGGCCGTGCGCGACCTGATTCGCGCCTCGATCGCCAAGGAGCAGATGCGCACGCCCGATGAGCATGTTATCGGGTCGCTCACCATGATCTACGACCATCACACCGGCGATCTGACGCGCCGCCTGGACGAGGTGCAGCACGACTACACCGACGAGATCGTATCGACGATGCACGTGCATTTGGATCACCACAACTGCTTGGAGATTCTGGCGCTCAAGGGTCGCGGCGAGCGCGTCTACGAACTAGCCGACCGTCTGCTGGGCCTGCGCGGCGTTAAGCACGGCGAGCTCACGTGCGCCGCCACCAAGCAGAGCCTGGGGCTGTAGCGGAATTTCCCGCAGCGCACCTGCCAAAAAGGGACAGGTTTGTTTTGGCAGGTTTAGCGTTTTACCTACCAAAATAAACCTGTCCTTTTTTGGTCGGTTTTGATGAGGGGTGTCGCATGCGGCATGTGCATATTCATGTGACGGGCATTGTACAGGGCGTTGGCATGCGACCGTTTGTGTATCGCGAGGCCATGGCGCATGGCATTTGCGGATGGGTGCTCAATGCGGGCGACGGCGTGCATATCGAGGTGCACGCTCCGGCCGATGCACTCGATGCTTTTGTTGCCGCGCTTTCTGAGCATGCGCCTGCGGCAGCCCGCGTAGAGCATGTCGAGGTTGTGGACTTGGCAGCCAACGGTTGGGATGCCGCCAACGAACAGGGCTTTCGCATCGTAGCATCGCAGGACCAGACCGCGCACACGACGCTTGTCTCGCCCGATATCGCCACCTGCAACGATTGCTTGCGCGAATTGTTCGATCCCGCCGACCGACGCTATCACTACCCCTTTATCAACTGCACTAACTGCCCAGGTGTGCCGCGGAGTATGCCGACCCACTCGACCGGCGTTTTCACGCGCAACCCGATGCCTGCTTTGATTGCGGGCCGCATATTACGTGGCGCGAGGCTGTGAACGGCGATGCGTGCGGGAATTCGTCCGCGACACCGGCCGTCGGCACCACACGCGAGGCCAGCGACGCTATCATCGAGCGCTGCGTTGAGCTGCTGGCCAGCGGTGGCATCGTCGCCATCAAGGGCCTGGGCGGATTCCATCTATCCTGTGACGCTGCCAACGAGCAGGCGGTGGCCGAGCTGCGCCGTCGCAAGCGTCGCAGCAATAAGCCGCTTGCCGTCATGGTGCGCAGTCTTGCCGATGCCGGGCGCCTGTGCCATATCGACGATGCTGAACGCGATCTGCTCGCCGGCAGTATCCGCCCCATCGTGCTGCTGCGCCGGCGGGCTGTTTGCGGGAACGACGGCGATTCTTCCGACGCCCTCGTACTCGCACCGTCCGTCGCGCGCGACCTGCCCGAGCTTGGCGTTATGCTCCCCTACACCCCGCTTCAGCATCTTCTGCTTGCAGCTGCCGCGTCACACGGTATGCACGCGCTCGTCATGACCAGCGGCAACCTGAGCGAAGAGCCCATCGAGACCGATGACGATCTTGCCTGGGAGCGCCTCGTTGCCGCCGGCATTGCCGACGCGCTGCTCGGCAACGATCGAGCGATTCTCTCGCGCTATGACGATTCCGTGGTGCGCGTGGTCGACGGCGCCGTTATGCCCGTTCGCCGCGCTCGTGGATATGCACCCCAGCCGCTGCCGTTGCCGGCGCTCGACGGCGCTCCGTCCTGCGTACTCGCCTGCGGGCCGCAACAAAAGGCCACGATTACGCTCACGCGTGAAGGGACGAACGGCGAGGCGACCTGTTTTGTGTCGCAGCATATCGGCGATGTTGAAAACGGCGGGACCTTCGATGCCTGGAACACCGCGCGCACGCGCTTGGAAGATCTCTTTGATTTGGCGCCCGCCGCCTTGGCCTGCGATTTACACCCCAGCTATCTATCGGGCCAGTGGGCGCGCGAGCAGGCGCGAAAATGCAATCTGCCGCTCGTCGAGGTGCAGCACCATCATGCGCATATCGCGAGCGTAATGGCTGAGGCTATCGCCGCGGGCCAGCTTACAACCGACGCGCGCGTCCTTGGCATCGCCTTTGACGGCACCGGCGCCGGCACCGATGGGACCATTTGGGGCGGCGAGTTTCTTGTTGCCGGCCTTGACGGCTTTGAGCGCGCCGCGCATTTGCGCACCTGGGCGCTCCCCGGTGGGGCGGCCTCCGTGCGCGACGCCCGCCGCAACGCCTTTGCCCTGCTCAGTGAGCTCGGCCTGCTCGAGCACCCAGGTGCCGCTCGGCTTTTGGACAGCCTCGACGAGCAAACACGCAGCGTGACAGCCACCATAATCGAGCGCGGCATCAACAGCCCGCGTACCAGCAGCATGGGGCGTCTCTTTGATGCCGCGACAGCGATTCTGGGTATCTGCGGCAAGGCAACCTACGAGGGCGAACCCGCCATAGAACTCGAAGCCGCCGCCTGGCGCGCGCTCGACGGCGAAATCGCCCATGTTCCCGACGATAAAGACGGCCGTTCCGCATCTGACCCATTGCGGCTGGACAGTTTGTTCAGATTTGTATTAAATACAGACCCTCTAACCAACGGTTTTGGCTCAGATTACCCCGAAGAGGGCTCTCCAGGCGCCTCATTTGCGTCTAATTTGCCCGTCGGATACCACAAATCAACCCATTCGGGGACCTCGCAGACAATCTATGCCACCCATTGCTGCTCTAAAAAGTACAAATCTGAACTAACTGTCCAAGCAACCTCGAGCAGGCCTCTCGTCCTGGACCCCAGCTCACTTTTTAAGGCGCTTTTGGAAGGAATCAGGGCCGGCGTGCCCGCCGACAAGCTCGCACTCGGCTTCCATGTCGCCGTTACGCGCTCTTCGGCACGAATCGCACGCGAAATCTGCACGCGCGAAGGCATCGATACCGTCGCGCTCTCGGGCGGCGTGTTCATGAACCGACTTCTGCTTCAGCTCCTCGCCCGCGAGCTCAAAAGCGCAGGCCTTACTGTCCTTGTCCCCCACACCGTACCCGTCAATGACGGCTGCAAGCCGCCGTCTCACAGGTGTAGCGCGTTTGCCCGCAGCGCCCGCGAGCGCTACCATCAACTGATGGATTATTGAGCGCCCGTCCAGCGCAAAGCGTATAAAAGGGGAACAATATGTGCCTTGCCGTTCCCGGTAAAGTAGTCAAACGCGACGACGACCTCAAGGCCACCGTCGACATGATGGGCATCGAGCGCCCCGTGTCGCTGCGACTCGTGCCGACGGCGCAGGTTGGCGACTATATTCTCGTACACGCCGGCTTTGGCATCCAGATTGTCGACGAGCAGGAAGCACAGGAAACGCTCGAGCTTGTTAATGCCATGTCCGAGCTGGTCGAAGAAGACCAGCTGACCACCAACCCGGCGGAGGCTTACTAGTGGCGCCCGAGCAGCCGGCGCGCTCCGGTATCGATTTCTCGGCATTCCGCGATCCCAAGCTGGCTCGCGAGCTCATCGAGCGCATTCATGAGCTTGTCGGCGACCGCACCATCAACCTTATGGAAGTCTGCGGCACGCATACCGTGAGCATCGGGCGCTATGGCTTTCGCTCCATTATGCCGACCGGGCTCAAGCTGCTGAGCGGCCCGGGCTGCCCCGTCTGCGTCACCGCCAACCGCGACATCGACCACGCAATCGCGCTCGCCAACATAGACGGCGCCATCATCACCACCTTTGGCGACATGATGCGCGTGCCCGGATCGTCCACCTCGCTCGCTGCACAAAAGGCGGCAGGGCGTGACATTCGCATTGTGTACTCCCCGCTCGATGCACTCGACATTGCCGAGCAAAACCCCGATCGCCCGGTTATTTTTATGGGCGTGGGCTTTGAGACCACAACGCCCACCATCGCCGCCGCCATCTTGGAGGCCGAAGCGCGCGGGCTTTTGAACTTCTCGGTCTATTGCGCCCACAAGACCACGCCGCCGGCGTTGCGCGCCATCGCTAACGATCCCGAGACCGCCATCGACGGCTTTATCCTGCCGGGACACGTCGCCACCATCACGGGCTTGGCGCCCTTTAGCTTTTTGGTCGACGAATTCAATACCCCGGGCGTGGTCACGGGATTTGAACCGGTCGATATCCTGCAGGGCATCTGCATGCTGGTCCAGATGGTTGTCGAGGACAGGCCGGCGATTGACAACGCCTACCGCCGTGGCGTCAACGCAGACGGCAACCCCGTGGCGCGCCAGCTGGTCGAGCAGGTGTTTGAGCCATGCGACACCACGTGGCGCGGGCTGGGGCCGATTGCCAACTCGGGCCTTTCCATCCGCCCCGAGTTCTCGCGCTTTGATGCCCGCGTTCGCTTTGACGTGCCCGTTGAGCCGACGGTTGAGCCGCGCGGATGCCGCTGCGGCGACGTGCTGCGCGGAGCCATTACGCCGAGCAGCTGCCCGCTCTTTGGCCGCACCTGCACGCCCGAGCACCCCGTCGGCCCGTGCATGGTGAGTTCCGAAGGCAGCTGCGCGGCGTACTACCGTTACCGAGTCTAGCCCGAACGCCCCCGCGCACTGACACCTCCCACGATTGGAGTTTTGGATATGTCCCATAGCATCACCGATAGCACCGTCCTGTTGGGCCACGGCTCCGGCGGACAGATGATGAAGCGCATCATCGATGAGGTCTTTTTGGATGCCTTTGGGTCGCCCGAGCTGCTCGAAGGCAACGATGCCGGCGTCGCCGCGCTGCCCGCGAGCGGGCGCATCGCCATGTCGACCGACAGCTTTGTAGTCTCGCCGCAGTTCTTCCCCGGTGGCAACATCGGCCGCCTCGCCGTGTGCGGAACCGTCAACGACGTCGCGACCTCGGGCGCCAACGTGCGCTACCTGTCGTGCGGCTTTATCCTCGAAGAGGGCTATCCCATGGATAGGCTCCGCCAGATTGTGCAGACGATGGCCGAGACGGCGCACGAGGCGGGCGTGTCCATAATCACGGGCGACACCAAGGTGGTCGAGCGCGGCGGGGCCGACGGCGTCTATATCAATACCGCCGGCGTGGGCGAGGTGCCTGCGGGCGTGGCGCTCAGCGGCGCAAACTGCCAGCCCGGCGATGTCATCCTGGTCTCGGGTACACTGGGCGACCACGGCATCGCTATCATGAGCCAACGCGAGGGTCTGGCGTTTTCGAGCACCATCGAAAGCGACGCCGCGCCGCTCAACCACCTGATTGCCGATGTGCTTTCCGCAGCACCCGACACACGCTGCTTCCGCGACCCCACGCGCGGTGGCCTGGCCTCGACGCTCAACGAGTTTGCGCAGGCCAGCGGCGTTGCCATGGAGATCGACGAGGATGCCGTGCCCGTGCGTCCCGACGTGCAGGCCGCCTGCGAGATGCTCGGCTACGATGTGCTGCAGGTGGCAAACGAGGGCAAGATGGTTGCCGTCGTGCCGGCCGAGCAAGCCGATGCCGCGCTGAGCGCCATGCGCGCCGCCCGCTACGGCGAGAATGCCGCCATCATCGGCCGCGTGCTGCCACTTGCCGAGGGCGCCCATCCCGCCGTGCGCGTGCGCACCGGCTGGGGCTCGACCCGCATCCTCGACATGCTCGTAGGAGAGCAGCTGCCGAGAATTTGCTAACGACAAAGGCTCAGGGCTATTAAAGATATTCAGATTCCAAACATGCCCGGCACGCATGCCCAGTATCATGGGGTGCGTTTTACAACTCAAGCGGCAGGAGCACCCATGGCAGCAGCTTTTTCCCATGTGATCTTTGACCTGGACGGCACCATTCTCAACACACTCGAGGACCTGGCGGCCGCCAGCAACCATACCTGCGAGGCGCACGGCTGGCCCACGTTTGCCGTTGACGAGTACCGCTACAAGGTGGGAAACGGCATGCTCAAGCTGGTTGAGCGCTTTATGCCCGCCGAGTACGCAGGCGACGGCCGCATGTTTGAGCAGACGCTTGCCGAGTTTAGGGCTTACTACGGCGAGCACAAGGAAGACCACACCGCTCCCTATGCCGGCACGATCGAGATGCTCGACCGCTTGCGCGCCGCAGGCGTTCAGCTTGCCGTGCTCACTAACAAGGACCACGTCTCGGCGGCTCCGCTTATCGAAAAGTATTTTGGTTCCGAGCGCTTTGCGCTGGTGCAGGGCCGTGTCGATGCGTTTCCGCCCAAGCCCGAAGCACCCGTCACGCTGCATGTGATGGAAGAGCTAGGCGCCGACCCGGCGACCACGCTCTACGTAGGCGATTCCAATGTCGATATCCTGACCGGCCACAACGCCGGCCTTAAGAGTGCGGGCGTCAGCTGGGGTTTCCGCGGCCGCGCAGAGCTGGAAGCCGCCGGCGCCGACTACGTGGTGGACACCCAGGGCGAGCTCGCAGCGCTAATCCTGGGCGAGTAACGAGCGACACTGCTTAACGCAGCTGCGACAATGCTGTTGCGCGGAAAGTAGTCGTTGGGGACGTTCTTAAACGACTAGTCAGACAAGAACGCCCCAACGACTACCCCAACAATGGCAACGCCGCAGGTAGAGGACGGACAGCGAGCGGACACCAGAGCGAACAAATTGGCATGAAAAGAGGACGGCATAGACCTTCTGGTCATACCGTCCTCTTTGAATGACAAGTTGTCGCTCTGGTGCCCGCGCAACGTCGAGCAGTTGCGGCGTTTGGTAAAACGCCGCAACGAACTAGCTCAGCATTGCATCCATCATCTCGGAGTTGACGGAGTCGTCGGCAGACCACTCGCCGTCGTCGTTGCAGGTGTACTTGAAGATAACCGTGGTCTTCCTGGGCTCGGTGGCCTTGGTCACATCGACCATAACCTGACCGGCCATCTTGTACAGCTCGTCATCGGAAGGAACCGTATCAAGCGCGGCGACCTTCTCCTGATACTGGGTAGAGAAGTCCTCGACGATCTTGTTCATAGACTTGCAGGTGATAGAGACCTCGGCGGTCGCGACGCCCTTGTCCTCGTCGACCGTCACGTCGCCGATCTTGTAGTCAAAGCCCTCGAGATAGGTCTTGGCATACTCCTTGGGATCGATACCCAGCTGCTCGAACTCGTCGCCCGAAGCCCCCTCCAGACCAGAGAGGAAGTCGTCGCCACCGTTCTTGACCTCGTCAAACTGCGTCGTAAGATCCTCGGTGATGAGCTCCTCAACCGAAGGACCTCCACAGCCGGAAAGCACGACCACGCATGCAACCAAGACGGCCATGAGGGGCACAAGCAGCAGCTTCTTTTTCATGTTGTTCCTCCCAATGAGCGGCACTGCGCTTCCCAAACGCGGCGCACGTTGTAATAAGTAAGCCCATACTATCCACTTATGAACACCCTCGGCAACGCGAAGGCGCGGTCGGTTCGTTTTAGCGTCCGAACGGTTTGCAAGCCCGCCCAATGTGCAATAAAACGCTTCCCCGCTATGCAATAAAAAAGGTGGCCGGAAAACCCGACCACCCTTGCACATCCTTTGGATGCCGCAGTTTACTTGCGGACGACCTTAACGATGGCGTCACCGGCGGCGACAGCGGAGTCGGCCTCGACGGCGAGTTCGACATCGGCAAACTCGGCGGTGTTGGACACGGCCACGACGACGCAGTCCTTGTAACCGGCAGCAGCGATCTTGGCGCGGTCGATCTTGAGTATGGGCTGGCCAGCCTTCACGACGTCGTCGGCCTTGACGAAGCCCTCGAAGCCATCACCGTTCATGTTGACGGTATCGACGCCAACGTGCACCAGAACCTCGATGCCGCTATCGGACTGCAGGCCCACGGCGTGACCCATGGTAACGGTCACCTTGCCGTCGCAGGGAGCGTAGACCAGGTCGTCCTCGGGCCATACGGCGCAGCCCTTGCCCAGAACCTCGCCACCAAAGACGGGATCGGGCACGTCGGCCATCTTGATGACCTTGCCCTTGACGGGCGAGCACAGCACGTCGGCGCCGGCAGAAGCAGAGATGGAGGCCGGAGCAGCAGCTGCCGCGGGCTCAGCCTTCTTCTTGAACATATCAAACAGACCCATACGTTTTCTCCTCTTGATTAAGCGCAACGTTGTGCGCATGCCTACGGTAATTATAGTGCCAAATGGTTCAAATGCTAAGGTGGGGACTCGAATCGCGAGCCCTTCTCGGTAGTGCTCGTGGGATGAGCATCTCCTTTGCATCGCGGGTCGATAAGCCGAGTATCGCCCACGCGCGGGACGGGCAGAAGCGGGCGCGCCAAACCCGACACTTCTTTTCGCGCCCACGGACTGCCGCCGCCCCGTCCCTGACACTTCCTGATACCGGCCGAAACGTGCCAAAATAAACCTGTCCCTTTTTGGTAGGTTTGGCGAGTGTGGATTTTCGGACGCTTAACTAACGAGCGTGGATAATCTCCCACTTTGACTTTGAGGCCGTCACCGAGCCAAAAACGGGAGATTATCCACGTTCATTTTGGATGACCCCCTTGTACCAAGCCGAGCTCCATGGTCAAGTAATAACGACTTCTCATCATTAGATTGTTTACATCAATCCTAATAACTATTTAATCCTTAAACTCGTTATTAGAATTGATATGATTAGCCTAATAACGAGTTTCCGGCACTAAAGATATGGAGGGCGCGATGCAAATCGAGGAGAACGGCCAGGGAACGCTCCGCAATAATCTATCGGGGAAATTGGCTTACTATTCGTTTTTTCCAACGCCCTTGCAATCATTGAGGCAGCTAAACCTCACCGAGGAAACCTATCGCACGCTTTCCGCATGCTCACGAAAGCTTGGAGAGCTTGAAGGCATGCTCTACTTTGTTCCCAACGCCGACATGTATCTGACAATGTACGTGCGCAAAGAAGCACTCCTTTCTTCGCAAATTGAGGGAACCCAGTGCACGTTTGACGACCTACTTAGTCCATCGCAAACACAACTCCATCATAAAGATGTTGCAGACGTCGTGAATTACGTCCGTGCTGTCGACCGCGGCGTAGAACTGCTCAAAAAGATGCCCTTGTGCACGAGACTTCTTAGGCAAGTTCATGCGGTCCTGCTGGACGGAGTGCGCGGAACGGAGAAGAATCCAGGCGAGCTGCGCTCCTCACAAAACTGGATTGGCCCCTCAGGCTGCACCATTGCAACCGCATCGTTTGTCCCTCCAAACATTGAAGATTTGAGTAACACGCTCCAGGACCTCGAACGCTTTATCAATGAGCCTCAAGTCGAAATGGATCCGATTGTGCGGGCGGCGCTCGTCCATTACCAATTTGAAACTGCCCATCCATTCCTAGACGGAAACGGTCGCCTGGGCAGGCTTCTCATTACACTTATGCTCATCAATGATGGCGTTCTTCATTCTTGCTTGTTCTATCCATCGTTCCAGTTCAAGAAAAACCGAAGCGAGTACTACCGGCAACTCACATCCGTAAGGGAGAGAGGCACTTACGAGGAATGGATAGAGTTTTTCTGCAACAGTCTTCTCGAGAGTGCGAAGGACTCGGTAGGGTCTTTAAAAAACCTTGTTGACCTCCATAACCGTTCCACAGCAACCATTACCGAAAATCTCGGAAGGACTGCTGCAAACGGGCAAAGGCTGTTGGGCATTCTTGAAGAGCATCCCATCCTCGACACCGCATTTATCGCTGCCCGACTCGATATCGGTAGGAGCACCGCGAGCTCGCTCGTCAAATCATTTGAAGAATTGGGTATCCTCCGTCCACTCGACGAGTCAAGACAGAGATACCGACAGTACGGGTATGAAGAGTATCTTTCGATTCTCAGGGAAGACGCTGAGCCGATTAGATAGGCACCGCAGCCCAGCCATATTAAAACGAGCGTGGATAATCTCCCACTTCGAGTCCACACGGGGGCCAAAAACGGGAGATTATCCACGCTCATTTCTGACTAGTCATTGGGGACGTTCTTAAACGACTAGTCAAACAAGAACGTCCCCAATGACTACTACGGCAACGCCGATGTTTTGGCAACGACAGCGAAAGCCCGTCAGAGCGAGCGAGGTGCCTTGAAACGAGGCGGCATTGACCTTCTGGTCATGCCGCCGAAGCTGAAAGGCAGATTGCCGCTCTGGCGGGCTTGCAGCGTCAACTGGTTACGCGGGTTGGTAAACCCGCGTAACTACCTACTCCCGAGCTCCGTACTGCTCGTAGTAGGCGTCGATGGCGGCCTTGAGCTCGTCATCGATGACGACCTTGCCATCGATCTCGTGGTTGTAGAGGGTCTCGACGACCTCGGCCATGGAAACGATGCTCGCGACGGGGAAACCGTACTTGGCCTCGATCTCCTTCTGCGCGGTGGTCACGCCGCCCTTGCCGACCTCCATGCGGTTGAGGGACACGATCAGGCCCTTGATTTCGACGTCGGCAGCAGCCTTAACCTTGGGATAGGTCTCGTCGATGGACTTGCCGCTGGTGGTGACATCCTCGACCATGACCACGCGATCGCCGTCCTGGGGCTCATAGCCCAGCAGGTTGCCCTTGTCGGCGCCGTGGTCCTTGGCCTCCTTGCGGTCGCAGCAGTACTTGACCTCCTTGCCGTACAGCTCGTGGTAGGCAATTGCGGTCACGACGGCCAGCGGAATGCCCTTGTAGGCCGGCCCAAACAGCACGTCAAAATCGTCGCCAAAGTTATCGTGGATGGCCTGGGCGTAATACTCGCCCAGCTTCTTGAGCTGATAGCCCGTCACGTAAGCGCCGGCATTCATAAAGAACGGAGACTGACGGCCGCTCTTGAGCGTAAAGCTGCCGAACTTAAGGACGTCGGACTCGACCATAAACTTGATGAACTCTTGCTTGTAAGCCTCCATGCGGGCTCCTCTCGTAATCGCGTACGTGCCTTCCAGTTTAGCGCAGGCGAAGCGTAGATGCGGGCGCGCTTTGGGGCCACGGCATTCTGTAAAGGCTTTGTCAGAGGGAATGGTTTTCCGAACAATGGGGTTGACATGTCAAACCCCCTCATCAAGAATACGGGCGGATTAAAAAGGGGTACGAGATACCCAAAGCGCGCTGCGCCCGGCCTTAAGGAGGTGTGCCATGGAAGGCAGTCCTAGTCGAAAAACCTGCATGTCGCCCTCGGCACGCCGCGAGGACTCCGCACACGCATAAACGCCACCGGCAGATCGTCAACCCCCCACAAAGGTGCCTGTCCCCTTTGTGGTGGTTCGTGAGCTTGACGTGAGCGACATCTAGGTTTTTTGCAACTCAATACGACACGTACGCTAACTCCCTTCAACAAGGAGGACCCTATGCTGATGCTCAAAACCGCCACGGTTCTCGAAGCCATCTCCAAGCGCCGCCGCACGGCGCGCCCTGCCGCTCGCACCGGCCTGTCCAAGAACACCATATTCGCCGCCACCCATAGCGCCGAGGACGCTCTCGTACTGCTTGACGCCACGGCAAACGGCCTCACCGCCGAGCAGGCAACCGAGCGCCTGGATGCCGCCGGCCCCAACACCATCGAAGCGCCGACCAAGACGCTCGCCCGCCGCATCGCCGACGCGTTCATCGATCCCTTCGCCGGCATCCTCGCCGCGCTCGCGCTGGTCTCACTCTACATCGACGTGCTCGCCGTGCCCGAGCCGCAGCGCGACCCCTCCACGGTCATCGTCATCGGCATCATGCTGCTGGTATCGGGCGGTATGAAGTTTATCCAGGAAGCCCGCAGCGGCAATGCGGCAGAGGCCCTCAAGGACCTGGTCTCCAACACTTGCACCGCCCTGCGCGACGGCGAGCGCGTCGAGATCCCCTTTGACGAGCTCGTCCCCGGCGATGTGATCCGCCTCTCTGCCGGCGATATGGTGCCGGCAGATGCCCGCATCATCACCGCGCGCGACCTGTTTGTGATCGAGTCCGCACTCACCGGCGAGAGCGAGGCCGTCGAGAAGACCACCGCCGTCACCGTCGTCGAGAGCGCCGACGGCTCCGCACTGCCACTCTCTGCCTGCAAGAACATCGTCTTTACCGGCACCTCCGTGCAAAACGGCACCGCCATGGCGCTTGTCGTTGCCACCGGCTCGGACACCTACCTGGGCGGCATCGCCAAGATGCTCAACGGGCGCGGCGAAAAGAGCGCGTTTGATCGCGGCGTCTCGAGCGTCTCCATGTTGCTCGTACGCCTCATGCTCGTTATGGCGCCGGCCGTCTTTGCCGTCAACGCCACCACCAAGGGCAACGTCATCGACGCGCTGCTGTTCGCCACGAGCGTGGCCGTGGGCATCACGCCGCAGATGCTTCCCGTCATCGTGACCACGAGCCTGTCGCAGGGCGCCAAGGACCTCGCCCGTCGCCAGGTTATCGTCAAGGAGCTGCCGGCGATTCAAAACCTTGGCGCGATGGACGTCCTGTGCTGCGACAAAACCGGCACCCTCACCGAAGACCGCATCGTGCTCGAGCGCTATCTCAGCACCGACGGCAACGAAGACGCACGTGTGCTGCGCCATGCGTTTTTGAACAGCTTCTTCCAGACCGGCCTCAAAAACCTTATCGACCTGGCCGTAATCGACCGTGCCGATGTGACGCCCTCGACCGTTATGCCCGATTCTATGCTGGGCCAGAGTCTGCGCGACCGCTATACCAAGGTCGACGAGGTTCCCTTCGATTTCTCGCGCCGCCGCCTGAGCGTAGTTGTCGCCGACGCCCAAGGCAAAACCCAGATGGTTACCAAGGGCGCTGCCGAGGAAATGCTCGAGATCTGCTCCTTCGTCGAGATCGATGGCATCGCTCAGCCGCTCACCGACGAGAAGCTCGCCCAGATTCGCAAGCAGGTCGCCGGACTTAACGCCGAGGGCCTACGCGTAATTGCCGTGGCGCAGAAGACCAATCCGCGCTGCGTGGGCGAGTTTGGAATCGCCGACGAGTGCGACATGGTGCTGATGGGCTTTTTGGCCTTCCTCGATCCGCCCAAAGCAAGTGCCGCGGGCGCCGTCGCCACCCTCGAGGCCAAGGGCGTGGCGGTCAAGGTCCTAACCGGCGACAACGACCGCGTCGCCGCCACCGTCTGCGAGCAGATTGGTATCGATGCGAGCAACGTCTTGCTCGGCTCCGAGATCGATGCGCTCGATGACGCCGAACTTGCCGAGCGCGCCGAGAAAACCAACCTCTTCGCCAAGCTCTCGCCGCTGCAGAAGGCGCGCCTGGTACGTGTCATGCGCGAGATGCTCGGCCACACCGTGGGCTTTATGGGCGACGGCATCAACGACGCCGCCGCCATGCGTGCGAGCGATTGCGGCATCTCGGTCGATTCGGCCGTCGATATTGCCAAGGAATCCGCCGATATCATCTTGCTTCAGAAGGACCTGGGCGTGCTCGAGCGCGGCATCATCGAAGGCCGCCGCACTTACGGCAACCTGCTCAAGTACCTCAAGACCACGGTGAGCTCCAACTTTGGCAATGTGCTATCCGTGACCGTCGCGAGCCTGTTCTTGCCGTTTTTGCCCATGAGCGCCCTGCAGCTGGTACTGCTGTCGCTGGTCTACGAGATCGTGTGCATCGCACTGCCGTGGGACACCGTCGATGACGCCTGGACTGCCCGCCCGCGTGCCTGGGACGCCGCGTCCATCAAGGGCTTTATGCTCGAGCTGGGCCCCGTGAGCTCGCTGTTTGACATCGTGACCTTCGCCGCGCTCTTCTTTGTCGTGTGCCCCGCCGCCGTGGACGCAAGCTGGTCCGAGCTTGCCACCGCGGGCGACGTCGCGGGTATGGCGACCTTTGCTGCGCTCTTCCAGAGCGGCTGGTTTGTCGAGTCCATGTGGTCGCAGACACTCGTGGTCCACATGCTGCGCTCCCCGCATCTGCCGAGCCCGCGCGACCACGCCGCGCCCTCATTGTGCGTTCTTACCGTGCTGGGCCTGGCGCTCGTCACCTGGCTGCCGGCAAGCCCCATCGCCGATGCGCTGGGCCTCATGGCGCTGCCCGCAAGCTTTTTCGCGCTGCTCGCCGGCATCGTCACCGCCTACATCGCGCTCACCCAGCTGGCAAAGCGCCGCTACATTGCACGCCACGGCGAGCTGCTGTAGCAAGTAGACGGAAAACACCCTGCCAGCTGCCGTTGCCACTACCACAGCTGCCAACGCCGCTGCCGTTGCCTCTGCCGCCGCAGTCTATCCCCCCAGCAGTTGCGGTGAAATAGTTCCTGTTTAAAGCCCCGTGACTTTAATTTAGGGACTATTCCACCGCAACTTATTGGGAGATTAGCTAGTCCTTGGGTGTCCAGGACCAGAAGAAGTTGATGAGGGCCACGCGCGAGGCGGTACCGGCCTTTTTGTTGATCGAGGAAATGTGGCGATAGAGCGTGGAGCGCGAAAGAAAGAGCGTTGTGGCGATGTCCTGAACGCTCTGGTCCGAAACGACCAAGACCTCAAGAATATCGCGCTCGCGCTCTGTAAGCCCAAAGGTGGCGACGAAGGCATCAAGGCGTTCATCGGACGTGAGCTCCGCTGCCTCCACGGGCTCGGGGTCGGAGCATGTGGGCGCAAGATCCCCACCAAGATCGTCGGTGGCAAGCGGCAGGCCATCCTGCATCACGGCATCATCGGCTCGTTGCCCCAACTGCCCCAGCAGCGTAATCGCAATGCCCACAAACATCACGAGCGCCGCACCGACCGCAGCCAGCACGTTTTGACTCGAGATGATCGCCACCGCCGGCGCCGTCACGAGCATCGAGCACACGTTGTTGACGACGCGACCCATGCACGGCCAAAAATATGACCAGCGCGCATAGAGCGAGACGGCGGCATATTTTGTGGTAAAGAACACCACGAAAAAGCCCGAGCCCAGATAAAAGATGATCGTGGCAGCGAGCTCGTTGCCACCATTGCCGTCGACGATGAGCACAAAGAACGAAAGCGTGGACAGCATGGCGGCGCATGTCATGCCGATATTCATATACGAACGGTCGTGCAGGTCAAATAGGACGCCGGCAGCCAACGAGCTCACGACAAGCAGCAGGCGCGGCCAGTCACCCAAATCAACGGCTCCGGTAGCATGCAAGGTTGTGAGACCAGCGTTGAGAGCGGCGAATACGCCGGAAAGATACACCGTCGCCACGGTCAGGCGAACTACGGCGCGGCGGAATGCCGCCTTTGCCTTGGGATCGTCTTGCCACTTGGCGCCATATTCCAAAGCATCTACCGAAAGTCCGGCAACGCTGGGTTCAAAGTTGGGATCGGACTCGTCGCGCAGTTTGGCGCGTCGGGCACCATGGAGCAACGCCACCTGCACGATCGCACAGACAACCAGAACAGCCTGCTGAGGAATACCGACAGGCATCACCATGTGGTTGAACACCTGTACCAGAACGCCCATGGCATAGGAAAGTGCTGCGGCGCGCGCCAAGCAAGGCGTCCGCGCAAAGCGCCGCGCAAAGTTTGCGTGAGCAGTCGATCCGCAGTAGCCCAGCGCGCAGCACGCCACCAAACCTCCGGCAATTATTACCTCAACCTGAACCGCCATAATCAACAGCAGCAATGCCGCCACCAGCAAAACGCCCGTGACGTCACTCGTTGCGTCGATGGCATGGGAACGGTGATAATACAGAATGGGACGCACAAAAAGCCAATCACGCTCGCGCCGAGGACAAGGCTCTCATAAATAACGACCTCGTTCGGAGACACGAACTCGGCCATGCGCACATCAAAGAGATACTCGCACGCCAAAAACGTGAAGGAGAACAGCGCCAGGCATATAATCTCCCGAATGCCCCGACGCAGATATGCGGTTGTGTCTCCCATGCCCCTCATGGTTAACCCCCGGCCGCTCAATTGTCTGGAATTCCATTTTAATAAAGAACCAATCTCAATATCGAAGCCGAGCTCGAAATGCTGCAAATTTGACCCCAGCCGTTCACATCACGCCGCGATTTTTAGCCGCATGGACCAGAAGGGACACGCGCGACCTCTAGCTCGACAAGGAGTGTCTCCAACTACCGCTCATTTAAGTACGTCCCCAATGAGTGGCCGAAGAACGTCCCCAATGACTAGTCAAAAATGGGCCATGTGTCCCAGTTGTGGAGACTCCTTGAGCCGTCTGGGTATCGCGAAGGATCGCGCACTCCCCCATCATCAAAAGTGACACACGCTACCAGTTGATGGGAGGCAGCCATGGGCTTCTTTGACAAGATGTTCGAGAAGAAAGAGTGCGCGATTTGCGGTACCGAGCTGGGACTTCTAGGTAAGACAAAAATCAATGAAGGCTACCTGTGCAAAGAGTGCGCCGGCAAGCTCTCCCCCTACTTTCACGGCTATCGCTCCAGCACCGCGGACGATATCCGTGAGCAACTCGCCTACCGCGAGGCCAACGCCGAGCGCCTGTCTTCGTTCAACCCCACGCGCACGCTTTCTGCCGGGCGCACCAATATTATGCTCGATGAGGACGCGGGCCTGCTGATCATCACTTCGCAGAGCCGCTGGCGCGACGCCAATCCCGACATCATCGAGTTCTCGCAGGTACTCGGCTGCGATATGGATATCGACGAGCAGCGCACCGAGATCTATCGCGAGACCAAGGACGGCGAGCGCGAGAGCTACAACCCGCCGCGCTACGACCTGGATTACGACTTTAATCTGACCATCCACGTCAACACGCCGTACTTTACCGAGATCAACCTGCGCGTGAACGACTCCACCATCGATCAGCGCGGCTCCATCGAATATCGCGAGGCCAAGCGCCAGGCAACCGAAGTCCGCGATGCGCTGGTGCAGCTGCGCCAGGAGACGCGGGACAGCGTCGTGGCCGCCAAGGCCCCCAAGACCGCGGTGACCTGCCCCTTCTGCGGAGCCACCACCATTCCCGATGCCAGCGGGCGCTGCGAATACTGCGGCGGCGCCATCGGCGCATAGCCCCCGGCACGGAAAGGACCGATCATGGCCTTCGAGAGCGTTAACTATCAGTGCCCTGCCTGCGGTGGCCCCTTGCATTTTGCAAGCGCCGAGCAAAAGCTCGTCTGCGACTACTGTGACTCGCGCTTTGAAGTCGAAGAAGTCGAGGCCCTCTATCGCGAGCGCCAGGACAAGGCAGACGCCAAAGCCGATGCCGCAGCCGCAACGCCAAAGCCCGTCGCCGACGACGCGGTGCAGGAGCTCGCCCAAAACGCCGGCTACATCTGCTCGTCGTGCGGCGCCGAGCTCGTGTCCGACGGCACCGTCGCTGTCACCACCTGCCCGTACTGCGGCAACTCCGCCGTAGCGCCCGGTCAGCTTTCGGGCGACTTCTCGCCCGACCTGGTGATTCCATTTAAGCTCGGGCGCGATGACGTCACGGCCGCACTCAAGGAACACTACAAGGGCAAGATCTTGCTGCCCAAGAGCTTTGTCACCGGCAGCCACATCGACGAGGTCCAAGGTGTCTACGTGCCGTTTTGGCTCTACGGTGCCCGCGTTGACGGCGAAGTGTACTTTGACGCGACCAACGAGACCGTGACCGAGGAATCCGACCGCACCGTCACGACCACCGACCACTACGATGCCTATCGCAAGGGCAATATCTCGTTTAAGCGCGTGCCCGTCGACGGATCGTCCAAGATGCCCGACGGCCACATGGACGCCATCGAGCCGTTTGACTACGACGCGCTGCGTCCGTTCTCGGTCGCATATATGCCCGGCTACATCGCCAACCGTTACGACGAGGACTGCGAGACCTGCAAGGCGCGCGCCGAGCGCCGCATGGAAGAAAGCACGATCTCGGCCCTGCGCGAGACCGTCGTCGACGAATACGACGATGCCACGGTCGAAAGCAAGCAGCTCGACTACACCTGGGAAGACAGCGACTACGCCCTGTTCCCCGTCTGGATGCTCTCCACCTCGTGGAACGGCAAGAGCTACCTGTTTGCCATGAACGGCCAGACCGGCCGCTTGGTCGGCGAGCTTCCTTGCTCCAAGCCCAAGCTCGCTATCGCCTCGGTGCTGTTCTTTGTGATCGGATTTGTCCTCTCCCAGATCCTCTTCATGGGTGAGAACGCCTTCGATCCGGATTACCTCACCTTTGATATCGAGGGCATCCTCATCAACATCGTCGCGCCGCTGATCATCGTGGTCATCGCAGGCGTGCTGCTGGTGGGCCAGCTCAAGACGGCCAACGAGGCCACCCACGCCGATTGCTACTGTGGCGAGCTCGACCTGACCGAGAAGCACGACACCTTCAGCCACACCGAGACCACCGTTGTCATGAAGGACGACAAGGACGATTAACCATCCTGACCAATACCACCCGGCCTTTGACGAGAAAGGAAGATCACCATGGGACTCTTGAAAGCTGGATTGGGTGCTGCCGGCGGCGTCATGGCCGACCAGTGGAAGGAATTTATCTACTGCGAATCGATGCCCGCTGACGTCTTGGCCTGCAAGGGCAGCAAGCGCACCGGCGGCCGCAGCTCCAACACGCGCGGCGAGGACAACGTCATCTCCAACGGCTCGGTCATCGCCGTCAACGACGGCCAGGGCATGCTCGTGGTGCAAAACGGCAAGATCATCGAAGTCGCGCTGGAGCCCGGTGAGTTCGTCTTTGACACCGGCAGCGAGCCGAGCGTCTTTAGCGGCAACCTGGGCGATTCCATCAAGGAGACCTTCGCCAATATCGGCAGCCGCTTTACCTTTGGCGGCGACGCGGGCAAGGACCAGCGTGTCTACTTCATCAACACCAAGGAGATCATCGGCAACAAGTACGGCACCGCCTCGCCCGTGCCCTTCCGCGTGGTCGATAACAACATTGGCCTGGACGTCGACATCTCCGTGCGCTGCAACGGCGAGTATTCGTACCGCATCACCAACCCGCTGCTGTTCTACACCAACGTATGCGGCAACGTGACCGATAGCTACACGCGCGACAAGATCGACAGCCAGCTTAAGTCCGAGCTGCTCACCGCCCTGCAGCCCGCCTTTGCCAAGATCTCGGAGATGGGCATCCGCTACAGCGCCATCCCCGGCCACACCACCGAGCTCGCCCGCGCGCTCAACGAGGTCTCTCTGCCGACTGGCGTGACCTGCGCGGCGTTGAGATCGTAAGCTTTGGCGTCAACTCCATCGCCGCCTCGCAAGAAGACGAGCAGATGATCAAGGACCTGCAGAAGGCCGCGGTCATGCGCGATCCCACCATGGCAGCAGCCAACATCGCCAGCGCCCAGAGCGACGCGATGCGCGCGGCGGCCGCTAACCCCAACGGCGCAATGGCCGGCTTTATGGGCATGGGCATGGCAGGTGGCATGGGCGGCATGAATGCCAGCCAGCTGTTCGCCGCCGGCCAGGCACAGCAGCAGGCCGCCCCGCAGCCGGCTCCGGCTCCCGCCCCCGCACCGGCTCCCGCCGCCGCACCTGCGGCCGGCACGTGGACTTGCAGCTGCGGCGCCACCAACACCGGCAAGTTCTGCTCCGAGTGCGGCAGTCCCGCACCCGCCCCGGCACCGGCAAAGTGGTTCTGCCCCAACTGCGGCAGCGAAAACGGCGGCAAGTTCTGCAGCAACTGCGGAACGCCCCGGCCCTAGCCCCTCTATCTGGTAATTGGCGGGGGATCCGCCACCCCCGCATTTGCTTCTATGGGTTTCGTTCGATGAAGGAGGACACCATGAAGACAACGTTCAAAAAGTCCGTACTCGCATTTCTGACATGCGTCCTGGCGCTCGCCTTTGCCCTGACGGGCTGCAGCGGCGGCGGCAAGGACCCCAAGGCCAACTTCGTCGGCAGCTGGCAGTACTCGGGTGGAACCTTGGATGGCGAAGAGCTCACCGATGAGTACATGGATATGCTCAAGGAGTGGGGCCTCAACTGCGTCCTGATCCTCGACGAGGACGGCACAGGCGTCCTCGATATGTTCCTTGAGGTCGCCGACCTGAAATGGGAAGCCAAGGACGCCACCACCGTAACGATCACCGCCGAAGATGAGTCGCACGACCTGAAGCTCAAGGACGACAAGCTCGTCCTGGAGGTGGAAGGCGACAAGCTTATCTTCACCAAGTCCGACAAGGATCTGTCCGGCACGGTGAAGAAGGATCGCGAGGCGGCCGAGAAGGAAGAAGAGGTCGATGAGGCTGTCGAAGACGACGACGTCCAGAGTGTTGAAATCTCCCCCGCCGTCACCGTCGCCGATGACGATCTGTGCACCATCACCATCACCGAGAAGTTCAAGGACGACTGGGGCGACATCGGCTTTGTCGTCAACATCACCAACAAGAGCGACAAGGACCTGACCTTCTACGCTCCTTCCGGCAAGACCAACGTCAACGGCACTATGAAGGAACCCTGGTTCTCGGCTAACCTGATGCCCGGCACCAGCGCCACCGAGGAATTCACGTTCTCGAGCGGCGAGCTTGACAGCCTTGACGACCTGGTCAATACGACCATCGGCATCGACGCCTACCTGACCGATTCCTACGAGGACGTCGCCTCCTACAGCGCAACCATCGCGTAGCGGCAGACATCGACGGCCGCGGATTGGCGGATACATCCGCGCACATGTCAGGCGGGGCCGCAGGAGCTGATCCTGCGGCCCCGTCGTTTTTGTGCCGATGCGTAACGAGCGCTAGCGCTCCATATTGGGAACGATGCTGCCCTCCGTTACTGCGCGCACGGCCAAGCGCATGATGTTGTCGTAGCCGGTCTTGTTGAGGATCTCCGAGATGCGACGCTTGATGGTGCCCTCACTCATAAACAGCTCGGCCGCGATCTCGCGACGGCTCTTGCCCTCGCAGGCAAGGCGCAAAATCGATAGCTCAACATCGTCGAGTGCCGCCGTACCCGAAAAAATACTCTCGGGCGGCTTGGGAAACGTGCAATAGCCCGCCAGCGTGGAGCGCATCACGGCGAACAACTCGTCGATACCGACGTTCTTGTACACAAAGCTATCGACGCCCGCCTCGCGGGCCTGATCGACAAAGGTGATCTCGGGCATGCCGGTCATGATAATGACGCGGCACTCGGGCAGTTGTTCTTTAATGCGCGCCGCCGCCACGATGCCGTTGGAATCATGCTCGGTGCATACGTCCATCAGTATCATGTCCGGGCGCTCCTTGAGCGCGACACCCAAGGCCTCGGAAGCATCGGCAATGGCGGAAACAACGGTCATATCGGGCTGGTCGCCAACGGAACGCGCCAGGCTCTCGCGCAGGATGGCCTGGTCTTCGACTATAAGGACGCGGATCATGAGCTTCTCCTTTGAGCTGTGGCGCTGGCGTTGAGCGGGATGGACACCGCAAGCGTAAAGGGCGGGGCGGCATGGATTTCCAGGCAGCCGCCCAGATCTTGCGCGACATGCCTCATACCTGGGATACCCGTTCCCTCGCGATACGATACGGGTGCAGGCGCGCCGTCGTTAGAAACGGTCATCCGCGCAACAGCGCTGTCTTCCGACGTCTCCCGCCACAGGCGCACATGGACCCGATGGGCCTGTGCATGCTTGGTGGCATTGGTCGAGGCCTCACGGATAATCTGCAAAAATGCGGCGGCGACACGCGCGTCCTCAGGCAGCGCACCCTCAACATCGATCTGCACACTCACCAGGCCAAAAGCATGGACGATATCACCCAGCTGCTCTGCAGGCTCGCTGGCACCGCCACTGCGCAAATCGGCGGCAATTGAGCGCAGCAGCGGGTCGATCTGCTCGAGCGACTCGTCATCCAGGCGCCCCTCCTCCAGATAACGATGGAGGATGGACAGGCGCTGCCCGATCACGTCGTGCACGCGAGCGCGCATACGCAGATAGGCCTCGATCTGGGCTTGGAGCTCTTGGCCCGCAAGCTCAAGCAGGTGGTTGGCTTGCGCTAGGCGATCATGAGCATGCGCATACTCTGTTACATCCAGGCCGATAATGCGCTCAAAGAGGCGGCCCGAAACCATAACGTCATCGTGCACAAACAAGCGAATCTCGGCGGGAGAAACCTCGACCACCGCCCGCGCCTCACCAAAGCGGTCCAGATTAATCCGCACACGGTTCTGGCTGCTTTCGGGCATTTGCATGCTGAGTTTGCGCAGGCCGTTCCATGTACCGCTCATATCGCCTAGGTCGGTGGGCATATGAAGCTCCACCAGGTTTTTGCGCATGCAGCGGTTCATGAGCAGCGGACGGCCCCTCGGGTCCAGATACAGGATGCCCACGGGAATCACGTTGATGGTCTCGATCGTCGAGAACGCGGTGATATCCTCCTGGCGGTTACGGACGTCCATCAAGAGCGCCGCGATGGAACGGAACAGGAAGAACGCTCCCTCTGCGATAAGGACAACGGTCCACGCCGAGCCCATGGCAAAAACCACCGGCGGCGTCACGGCGACAACAAGCAGCAGCTCGACCAGCATGACGGGGCGACGATAGCGCACCATAAGCACCACGCCATAGGCAAAGATTGCGGCATTGAGCCACAGCACTCCGCCCATTGCCCTGGCACAAACGTCAAGCGGCGCCACCAGATACGAGCCAGACGACGCGAACAGGATAAGCGCCGAAACCACCAGGTGAACCACGAGGCTCGCCTCGTAGGCGCAAATCACCTTACGGTTATAGGACGAGCGGCGCGATGAGATGAGCGGGACGTGGATCGTCTGCAGACACGCAGCCAGGGCAAAGACAACATCGAGCGCAACGATTTGGGGAAGGATGAGCGAAATCTGCATCGTCACTCACCCGCCCTCGGCATCAACACGATCATACGCAACTGGCCGGGTTCGCCCTCAAGGCGGTATGCCACGTTGCGCCTTTGCAGAGCGCTTTCGAGCTCTTGCGCAGCGGGCGTCTGCGAAAGATCTGCATCATCGTTGGAAAAAAGCGTGGCGCGCAGCTCGACACTGCATCGGTCATGGTCGCCCAAGTGATATATAAGCGCCGGATGGTCGGTGGTGTAGGCAAAAAACGCAAAGTCATACACGCAGTCGTACAGGGCGCTTACCGTACTGGCGTGCATCGGGCGCCGTATGGCGATAATCGAGGCGCAATCGATATCGATGGTGCGCAGGTCGCTTGCGAGCTCGTTGGCAATGAGCTGAATGCGGTCGCGATCAAAACCGCTCTCCCCGTGCTGTGCCAACGTGAGCGACCCCTTGCGCTTGCAATAGGCGACGAGCATCTTGGCGCGCTGCAGCATGCGGTAGCGCTCGTGCGAAGACGCTTCGTCGGTCAACGGCGGCAGCGAGCTCAGCAGGTCGTACATCCCTTCGAGCGCGCGGGCAAGCGCTTGATCCACGTCTTGGACCAGCAGGGTCTCGGCCTCTTGATCTGCCAAATGCGTCTTAAGGTCGTAGTCGGCGGCGAGCAGCTCGTTTTGACGCTGCAACTCCATGCGACGATGTGCCAGTTCACGGTTAAGCTCGTTGAGCTCCGACACGTCTTGGGCAAGCAGGGCCGATCCGCCCAGCAGTGGGAAGGCACGGTACATTACATCGGGATCGGACGCCACGGCAAAGGCATGGGCGCGGCCGTGCTCCTGGACCCGCAACTCCTCGCGCACGCCCACCGGCATTGGCTTTGACACTGGCGTGGCATAGACTTCCTGCAGGTCGCGCGTTAGAACTTTGAGGTCAAGCGGCAAGGTGTCAAAGATGCCGGCAATGTCGTGATATGACGGAATGACACCGCAATCGAGACAGATTTCCATCGCCACCACGCACAGAACGCAATAGACGAGCGAAAAGTTGAGCTTCCATGCCCAGGGCACGCGCAACGCATACGAGATGGCAAAGAATGCGCCACCCAGCAGTACGAGCGCCGCCGTACCCGAGAAACGCTGGATGCGAAAGGACGAGGACCGACCAACCAGGATAAAAAAGGCCACGAAGTTAAAGGCCGTCCACACTAAGACAGCGAAATAACCCCAGCCGTACGTGTAATCGTTGCTCCAGGTGTCGCTTGTACGGTCAAAGCGGAAGACCTGCTGGTGAAAATCGTTGGTGAGCACAAATCCGATAAGCAGGATGGCCACAATCCACAGCGCAACGCAGTAGCGGCGACCCAGGCGGTGTTGCTCCAGGCCCGCAAGGCGCAGGCCACACAACTGGTAGAGCAGCGGAATGAGCGTCATGGGCACGTAGTACAGGTACCACAGCACGGTGGCATAGAACGGCGTGAACGACTTGTACTTGAGAATGACTTCGATCATCCACAGGGTGCAGATGGTGGCGATGGCAACAAGGCGGCGGCGCAACACATAGTCCAAACAGCGCAGATAGACCGATACGCCCCAAATTGAAAATACTATTGCGGCGACAAGCAGCGGGAGAGAGCTCGAATGGACGAGCGCATCCACGACCTCTTCGGACACCTCGCTATGGGCGGGCACGGCGTTAGAAAGTTTGGGGTCGAAGGCGAACAGCGACGGCAAGACCGCCAAAAGCATGAGGAACAGCGCGGTGATGACACCGGCGATAGCAAAGACGCGGTGGCGGTACACCTGATGTGTTATGCCAACAAGGAATCGCGGCATGGCGAAGAGCCTGCCGCCCCTGGGATCCGCCACGGGAGCGGATCGGGCGGCCGCGTGGCCGATATGTCGCTCGCGGGTACCCATAGTGCTTTTAGTGTACCGACAGATGGGTCGAAAAAGCGGGCCGCATGTCCCAAAATCCGCAGACGGCAAGGCGCCCGGCAAGCACATACTCGCTGGGCGCCTTGGTCAGGAGACTCTGAAGTCGAGTGTCTCAGCTTCCTTAGGACAGGTCCTCACCATTAGAAGCAATAACCTTCTTGTACCAGTCGAAGCTCTTCTTCTTGGAGCGCTTGAGGGTACCGTTGCCGGCGTCGTCGCGATCCACATAGATAAAGCCGTAGCGCTTGGACATCTCGCCCGTGCCAGCCGAGACCAGATCGATCGGACCCCAGGTGGTGTAGCCCAGCAGGTCAACGCCGTCCTCGGTCACCGCATCGCGCATCGCGGCGATATGCTGACGCAGGTAGTCGATACGGTAGTCATCGTTGATGGAGCCATCCTCCTCGACAACATCCTTGGCGCCCAGACCGTTCTCAACCACAAACAGCGGCTTCTGATAACGGTCGTACAGGTCGTTGAGGGTGATGCGGAAGCCCAGCGGATCGATGGCCCAGCCCCACTGGCTCTCCTGCAGGTAGGGGTTCTTGGCGCCGGCGAAGGCGTTGCCCTGGGTGCGCTCGACATCGGGGTTATCGGCACCGGCGGAGCAGCGGGTGCTGTAGTAGCTAAAGCTGATGAAGTCGACGGTGTTGGCGGCCAGGATCTCGCGGTCCTCGTCGGTCATGCCCACATCGATGCCCAGACGCTGGAGCTTCTTGACGGCATAGGCCGGGTAGTAGCCACGGCTCTGAACGTCGACGAAGAAGTAATTGTCCTGATTGTCGAGTTGCGCCTGGCGCACATCGCCCGGACGGCAGCTGTAGGGGTAGTAGCTACCTGCGGCGAGCATGCAGCCGATCTTGACCTCAGGGTCGATCTCGTGAACGATTTTGGTTGCCCAAGCGCTGGCAACGAGCTCGTTGTGGGCGGCCAGGTACTCGACGGCCTCCTTGTCCTCGCCCTCCTCAAAGACCAGGCCGGCACCCATAAACGGCAGGTGCAGAATCATATTGATCTCGTTGAAGGTAAGCCAGTACTTCACCAGGCCCTTGTAGCGGGTGAAGATCGTGGTCGCGAGGTTCTTGTAGAAGTCGATGAGCTTGCGGTTGCGCCAGCCGCCGTACTCCTTGATGAGGTGAATCGGGCAGTCGAAGTGCGTGATGGTCACGAGCGGCTCGATGCCGTGCGCCTGACACTCGCGGAATACGTCCTCGTAGAAGGCCAGGCCAGCCTCGTTGGGCTCGGTCTCGTCGCCGTTGGGGAAGATGCGGGTCCACGCCAGGCTCATACGGAAGGTCTTAAAGCCCATCTCGGCAAAGAGAGCGATGTCCTCCTTGTAGTGGTGGTAGAAATCGATGCCGGTCTGCGTGGGATAGTAATAGCCGTCCTCGAAGTCGAGCATCTTGCGCTGGCCGGAGACCACCGCATAGCGCTCGGGGCCGTGCGGAGCCACGTCCACGTTGGCCAGGCCGCGGCCGTCCACGTCGTAGGCGCCCTCGCACTGGTTGGCAGCCGTTGCGCCGCCCCACAGGAAGTCATTACGGAAAGCCATGCATCAATCCTTTCGCACGCTGTTTGTCGTGGTTTCAGTATCCCTACAAACAACGCGTCGCTCAACGGCAACGACGTAGGCCGATACTTCTTTTCGCACGCAGGTGCTCGACAGCCGCCCCGTCTGACACTTTTTGATACCCGCCTGCCAATCACCACAAAGGGGACAGGCACCTTTGTGGCGGTTGGGGGCGGTTTGTCTCGATCTGTAACAGGTAGGCAGCCAAAACCGGGCCTGATGTTACAGATCGAGATTGTTCGGTCAGCTTCTGCAGTTTGTCTAAATCTGTAACAGGTAGAGACGATTTAGCCCGCTAGATGTTACAGACCGAGACAGAAGATTCTAGTCGCAGGTGATGCCGAGGTTTTGCCGACGAGGCCTACGTAACCGCCTTCGCTCAGCAATTCATTTGACTGAATAGGAAAGAAAGGAAAAAATAGGAAAAAAAGGAAAGGAGACTTATGACTGAAACCATCTTCTCCCCCTCATTTGGAAATCGCCCGTCCTATCTGGTGGGTCGCGGGAACGTGATTTCGACATTCATCTCCGGTCTTGAGCAGGAGCCGGGCAATCGAGACCGAGCCATGCTCATGCTCGGCCAGCGAGGCAGCGGCAAGACGGTTCTTCTGTGGGAACTTGCCGACCGCGCACGCAAGCTCGGTTTTGTTGTCGCCACACCCACCGTAGCCTCCGAAGATATGCTTGAGCGCATTGTTGAAAAAATCCAAGAAGCAGGCGAGCCTTATGTCAGCAAGCGTCATCTCCCCAAACTTTCTGGCGGTAGCTTGAGCGTCTTCGGCTTCTCAGCCGGTCTCGAGTTCACACGCGATGTGCAGGAGACCAAGAGTTTCCAGTTCAAACTCACGCAGCTGGCGCGCAAGCTGACCGAGCAGGGGCACGGCATCCTCATCCTTATCGATGAGCTCCAAGCTAATTCACCTGAGATTAGACAGCTCGTCACCGCCTATCAAGAGCTGGTCGGTGAGGGACTCAACGTCGCGCTTGTTATGGCAGGTCTCCCGGGAGCCGTCTGTGCAACGCTCAATGACCGCGTGCTGACATTTCTCAACCGCGCTCGCAAGGTCACGCTCGAACCGCTTTCAGTCGGAGATGTCGATGCCTATTATCAGCGGGCTTTCGAAGAGCTCGACCTTGATATTCCAGGCGATCTTCGCCTCCGTGCCGCTCGCGCAACCCAAGGCTCGCCCTATATGCTGCAGCTCATCGGCTATAACATCGGCAATCGCTGCAAGACAGGAGAACACGTAACGCCAGAGCAAGTCGACGGAGCTATCGAAGCGTCAAAAGCCGATTTCGAAAACGATGTTTGTGAAACGACGCTCGCCGCGCTATCGGACCAAGACGTCGCGTTTCTCGACGCAATGACTGATGACGAAGACGCCGTTTCGCGCATTTCCGATGTAGCGAAACGTATGTCAGTCACACCCGACTATGCGCAAAAGTATCGCCGGCGCCTCATCGACGCCGGCGTAATCGAACAGGCGCGCCGCGGTTACGTGCGTTTCGCCGTTCCATATATGGCTGACTATCTGCGCAGCCAACTCTAGGCAGCCACCGCAATGGGGACAGGCACCTTTGTGGTGGTTTGGGCCCGTTTGTCTCGATCTGTAACAGGTAGGCCGTCAAAACCGGGCCTGGTGTTACAGATCGAGATTGTTCGGTCTGTCCCCTGCAGTTTGTCTAAATCTGTAACAGGTAGAGACGATTTAGCCCGCTAGATGTTACAGATCGAGACGGAAGATTCTAGTCCACGGTGATGTCGAGGTTCTTGCCGATGAGGCCTACGTAGCCGCCTTCGGCTGCCTTGGGGCTGTCAGCATGGCAGAGGACCCACTTGTCGGCCTTCCAGTAGCAGTAGCTGTCGCCGGCCGCAGGCATGTCGGCCGCGACCTCGGGGCGCGGGCCGTTGGTGCCGGCGGGCAGCGCCACCATCACCTGGAAGCCACCGTCGTCGACCATGCACGGCGTGTAGTGGAGCGTGGTGTTGAAGACTTCGACGACCGTACCCGCCGGCACGCGAAACGCCTTGACACACGCGGTGTCGAGCTTGCCGTCCTCGATCTCCCAGCGATGCGCCACGAGCAGGATAAAGTCGCGAGCGCCCAGGTTGAATTCGCTCGCGCGGTGATACTCCAGGCAGTTGAGCTGCGTGTTGTGGCCGTTGCACCAGCCGAGCTGGAAGGGACGGCCGCCAAACATGAGAAAGCCCAGTTTATCGGCATCTTTGACGCCCTCGAGCTCCGGCGCGCTTGCTACGTACTTGCTGCCCTCGGGAATGGGCGTGGCTGAGAGCGCCTCGAGCACGGGCGACGTGAGCTCGGACGGAACGTCATCCCAAACGTTGCCATAGGATTTGAACTCGGGATCGTTGACAGAGTAGATATGCATGTTCACTCCTGTTCGTAAATGTGACTATACGAACATTCTAGAACAAACATGAGCGATTTTGAACGCTCGTCCCGACCAATCAATCAGAACCACCCTTAAAAAGGGTGGTTTGCTCTTAGGGTATAACCCACGGGCCCCGGGCTCGCGTCTAAAGGCGCGGGCCCGGACTTCGTCCAGGCC
>JAHABQ010000046.1:0-11208 GCA_018376265.1 Collinsella sp.
GATGCCCACAGTTGCTCGTCTTGCTCTTCTTGCGAGAATGTCGTTCATCTCGGCACCTCATTTCAAGGGTCGGCGACTAACTTGGTAGCACTAATGTAAATATACCATGCTAGTTGACCCGACACTGGCTGGGTGTGCGCGTATGCCCCCCCCCTGAAAACTGAATCCCGTTAGAAATGACGAGTTGTTTACGCTTCTTTTGGGGTGGCGGTACTATCATGGTTCGAATTGAATGTGGATGATGATAGGGAGCGCCTATACATGATTGAGCTGCTCAGGCGTTTTGGTGGTAAGTTTCGCCGATATATGGTGATCGGCCCTGCGTGCAAGCTGATCGAAGTGATTTTTGACCTGCTGACGCCGTTGGTGATTGCCCAGATGATCGATAAGGGCATCGGCGCACGCGATGTGAACGCTGTCGTCCACTACGGCATGGTGCTCGCCGCCATGGCTGTGATCGGCATCTCGTTTACGCTCGTCTGCCAAAAGATGGCGGCGCTCACCTCGCAGGGCATGGGCACCGACATTCGTGGCGCGCTCTGCCAGCACATCAACAAGCTGAGCTATGCCGAACTCGACCGTTTTGGCACGCCGTCGCTCATCACGCGTATCACCAACGATGTCAACCAGGTGCAGCTCGCTGTGGCGCTGGGCGTACGCATGCTCATCCGCTGGCCCTTCTTGGCGGTGGGCTCTATGTGCGCGGCCCTTGCCATCGACCTTAAGCTCGGCATGATCTTCTTGATCTGCACGCCCGCTATCGGCCTGGTGTTTTGGTTTGTCATGGCGCGCTGTATCCCGTATTACAGGCAGCTGCAGGCAAAGCTCGACCGCATCGCGCTTATCTGCCGCGAGGGGCTTTCGGGCGCCCGCGTTGTTCGCGCCTTTGTGCGTGAGGACCACGAGCGCGAACGTTTTGCCCAAGCCGCCGATGACCAGGCCAATACTGCCATCGCGGTGGGCAAGCTCTCGTCGATCCTTAATCCCGTCACGTTTCTTGTGATGAACCTGGGCGTGTGCGCCATCCTGTGGGTGGGCGGCATCCAGGTCAACGTGGGCGAGCTCACGCAGGGTCAGGTCATGGCGTTTGTGAACTACATGACGCAGACGCTCACCTCCATCGTGTACGTCGCCAACCTGGTCGTGGTCTTTACCAAGGCGAGCGCCAGCGCGTCGCGTATCAACGAGGTGCTCAATTGCGTGCCGAGCATCGCTGACGAGGGCAACCAGCCGGTCGCGCTGCCTGAGCCGAGCGACCTGACGGGTGGCGCTGTTCCGGTCCCTGCGCTGAGCTTTGACCATGCGAGCTTCTCGTTTGGCGCCGGCGCGGCAAATGCCGTGAGCGATGTGACTCTGGAGCTGCCGGTGGGCAAAACCCTCGGCATTATCGGCGGCACGGGCAGCGGTAAGTCGACCCTCGTTTCGCTTATCCCGCGCCTGTACGATGCGGGCGTGGGCAGCGTGTACGTGATGGGCTCCGACGTGCGCGCCTGGCAGCTCGACCAGCTGCGCCACGTGGTCGCGACCGTTCCGCAGCGTGCGTCGCTGGTGAGCGGCACTATCCGCAGCAACCTGACCTGGCGTGACGAGTCGGCGACCGACGAGGAGCTCTGGGCAGCGCTCGATATGGCGCAGGCGAGCGAGTTCGTGCGCAACAAGCCGAAGGGGCTCGACGCCCCGGTCGAGGCGGGCGGTAAGAACTTTAGCGGTGGCCAGCGCCAGCGTCTGACCATCGCGCGCGCCCTAGTGGGCTCGCCACAGGTTCTGATCATGGACGACTCCGCCTCGGCGCTCGACTTTAAGACCGACGCGGCGCTTCGCCATGCCATTCGCGAGCGCAGTGTGCGCGGTGCCGCCAAGGGCGGGCTGCCGCTCACGACCGTCATCGTAAGCCAGCGCGTCTCGACCGTGCGCGATGCCGACATGATCTGCGTACTCGACCACGGCTCGGTTGCGGGTCTGGGCACGCATGACGAGCTGTACGCGACCTGCCAGCTCTATCGCGAGATTTGCCAGTCGCAGCTGCGCCGCGAGGAGCTCGAGGGCCAGCAGGGGAGTGCGGCGCCCGCGTCCGCCCCAGGCGCACCGATCGCCTCCGCATCCGTCTGCGCAAAGGAGGGCTGCTAAATGAATCCGTACACCTCTTCCGGTTCGGTCGCCACGATGACGGCCAACGTGTCCGGCAACGATAACCTCAACGACCTGGGTGACGGTCCGCGCCAGCCCGGCGACCCCGAGCGCTACCCCGTAGGCGCGGTAACTCGCCGCCTGCTGGGCTACGTCCGTCCGCACCGCATTTCGTTTACGGCGTCGTTTGTGAGTGCTGCCGTCTCGGTGATTCTGCAGCTCTACACGCCCATCCTCATCGGCGAGGGCATCGACCTCATCGTCGCCGCCGGGCAGGTGGACTTTGACGCACTGCTGCCGCTTGTCACTAAGCTCGCGATTGTCGTCGTAGGCGCTGCGGCCTTCCAGTGGCTGCAGGGCTATTGCGTCAACCGCCTGTCCTACGAGACGGTGCGCGACATGCGCGTGGAGGCGAGCGACAAGCTCAGCCGCATGCCGCTCAGCTTTATCGACAGCCATGCCCACGGCGACCTCATGAGCCGCGTGGTCAACGACGTCGATCAGGTGGGTGACGGCCTGCTGCAGGGTTTTACGCAGCTCTTTACCGGCGTTATCACCATCGTTGGCACGCTCGCGTTTATGCTCTCCATTAACCTGACCATGACGCTTGTGGTGGTGCTCGTCACGCCGCTTTCCATCTTTGCGGCCGGTGCCATCGCCAAACTTTCCAATAAGAGCTTTACGGCCCAGCAGCGCATCCAGGGCCAGCTCGGTGGTCATATCGAGGAGTATGTGGGTGAGCAAAAACTCGTGGACGCCTTCGCCTACGGCCCGCACGCTCAACAGCGCTTCGATGTCCTCAACGCCGAGCTCTATACGGCGGGCGAGCGCGCGCAGTTTATGGGTTCGCTCTCCAACCCCGGCACGCGCTTTATCAACAACATCATCTATGCCGTGGTTGCTGTGATCGGCTGCGTGGGCGTGATCACGGGCGTGCCCGCGGCGCTTACGGTGGGCGGCGTGCAGATCTTTCTGTCCTACGCCAACCAGTACACCAAGCCGTTCAACGAGGTTACCAACGTCATTACGCAAATCCAGACCGCGTACGCCTCGGCGCGCCGCATGTTTGCACTGCTCGACGCCCGCGAGCAGGAGCCCGATGCGCCAGACGCCGTGGAGCTTGCCGCCCCGCGTGGCGAGGTGACTTTTGAACACGTGGACTTTAGCTATGTGCCCGACCGCAAGCTGCTGCAGGATATCTGCATTGATGCCAAGCCCGGTATGCGCTATGCCCTCGTCGGTCCCACGGGCTGTGGCAAGACGACGCTCATCAACCTGCTGCTGCGCTTTTACGATATCGATGCCGGCCGCATCATGGTCGATGGTCGTTCCTCGCGTGACTATACGCGCTCGAGCCTGCGCCGTGCCTTTGGCATGGTGCTGCAGGACACATGGCTGTTCGAGGGCACGGTGGCGGACAACATCGCTTACGGTTGTCCAGGAGCCACGCGCGAGCAGGTTATCGAAGCTGCCAAGCGCGCGCACGCGCACAAGCTTATCGTGCAGCTGCCAGGCGGCTACGATACGGTCATCGGCGAGGACGGCGGCACGTTTAGCCAGGGTCAAAAGCAGCTGCTGTGCATTGCGCGCGTTATGCTCACCGATCCGGCTATCTTGCTGCTGGACGAGGCGACTTCGAGTATCGATACGCGCACCGAGCTGCAGGTGCAGGCGGCATTCGATGAGCTCATGGCCGGCCGCACAAGCTTTGTGGTGGCGCACCGCCTGTCGACGATCCGCAACGCCGACTGCATTCTGGTCATGCGCGACGGCCAGATTATCGAGCGTGGCACACACGACGAGCTGCTGGCGGCAGACGGCTTCTATGCCGAACTCTACCGCAGCCAGTTTGCCCAGTGAACAAGCCCGTGGGGCAAATTAATCGATCGACAGACGGTGGTTTACATCTGTCACGTTAGCACTAAGATATTCATCTAATAAATTGCATTAGTGGCTTTAGTTTTGGGGGAAACGAGGCAACGTGACTATGACGTGCTCTTTGGTGGTTAACAGCAAGAGAAGCGCGCTCTGCAGGCTGCGGGCGTTGAGTTTGTCCATGCCGCGGCGTTGAGCGACGATGCGGATGCAAATCAGGTTGCGCTCGAGGCGCAGGGCGCCTGCGCGGCCGACACGGTGCTCGTCGGTTTTTGGTGCGACAAGGGCGCGTGCACGCCTTCGGTTGCCGCGCTGCTCTCCGCTCTGCACGGCAAGCGCGTTTTCCTCTTTGGTACCTGCGGTTTTGGCGCCGACCAGAGCTATTATCAGCAGATTATCAATCGCGTGACCTCCAATTTGGCCGAGGATGCCGAGCTTGTGGGTTGGGCAATGTGCCAGGGCAAGATGGGTCCCGCGGTCAAGCAGCGCTACGAGGCCATGCTCGAGCAAGATCCCGACAATGTCCGCTTTAAGATGCTGCTCGATAACTGGGTCGCCGCAAAGGATCACCCCACCAAGGAAGATCTGGACAACATGGCTGCAGCCGCCAAAAAGGCCGTGCTGGGGGAGTAGCTTCGTCGTTCGCGGTCCTTCGTGCAAAACAATACAAATGTGAAAGCCTCGAAATTCTCGAGGCTTTTTTCTTGACACTCATAGGCGCAACCGTGGCAAGCGTTTGGGGTGACATTTTCCATCACCCCGATGACGAGACCGTCCTGGACGACACACTCGCATGCGTTCGCTGGATGTATGCAGAGTGGGACGCACTTTCCGAATGGATGGGGTTTCGGAAAGTGCGTCCAGGAATTTGCCTTTGGAGTGGGATGCAGTTTCCAGTTGAGGGCTCTGGCGGAAAATGCGACCCGGAATTTGCGATCGGAGTGGGATGGAGTTTCCCAACGGGGCCGTAAGCGGAAACTGCATCCCATTCCGGACATGGGACTGCGGACACGGTTTCCGGATGCAAAAAGGCCACATGACGTGGCCTTCAACTTATATATGTTCAGCAGATGTCCCCATGACAAGCCGCGCTTCAACACCGAGGCGTCTGCCCGGCCGGCGCGGAATGTAAGGTTCATCGCGAGTTCCGCACGAGCCGGAGAGCACTTAATGTGCTCTCCGTGCGAGCAGGACTGTCCGAGCAGGGAACCTTACGTTCCGCGCCGCCGGGCAGACGAACCAGTTAAGACGCGCCGCTACTTGATCTTGGTCGTACCCGGTGCCAGGTTGGGGTCGGTTTCGTTGGCCTCGGTCTGGAAGTGCTCGGTGTACACGTTCTTGCCGTCGCGGAACATCTCGTAGTACTGCATCTTGGCGTAATCCTCGCGCGCCTTGGTGGCGGCTGCTGCGGCGGCGTCGTCGCCGGTGACGTTGGAGGAGAGCGCCCAGCGCAGGCTGGCGTCCTCGTAGCCCACCGAGTTGATAGCGGGCAGCGACTCGCGCAGCGTCATGTGCGCCTTCTGATAGTCGGTCAGCGGTGCGCCGATCAGCTGCATCAGCTGCGTGGACAGGTAGTTGGTGGACAGGTCGTCGACCTCGCTTGTCTGGTCGCAGCCGGCAACGTCGTAGTTGGCCCAGATGATGTAGTCGGTCTGCCACAGGCGCTCCTGGTGGGTGGCGTCATCCTCGTTGGTAAACCACTTGTCATTGAACTTGGACGGGAAGAACGGCTGGTGATCGCCCCAGAACACCACGACCACCTTACGGTCGAGCTTGCTCAGGGCGTTGAGGAAGTAGCGCAGCGCCTGGTCGGACTGCTCGATGCACGAGACGTACTCATCGACATCGGATAGCGTGCCGTCCTCGACGGTCTTGGCGTCCAGGTCGGTCGTGTCGATGTTCAGGTGCATCTGCTTGTCGACCGGCAGCAGGCCCGTATCGTAGCCCGAGTGGTTCTGCATGGTCACGTCGAAGATAAACTGCGGATCGGCGTTCTGGTCGAGCAGCTCAAGAATCTTGTCGTAGGTAGCCTGGTCGGTCACCATGCCGCGCAGGGTATCGGCGCCCTGGAAATCGTTGATGGACAGGAACTGGTCAAAGCCAAAGTCCTTGTAGACGTTCTCACGGTTCCAGTTGGTCGCGTGGTTGGGATGCATGACCGTGGTGGAATATCCGAGCGACTTGAACTGCTCTGCCAGGTTCCCGGTCGTTTCCATGTTGTAGATGGTGTAGGGGTACACGCCCGAGCCCAGGTTGGCCATGGAGTTGCCGGTCATAAACTCAAACTCGGTATTGGCGGTACCGCCGCCGTAGGCGCTCACGTAGAGCTTGCCGCGGCTGAGGCAGTTGGACAGGCTCTTAAAGTACTGCGGACCCTCGTAGCCAGCGCGCATGTTCTGGTAGATGGATAGGTCCGAGAACGTCTCGTTCATGATGGCGATGACCGTGGGCTTCTCGCTATCGAATTGCTCCTTTGCGGCGGTGCGCTCGTCACTCTTGGCGGCGTCGGACTTGTCGTAGGCCTTGGCGTACTTTTTGAGCGTGGCCCTGGCATCGTCGACGGAGTAGTCGGCGGGTTTGGGCGGCTTGATGGACTGCGCCGCGCTAATGAAAGCGGGCAGGTAGCCCTCGCGCCAGTAGCTCTCGAGCGGGCGCCAGGTGTAGACGGTGATGCCGAGGGTGTTGTAGTAGTCGATAAGCGTGACGTGCGCGGTCACGCCGCCCAGGCACAGCACGGCGACGAGCAGATTGGTGAGCAGCATGCGCTTGGCGTTGGCGGCGCCCTTCTGACGGTGCGGTGCCACCAGGCCGGCGTACTCGCACAGCAGCATGGCGATGGCGGTAAAGCCCATGGACAGCACGCAGAACAGTGAGATCGAGAAGGTGTAGCCGGTGCCGGCGACCGCGGCGGCGGTGGAGATGGCCGAAAGGTCGCCCGGCTGGATGGGCATGGATTTAAACGTGATGACGAAGAACTCGGCAATGCCCAGGATAAAGAGGGCGAAGGCCAGGACGGCCGGAGCTGCGCCGTGGCGCTGGAACAGGAAGAACAAGCCGGTCATGAGCACGGTGATGATGGCCCACTCGAGCAGGATGCACAGGGGGTAGACCCAGGTAAAGTCGTGGTTGGACGAGACTTCCATGCCCAGCAGCGCAAAGACGCCGGCGAGCAGCAGGCACAGGACGGCGGCGACGAGTGGCTTGCCCACAAAGGCGCCGCGCAGACGGGCGAGCTTGCCGGTGGGGGCGGGGGCGTCGGGCGCGGCGAACGCAAAGACGCGCGGGGCGATGCGGTCGCGTGCGATGCTGGCCCAAGCGCAGCCGGTGAGGATGGCGTTGGTCAGGATGAGCATCACAAAGGCGAGCGGCTCGTTTTGGGCGACGAGGCCAATGGCGCCCCAAACGGTCAAAAAGACCTGGAACAGGCCGAAGGCGACGCTCCACCCAAGAGCGCTTTTGGCAACGGTGCCCGACTGAGCGCGAATGGCCTTGGCCTCGCGCAAGACAAGGTAGACGGTCGCCGCAAGACCGACGAGCGAGATGGCGGCAGCGAACATGCTGAGACTCCTCACAAACTTAAAACCTACGAAAGCGGGGGTTTACCCGATTGTTACCAAGATATGCGCTGCAATTGGTGTCTGCGCACAACAACCAGCCATATTAACGCGCACGTGTGGCGGTGTGGCGCAATGTAGTGGCGACCTGCGCGATAATGGACGGGAATTACACGGAAACGTAAAGGCTTCTTAAAGAATTAGCGAGGATGAGGCGATGAACGAGCAGGTTTGCACCAAGGCTGTGGATACGTGTGGCTATCCGGTCGAGACCACGGGCAATGCGGTGCTGGACACGTTGGAGCACCGTTCCTCCACGCGTGCCTTCGCGCGTGATGACGACGACCGTCCCGTGGCGGTGACCGACGAGCAGCGGGCGGCAATTTTGCATGCGGCGAGTCGCGCGCCGTCGGCGGGCGCCATGATGATGTATTCCATCGTAAGCATTCGCGAGCAGGCTACGCTGGACCGCCTCGCCGACCTGTGCGATCACCAGCCCATGATTGCCAAGGCGCCCTGGGCACTTATATTTGTGGTCGATTATGCCAAGTGGATCGATCTGTTTGAGCACGTGGGCTGCTTTGAGCCCGAGTTTGTCGAGCGCACGGGCAAGGCGCCCCGCCGCGCGCCGGGTTTGGGCGACTTTGCCATCGCGGCTCAGGATGCCGTGATCGCCGCGCAAAACGCCGTGGTTGCCGCCGAGGCCCTGGGCCTGGGGAGCTGCTATATCGGTGATATCGTCGAGAATGCCGAGGAAGTTGCCGAGCTGCTCGATCTGCCGCCCTATACCATGCCGCTATCGATGCTCATCATCGGCACGCCCCGTAAGGAGCGTCCGGCGATCGCACACCCCGTGGTGAACCTGGTGCACGAGGAGCGCTACTGCCGTGCGGATGCCGCGACCATGGACGCGCAGGTGGACGAGATGGACGCGATGTTCCGTCCGCACGCCCGCGAGGTGGGGGAGCGCGTCGCGGATATCTATACCCGCAAGCACACCAGTCCCTTTATGGCCGAGATGAGCCGCTCCATGGAGTGGTGGTTCAAAAATTGGCTCGGAAAATGACGGATGTGACAAAGGGACCGTCCCTTTGTCACATTCCATATCGCCGCGGTGGCCTAAAGGCCGTATAAATGTTTATCTAGCTGGGAAAACAGTGCCATTCAAACATGGGCCGATTATCTATAATCCCTTCGAACATTAAAGTTGGGAGGAAACCGGCTTATGGAACAAAAGGCCAAGGAGGCAGCTTCGCACGCTGCGATTCCTGTGAGCATCTCGGCGATGCTCGTCACGCTGGGCGTGGTGTACGGCGATATCGGCACCAGCCCTATGTATGTAACCAAGGCGCTCGTTGCCGGCAACGGCGGCATCGGAAGCGTCACGGAGGAGTTCGTGCTCGGCGCGCTCTCCCTTGTCGTGTGGACGGTCACGTTGCTGACCACCATCAAGTATGTGCTCATCTCGCTGCGCGCCGATAACCATGGCGAGGGCGGTATCTTTGCCCTGTACAGTCTGGTCAAGCGCTGTGGCAAGTGGCTTATCATCCCCGCCATGCTAGGTGGCGCCGCGCTGCTCGCCGACGGCATCCTGACGCCGGCCGTTACCGTTACCACGGCCATCGAGGGCCTGCGCACCATCCCGGCGGTCCATGCCGTGCTGGGCGATGACCAGGGCCGCGTCGTCGCCATTACGCTCGCCATCATCATCGTGCTCTTCTTGGTACAGCGCATCGGTACGGCCAAGATCGGTCACGCCTTTGGCCCCATCATGACGCTGTGGTTCCTGTTCCTGGGCGGCACGGGTCTGTTCTTTGTCTTCCAGCACCCCGCCGTGCTGCTGTGCCTCAACCCGGTGCGCGGCATCGCCTTTTTGCTGAGCCCCAACAACCACGCGGGCATCATGATTCTGGGCAGCTGCTTCCTCGCCACCACCGGTGCCGAGGCGCTCTACTCCGACATGGGCCACGTCGGCCGCGGCAACATCTACGCTACCTGGCCGTTCGTTAAGTGCTGCCTGCTGCTTTCCTATATGGGCCAGGGCGCTTGGCTTATGAACAACGCTGCCAACCCCGAGCTCATGGGCATTGCCGACCTCAACCCGTTCTACCAGATGCTCGCCCCGGGCCTGCGCCCGTTTGCCGTCGGCCTTTCCACCGTCGCGGCCATCATTGCCTCGCAGGCGCTCATCACCGGCGCATTCTCGCTGGTGTCCGAGGCCAGCCGTCTGGACCTCATGCCGCACATGCAGGTCTTCTACCCTGCCGAGACCAAGGGCCAGCTCTACATCCCCATGGTCAACAACGTCATGCTTGTCGGCTGCGTCATCGTGGTGCTGCTGTTCCAGAACTCGGCGCATATGGAAGCCGCCTACGGCCTTGCCATTACGCTGACTATGATGTGCACCACGCTGCTGCTCTTCTTCTACCTGCACGAGGAGCGCAAGCTCAAGGTTGCTCCGTGGATCTTCGCGGCCTTCTTCCTTTTGCTCGAAGGCTTCTTCTTCGTGAGCTCACTTACCAAGTTCTTCCACGGCGGCTACTTCACCATCCTCATGGCCGCGCTCATCATGGGCATCATGGTGTGCTGGTACAACGGTACGGCTGTTGAGCAGCGCCAGTTTACGCTTCTGCCGCTGCGCAGCTACCTGCCGCAGCTCAAGCGCCTGCGCGACGACGACCGTTACGAGCGCATGAGCGACAACGTCGTGTACCTGACCAAGGACACCCATACCGACTACATCGACCGCGATATCGTCTATTCGATCTTGGACAAGCATCCCAAGCGCGCCCGCGCCTGGTGGTTTGTGAATGTCGAGACCATGGACGAACCGCACACCTTTGCCTATTCGGTCGAGACGTTCGGCACCGATTACGTGTTCCGCGTGCATCTGTACCTGGGCTACAAGATCAACCAGCGCGTCAATGCCTACCTGCGTCAGGTCGTTCAGGACCTGGCTGCCACCGGCGAGCTGCCGCCGCAGACGCATGACTACTCGGTCTACAAGGATCCGGGTAACATCGGCACGTTCAAGTTCGTCCTGATCCGTAAGCTTCTGGCGCCCGAAAGCGATGTGGAGCCGAGCGAGCGTACGGCCATCACGCTCAAGTACATCATCCGCCGCGCCGCCGGCACGCCTGCGCGTTGGTACGGCCTGGAGAACTCCAACGTGAGCTTTGAGTACGTGCCGCTGTTCACCAAGTTCAAGGCCGTGAACAAGATGCAGCGCCTGGCCCCCAACGAGCGGCCGTAGACGTCGGAGGCTACACGGAGTTGGTTTTTGATGGATAAGCATGAGGCCGGGGAGGTAAACATGGATACAAAGGCGCTCGATGGCCGTGAGGCGGTGGTCGAAATGGTGCGTGAGGCGCGCGTCGACGCCGCCGAAGATCGGTTCTTTACGAATCGTGCCAACATGGATATGGCCGATCGCGTAATTTCGATCGTGGCACTGGTATTTGGAGCGGTGTGCGTGTGTGCCCTGCTCGCGCACGTGCTGTTTGTCTAGCGACCGCAGGTTGCAAAGGCTATACACTTGGAACCACCACAAGGGAAACCACCACAAAGGTGCCTGTGAACTGCCTCCCATTTCTTGGACATCGGGAAATGGGAGGTTTTCCATGAGTATAGACCTCAGGGTGAAGCACGACCT
>JAHABQ010000009.1:0-123836 GCA_018376265.1 Collinsella sp.
CGGTCGGAGGGGTGGCTTTGTAAAGCCGTTTGTCTCCACCCGCGTAGCGGGTGGTTTAAAGCTGGCCGCTGCGCGGCCAGCGGACTAAAGTCTTGAAACGAAAGGGCGCTGACCTTCTGGTCGCGCCCTTGAAGTTGAACGTCAGATTGCCGCTTAGGGGCGTTTGCGGCGTCGACCAGTTACGCGGTTCGTAGAACCGCGTAACTTACAAAATCAGCATGGCGTCACCAAAGCTGAAGAAGCGGTAACGTTCTTCGATAGCGGCGGCGTAGGCATCCATGATCTGGTCGCGGGTGGCAAGTGCGCTCACGAGCATCATGAGCGTGGAGCGCGGCACGTGGAAGTTCGTAATCAGCGCGTCGACCACGTGATAGGTCGAGCCGGGCATGAGGTAGAGCTGCGTTGTCGCGTTCTCGCGCACCACGATGTCGCCGCGGCCGAGCGTGTCGGCGCCGTCCTCACGGCCCTCAAAATAGCGCGCCGTCACAGCCGGGTCGGACACCGGCGCGTCCGCGTCAAAGGCGCTTTCGAGCGAGCGCACTGCGGTGGTACCGACAGCAATCACGCGATGCCCCTCAGCCTTCGCCTTATGCACGGCGTCGACCACCTCCTGCGATACGTGGTAGCGCTCGGTGTGCATGACGTGCTGCGTAGGGTCGTCCTCCTCCACCAGACGGAAGGTATCGATACCCACCTCGAGCTCGACGGCGGCAAACTTCGCACCCTTGGCCTCGATAGCGGCCATGAGCTCGGGGGTAAAGTGCAGGCCCGCCGTGGGAGCGGCAGCCGAGTGCTCCTCCTTCATGGCGTAGACGGTCTGGTACTTCTCGGGGTCGCCCTCGTAGTCGGTAATGTAGGGCGGCAGCGGCACGTGACCGGCGGCATGGATGGCCTCGTCGAGCGTACGCGGCTCGCCGGCGGCATTGCAACCGGCCGGCTCAAAGCGCACCAGGCGGCCGCCGCGGCTATCGGTGACAAAGTCGACGACCTCGGCCGTCAGCACCACGGGAGCCCCCTCGGGCGCATGGGCGCCACCGGCGCGATACTCAATCTGGGCACCGGGCTTCAGACGCTTGCCCGGCTTGACCAGGCACTCCCAAACATGGCCCAGCGGATCCACATCTTCGCGGCGCTTGAGCAGCAGCGTCTCGACCACGCCGCCCGAGCCCGCCTTGCGGCCAATCAGGCGGGCCGGCATCACGCGCGTCTTGTTGATGACAAGCACGTCGCCCGGCTCGATATAGTCGATGATGTCGCGGAAGATGCGGTGCTCAACGGTACCGCCGTGCTCCAGCGGCGTTCCCGCCTGGGAGCCCTTGCGATCCACCACCAGCAGGCGGCAGGAATCGCGCGGCTCGGCAGGAGCCTGGGCGATCAGTTCCTCAGGAAGGTTGTAGTCAAAATCATCGGTACGCATAGACACGTCGGATACTCCTTATATAGCTAAAGTCCGCTCTACATCCTAGCAGGCTGACGTCCCAAATGAACTACTTTTTGGCAGCCTTGCGCTCGTCGCGAATGCGGGCGCGGTCCATGGCTGCTTCGACGGCCGAGAAACGGCAGCCGCAGTAATTCTGCCGATACATGCCCAGCTCGCGTGAACGACGCGTGGCCTCGGGATAATACGGGCGAAAATCGCGAATGACCGGGGTGAGCCCATGTGCCGCCGCCAGACGCTCCAGCACGTCATTACAGGTATCGAACAGCTGATACGGCGAGACGGCGAGCGTCGTGCCCACGTATTCAAATCCACGCTCCTGGGCCACGCGGCACGCCTCGGCCACGCGCAAGGCATAGCACGCACGACAGCGACGGGGCCGATCGGCACCCAGCGGGGCCACACCGGCCTCCCAGCGCTCGCGGTCCTCGCCTGCTTCAATGAGCTCGATGTCGCCATCAGCACACCACCGGCGCAGCTCGTCCAAGCGGCGCTGCCATTCATCGCGCGGCTGAATATTGGGGTTGGTCCAGCAAATCGTGGGCTCAAACCCCTCCTCGCGCAGCAGGCGGACCGGCTCCAGCGAGCACGGCGCACAGCAGGCGTGCAACAGCAACGGCTTCATCAACATCTCCTCCCCGCAATAAGTAGTCTTTTTGGGACGGGGCTATTTTGACTACTTTTGACGTAAAGCAGTCAAAAATACCTATCTCCAAAAAGTAGTCAAAATAGCCCCGTCCCAAAAAGACTACTGATCAAAAAAGCGCACGCCAAAGGACGTGTCCTCGCAGGCGACAATGCAGCGGTCGCGCAAAATGGTCCGCACGTAATACCAGTCGCCCACACAGCCCGACAAATGCAAGCCGGCCGCCAGGTAGCACAGCAGCGGATAGCCCGAAAGCGCAAAGCCCAAGGCAAACGCCGCCGTCAAAACAACCGTCGGCGCCAGGCAAATGACCATGTACCGCCGGCGCGAATATACAACGCCCTCGGCGCAGGCATAGATCATGCATGTCTCGAGGTTCGCCCCAAAGGTCACCTGCGCGCCCGCAGGCGCCAGCAGCTTAAAAAACACACCGTGCACCAGCTCGTGCACGGCAAATGACGCCGCAGAAACCGCAGCCAAGCCGACTATCCAGCCCACGACAGCCATCCAGCCGCCCGCGTCAGCCGCATCCAAGTCTGCAGGCCCGCCCAGCAGCATAAACACCGGCACCAGGCACACGGCAAACACGCCGACTACGACCATCCCCCACACGAAGCAAGCGTGCAGAAAATCCTCGTCCTCAAACGCATGTATGTTGGAAATCTCATTCATAGCATCTTAGGATAGCGCCCCTGCCACGTACCCGTCCGCATGTGCGATAATGTCGAACGATATGCACGAATTGACCACCGCGTCGCCAGGCCTTGTGCCCGGCCGCGCTCTCACCATATGCGAAGGAGTCCCATGGCATCCAAATACTCCATGAACGACCGTCCCAGCTGGCCTCGCCGCGCCATCGTTACCGCCGGCGAGCCCTACGGCAACAAGGGCCTTCACTTTGGCCACGTCGGTGGCGTCTTTGTCCCGGCCGACTTCTTCGCCCGCTTCCTGCGCGACCGTCTGGGCCGCGAGAACGTCATCTTCACCTCGGGCACCGACTGCTATGGCTCGCCCATCATGGAGAGCTACCGCAAGCTCAAGGAGAACGAGGGCTACGACAAGTCCATTAGCGAGTATGTCGAGTCCAATCACTCCCGCCAGGCCGCGACCCTCAACAACTACAACATCAGCTGTGACATCTACGGCGGCTCGGGCCTTGAGCCGGCGGCCCAGATCCACAACGAGGTGACCGCTGAGATTATCGAGCGCCTGCACGAGCAGGGCACCATCTCCAAGCGCTCCACGCTGCAGTTCTACGATGCCAAGGCCGGCACGTTCCTCAACGGCCGTCAGGTGATCGGCCGCTGCCCCATCCAGGGCTGCAAGTCCGAGAAGGCCTATGCCGACGAGTGCGACCTGGGCCACCAGTTTGAGCCCGAGGAGCTCATCGCGCCTAAGAGCCAGCTCACCGGCGAGGTGCCCGAGCTGCGCCCGGTAGACAACCTCTACTTCGACCTGCCGGCCTACCTCGACTTTATGAAGACCTATACCGACAAGCTCGCCCAGAACCCGCAGGTTCGCTCCGTGGTCTCCAAGACCATGGAGGAGTGGCTGCTGCCGGCTCAGCTCTACATCCAGAACAAGTTCCGCGAGGCCTTCGATGCCGTCGAGGATCAGCTTCCCGAGCACACCGTGCTGGAGCCCGAGGGCAACAAGAGCAGCTTTACCGTCACCTTCCCCAGCTGGAAGGAGCGCGACGATGCCCACGCGGTGCTCGCCAACGGCGGCGTGCGCTTCCGCAGCGGCAAGGCGCTCGTACCCTTCCGCATCACCGGCAACATCGACTGGGGCGTTCCGGTGCCCGAGGTCGATGGCGTCTCCGACGTCACCTGCTGGTGCTGGCCCGAGAGCCTGTGGGCTCCCATCAGCTATACGCGCACCGTGCTCGCGCGCGATGCCAAGGCCGCCGGCGTGACCGAGGGCGTCGCTGCCCAGGATGCCACCCTCATGGGCGAGCCCGCCGCCGATTCCACGCAGGTCCCCGCGCCCACCTACCAGCACAGCTCGCTCGACTGGCGCGACTGGTGGTGCTCTGACGACGCTCAGATCTACCAGTTTATCGGTCAGGACAACATCTACTTCTACTGCATCGCTCAGACCGCCATGTGGGAGGCCCTGGGCTGGGACCTCACGCAGAGCACTGTCAGCGCCTGCTACCACCTGCTCTACATGGGCAAAAAGGCCAGCTCGTCCTCGCAGACGCCTCCCCCGCCGGCAGACGACCTGCTCAACCACTACACCTGCGAGCAGATGCGCGCGCATTGGCTGTCGCTCGGCCTGTCCGAGAAGCCAGTGAGCTTTAGCCCCAAGGCATACGACACGCGCGTGACCGGCAAGGACAAGGACGGCAACGAGGTGCGTGCCTGCGACGACAAGCGTGTCATCGATCCGGCCCTTAAGGAGAGCGCCCTTTTGACCGGCGTCTTCAACCGCCTGGCCCGCAGCTGCTTCTACGGCGTCGCCATCAAGGAGGGCGACGAGAGCCCCTATCGCAACGGCTGCATCCCCGCCGGTGCCGCCTCCGCCACCGTGATCGAAGCCGCCGAGCAGGCAGCTCTCGCCTTTGAGCAGGCCATGTACAAGTTCGAGACGCACCGCGCACTCGCCGTGTGCGACGACTACCTGCGCGCCGCCAACAAGCGCTGGAGCGACGCCTCCAAGGCCGCCAACAAGCTCGAGGGTAATGAGGCAAACGCCGCGATGACGCAGGCCCTCGTCGACGCCTTTACCGAGCTGCGCGTGGCGACCGTCCTGATGCACGGTATTGTGCCGGCCGGCTGCGAGCTCATCTGCGAGTACTTCGACGTCGACCCCGTCGCCTTCTTTAGCTGGGATAACATCTTTGCCTCCACGGATGAGTTTGTGGAGAGCCTGGGCGAGAAGCCCGGCGAGCACCGCGTGAAGCCGCTGCCCCCGCGCTTCGACTTCTTTAGCAAGCACGAGAGCCAGTACTAAGCCAACACCAAGGCAGAGTAGTCAATTTGGGACGGGGCTATTTTAGCTACCCCGTCCCAAATTTAACTGCAACGCCTGCCGAAACGGACGGGCAGCTAAAATAGCCCCGTCCCAAATTGACTACTTTTAATGGAATGGGAAGGAAAGACGGATGTCCAAGCCGCGTCGTCGTAAGCAGAAAAAGCAGGTTAAGCCCGAGCTCAAGCTTAGGCAGTTTGCTGCCACCGAGCTTTCCGACCAGCTTGCCGCCCAACACTCCGCCGCCGACCTGCCGCGCTTTATGGTCGACACGGTCGCCGGCGCCTATGCGCCCGCCGATGCCGAGCTCATGATCGAGGGCTTCGGCGCCGCGGCCACACGCCCGGTCACGCTGCGCGCCAACACGCTCAAGGCGACCGCCGAGGACATCGCTGCGGCGCTCGATGCCGCCGGCATCGCCCACAACCCCGTCGCTTGGTACCCAGACGCCTTTATCCTGCCCGAGGCCCAGGTTTCCGATCTGTGGGATCTCGACATCTACCGCGACGGCAAGATCTACCTGCAGAGCCTGTCGTCCATGATGCCGCCTTTGGTGTTGGGCGCCCAGGCAGGCGAGGACATCCTGGACATGTGTGCGGCCCCCGGTGGAAAGACGACGCAGATCGCCGCCCTCACCCAGGGCCAGGCGCACCTCACAGCCTGCGAAATGAGCATTCCCCGCGCCGAAAAGCTCGAGTCAAACCTCCATCGCCAGGGTGCCAAAAACGTGCCCGTTATGCGCATCGACGCACGCGAGCTCGACGAGTTCTTCCGCTTCGACCACATCCTGCTCGACGCCCCCTGCACCGGCACGGGCACCGTCATCAGCGGCAACGAGAAAAGTCTGCGCGGCCTGACCGAGCAGCTGCTGAGCAAGTGTGCCCGCTCGCAGCGCGCGCTTCTGGACCGCGCCATGGGAGCCCTCAAACCGGGCGGCACGCTCGTCTATTCGACTTGTTCGATCTTGCCGCAGGAAAACGAGGACGCCCTGCAAGAGGCCCTCGACAAGCACATGGACTGCGAGCTTATCCCCCTCGACGGCACGCCGAGCGAAAGCGAAGCGCGTCGCGCCCAGGATGCCGGCGAGGAGCCGCATATCGAGTGCAATGCCCTCACTGAGGCCATCGCTGCCGGCCATGTCTCGGCCGTCGCCAACGGTATGCCCGGCACGCTGACCATTCCGCCCAGCCGCGACTTTGAGGGCTTCTACATTGCCCTGATCCGAAAACGCAGCTAGCGCACGGATCCAAAACTCAACAAGCTATTTCTGTGCGCGTTTGCCCTGCTGGTCGCGATGCTGTTTAAGCATCGCACGCTCCTTGCGCTCGGCCCTTTTGCCCTTAATGGCCGTGACCACAAAGTAGATGACCGCGGCGGCAACGATTGCGCCCACACACAGGCCAATCGAGCCAAACATTGCTGTCAATTCCATACCGCGTCACCTCTCTTTTAAACGGGACTTTCAAGATAGCACCTCGATCCCCGCCACCACAGCTCCTTCACGTTCGCCGGCCCTTCGGTCTAACGGATGGCGCGGCGGGGAAAAATCAACTCGTCAAACGATTTAGCATTCGCAATTCCGGCTGCATAGCGCCGGCCGTTATCACATAGAATCGAGCCTCCATGGATACCCTCAACGATCTAAATGAGCGCGTCGACGCCTTCGTCGGCACCAGCTCCTTCGACACGCCTGCCGCGGCAAACGACCAAGCTCCCATCGATGTACCCGCCGAGGTTCACGAGGACATCGTCGCCTCGGTCGATTTCTCCGAGGTCGAGCTCGCAGACGAGTTCACCGAGCCCCAAGTAGCCGTGACCCCCAACGGACTGCTCCCCATGGAGCCCCTGCCCATCGACGGACGTCTGCGCAAGGCTGCCCTTCGCATGCCCGACGAGATCGAGGAGGCCAGCGGCTTTACGCTGTTCGGCCGACGCATCAAGTCGCTCATTTACACCACCGACGTCGCGGTTATCCGCAACTCCAACGCCGATGCCGTCTTTGCGGTCTACCCTTTCACGCCGCAGCCCGCCATTACGCAAGCGCTGCTGACCGTCTCCGAGTGCCCGGTCTTCGTAGGCGTGGGCGGCGGAACTACGACCGGTAAGCGCTCCGTGCAGATGGCAGCCGTCTCCGAGATGCAGGGCGCGGCGGGCTGCGTGGTCAACTCCCCCGCTACTGCCGAGATGGTCGAGCACATCACCAACATCGCCGACATCCCCGTCATCGCCACGGTCGTTCGCTGCGACGACGATGCCCACGCCAAGGTGCGCGCTGGAGCCAAGATTCTCAACATCGCCGCCGGCAAGAACACGCCCCAGGTCCTACGCGAGCTGCGCGAGCGCTATCCCAACCTGCCGCTCATCGCGCCGGGCGGCAAGACGCCCGAGAGCATCCGTGAAACCATCGCCGCCGGCGCCAACGCCATCATCTGGACGCCGCCTTCGGCCCAGCAGCTACAGACCGACATGATGCAGCGTTATCGCAAGATGAAGGAAGACGCCACACCTGTCATCTCGCGCGACGATGTGCCCATTATCGACCAGGTCGCCGCCGCCGAGGTCAGCCAGGTCGAGAACATGAATCCCGACGTGCCGATTCCCGACGAAGTCATCGAGCGCGTCGCTTCGATCCACGATCATATCGAGGAGCGTCGCGCCAACCGCGGACTCAAACCCTCACTGCACGGCTTCTTCTTCCGCGGAAAGAAACGCTAGCCGCAACAGCAAAGCCCGCCCCACAAACGTGAGGCGGGCCGTTTTCGTTTGAGCAATCATGCAGCGACGTGATGGGGCAAATTAATCCACGCGCTTGTCGCCCATAAAGAAGAGCGCCACCGTACCAGGTCCGGTATGCGAGCCAATCAGAGTACCGATGTCATTGATCTCAATCTTGCCTTTAAGCTGCGGAACCTGTTCCTCAATCAGCGCCGCGACCGCCTCGGCATCCTCGCGGCACGCCGACTGCGACATGATGCACTTACCCGAATAATCTGCACCGTCCTGTACGTGTGCCATCATGGTCTTAGCCATCTCGGAAATCGCGCGCTTCTTAGTGCGAATCTTCTCACGTGGCGACAGCTTACCTTCGCAATCGACCGTCATAAGCGGGCAAATCTTAAGCGCCGTGCCGATGATCGCGCTCGCGGCCGAAATGCGACCGCCGCGCAGGTAGCTCGACAGATCGGTCGAGAAGAACCAGTGGTGCAGGTTGAGCTTGTGCTCCTCGATCCAGGCAGCCGTCTCGTCGAGTGAAGCCCCACTATCGCGCACATCGGCGGCATATTCCAACAACAGGCCAAAGCCCGAAGACGCCGCCAGCGAATCGATGACGCGCACCTTGCCGCCCTCGGGATAGCGATCCGCAAGCATCTGCGCCGCGACGCAGGCCGATCCATACGTGCCCGAAATACCCGACGACAACGTCAGGTGCAGCACGTCTTTACCCTCGGCAACAAACGGCTCCCAAAACTCCTCGTACTCACCCACGCTCACCTGAGACGTCTTGGGCATGGCGCCCGCGGCAATCTGGGCAAAAAACTCGTCCGGCGTAATCGACTGATACAGATCGTCCGTATAGACAACATCGTCGATCTCGTAATGAAAACACACGACAGGGATATTGCGCGACGCAAAGAACTCACGGGTTCGATCGGCGGCGGATTCACAGGTCAGGACAAAATCACTCATATGAGGCTCCTTACTCATTGCTGCGCAAATTATCGCACAGTGAGCCTACATGCGGTACATATGTCCACTATTTACCAAATCGAACCAAAAATAGTGAACATCTTTACCACCATCGTCTCCACCGACCCGACGCATAAATATCTGAGAAAACACCCTCTGTCGTCTCCACCCGACCAACACATCTACCTTCACTAAATCGATTTACCAAACCGTTCAGCCGACAATTCAGCCGCTGGCGCAAAATCGAAACAAAAGCGGCGCATACTGGTAAACGTTTGACGCTGTTTATCAGTTTTACCAGCCCCATCGGAAGGTGTTTCATGGTCGCATTCGATCGCAACCCGCAAGACTTCAAGTATCTGCGCCTGCTGTCGAGACAGTTCCCCGCCGAACAATCCGCATTTACCGAAATTATCAACCTCTCGGCCATCCTCAACCTACCCAAGGGCACCGAGCATTTTATGAGCGACGTGCATGGTGAGTACGAAGCCTTTATGCACATCCTCAACAACTGCTCGGGCGTCGTGCGCGAACATGTCGACGAGATCTTTGGCGACACGCTCTCCTTTGACGAAAAGGGCGAGCTGTGTACGCTCATCTACTACCCGCGCGAGAAGATCGACCTGGTCCGCAGCCGGCGCGAGGACTCGCCAACCTGGTACAAGACGATGCTTGACCAGCTCATCATGGTCGCTCGCTCACTTTCAAGCCGCTACACGCGCTCCAAGGTGCGTAAGGCCATCCCGCGCGACTACGCCTACATCATCGACGAGTTGTTGCACACGCACCCGGACGAGAACAACTATCGCGTGCGCTATCACGAGCGCATCGTGGAGTCCATCCTAGAGACCGCCAGCGCCGACGACTTTATCGAGTCGCTCGCCTCGCTCATCAAGCGCCTGGCCGTCGACCACTTGCACCTGGTGGGCGACATCTTCGACCGCGGCGGCGGCGCGGCCAAAATTATGGACCGTCTGCTCACCTACCATTCACTCGACATCCAGTGGGGCAACCACGACCTGCTGTGGATGGGCGCTGCGGCCGGTGAGCCCGCCTGCATCGCCACGGTGTTGCGCAACAACCTACGCTACGACAACTACGAGATCCTGGAGAACGACTACGGCATCTCGCTGCGTGAGCTTGTCGCCTTTGCCGATGCCACCTACACCGCCGGTGAGTCCATTACCCCGCTGATCAAGGCCATCAACGTGCTGCTCTTTAAGCTCGAGGGCCAGATTATCCAGCGCCACCCCGAGTTCGATATGACCGACCGCCTGCTACTCGACAAGATCGATCACGACACCGGCACGGTCACGCTCGCCGACGCCAGTGTGTGGCCGCTCACGACCAACGACTTCCCCACCGTCGATCCGGCGGACCCCTATACGCTCACGCCCCAGGAGCAGCACATCATCGACAAGCTCGTGTCCGAGTTTGTCACCGCCGATCACCTGCATCGCCATATCGATTTCCTCTACACCCACGGCTCGATGTACAAGGTCGCCAACGGCAACCTGCTCTTCCACGGCTGCGTTCCACTCAACGAAGACGGCACCTTTAGCAGCATGAACTGCCTGGGCACCTGGCACGCTGGCCGCGATTATCTCGATTTTTGCGACCACATCGCCCGCCGCGCGTGGCGCGTGGGCGACCGCGATGCCCTCGACTGGATGTGGTACCTGTGGATTGGCTTCAATTCACCCGCCAGCGGACGCCTGGTGCGTACCTTTGAGCGCGCCTATATCGCCGATAAGAGCACCTGGGTCGAGCCGATGGACCCGTACTTTACGCTTACCAAGTCGCCCTCGGTCTGCGATGATATCATGCGCGAGTTTGGCGTCGCGCCCATGGCATGCTCGCCGACCGGCCACATCATCAACGGCCACACGCCCGTTAAAACCACCAAGGGCGAGCAGCCCATCCGCGCCGAGGGCAAGCTGCTGGTCATCGATGGCGGCTTCTGCCGCGCTTACCATCCCAAGACGGGTATCGCCGGCTATACGCTCATCTCGAGCTCGCGCGGCTGCCGCCTCAAGTCGCACCGGGCCTTTACGACGGTTGCCGAGGCACTCACGCGCAACGTGGACATCGAAAGCGAGACCAACCGTTTTGACCAAGCGGACCGTCGCCGCATGGTGAGCGACACCGATACTGGCGCCAAGATCCGCAGCCAAATCCAAGACCTGCGTCAGCTGCTCGATGCATATAGAAACGGTGCTATCGAGGAGCGCGCCTAGCACCACCCGCGGGGATTGGCTAAACTTGCTGAGTTTGTCATCCCCGCGGCGCTTCGGCGCCAGCTTAAGGCAGGTACCATGCAAAAGCTCCTTGCGCAGATCATGAAATTTGGCGTCGTCGGTGTCATTGCCACGGTTATCGACTTTGGCATTATGAATCTGCTCCACTACGGTCTGGGCCTCAACATCCTAATCGCCAACACCAGCGGCTTTATCATCTCACTCATCTTTAACTACCTCGCAAGCATGAAGTACGTGTTTGCGCACAAGGAAGGCATGAGCCGCCGCCGCGAGTTCATCATCTTTGTCGTGCTGTCCGTGATCGGTTTGGTGCTCAACGACGGCATCGTGCTGGCGCTCAACGCCGGCCTGGGACTCGAGGCCAATATCGCCAAGATCTGCGCCACCGCGCTTGTCATGGTCTACAACTTTGTGACCCGAAAAATCTTCCTGGAGGGCGACGAGACAAAATAGCTCGAAACCCCTGCAGCATTACGGCGCCCACGGACGACGCGCACTCAGCGCAGTATCGTCCGTGGGTGTCGCTCGTTTACGGGCAAATTTTCAACGTTTGCGGATTAGCTCTTGAAAATTTGGCGAGTTCATATAGTTCTTGGCAAAGACCTTACGTTTCCCTTGTAAAAGCTCTAAAGTATCCTCTGCTCGATTCATCAACGCATTGGATGTGATTACGTGCGCAAGGCGCTGGCACAACCTCATACCAAGCAGTTCCTCAAGTTTGCTGTCGTGGGTCTTATCTCCTTTGGCATCGACTGGGGCATGCTCATTGCGCTCGTCGAGCTGTTCCACCTCGACTTTTTGATGAGCACCACGGTTTCGTTTATCACGTCCGTCGTGGTCAACTACTGGCTCAGCATGAAGTACGTGTTCGACCACCGCGAAGGCATGAGCCGCAAGCGCGAGTTCACGATCTTCACCATCCTGTCGGTGATCGGCCTGGGCCTCAACGACCTGTATATGTTTGTGGGCGTCACGTTTTTGAGCATCGGCTACCAAGCCATGAAGGCCATCGCCACGTTCCTCGTCACCTGGTACAACTACTTCAGCCGCCGCTTCTTCCTCGAGGGCGCACGGTCATAGTCGATTCACTATTTGCTTGAATGTATAACCGGTTGGAATTCCCATTCCAACCGGTTTTTTGTTTGCCGAGAGACCCGGCGACCCAGTCCCATTCGCACGAAAAACGAGCGGCCCGGATGTTTGTCCGAACCGCCCGTTTGGTGCGATATGTCGAGGTCCCTAGCCTGTAACGTAATACCAGACCACGTTGTCGCCATTGGAGAGAACGTAGTTACTGCAGGCCGTCATGGGTTGTGAGCCATTAACGGAATAACACCAGCCACTAGTGCCGCCGTGTTCATACTCGGCAAGCCCACCAATTGCCTTCACGTATACGCCGTGATAAAGAGGCGAGTTTTCGGCATTAACAGAAAGGCCCAGCGCGCACAGGGCATCGTAGACGGTAGCGCCTTCGTTAAAGGTAAAGGTGCCACCAGAGGACACAGGATTGCCCACAGCGCTCGATGTGACCGAAACCGTCACCGTAACGTAGTTGGACTCCTGTGAGCCGCTCTGGCCGCCCGAGGAGGCGTTTCCACCATTAGAGGATGAGGCTCCATTAGACGACTGGCCACCGCCCGAAGAAGCACCACCAGACACCTCGGAAGTATCGCCGGCGCCCGTATTCTGGGCAGCGGATTTATCGCCAGACTTCTTGCCGTCCTGGTCCTCGGACTTCTTGCTATCCGAGTTTTTGTCCGATTCCTTGTCCGAAGACTCGGAATCGTCCTTGCCGTCGTTCGAACCCTTGGACTCGTCTTTTGCGTCATTCGATGACTTGGAATCCTTGGAACTGGCCTCGCCCGAAGTCGTAGTCGAGCCAGATGCCTTGGTGTCCTTGGTGACGACGCTCTCCCCCGTCACGGTCTGAATGATCCAGTCGATGGACCAGGCACCGCTTGTGGAAGGATGGACGAAACCCAGCGAGACGACGATCAGAATGGTACACGCGGCAGTCAGAACGCCGAGGAGCGCCTTGCGACGAGAGGTGGACGCCGGCGAAGCGGCGCCCTTTTGCTTTGGATCATCGAGCTGGATAAACGAGGAGTCGGGTTGTTGCCCGCTGGTCTCCTTGGGCTTATCGGGCATTACCGTCACCCTTGCCGCGCTTGGTCAGCACGAAGACGGCGATGAGCGCGAGGCCAATCACGCCGGCGGCGATGCCAACGATGGCGAGCGGATTGGTGCCAGTCTCCTGCTCGGAAGCACTAGAGGACTTCTTAGCAGCGGTCGTGGAAACAGCACCCGTATCGGACTTGAAATCGGACTTCTTGTCGGACTTGCCGTCCTTCTTGTCAGACTTCTTGTCAGACTTCCTATCGGACTTATCGGAGTCCTTCTTGTCGGACTTGTTGTCCTTGGTCTCGGTCTTGGTCGACACCGTCGTCTTGGTCGTCGGCTTATGACCCGGGGCGACAGCGCCGCCAGCCTGCTGGCCCTTCGTGCCGGAGCCGGAGCCCGTGCCAGTGCCAGCGCCAGCACCGGAACCGTTGCCAGCGCCACCGTTGCCACCATTAGTGCCAGAACCGCCATTACCGCCAGGGTTAACGGCATTCTTGGTCCACTTGGCATACAACGTCAGGTCGGCCGTCACCGGCGTACTGAAGTCGTACGCCTGCGTGCAAGGCTCATCGGTATACCAACCGCCGAAAGTGTAGCCATCGCGCATCGGATCGGCCGGCTTGACCAGCTTGCCATCGGACGTAGCAACAAACTTAGTGTCGCAAGCAGACCCGCCGTTGGAATTAAAGGCAACCGTCCAAGACTCAACGGCCCCAAGCTTGAACAGCGTGCCCGAGTCATTGATGTAGTACAGGTTGCCAGATGCATCGGCAATGACCGGAGAGTCACAGTACTGGTAATGGCCAGCCGCATCATAAATCTGCGTCGCCTCTGCATCGCCGAGCGTATAGCGATACACCCCACCACCAGCAGAGTAGCTGACGTAGTCCTTGCTATCCGCGCTATTAACGGTGAAGTACACATAGGTTTTGCCGCCCTGAACACTCACCAGCGGAGTAGCAGCAATACCGTTAAATCCGGCCGGTAGTTCTTTACCGTCAGCAGCGGTGACCATCGTGGTCTTACCGGTCTTCAGATTATAGAGAACCAGAGCAGATCCAGTAGCCGTCTGCCCACCGACAATCAAGTTGTCGCCAGACACCGCCGGGGCGCTCATGTTATTCGTAAGACCCAGGTCGACCGTCTTCTGCTCGCTCAGCACGCCCTTCGCCGAAAGCGAAATCACATGGAGCTTTCCGTCGTGCGTCATCTGATAGAAGGTCGAGCCATTGGACGGATCGGCGACGCAGTCAGCGTTCGCAAGGGCGCCGAGCTTCATGGTCGAAACGACATCACCCGTTGCCTTATCAATGCACTTAAGCGTACCTGCGCTCGTGGGGACGATGGCGTACTTATCCGTCAGGGCAGCGCCAGTCCAATAATAGCCCTCAGCTGCGTCGATGTTCTGCCAAGAGACTTCGCCTGTGGCGATCTTGATGCGCGTAAAGGAACCGTTGACGTATTTCTTCCCGTCAGCCGTGCCTACATAGACGTACTCGCCGTCCGAAACGACGGTGCAGGAGCTCTGCGTCAAGTCCGTCAAACCAGGCGTCAGCCACTTGCAGATCAGCTTGTCTGCAGTAATCGCCTGGACCGCACCGCCGTTGAGCGGAACGATGATAAGGCCATTGGTATAGATCGGACGAGAGGTATAGCTCACCTTGGAGGCAAGCGGCGCAGAGGCAACCTTTTTGCCCGTGGACGAATCGATCTTAATGAGCTCGTTCTCGGTCGCGATGTACACAAAGCCGTTAGCAATGACAGGCTCGCTGCAGTTGGCATACTGCTGACCAGACTCGGCCTTCCAATCGAAGGCCCACTTAAGACCGGCGGCCTGCGCAGGCGTCTTGGCATCCGTTACGGTCGAACCGTTGCCACTGTTGCCGTAGCCGGCCCACTCGGCATCCCAATCAGGAGTCGTCGCGCTCGGATCCACGACAATCTTGTCGGGATCGGGCATGGGCGAATTATCGGTGGTATAGGCAAGCGTGACCTTATCGCCGCTCTTGAGCGTAATCTGATTGGCGCAGAGTAAGGAGGGCTCTCCGTTGATATACAGATGCCAATATTTATTGGTCGCAGCATCCCAACCATACGGCTTGTGATCGAACGGCGAAGTAATGGAATTCAGGAACCAGTACTCACCACTCTGGGAGCCGTTGTACGCAACGCCCTTGGCCTTCAGAACTGCCTCAATAAGGTTCTGGGCCGTGGAGCCTTCGGGCAGAGAAACATTGCTTGCCGTGCCCCAACGCGTATTGTTCCCGTTGACATCGGGACCGATAACATCGGCGGATCCAAGCACCTGACCGGGGAGGGCATCGGCGTCAGCACCATACATAAAGGTGACGGCGTCACCCTCCTGGAGCTTGTAGGCACCGGCGCCAACGTCGGCGAACTTGCCATTTACGTAGAAGCGCCAATAGCTATTGGTCGCAGCATCATAGCCACAATAGGACTTACCATCGAAGGGCGAATAAATGCCGTTGAGGAACCAGCCCCAAGACGATTCGCCAGCATCGAGAGTAAGGCCGACCTGCTCAAGGAGATCCTTGGCAGTGGAGCCTGCCTTGAGACTCGTCTGACCCGTCGAAGCCCAAACCTGCTGCTTGCCGTCCTTGTCCTTACCGAGAACCTGAACAGAAGCATGGACAGAATCGGACGGCAACTGGTCGCCCCAGCCACCGTAGAACCACGTGACGGTATCGCCGGCATGGATGGTGACATTGTCCGCCGTATAGTCACTCGACTTGCCGTTGATGAACAGCTGCCAATAGGTCGAATAATCTTGGGGCGTACCCAGCTCAACACCGTTGTACTTAAGGCTCAGAATGAAGGAGCCCGCAGCAACGGCGTCAATGTCGTTCGCCTCGAGTGCGACCTTCGTAAGATCAAGCGCGCTCGAACCGGACGTCACCACATACTGCGCATTATCGACCCAAGTCTGAGTCTTGCCCTGGGCATCGCGACCAATGACGGTCACATTTGCGGCAACCTGGTCTTTAACGACAGGGGACGAGCTACCAGCCGTATAGGCAAACTCAATCTTCTGCCCCTGGGTGAGCTTGACGCTGCTCGCGCCAACCGAGGAAGACGCGCCGTCGACGAACAGCTGCCAGAAGGCATAAGTCGTCGGATCGTAGGCAAGCGTGCGACCATCGCTCGGGGATGTGATGCTTTCGAGGTAGAAACCGTATGCCGTGTTCGGTTCGTACTTCGCCTTGAAGCCCGTCTTCTCCTGCAGCTTAATGAAGGCATCCGCAGCCGTCGCGCCCTCGTCGAGCTTGAGCTGCGTAGGTGCCACCCAGGTCTGAGCCTTGCCGTCAGCATCGGTGCCGATAATCGAGAACGAGACCTCAACCTGCTTCTTGGCGACATCGCCGGTTTCTGTCGGGTTCTCTGTCTGAACGGCAGCCGCGGCGGCAGGTCCCGCTTGGCCAGCGGATGCCGTCGAAGACTGCTCGCTCGTGGCAGGGCTCTCCCCCGTCGCCGAGCCTTCGTCGCCAGTTGCTGCCTCTGTTATGGCTGCACTAGCTGCAGGCGCGCCCTCGGAATCCGAAACCTCGGCCTTGCCCTGGTCGGCAGCACCGTCCGCGGCCCCCGTGCCCTCACTCGGCGTCGTAGCCTGAGCCACAGCGTCGGTAATGCCCTCGGCACCCTCGGCCCACAGCTGAGCCGGCGTGGTGCTGAAGGCCATCGCGAAGGCCAGGAATGCCACCAGGCAGCGCTTTGCCACGCCGCGCGCGATTACGCCACGGCGACGAAGCGAGGCACGCTGGCACTCGTCCTCAAACATATCCATTTGTCTCCTACTGTCTGTACTTGGAGCGTTGCCTTGAAGTTGCCCCACGTCATCGCGCATGTTGCGCTCGAGTTCCCCCATCGGGGTCCCCCTTCCCTCCAGAGCCCTATGCACACCGGCGGCATACGCCGCAGCCGCATGCAAGATGGGAGGCGATCCGACTTAACCTTAACGACTCGGGCGCGCCGTCCGATCTGCGACGCGAACATCCCGAGCCAAGAGGAATTACGGTTACTGGTACAGCCGGGGACTTGCACCCCGATTCTCCCAAACGCGCAGGAAAACCGCGCATTCGTGCGTCTCCGCACCACCATCTAGGCCATCGATTAAAACCGTCAATATGCTATCACGCAAAAGGGCCTCGCACGCAGGCGAAGCCCAAGGTAAAAGCTATTGTTTGCGATAGGAGAATGTGGTGACGGTCACAGCCTCTAGTGCTTGCCGCCGTGGCTGTTGAGCCAGATATTGCGACCCAGCATAAGCGCCAGCACCAGCGCGCTCACGTAGCCCATAAAGCCAATGACTGGGATACCAAACACAACCGGCTCGATGCGTGCATAGTACACCACCGACGAACCGATAAACAGACCGGCGATCACAATCGCCATCGACATGCGGTCGATGATTCCGCCCAGCTGTCGCAGCGCCTTATCGCTGCTCATGATCTGCGTGTTCACCTTAAGCTGGCCGCGCGTGAGCATACGCGAAGCCAAGCCCAGATACTCGGCCGCCTCGAGCGAGCCTTTTGCCGCGCGATAGCTGCTCGCGGCAAAGTCGCGGCTCATCTCGCGCATGCGGGCATAGATGCTCTTCTCGTTTTTGATATGAGCCTGAATGATCTGGATCATGTTGACGTTGGGCATGTACTCGGTCAGCAGACCCTCGAGCGTCACCATGCCGCGCGCGAACATCGTTACCACGCTCGGCAGCTCAACATCATTCTTACGCGCGAGGTTTAACAACGAGGTCAAAAACTCGCCGATATCAAGATCCTTCAGGTCAAGGCCCGCAAAGTCGGCGACGATAAAGTCCAAATCGGACAAAAAGGCCGAATGGTCAAGCTCGGCCGAGTCGCCACGCGTTACGGCGAAGCGCATGAGCGAATCCTTGAGCTTGGGCACGTCACCCTCGGCCACGGCGAAAATCATATCCTTGACGATACCGCGATCGTGACTCGACATGCGTCCGACCATGCCCAAGTCGATAAAGTAGACGATGCCGTCCTTGAGAATGATGTTTCCCGCATGCGGGTCGGCATGGAAAAAACCGTCATCGAGCACCTGCGTCGAGTAGTCCTCGACAATCGCGGCACCGATCTTTTCCAAGTCATAGCCCTCGGCCACCAAGCGTTCGGGATCGGCGATCGAAATGCCGTCGACGTAGTCCATAACCACCACGTGCTCGGTGCACAGGTCCAGATAGGATTTAGGGCACGTCACGCCATGAACGCTCTTATGGAACTCGTAGAAGTCGTTGAGGTTTTTGGCCTCGGCCAAAAAGTTGGTCTCCTCGCGAAACGAGGTCCACAACTCCTCGACTACGCCGTGCAGATCAACGAATTGATCGGTGTTGACGAACTTGGAAACGATACGCACCACCGAGCGGATGATATCGATGTCCTGTGCCATAACCTGCTGCGCACCGGGGCGCTGCACCTTAACGGCCACGTCCTCGCCCGTCACCAGACGAGCGCGGTGCACCTGCGCGAGCGATGCGCTACCAAGCGGATTGGGGTCGATCGCATCGAACATCTCCCCCAGGCGCAGGCCGTATTCCTCTTCCAAGCAGCGGAGCACTACCTCGTACGGCACCGGCTCCACGTCGGAACGCAGACGGCGCAGCTCGTCGCAAAAGCGTTGCGGCAGAATCTCGGACCGGTTGGCCAGAATCTGCCCCATCTTGACGAACATGGGGCCGAGCTCCTCGAGCAGGCGGCGCAAACGAACCGGCGTGAGGTTATCCCACACGCGGTACTTTTTGACCAGGCGAACAATCTGCCCGATGCGTTCGCGACGACCCGCCGGCGTGAGCTGGTATTCCTCGTCCGGCGCCATCGCGTCGGGCTCCTCGGGGACCATATCGACAGCGCGCGGCTTTTTGCGAGCGCCCGAGACGGCGGCATCGACCTCATCGACAACCGCCGCCTCGTCACCCAAGGGATCTAGATTGTTGTAATCGGTGGTGGAATCTGCCATCTGCGCTGCTACTCGGCCTCTTCGGTATCCTTCGCATCGTCGGGCTCAACGGACTCAACGGGCACCGAGGTCACGTTGTCCTCGACCGAATCGACGATGTCGCGCACATGGGCCAGGAAGGCCGTACGCTCGGGGGCGGTCATAACGCGGACCCGGGCAAGGATGAGCTCGTCAAGCACGCGCTGGGCCGCGGTCTCGCCCTGCATGCCCAAGCGCTCGGTCAGGTCGGAGATGGTACCGCCGGCCTGCTCGAACATGTCGGACACACTGCGGGCGATATCGGGGGTGGCGGTGTCCTTGCGGACCTGCTCGCCCTTGGTGTTAAGGTCGTCGAGGACCTTCTTGCCGCCTTCGACAGCAACGGCGGCAGCGCCAAAGCCCACGTTAATGGCGCCGTTAACAAGCTGATCGAGTTTCATAACCATGGTTATCTCCAATCACAAACAACTGCATTGGCGTTCTTGTACCCAAGATTGAGCGAAAGCGACAAAGCGTTTTAGCGCTATTCGATCGATGGGAAATCCCTACCTCACGTTGTCATTCATCGCGAAAGAGTTCTTCATGGCGCAGCTCGTGGTGTAGAGCACCTTGCCCAGCAGGGCATCGGTCTCCACGCGAACACGCTCGGCAAAGGCCTCGTTGGCGCGTGTAAGCTCGGAAGGCACCTCGGCCTCGGGCAGAGCGGCTACGGCAGCGTCGACGTCATGGATCTGCTTGTGGCCCATGCCACCGATCTTCTCCTGATAATCCTCGACCGCGCGGCCGCACTCATGGAAACGGACGTCGGCCAGGGCACCGATCAGGCGGTTGGCCCAGTAGAAGTTTTCGGACGTCACGCGAGCCTGCGTGTCGGCATAGTACTCGGGCATGGTCTCGACGTTGGCGTACAGCGGAACCAGCGCGTTAAACGAGTTGGAGCCAAAGGCCATCCACTGCACGGCGCGATAGGCCGGCTGCGCATAGGAACGCAGCTGCAACACGGCGAGCTGGCTGTTGCGGTTGATGCCGATGGGGCGATAGGCGCCGCGCGTGGCGGGCGTGCCCTTGCTACCGTAGCAGTCGTACTCCGTGCCCTGGTAGTGGCTCGAAAGCACGTACTTGATGTCCTCGATGGTCACCTTGCGCTCGGGCACGCGGCTCCAGGGGATATCGTCGCTCTCGGGCGTGTAATCGGCGTCGGGACCGTCCCACACATCGCTGGGGTTGAGGCAGCGCTGCATGTACCAGGCGCGCGGCGTGTTGTAGACGTGGTCGCTGTCGCTGTGCGAGCCAAAGGCCTCGCGCGGGTTAAAGACCGCAGCCGGGCCGTCGCCCTCGACGCCCAGCGTCAGGTCCAGATGCCACTCGGCCATCCAGGAGCGCAGGTCGGCGGAGCACATGTGGTCGGCCTGGTCGCCCTCGGCGTCGTCCAGGTCAAAGCTGTCGATGCCCAGCTGGTTGGGCATGGTCACATAGGCGTCGTCGGGCACGCGCTTGGCGATCCAGTGGTGGCCGCCGATGGTCTCGAGCCACCAGATCTCGTCCACGTCGCTAAAGGCGATGCCGTTGTTCTCGTAGGTGCCGTAGCGCTCGAGCAGGTCGCCCAGGATACGCACGCCGTCGCGGGCGGACTTGGCATACGGCAGGACCAGGGTCACCATATCCTCCTCGCCCAGGCCACCAGGCTGCGCCGGCACATAGCCGTCCTCACCCTCGTTGCCCTTGGCAGGCACGTAGTCCACAAGCGGGTCGGCACCGCGGACGCGCTCGTTGGTGGTGAGCGTCTCGGTTGCGGACATGCCCACATTGAGCTCGTTGAAACCGGCCTCGGCCCAGATGCCGTGGCCCGGAACAACATCGGGGACGCTCGTGTAGCGCATGGGGTTATCGGGCAGTTCAACGGTCAGGTGACTCAGGACGCTCGTGTAGACGCGCGGCTGCTCGTCGGGATGCACCACGCGCATACGCTTGGGCTCAAACACCCCGTTGGACGAGTCCTCGTTACGCGCGACCAGGGTCGACCCGTCGTAGCTTGCGTTTTTACCGACCAGAATCGTTGTGCACGGCATGCGCATCCTCCTTGAGCGAAGAAATCAAACGGCAACAGTGTATCGCTTCGACGCAAAAAGGGCGAAACCACGGCCTCGGCAGCCCCCGTGGTCAAAAAATGCCAAATATGAGTACTGTCACCAATTTAGTGGCAGCAAATTTCCCTGTAACGAGTGCCGAAAATCCCCATTTGCCCAAAAGCAAGACAACGTTATTCCCCATAAGTTCAATAAAATAGGCTTCCTAACGATAATGGATACCGTTAGGAAGCCAAAAAGACGTAAGACATATGTGACTATCTTGGCAACAGTACTCATATTTGGCATTGTTTGACCACGTGGTATATAGCTAACCCCCTCAAACAGCCCAAAACGCCTATTTCGATGCGCGCTCCGCCGCCTCAATCACGTGTTTGGCGAGAATCGCGGTGGTCACAGCCCCCACGCCGCCCGGCACGGGCGTGATGGCGTTAACGAACGGCTCCGCAGCATCAAAATCGATGTCCCCGACCAGCTTGCCAGCGGCCTCGTCCCAGTTAATGCCAACATCAATGATCGTCTGGCCCTCGCGAACGGCATCCGCGCCAATCGTGCTCGCGCGTCCAACGGCCGCAACAACGATATCGGCAGAACGGCACTCGGCAGCAAGATCGCGTGTATGCGTATGGCACATCGTCACCGTGGCATTGCGAGCCGTAAGCATGGCGGCAACGGGACGACCAATCACCAGAGACCGACCGACGACCGCAACCTTGGCCCCATCCAGCTCAACACTGTAATGGTCCAGCAACGCCAACACGGCCTCGGCCGTGCAGGGAGCAAAGCCCTCGCCACGACCCGAAAGCGTGGTAAGCAGCGAGGCCGGCGTCATGGAGTCAACATCCTTGGCGGGATCGAGCGCCGCGGCAACCGCATCCTCGTCAAGTCCAGCGGGCAGCGGGCGAAACACTAGGCAGCCATGAACAGCGGGGTTGGCATTGATGTCCTTAATAGCCGCCAGCAGTTCATCCTGCGAAACATCGGCAGGAAGCAAAACGCGGCGAGCCTCAATGCCAACCTTCTCGCAGCGTTTAAGGGCGCCGCGCTCGTAGGATAGGTCGTCCTCGCGTTCACCCACACGCACGATAGCAAGCGTCGGAACAACACCGCGTTCGCGCAGCGCAGCGCAGCGGGCAGCGAGCTCCTCAGTCAAAGCGCGGGCGACGGGAGCACCCTTCAGTAGCTCAGCCATGGCTATCCCCTCTTTCTTGCAGCGTCGGAGGCGCGGCGCGCCAGCGCATCGGCGCGCGGCAACCATGTGTCGAGCAACTCATCACACGCCGTCTCGAGCTCCTCGGCGCGTGCACGATCCTTCATAGACGTGGTGTTCGCAAAGAGCGTCAAGCTCGCGCCCTGCATGGCGGCGCGGCAGAATACGGCGCCGCACGCCACATCGGACAGCAGCTGACGCGAACCCTTGTCGGCCATGTCCTCGAGCAGCGCCAGTGCGCGCCTGCAGGCATCCATAATGCGATACGGCGGCATAGCGGCCACATGCAGCGCATCCTGAATCGCAGCCGGTCGGGCCGGGTCCTCACGCGGAATACCGTACGCAGCGGACACCTGGCCGTACGCACGAACGTCCTCGGCGACCAGACCCACAAGCTCCTGCGCCAACTCGTCTGCCTGGGCAAACGCACGCGTCAGGTCATCCGCACGATCAGCAAGCGCGGGATTGGTCGCACCGTAGCGGGCAACCATTCCGCACAGCGAGGCGCCCAGCGCGCCCACAAAAGCGCTCGCGCTGCCACCACCGGGAACTGGCTCGCGCGCGGCCAGCGCCTCGGCAAAACCGCGACAGGTTTTATCCATCATCTCTTGGCTCATACGCACACGCACCTTCAAGTCATATATATCGGTCGGGCGGCCGACGTCGGCCGACCGCATCGATCACGTAATGGTGCTAAGTCTAGCCCATAAGTACGCGAGCGTCAGCGCACCTGGCCATCGCGGATTTCTATGGCACACGATAGGCCATGCTATAAACAAGGAACCTGTTGGGGCAACGCCCACGCACGCGCGCCCCATTAAATCAACGGGCGCCTCACCCCGGGGAGGGCCGACAGCATCGGCCCTCCCCTCTTTTGCGCCCGAACATATTGCCACTTAACGGCGCAAATCCGGCCCTCAGAATGGGACACATGGCCCACCCTAGCGAGCCGTCCACGCGTACAGTAAAGACAGGTAATCCATGGGCGGTTACAGATCGAGGAGGACACGACCATGAAAAAGAAGGCCTTTGCGATTCTCACCCTCTGCATCAGTCTCTTTGCCGCAGTTGCCCTGGTGGGCTGCGGTGGCAGCGGCGACGCTACCGGAAGTGGCGGTGGCGGCGGGGCAGAAAAGCCAGCCGTGGATATGAGGACCGACTTCATTTGGTTTAAGGTCGAGGTTCCCGAGGGCATCGAGATTACCGACGTTGCCGGCGACACCGCCGACAGGGCCCAGTTTAAGTTCACCGAGAGCGAGCACGCCAGTGATCGCTTCATCCCCGTCTTCGACTCTGACAAGAACGCCGACGAGCTGTTCGACTACGAGGCAAAGTGGAATGCCAGCTTTGAGTGGACCGAGAATGACCCCGTCAAGTACAACGGCAAGACCTGGCGCAACGCTTCCTACACACACTCGGGCGGCGTGACGACCGAGTACTTCACCGACGTTGACGGTGGCAGCGTGTATGTGCGCATCGACAACGTCGAGGAGCACAAGGACGCCGTCGAGACCATGATGAAGTCTCTGGAATTTGCCGACGACATCGCCGAGGCCAAGACCGAGGCCATGGACGTCAAGCTCGACGATATCGAGATCAAGCGCTAAGTAACTGGCGAGCGCAGCGGGAAACACGGGCGCAGTGCTAACAAGCGGCGGTACCCCAGCGCTTCGTACCCAGGGAGGGCCGGTAAACCGACCCTCCCTTTCTTATGCCGGTAGCCAACGAACGCGAGGATGCCGGACGCCGGAACCGCTCCAAATGTAGCAACAGTACGAAAACGACAAACACCCCAACACGTCCGCCCGCCGATTTATTGCGCCGCGCAGACAATTAAACCAGCATCTTTAAACATCTGAGCAGCATAGTGACCAAAACTATCGCATAACCGCACTCTACGAATGGAGAAGTTATGACCGAACACCACGCCATCAGCCGCCGAGCATTTACGTTGGGCCTTGGACTCGCGGCGTTGTCGCCACTTGCAAGCCTGCCCGAAACCGCGGCATTGGGCATTTGCCCACGAGCGGCATTTGCAGACGACGCTGCCACAGCGTCGGTCAGCCTCGACAATTTCGTCATTCGCCTTCGCCCCGCGGGCTATTTTCGCACCGCGAGCGTCAACGAAGACGGCAACGTCATCGGCAACGTCTGCCATCTGTTTAATGACGGCACGTCCAGCAAGCTCATCCTTGAGAACGTAACGACCAAGAATGACGATACAAACTGGTATGCTATCCGCACCTTGCTCAATTTCGAAGAGCATAAAAAGACGGGCTACAGCATTTGGTCGGTCGATGGCGACTCGGACAAAGACGGAAAGGTCATCCACGTATGGAGCGGCGAGTATGACAACAAGCCCAGCCGCGCTTTTGCGTTCGAGCGGCAATCAAACGGAACCTATATCATCCGAGACCGCACGGTCGAGAAAGAAACCGAGAAAAAAGACATTAAGTACCTGGCAATAGAATCGAACGGCGAAGACCAGGACAACAATAAGATTTGCCATAAGAATAAGAGTAAGAGCATTCCGTGGGAGCTCGAGCTTGTCGGTTACGACATGAAAAAGAACGATGCCACGGTTAGCAGCCTCGACTGGATCACGTATAGCAGCTACGTCGACGGACCATGTTGGATGAAATACGTCGACGACAACAAGTTCCTCGACGAGCTGAGCATCCCGGGTACGCACGATTCGGGCACCTGCAGCGTGGACAACGACACTGAGCCCCAATCCTCGCAAGTAAAATGCCAGCAGGATTACATTCCCACGCAGCTGCTCGAAGGCATTCGCTATTTTGATATCCGTCTCGGAAAGGGCGACAACCCTGGCATCGACCATGGGATGTACTACCTGCTCAAAAAAGACGCGTACTTTTTGCATCTTTCCGATGTCATAGGCTACTTCAAAACGTTTTTGAACGAAAACCCGACAGAAGCGCTCATCATGCTTGTATCACGAGGCAACGACGAGGCCACCGACGAAAGTGTTACGACGGCTTTCGCCAAGGTTTTGGACGACAACCCCAAACTGTTCTATACGTCGAGCCGCGTTCCCACACTGGGCGAGGTGCGCGGAAAGATCGTCCTGCTACGTCGATTTGGACTCGACGGCGACAGCGTAAGCGGCCACACGTGGGGACTCGACCTCACCGAATGGGATAACAAAATCGCAGCGCACACCGACAGCAGTTCCATGTGCCTCGTCCAAGACGCGCAGGGCTTTGAAGCCGCGGGGGAAACAGGCGACAAAGAGCCCTATTGCACCAAGGTATACGCCCAGGACAAGTACAAACTCACGGGAACCGACAAGCTCAACTGGGTCGATAATGCGCTGAAGGAAACGACCGGGCGCACGCGCAACGAGGTAGATGTCGAGGACGATAACGGGGCCAAGGAGAAAGTCCTGGAGCGTTGCTGGTCTATCAACTACACCAGCTGCACGGGCTTGTCGCACGGAGGCAATCCTTTTACCTCGGCACGAGTAGTCAACGAGCATCTGTATAAGAGCCCGTACATCAATCCCAGCGGCATCGAGGATACAAAGTCAGATTACCTCAAGCACATTGGCATCATCGCATCCGACTTTGTTGATGCGGCGCTGGCCCGGAGCATCTACCAGCGCAATTACGATACGGAGCACAAGCAGACGGCTTCGTACTATCTCCCGTATTATCTCCCGACCCGCATGCGCATGACGTACGGTGACTCGCTGAGCGATGCCTCATTCCAGGACGGCAAGACCGTTGGCGAGGGTCATTTCCGCCTCGTCGACACCAGCAACGTACTCAACGTGGCAGCTTCGGGCCATGCGTTTGCCATCGAATATGTGGATGTCGACGCCTTGGGCAACGAGACCGTTACGGAGCTGCGGGGCTCCGTGCCCATCGATATCGATCCACGCGAGCTGACGCCCCATTTTGAGGGACTCGAAGGCCTTAAGGCCGGCGAAGACGTGCGCTCCAAGATTGCGGCATCACTCGAGGGCAAGCTCGAAACCGATGCCTGCACGGCCCAGCTCGAGTTTGTGCACGACGCGAACGGCGCTCCGGGAACGGCGATGGCCGAGGGCGAGGCATTTACCGCGGGAACGTACTGGGTGCGCGTGAACGGTCTCTTGGGCGACGCGGCGCAGAGCTACACGCTCGCCAGCGATGGAGCCGCAAGCTTTACCGTAGCGGCCTCGGGCAGTGCAGGCGGCACCGGTAGCGGCACGGGTTCCAACGCAGACGGCGCCGACAAGAACGGCGGCGCCGACAAGAGCAAGGGCTCGACCGGAAAACTCGCCGACACGGGCGACGGCTCTGGCGTTGCCGCCGGGCTCGCTGCCGCCGCCGTGGCGACAACGGTCGCCGGCGCGGCGATGCTTGCCAATGACCGCGAAAACGTTGGGGACGACAGCGAATAGGCAAGCCCGCCTTTTAGACACATCGACTCAATTGGGGGGCGCAGAATACCGTTCTGCGCCCCGATTTTACCTTAGCCCGAACACCGTTATCGGCTACATCACCATGTTCAGCGCATTCACGAACTCCTGAGCTTGGGAGCGGCTGCTCAGACTAAAGACACAGGCAGTCAACAGCCTGTTACGTAGGAAAACGTCGCGGCCCTTGATCCTGCTGACCCCCGTAATGTCCTTAAGATAAACAATCTCGGTGTGCTTGCCACCAAAAGTGCCCTTCTTGAGCACCTCAATGCGGTTAGGGTAGATCTTGACGTCTTTAAACCTACCCGAACCTTTGTCCTGGAACAGCAACGTGTTGTTGTCCATACGCGTCACTCCCGTGGGGTTCGCTAAAACTGTCACTATGGTCACATTTTAGTCGCCGCAAACCCTTTTCGCGGTCGTGCGCAGAGCACCAAAATCGTGTCCGCACGAGCAAATAAACTAATACAACAAGGAATATAAGCCGTTATCCAAAGATGGCACCACAAAACAAAGGGTTAGTAATAGCTAAGATTTAAGTCTTAAACCCTTAGGAAGTGCTAATATATAGTTATTGAAAGAGGCTAAGATGCAGAGACGCGAATTGATCCGCATCCTCGAAGAAGCCGGCTTCATCTCGAAAGGAGGCACTAATCACGAGAAGTTCGTCAAAGGAGATAAACTCGTGCTCGTGAAACGCCACCGAGAGATTGAGGATCAAATTGCCAAAAGAATCCTAAGGCAGGCAGGACTTCGATAGCTCATCCTCATCACATTTCGCATCGCTTTTTAGAGGAGGTCTTACATGGTTTACGTATGGGAATTTGAGTTCTTTGATTCGGACGGCATGGTCGATGCCGTGCCATGTGGCTCGCTGGGCGGAGGAGGAACGTTTGGCTCCGACCTAAACGACGCTGTCGAAAGCGCCGCTGATTTTCTCGCATGCATGGTCGATGACCACCTAATGGGCGGCGTCGACCTGCCTGCGCCGGACTTCGGACATGAGCCGCGACACGGCGGCAAGATTATCGCCGTAGCCGTCAGCCGCGAACTCAACGATATCCCCGCCGTCACCGCAGCGGATGCCGCGCGCATGCTTGGCGTTAGCTCGGCAAGAGTATCGCAACTGATAAATGCTGGACTGTTGGATTCATGGAAGGATGGCACCAAGCGCATGGTGTCCAAAGCTTCCATCGAGGCACGACTCGCCGACGCTCCAAAGGCAGGGCGCCCAAAAGAGGTCCCTATTGCTGTATAAGACGAGACTACTACGCACCTTTATTACACACGATGTTTTCAGTCTGGTATAAACAAGTTCAATAATAGAATGCAAATCCAACCATCGTGTCTGATTACGAAAGGATTTTTGCCTTTTCTGCAGCAAACTCTTCCTCGGTAAGTACTCCACTATCACGCAGCGTTGCAAGCCTCTCAAGTCTTGCAACTACATCGCCACTATCCGCCAGCGTCTCAATAGTCTATGAAACCTGTGGATACCGCTCGAGCTCCTTCGATAGGGCATCGACTATCTCGGCAATATTCTTTGCATTTTTGCCCCCGTTTAGTACGTTTGTCCGGACCTTAGATGACGAGTTGACAGTAACGCCAGATCCGCCTTCAACTGGAACAACCGAAATACTGATATTTTCGCCCCAGGACCAAAGGCTCATACCGATCTCAGCTGCAACTGTTCTTGTTGTGGGCGATGCACTATCAACTTTTACTTTAGGCAGCTTTTCCATAGCTGTCTTCAAGGCATTAAACGTGTCGTCAGGAGAATACGGTACCTGAAGCTGAAGCTGCTGATCCGCAAAACCCATAATCTGGCCTCCGCTTCTTGCTAGATTAAGGCTATCGGTAATGGTAGCACGTTCCCAGCAATTTTAAATTCGTCTCATGACCTTGCGATGCAGCCCAACACCCCGACACCGCTCCCCTACTTCCCAAATAGCGCGCCCAGAAGACCGCGGCGCTTGGGCTTCTCCTCTCGGCAGGAACCCTCGACGGCGGCTGCAACCTGGCGCGGTTGCTCGCCGCCTCCACGGCGCACGATCTGGTACAGGAACGGCGATTTAACGTATTTGACCTCGATGGGCATGGCATGCACGGTGCTTTCTCCGGACAGATGCAGGCTCGGGTTGAGCGGCGCCACCATGTGCGTTTCGCGCTTGTCACTAAACACCACCGCGGCCGCGCGGCCCGTCTGGCCGTTCACGGCGATGCGCACCTGCTCGCCGTCGCGGCTGTCCGTTGCCGGACGGTCGACAAAGTACACCGGCACCATAACTAGGCCGTCCTTGTGCTTGCGGGCCTTGCGCGCCCACGTGCGGATACTCTTTTTATTGAGCCCCAGTACAGCCTCGGCGTCGTTGCCCGCAACGTCGAGCGCCAACTTATCAATGACCACCTGGTCCTTGGTAGACGCATCGACTGAGACGACGCGAAAGTCACCTTCCTGCATGGCAGGGTCAAACGGCCCAACCTTGGCAAAGTCCCACGGCTCCAAAATGCCCATGAGGCGAACGTCCAGGTAGTTTGCCCTGGGGTATGCCCAGTCGAGCACCTCGTAGTACACCAGGGTTTCCTTGCTCAGGCCCTTGCCCGGGAAGCTCGCCATCATGCGCAGGTCCGCCAGCGCCATGGGGAAATAGAAAAGCATCATGTCGTTTTGGATCGCATCTTCCACGTCGTGCCCGGCAAAGGCATCCGGGTACTGGCGCACCAGCTGCAGCGCGTTGGCACGTGCCTGCTGTGGCGAGATTTCGCAGGGAATACCCTGCCCAGGTACATACTCCGCACCAACGCCCAAGGTCAGGCGCTTGCTAAACGTCCCCGGCTTGAGCAGGTCGGCAATGCCGATCTTGTTGCCGCAGGACGGGCACTCAAACACACGCTGCGTTGACTCGCCCTCAAAGGACGCTCCGCAGAAGGGGCAAGGAATGCTCACATGCGTGGCCTCTTGGAACTCTTGCGCCGTGCCGCGATCCTCCCACAGCAGATGTTCCAGGACCGACTGATTGCGCCAGTGCGAATTGAAGAAATACCAGTCCGGGTCCTCCGGGCGCTCGAGTTGCGACACATGCGTGAGCTTGAGCAGTCCATCGACAACCGTCAACGGCGTATGGCGAATGCCCAAAGCGCTCTTGGGCTCTCCGGCGTCCGCCTGCCACGGAATGACCGCACCGCAATAGGCGCACTCAAAGCTGCGCTTAGCCTGGTGCGAGTACATAGGGCCGCCGCAGTTTTGACATTTAATGGCAAACATCTCGTCCATGGAAACGTCCTCCTTTGCACAGGGGCTGTCGACATTAAGTATGTCGAGCAAGCAGGCACATGCCCATACCCATGTGGCCCAAAATGGACCACCCAGGCAGACGAGAAGGCTCGCTCGTTAGCACCGGCAGACTATTGCTGCATTTTCTGAGCATCGGTGCACGGCGCCCCCGCGCGAGCTACACTATCCCCTTAAACATGATTGTGAGGACGACCGCTATGCTATTTGTAAATCGGCTGGTACATACGCTTGTTCCCGGCAGCGAGAGCGAGCCGGTCGATGCATCTTGCCGCACCAACGCGGGCTTTTCCGCAAGCCTCGTCTGCATTGGCCTCAACATCACCCTGTGCCTGGCCAAGGGCATCGCGGGCCTGCTCGCCGGCTCCGTCTCCCTCATCGCCGACGCTTTCAACAACCTCTCCGATGCCTCGAGCAACATCGTGAGTCTGCTCGGGTTCCGCCTTGCCAGCCGCCCGGCAGACGAAGGCCACCCCTATGGCCACGGTCGCTATGAGTACCTAGCTGGCCTGTTCGTCGCCGTCCTGGTTTGCGCCGTCGGCATCAATCTGATCCTCGAGTCGGTCACTAAGATCATCAAGCCTTCCCCCACTGCATATTCGGTGCTCTCCTTAGCCGCCCTCGTCTTGTCCATGCTCGTTAAGCTCTGGATGGCAGCGTTCAACCGCACGCTGGGCGATCGCATCGACTCGGAGACGCTCATCGCCACAGCACAGGACTCCAAAAACGACGTCATCACCTCGGGCTCGGTCTTGGTGGCGGCGCTTATTTCGCAGACGACCGGCTTTGACCTCGATGGCTGGGCAGGCCTGGGTGTGGGCATCTTCATCTGCATCAGCGGCATGGGCCTAGTGCGCGACGCCATCAGCCCGTTGCTGGGGCAAGCGCCCGACCCCAAGCTCGTCCAGGCAATCCGCGACAAGATCATGTCCTATCCACAGGTCTTGGGCACACACGACCTGATGGTGCACGACTACGGCCCCGGTCGTCAGTTTGCCAGCGCCCACGTGGAGATGCCTGGCGAGGGCGACGCATTTGAGCACCACGAGATTCTGGACACCATCGAGCACGACATCAAGCGCCAGATGGGCATCGATATCACGCTGCACTGCGACCCCATCGCGACAACCGGCGACGACCTGCGCGGCTGGGTCAAGCGCGGCGTCATGCAGATCGATCCCGCGCTCTCCATCCACGACCTGCACGAGCACGACGGGTTCGTTTCGTTTGACCTTGTGCGTCCCGACGGCTTTGACATATCCGACGAGGATCTGCTGGAGCTCGTCACGCGCATCGTGCACGAGCGCCGGCCCGACGTCTCATGCGTCGTCACGTTTGATTCGGGCTTTAGCTCGCCCGACCGTCCAGCAGAGCAGCTGTAGCCCCGCTCCGCTCGTCCGCTAGTTTCCCTGCGCGCCCGAGATGCCGTTTTGCAGGGCGTTCCAGGCATCCGTCGCCATGTCGCCCAAGTTCTGCGCGGTGTCGCCCAGGTTCTGGGCCGTATCGCCCAGCTCTTGCGCCTTGTCTCCCAACTCCTGTGCCTTGTTGCTCAAGTCCTCCAGCGTATTGGAGCTCGAGCTGTCGGTACCGCTTTGGCCGTCGGACGAGTTGCCCGAGCTGTTCTTGTGCGTGAGTTGAATTTCGAGGTTGCCGTTGTCGTTATAGTAGGCAGAAGTAACGACCCAGTTGGCATCGACGACGGGCGTTGAGCCATCATCGGTCAGGACCACGGCATTCGAAAGATCGGCGCCGCGCGACTTGAGAAGCTTCTTGGCGTTGGACCAGTACTGCCCCGGGACATCGCTCAAATCGACGGTGCTAGACGAGGCGGACTCGGTTTGCTCGGCAGCGGTATCGACCGTTGAGCTCCCCCGCTTGTTGAGCATGCCCGACACGATGGCAAACACAACCGACAGCGCAAAGAAGATCGCCAGCACGATGAGGATCTTCTTGATCACGCTCGACGAACGCGACGGCCTCTTCTCCTCGTCCTCGCCATATTGCGGAATCGACTTGGGGTACTCGCGATACGGCTCGCGCGACTCGTAACGAGGCTGAGCCGTGCGAGGCAAATACGTCGTCTGCTGAGGCTGCGGAATGGGATTCTGCGGCAGGTCATCATAGGGATTCGGCGTCGAGGCAGCATAAGAATCCTGCGGCGCGTAATCAAACGGATCCGGAGCTGCGTTGCCATAAGGGCCTTGCGAAGATGCAGCGTAAGGATCCTGCACCGTGTCGCCATAGCCCATAACCCGGGTGGGCTCGGTAGAAGGCTGCGTCGCGGCGGGGTCGGTATAACCGGGGTTGGGAACAACGCGGGTCGCATCGGCGCTATCGCCAGCCTGCGCGGAACCGTAGCCGCCCATCACGGTTGTCTTGTCCTGATCCATGCAACGATTCCTTTCCGTCGCGCGTGAGCCTCAAGTTATCCATGCATTCTACCCGCGCAAAAGCCTATGACGGGCAGAGTCCGTCGGTATCTACAAGACATGCGCGGGCCTAAGGATCAAAAAGCCCCGCCGCGCCTTGTGGGCGCGGCGGGGCGGGCTAGCAGCTATGGACAGCAGGCTTAAAACAGGCCGGTGATGTTGCCGTCGTTGTCGACGTCGATGTTCTCTGCTGCGGGCACCTTGGGCAGACCCGGCATGGTCAGAACGCTGCCAGTCAGCGCGACCACAAAGTGGGCACCGGCGGAAACCTTGAGCTCACGCACGGTGATGCGGAAGTTCTCGGGAGCGCCCAGGGCCTTGGCGTTGTCGCTAAAGCTGTACTGCGTCTTGGCGACGCACACCGGCAGGTTGCCAAAGCCGTTCTCGCGCAGCTCGGCGAGCTGACGCTTGGCAGCCGGCGTAAAGTCGACGCCGTCGGCACGGTAAACCTTGGTGGCGACGGCCTCGAGGGCATCGGCAACATCGGCGCCGTCCTCGTAGGCAAACTTGAGCTCGCTCGGCTGCTCAATCAGACGCATGACCTCATCGGCCAGGTCGAGCGCGCCCTCGCCGCCCTTGGCCCAGACCTCGGAAAGCTTAACGTTGACGCCGAGCTTCTGGCACTCGGACTCGATGAGCGCAAGCTCGGCCTCGGTGTCCGTCGGGAAGCGGTTGATGGCGACCACGCAGGGCAGACCATATACGTTCTGGATGTTGTCAACGTGACGCAGCAGGTTGGGCATGCCAGCCTTGAGTGCCTCGAGGTTCTCCTCGTTGAGGTCGGCCTTGGCGACGCCACCGTTGTACTTCAGCGCACGAGCGGTCGCGACGACCACGACGGCGCTGGGGCGAACGCCCGTCATGCGGCACTTGATGTCGAGGAACTTCTCGGCACCCAGATCGGCACCGAAGCCGGCCTCGGTAATGGCAACATCGCCAAAGCGCATCGCCATACGCGTGGCCATGATAGAGTTGCAGCCGTGGGCAATGTTGGCGAAGGGACCGCCGTGGACAAACGCGGGCGTGCCCTCGAGCGTTTGCACCAGGTTGGGCTTGAGCGCGTCCTTAAGCAACGCGGCCATGGCACCCTGGGCCTTAAGGTCGCGGGCACGGACGGGCTCGCCGGCAAAGCTATAGCCGACGACAATCTCGCCCAAGCGTTCCTTGAGGTCGCTGATGCTCGTAGACAGGCACAGAATTGCCATGACCTCGGAGGCGACGGTGATATCGAAGCCGTCCTCGCGCGGCACGCCCTGGGCCTTACCGCCAATGCCGTCGATGACGTGGCGCAGCTGACGGTCGTTCATATCGACGACGCGCTTCCAAGTGATGCGCTTAACGTCAATACCGAGCTGATTGCCCTGCTGGATGTGGTTGTCGAGCATGGCGGCCAGCAGGTTGTTGGCAGCACCGATGGCATGGAAGTCACCGGTAAAGTGCAGGTTGATATCCTCCATGGGGATGACCTGAGCCCAGCCGCCGCCGGCAGCACCGCCCTTAACGCCAAAGACGGGGCCGAGCGAAGGCTCGCGCAGGGCCACGGCGCTCTTGATGCCGCGACGACGCAGGCCGTCGGCCAGACCGATGGTCGTGGTGGTCTTGCCCTCGCCCGCAGGCGTTGGGTTGATAGCGGTCACGAGGACGAGCTTAGCCTGGTGATCAGTCGGCTCGTTGAGCAGTGAATAGTCAACCTTAGCCTTGTCGAAGCCGTACGGAATAAGGTGCTTAACGTCGACGCCGGCGTTCTTGGCCACCTCGGTAATAGGCAGTGGCGTGACAGAACGTGCGATTTCGATGTCAGTAGGCATGGGCGGTCCTTTCGTTACCGAATGAGAAAAAGACCAATTCAGCATAGCACGGGCGCGCAATAGTAAAACGCCCATAACCGATGAACGGCGATATGTTTACCCGATGCCCAGCGATAGTCCAACAGCCCGCCAAAACAAAGCGCCCTAAACGGTAGGTTCAATCCCCAGGTGCTCAAAGGTGCGAAGGGTTGCCTGACGGCCCTGCGGCGTACGAATCATCAACCCGCACTGCAGCAAATAGGGCTCATAGACATCCTCGAGCGTGCCCGGATCCTCGCCCACCGCGCTGGCAAGGGTCGTAAGTCCCACGGCACGACCGGAGAACGTCTTGGCGAGCGTCTCCAAAATGCGAATATCCATCCAGTCCAGACCGAGCTCATCGATCTCGAAGAACTCGAGCGCCTGGCGGCAGATATCGAGCTCGATGGGGCCGTTGCCGCGCACCTGTGCGTAATCGCGCACGCGCTTGAGCAGGCGGTTGGCAAGACGCGGCGTGCCGCGCGAACGCGAGCCGATCTCGAGTGCACTGGGATGGTCGATCGTCACGCCCAGGATAGTCGCCGAGCGCGTCACAATCTGCGCGAGCTCCTCGACCGTGTAGTAATCCAGGCGATATGAAATGCCAAAGCGGTCGCGCAACGGGCCGGTCAACATGCCTGAGCGAGTCGTTGCCGCCACCAGCGTAAACTTGGGAATATCCAGGCGAATCGAGCGCGCCGCCGGACCCTTACCGATCACGATATCGAGCGCAAAGTCCTCCATCGCGGGGTACAGGACCTCCTCGACCGAACGGTTGAGGCGGTGGATCTCGTCGATAAACAGCACATCACCCGGCTGCAAGTTAGTAAGGATGGCCGCCAGGTCGCCCGTGCGCGCGATGGCGGGGCCACTCGTGGTCTTAATCTGAGCGCCCAGCTCGTTGGCGATAACGGTAGCCAGCGTGGTCTTGCCCAGGCCCGGAGGACCCGAGAAAATCACGTGGTCGAGCGTCTCGCCACGGTTCTGCGCCGCTTCGATCAACACGCGCAGGCTCTGCTTGATGTGCTCCTGGCCGCAGTAGTCGTCCAGGCGCTGGGGGCGCAAAGTGCGGTCGACATCGAGGTCCTCGGCCGTCAGCTCCGAGCCCACCATGCGCTCGCCGTGCGCCATGGATGCCGCCGGCGAGTTACCGGGCGTCGCCCACAGGTCCTGAGAGTCATCGGCTTCCCACATCACGCATCCATTCCGAGTCGCTTAAGCGCCGCACCGAGCAGATCCTCGACACGCATATTCTGCCCATCATACCCGCTCAGGGCAACATCGGTCTCCTGCGGGCTAAAGCCCATGGAAAGGAGCGCCGCACGGGCATCATCGATGGCCGAGGGAGCAGCAGCGGGCACGGGCATCGCAACCTGGCCGGGAATCACGTCGACCGGCACAAAGCCCTTATCCTTGGCAAAGGTGCTCTTGAGTTCCAGGATCAGGCGCTGGGCTGTCTTTTTGCCCACACCGGGTACCTTGGCCATGCCCTTGTCGTCCTCGGCCATCACCAGCGAATACAGCTGCCCTACGGTATAGGTGGAAAGCACGGCGAGCGCCAAGCGCGGGCCAACGCCCGAAACGGACACGAGCCGGTCGAACATCGTGCGCTCATCCTTAGAGGAAAAACCGAAAAGTGTCATGGCGTCCTCGCGCACCTGCATACGCGTGTAGAGGCGGACCTCGCCACCGGGCGTCGGCAACGTGGCCGCAGTGCTGCCCGAAATGCCGAGCTCAAAGCCAACGCCCGACACATCGACGACAGCAGAGCTCATCGTGGCCTCGACAAGCGTTCCGTGGAGCTGGGAAATCATCAGTATCCGGTTCCTCTCTGTTGATAGAACTCGCCACCGGTGAGGGCGCGGGTGCGGCTGAGGTTTACGTGGCAGATGGCGCAGGCCAGGGCATCGGCGGCATGGTCGGGATGCGGGTCGTGGTCGAGCTGTGTTAGCGTGCGTACCATATAGGCGACCTGCCGCTTGTCCGCGGCGCCGGTGCCCACCACAGCCTGTTTGATCTGCATGGGCGTGTACTCGCCAATCTCGAGCGCGCATTCCGAAAGCGCTACGAGTGCAGCACCGCGGGCATGCGCCGTAGGGATGGCCGAGCGAACGTTGGCGCCAAAGTAGATGCTCTCGACAGCAGCCGTGTCGGGTCGATAACGCTCGACGACATCCTTAAGGTCACGGGCGATATGCGACAGGCGCACCGCGAGCGGGCTGCCCGCGCTGGTCTCGATGCAACCGTAGGCACGGCAGCGAACCTCGCCACGCCGCTCCTCGATAATCCCCCAACCCGTATGAGCCAAACCGGGGTCAATGCCCAAGATAACCAAGCCAACCTCCCCTCGCCACAAGCACAGCGCAAGACAAGGCCCCGCGCATCATTCACGAACGTCTGTTCTAGAATAACACAACGCTAGCCCTATAAGTCAGCCGAGATCGAATTGTAGGTTGAGTATACGCAAGCGAGCGCCCGCCAGAGCGAGCAAGGTGCCTTGAAAGAGGAGGGCATTGACCTGGCGGTCATGTCCGACGATTGAAAGGCAGATTGCCGCTCTGGCGGGCGCGCAGCGACCTAGTTCTGAGAGAAGAACGGAAATTGTCGGGGATCAACCGGCGGATGCGGCATCGGGCCACCCTGGGGACTACCTTGCGAGCCGCCCTGACCGCCCATCATCTTATCGATGGCGTCCTGAACCTCGCCCTCGAACTTTTTCATTCCCTCGTGCAAACGACGCTGACCGTCCTCGGAGCGCAGCTCCTCCATTTGCTCGGGCGAAATACCCAGCAGCTCGCCCAGCACGCCCATCATCTCGTTTCGCACGCGCTCGCTCGTATCCTCGTCAGCAAAACGGCGCACCTCGGCGCGCGCCAGCGAATCGACCGTCATACGCTCCTTGCCGTTAAGCCCCAGGTCGGACCACGCGAGCATATACGGCCAGGCACGCTCGGCAAACGAACGGGCCGAGACGATCGGCGCCATCGGCAACATGCGGCGGGCAGCCTCACCCTGTCGAACGAGCATCAGCAGCAGCGAGCAGGCCTCAGGCTTGCCAGCGGCCATCGGGATGTCGTCGAAAACTCGATTGCGGTCCACGTGCGCCTCGAGCGCGCCATCGACCTCACCCGGCTCAAGCCCGCCGAGCAGCTGTGCCGCGCGGTCGAGCATATCGACCGGACCGTCGATCGTCGAGAGCGCTTGCGCCAGCACGCGCTCCATGCAATCCTCCACCGCGTTGAGCGTCACGAGCTCTTGGGGCACCACGGCAGACGTGCGGTTGCGCACACGCGCCACAAACTCAAGCGTCGACAGGTACACATCGCCAAAGGGCGCAAAGTCGCCCTGGTAGCCGCCGCAAAGCGCCGGCGCCGCCAGCGCATACTCGGTTTTGGACAGCGGGCTCAGCGCCATCGCACCCAGCTCGAGCGCCGTGTCCTCCAGCATGAGGCCCAGCGTGCGCGAGCGCAGACGCTCGGCATCGCCCGCCGACACGTCGCGATCGAGCACACGCGCCGCATCCGGTGCATCGCGCTCGACGGTGCGAATGTGCAAACGCTCGGCGATGGCACGGACGGCGGCACAGCGGGCAGCCTCGGCCTCCTCCTGCGCCGGCGTAAAGATACGGTTGCGCCCCAGCACCAGGCCAATTACGTTACGCGAACCCAGAGCGTCGACGGCCAGCGCCGCCAGCAGGGACGACGGCAAGTCACCCTCGAGTGCCACCACAGCACGCGACGCACCGTGGGCTCGGGCGTTGTCGCGCACGGCGAGCACCAGCGCCTGCCACAGCCACTCCTCGGAACGGAACTCGGGCAGTTCGTGATCCTCCAGGGCATCGAGCATCACGCCGCGCTGAATCTCCTGAACCAGCAGGCTCTCCTCAAAGCACGGCGCCTGGGCCACCACGCGACCGCAGTCGTCGAGCACAAACGAACCGCCGGTATACACCGACTCGTCATAGGCACCGACCGGTGCCATGCAGGCAAACCACACGCTGCGCTTGGATGCGATCTTGCGGTAGGCGCCGCTGCGAACGGCAGCAATGGCGGCAGTCTCGCGGTCGGTCATGTCAAACGCGTTGAATTGGAAATACGCAATGAGGTCAACACCGGTCGGCAGCATCTCGAGTTCGCGGTCCAAGTCAAAAATCACGGCGATGCGCACGCCGTCCACGTCGAACACCGGCGGCGCCCAACGTGTGTCGTTGTTCTCGCCACGCTGCAGGGCAATGCTCGAACGCGCCGGCACCACATGACCGTCCTTGAGCATCATGTAGTCGAGCAGCGGCTGGCCCTCAAACGAAACCGCCGCGGGCACGATGCAGATCATGTCAAGCTCCTGGATACGCTCGGCGACACCAGTCAAACCGGCAAGCACGTCGTGCTCAAAGTCGGCAGCGCCCACCAGGCCACCGGGCATGGCGCCCATAAAGAGCGGAGCCGGAACGCACAGCACGCGCGCCCCGCGCTCGTGGGCCAGACGAGCCTGGTCCTCGATGCGGCCGCAAATGCCCTCAATATCACCCAGGCGCATATCGATCTGTGCAAGCGCGAGCTTCATGGCCCAGCCCTTTCCGTCGTAAACCATCGAAATCGTAGTAAAAGCGCCGGCCGCATAATGCAGCCGGCGCTTGCATGTGCATATGCTAGCTATGATACCCCGAGCGGGGGCGCGCTCCTAGAATGTCGCGGACCACAGCCCGTGCAGGTTGCAGTAGGCATAGACGGTACCGGTCTTGGAGCCGCCCGCGAAAAACGTCGCGGGTTTCATGCCGGGCTCAAGGTAATGGACCTCCAGGCGCCCCTCGGCCTCAAGCGCAATCCACTCGATGTAGTGCTCGGGCAGCATAGGGTGCTCCGTCGAGCCCACGCGTGCGCGAATGACGTGGCCGTCGCGCTCGATCTCGACAACAGGCACATGCTTCTCGTGCGCCGCGTCCTCGGTGTTTGCCGTCAGCTCCGTGCAGCCGGCAGGGGTCGCAACGCCGTCGCCAAGGGCGGCAACGAGCTTGCCGTCGGGGTCCTTAAAGAATTTCGCCATGATGTTCTCCTTTGCTGATGTGCCAATGTTCTTGATGGTTCTTATGCCCAAAGGCAGACAAACCATCCACGGCATTGCAAATGAACACATAACGGATCAGGCAAGCGGTCGGGCCAAAATGCGTCGACCGTCCTGCCCACTCCAGCAGTCCCACCCCGCGCGCGGCTAGCGCCCGTCGCCGCCGAGAAGCGCCAGAACATCCTCGCGCGTGAACAGTGCCGACGAGATGCCGTCGCCGCCGAGTACGCTGTTGACCAGGTCGCGCTTGGACTCCTGCATCTGCATAATGCGTTCCTCGATCGTGTCCTTGGCGATGAGCTTGTACACGGTCACGGTATGCTGCTGGCCAATACGGTGTGCACGATCAGTTGCTTGGTCCTGCGCCGCCACGTTCCACCACGGGTCGTAGTGGATGACCACGTCGGCAGCCGTCAAGTTAAGGCCCACGCCGCCCGCCTTGAGCGAAATCAAAAAGACCGGAACCTCGCCCGCTTGGAACTGCGCGACCATCTTGGCGCGGCTCTCCTTAGACGAAGCGCCCGTGAGCTTAAGGAAGGCGATGTCCTCCTTGGCCAGGCGCTTACCGATAATATCGAGCATACCCGTAAACTGGCTGAACAACAGGATGCGATGTCCGCCGTCGAGTGCGCCGTGCACGAGCTCCATGCACGTATCGAGTTTGGCGCTCCCCGCCTTGTAATCCTCGTAGTGCAGACGCGGGTCGCAGCAGATCTGGCGCAGCTTGGTGAGCTCGGCGAGCACCTTGAGCTTGTCCTTCTTAAACTCGGATGCCTCGCGATGCTGCACCTGTTGGGCGATGCGGTCCTGGTTGGCCAGGTAGAGTTTGCGCTGCTCGCCGGTGAGCTGCGCCATGACCGTATCCTCGATCTTCTCGGGCAGGTCGGCCACCACGTCTTCCTTGACACGGCGCAACACAAACGGCGACACGAGCGCTTGCAGGCGAGCGGCACTGTCGCCCTCGGCATGCTCGACCGGGCTTTCGAAGCGCTTGGCAAACGACTCGCGCGTGCCGAGCAGGCCCGGCATTAAAAAGTCGAAGATGCTCCAGAGCTCGGATAGGCGGTTTTCGATGGGCGTGCCCGTCAGGGCAAAGCGCACGCCGGCAGGCAGGCGCTTTGCGGCGCGCGCCACCTGGGTGAGCGGGTTTTTAATGTACTGGGCCTCATCGAGCACCACGCGGGCAAAGTCCCGCTCGGCATACTCGTCGATATCGCGGCGCATGAGGTCATACGACGTCACGACCACGTTATGCTCGTCGGCGCCTGCTATCTGCACGCGGCGTTGAGCCTTGGCGCCCACGATGGCGCACACATCCAGCGAGGGCGCAAAGCGCTCCAGCTCGGCAGTCCAGTTGTACACGAGTGAGGCCGGGCATACCACGAGCGTGGGCTTGTTGTCCCCCGCCTCCACGCGCACCAGGATATGCGCGATCATCTGGAGCGTTTTGCCCAGGCCCATATCGTCGGCCAAGATACCGCCGAGGCCCAGATGCTCAAGCGAGCCGAGCCACTGGTAGCCGTCGACCTGGTAGCCACGCAGCGTGGCCTTGAGCGAGGCGGGTACCGTAAAGTCCATCTTGCCGAGCGTGTCCAGGCGCTCGACGGTACGGCGGAACGCAGCGTCGCGATCGGCCTCGAGCGCGGGCGTGCGCGCGAGCATGCTATCGACGAACAGGGTGCTCGATGCGGAAAGCGACACGCCGTCGAGCAGGTCGACGGCATCGACGCCCAGGTCCTTGGCGAGGCCAAACGCGGCTCGAGCGCCCTCGTCCAGGCGAATGATGTCGCCGGACGTAAGGCGCGCAAACGCTTGATGGCGCTTGTAGGAGTCGAGGTAGATGGCAAGATCTGCCGCCGAAAGACCGCTCGCGCCCAGTTCAACATCGAGCAGGTTGCTCTTGACGGTGGCACGCACCGAAAGCTTGGGCGCAGGGCGCACCGAGATCTGGCGTAGGTGGTCGCTGAGCATGACCTCGCCCAGCTCGGACAGGGCAGACAGGCCCTCGGTCAGCAAGCAGAACAGGCTCTCGTCGTCGCGCTCCTCAAACGCCAGGCCGCCCTCGTAAAAGTCGAAATACAGGGCCGCCGTATCCATAACGCGAAACTCTGCTATCTCGTCGCGCGGCGGCACGCCCGGGCGCTGTTCTTCGAAGGGGCTTCCCGGAGCACCCAGGCTAAAGAGATCTGCCGACCAGTCGCCGTAGGAAACCGTAATCTTGCAGGTCACGAGCCCGTCGTCGACACCGATTGCCATGGCAAAGCTCGGCTCGGGCGCCACGGTGTCGAGCACGGCGGGCGCGGTAAGGTCGGTGTAGTCGCGCAAAATGGGCAGCGCCATACGACAGAACTCCCCCACCTGGTCGACAGCGATATGGATCGGCGTGCGACAGGGCAGTAAGCGCGATAGGAACGGCGCCGCATGCTGGGCAAACGCTACATCGGCGCGGCGCGCACGGCGGGTGTCGACCAGATAGGCAACGTCGCCCGAAGCAAAGCAGTATGCATCGGCCGGCAGGCGTAGATCGTAGCTGCCGCCAGCCGCCGGCGCGATTTTGGCGGCAAGGAGCGGTGGGCGCTTAGACAGAGCCTCGTCCTCCCCTTCCGGAGGCATCTCAACCGCCACGTCATAGGTGCGATGCGTCGTCGTCCCCCGCGACCAGGCGGGCTCAAAGGAGATGGTCTGGCCACGCAGCAGGTCCAGCACATATACGATGCTATGCTCGGACAGCGGCAACTGACGCTCGGCGACAAAACCGCTGCGGGCAAAGTCGTACGACGCCGAACGCGAGCTTGTGATGTCATCGAGATAGGCAACTGTCGTCACAACAAGGTTGAGCAGCTTTGTCGACACGTCCTCGAAGGCTTCGGGCGTATGGACAAACGTGAGCTTCTTGCCGTACGAGAAGGTGCCGCCTCGGACATAGGCGTCGGCCATGCCGTCGATATCCTTGACCACGTAGGAGACCGATCCACAACGAATGCGAAGCTCGAGCGCCCAGCTAAAGCGGTCGGCAAACAGTGGATTGTAGTACGGCACCAACGAGGGCTCCAACACCGCCTTGGGGGCATCGGGATCCACACTGCCAGCGAGCTTGCGGCGCATGCTCGCCAGCTCATCCATGCGTGCGTCCGAAAGATCGGAGAGCGCCGCCATGAGGCTGGGACTCGTGGGGACGGGCGCCGGAAAGGGAAAGTTGGGATTGACGGCCGGCGCTTTGAGCGCGGTGCGCGCGGGCTGTTTCGGCTGCGCCGTAAACGTGCGGACCGGCGTGCGCAAACCTTCGACGGGCTCGGCGCCGCTGGCATCCAAATACGCCAGAGCCGTGGCAATAGCGTGCTTGCACATACCGGGGTAACGATAGGCGGCGGGGCAATCGCAGTCGTAGTCGATCACCTCGTGCTCGTCCATGTCGAGCGCCACGTGCGTCTTGTACAGGTCGCCGCGCGAACCGCGCACCGAGCCCTCAACCGTCACGTTTTTGGAGAAGCGCGAGCCGCTGTCCTCGATCGACAGCACGGCGCCGTTGAGCATGAGCGAACGCCCCTTCATAAAGGTGCCGCTCAACGCCGCCTCTTTGCGAAGCGCCTGCACAAACGTCCCCTGCGCCATCACTTCCTCCAATCTCACCCGGGGTAGCTAATTTGGGACGGGGCTATTTTAGCTACCCCCATATGTCGGTTGAGATGTATTCCGACCCCGACTCATTCGCCATCAGCCAAAGGATAGCTAAAATAGCCCCGTCCCAAATTAGCTACCCCGGCAAAGGCATCCTAGATAACCGTCACGCGGCCCTGGTTACCCACAATCGCCTTTGCCTCTGCCAACAGCGGAATCGAGCGTGCGTTGACCTTGGCCGGCACCTCGGCACGCAGTACGCGCCCGTCCACCTGCTCGATAAAGATCTCCACGCGGTCGCCGCCCGGGTTGGCGGTAAGCACCGTGGCAAGACGCGCCATATTGCCCTGGCTAAAGCGGCTGTTGGGCACCATGACCTCAAACACCTTGGGCTTGTTGTTCTCCTCGTTGAGCTCCAGCGGCACGATCTCCTGCGCGATGATCTGGTCGCCGCGGTCCGAGCGCTCGAGTTTGCCCTTAATGCGCACAAACGCATCGGACAGCTGCGCGCCGGTCTCGGGATCGACCTCGCCGTACAGGTACCCCTCGGCCTCCTTGTAGGTCTTGGGGAACACCACGACCGTGGCCTCGCCTTCCATGTCCTCGAGCTGCACGATGCCCATGGGGTCGCCGTTTTTGGTCACGCGCTTGGACACGCTCGAGACCATACCGGCCCACCACAGCGCCTTGCCCTCGGGAATCTCCTGGTTGATGGTACCGCCCGTGGGGTTTTGCACCTCGTAGCCGGTATCGATCTGAGAGAACGAGAAGTCGCGCGCCTTGGCTAGCGCATACTCAAACGGGCGCAGCGGGTGGTCCGAGACATAGATGCCCAGAACCTCCTTCTCCTGGCTCAGCTTAAGGTGGCGGTCCCACTCCTGGCCGTCCGGATCGGGCACGCTCACCTCAAAGCCCGAGCCCTCAACGTCGCCAAACATGTCGAAGAACGACGTCTGGCCGCTCGCACGATCCTTCTGGCGCTTTACCGCGGCATCGATGATGTTCTCAGGGTTGTTCTTATCCACAAAGTGCATCATCTGGCGACGCGGATACCCCGTGGAGTCGAAGGCGCCTGCCTTGATGAGCGATTCGATCACGCGGCGGTTGGCCTGGCTCGAGTCCACGCGCTCGACAAAGTCGTGCAGCGTCTTAAACGGACCGCCCGCCTCGCGCTCGGCGATAATCGCCTGCGCCACGCCGGTGCCCACGCCGCGGATACCGGCCAGACCAAAGCGCACGCCTTCCTTGGTAGCCGTGAACTCGGTACCGGACTCGTTGACATCTGGCGACAGCACGGGGATGCCGTCGTGACGGCACGCCGAGACGTAGTGCACGATCTTGTCGGTCTTACCCGTATAGGACGTCAGAACGGCCGCCATGTACTCATGCGGATAGTGCGCCTTGAGCCATGCCGTCTGCATAACCAGGATGGCGTAACCGGCGGAGTGCGACTTATTGAAGGCGTAGGACGCGAACTCAAGGACATCGTCCCAAATCTTCTGGGCGACCTCGCGCGTGTAGTTGTTCTTGATAGCGCCATTCATCCAGTGGTCGTAAGTGGTCTCGTCCGAGCCATCCTCCCAGTGGAGCACCGTCGACGTGAGCAGCTTAATCTTTTTCTTGGCCACGGGCTTACGGATACGCGAGTCCGATTCGCCCTTGGAGAAGCCGCACATCTCGACGGAGATGAGCATAACCTGCTCCTGGTAGACCATGGTGCCGTAGGTTTCGCCCAGGATGTCGTCCAGACGGTCGTCGTAGGAGACGGCCGGCTCCTTGCCGTTCATACGGTTGATGTAGGACGAGACCATGCCGGCGCCCAGCGGGCCCGGGCGGTACAGGGCGATCAATGCCACGACGTGTTTGTACTCGGTGGGCTTCATGTTCTTGATCGTGGCCGTCATGCCGGCGGACTCGACCTGGAAGACGCCGGCGGTGTGGCCGGAGCCCATGAGCTTAAAGATCTCGGGATCGTCAAAGGGAATCTCTTCCTCTTTGATGTCGATGCCGAAGTTCTTTTTGATGTTTGCCTTGGCCTTGGAGATAACCGTCAGCGTGCGCAGGCCCAAGAAGTCCATCTTGAGCAGGCCCATGTCGGCGACGGTATGGCCCTCGTACTGGGTAATCTCGACGCCGCCCTTGGTATCGAGCTTGGTGGGCACGTGCTCGTTGACGGGGTCGCGGCAAATCAGAACGGCGCACGCGTGCACGCCCTCGCCACGGGTAAGGCCCTCGATCGAGAGCGCCGTGTCGATGATGCGGCGGGCGTCGTCGTCCTTTTTATAGGCCTCGGCAAAGTCGGGGTTAAACAGATCCTCTTTGCCGGGTTGCTTTTCGAGCACCTGCTTGAGCTTGACCTTGGGGTCGCTCGAGACCATCTTGGACAGGCGCTGGCCCATGTAGACCGGGTAGTCCAGGACGCGCGCGGCGTCGTTGATGGCCTGCTTGGCCTTAATGGTCGAGTAGGTGATGACGTGGGTAACCTTCTCGGGGCCGTAGAGTTGGCGAACGTGCTCCACGACCTCGAGGCGCCGCTCATCGTCGAAGTCCATATCGATATCGGGCATCTCGGTACGCTGCGGGGACAGGAACCTCTCGAACATCAGGCCGTTCTCGAGCGGGTCGAACGCGGTGATGTTCATGGCGTAGGCGACGATAGCGCCGGCGGCCGAGCCACGGCCGGGGCCGACGCCGATGCCGTTGTCCTTGGCCCATTGCACGTACTCGGCAACGATCAAAAAGTAGGCGGCAAAGCCCTTGTCGCAGATGACCTTGTATTCGTACTCAAAGCGCTCTTTGATGTTGACGCCGCCGATCTCGCGCGTGGCCCAGTCGTCACCGTAGTGCTGGCGCAGGCCCTTCTCGCACTCGCGGCGGAACTGGCTCTCGTGCGTCTCGCCGGGATCGAGCAACGGGAAGCGCGGCAGGATGATGGAGTCCCAGTCCAGCTCAACGTAGCACTTGTCGGCGATCTCGAGCGTGTTGTCGCAGGCCTCGGGGCAATACGGGAACATCGCCCGCATCTCCTCCTCGGTCTTCATGTAAAACTCCGAGCCGGTCATGCGCATGCGGTTAGGGTCGTCGACCTTGGCGTTCATGCCAATGCACATGATGACGTCCTGCACGGGCGCGTCCTCGCGGCGCAGGTAGTGGAAGTCGTTGGTGGCGATGACCTTGACGCCCACCTGCTTGGCGATGTCGATGAGCGTGCGGTCCATCTGCTCGTCGGTCAGGCCGTTGTCGGTGGTGATGCCGTGTTCCTGGATCTCGATGTAGAAGTCGCCGGGCTCGAAGGTGTCACGGAAGGTCTCGGCCCACTTGATGGCGCCCTCCATGTCACCGCGGTCGATGTACTTGGGGATGATGCCCGCGATGCAGGCGCTCGTGCAGATCATGCCCTTGGCGTGGCGGCGCAGGTTGTCGAGCGTCACGCGCGGCTTGTAGTAAAAGCCCTGCACGGCGGCCTCGGAAACCGTCTGCATCAGGTTGACGTAGCCCTCCTGGTCCTTGGCCAGAAGGATCATGTGGTAGAGCTCGGGCTTGTGGTCGCGAGCAAGGGTCTCGTCCGGCGTAAAGTAGACCTCGCAGCCAAAGATGGGCTTGATGACCAGGGGCGGCTTGAGCTCGTCGATGTTGCCCTTCTCGTCCCACATGGCCATGTCCTTCACATACTGGGCATGCTCGCGCGGGTTTTCCTCGGGATCGGGCTCCACCAGCTCGTCGCGGCGGTCCTTTTCCAAGAAGGCCTTGTCGTGGCTCCAGGTTTTGTACTCGGGCGTGTTGTGGTTGACGGCGTCGCAGGCTAGCGCTAGGTCGGGCACGCCATACATGTAGCCGTGGTCGGTAATGGCCACGGCGGGCATGCCCAGCTCAACGGCACGGTTGACCATATCCTGGATACGGGTTGCGCCGTCGAGCATAGAGAAGACAGTGTGGTTGTGCAGATGGACGAATGCCATGTGATGAGCTCCGATGCGGGTTCGTGTTCTGACTGAACGATTTTACCCCACGGCATGGACAGCACCCGAACCTAGCCAAACCCACACGGCTCCTCTTGCAGTTGCGGTGAAATGCGGACTGTTTGGCGGCTTTTTTGGCCAAAACAGTCCGTATTCCACCGCAAGTTATCTGAGGGCTAGAGATTGTAGGTGACTACTTGAGGTTCGGCGGGTTCGACGAAGATGGCTGGATTCGTCTGCTCAACGCGAACGAACTTGACCGTCACCGTCTCAACGCCCGCCTTGTGCAACACGTCGGCGTAGACGCGCGCCTGCAGGGCGTGCTTCTCGAGCAATTGGTCCGGCGTCTCATCCGGCGTGCCACCCGTCTTGTAATCGATAACCAGTGCGCGCGACGGATCGGCCGGGTCGGTGGCCAGTGCATCGATGGCCCCCTCGGCATAGGCGCCGTAGCGGGCGATATCCTCGTCCTCGCAACCCAGTGAGAAGAACGGCACCTCGGCACGGATGCACGGCCACGCGAGCAGCTCGGCACGAACCGACGACCTGAGCCAGCGGTCCAGGGCAACGTCAAAGCGTTCGCGCTGCTCCGGCGTCAGGCGCCACAGGCGCGCCAGCGCATCGGCACGCGCGGCGGGCAGCGCATCGGCACCCATCTCGATCAGCCACTGGCAGGCAGCGTGGAAGGCCGAGCCCAGCGCCATGGGGTTGCCGGTAGGCTCAACGGCGGCCACGTCTGCATCCGTCATCTCCGAGCCATCCGACTCCGCATCATCGCCAGCCTCGTCCATGGGCACGCGCGTCTCGGCGGCACGGTCCTCGGCCTCGGCATGCAGCGCCGCGGCGATCGACGAATAGCTGTACGAATCACGCGCCGGGAACGGACACTTGCCCATGCGCACGCCCGCCGCCTGGGGATACACCAGCTCAAATGCATCGGGCGACGGGTCGGCGGGGCCGGGCGCGGCCGGGCGATCGGCGGCGGCATCGGCACCCTCCGCCTCTGCATCGCCACGAACAAGCCTGCCCTCGACATCCAGCGAAGCGTTGGCCTCAAACGTCTGCTCGCCAAACGTAAAGTCCGCCAGCGAGATGAGCTCGTAGTCGCCCGGCTTGGAGTTGTCGAACACCAAACGGTCGCTATCGAGCTGCGGCATGTCCAGGCTGCCGGTCGGCAGGATGCGGCGCAGCACGTCGTAGGTCAGATCCGTCTCGACATCGAAGGTCGGCGCCGTCACCTTGCCGCGGCTCACGCCGGCATCCATCGCCAGAATGACCAGCTCGCGCGCTCGCGTCATGGCGACATAGAGCAGACGAGCCCGCTCCTCGAGCGAAAGCTGCAGGTCGTCGTTGCGCAGGCGGGCAAATGCCTCGGCGGGAGAGCCCGTCGCGCATACGTCCTCCATAAGCTCTGGCGGCAGCCACAGCGACGTGCCCTTGCCCTTAAACGCGTGTTCAAACTGCTTTTTGACGTCATCGCCCTTCACGAAGGTTCCGTCGGCAAGCTTAACGCCATCGAAGCGCGCCGGCAGCGCCACGACTTGCGCTCCGCCCTCGACGCGACCCATCTGTGCCGCACCGGACGATTTGCGCACGCCAAAACACTCGGCAACCGCCACGACCGGATACTCCAGGCCCTTGGACGCATGCACGGTCATGATGCGCACCGCGCCGTCGCCCTCCTCGTTGAGGGCGCCCGGGGCCTCCTTGCCCGCCAAGAAGCGGTCGAAGGCGAGCGCGATGGAGCGCGGAGAATTGCCGAGCTCGGCCTCTGCCTCGGCCACGGCGTCGAGCGCCTTGAGCACGTTGGCGGCAATGGCCTTGCCCTCGGGACCACGCTGTGCCAGACGCACAAACCAGCCGGAGGCGTTGACAGTATCGCGCGCGATGGCGGCGAACGAATCGCGGCCCACGCGACGAAGCGCATACCGCAGCACCTCGCGGGCGCGCGTCACGAGCGGCAAGTCTTGCAAACCCGCCACATCGGAATCGCTCATGATGCCCACGTCGATGTTGCGGCGCGAGGTCTCCCCCGTCTGGTCGTCCAGCTTGGTCGCCAGCGCCAGGAACTCCTGGGCGCCGAGCGCAAACATCGGCGAGGCGAGCAGTGGCATAAGGCCCTGCGCCGTATCGGCCGGATTGGCGAGTGCGCAGACCAGGGCACGCACCGTCTGCACCTCGGCTGCCTGGGCAAAGACCGAGCCGCCTGCGATCACGCAGTCGAGCCCCTGGTCGCGGAAGGCCTGCGCATAGACATCGGCGTTGGTCATGCGGCCCAGCAGCAGGACCATGCCGCCCTGGGGCTGGCCCGCTTTAACGAGTGCTTGGAATCGCTCCGCAATCGCGCGAGCTTTCGCCTGCGTTCGCTCCTGCGTACTGCCACCGGCAACGAAGATCGCCTGGCGGCGCGATGCCTTCGCCTTGAGCTTGTCCTCGCGTTCGTCGCTCGGTTCAAGATCCAAGAACCCCTGCATCAAACCACCGGTGTCGCCGTCAAAGACGCGCGCCACATAGCGCAGCACCTCGTCGTGGCTGCGGAAGTTGCGTACAAGCTTGACGAGCTCGCCGGCGGGGGCATCGGACGTGGCGACCGTCTCGGACGCCGTCGTCGAACCCACCTTGCGCTCCTGGCGACGGAACACCTCGACCTCGGCACCACGGAAGCGGTAGATCGACTGCTGCGCATCGCCTACGGTGCACAGTGCGCGCTCCCCCGCGCCCGTCAGGTAACGGATCAAATCGACCTGCATCTGGTCGGTATCCTGGAACTCATCAATCATGACCATCTTAAAGCGACCCTCATAGGCCGCTCGGATGGCGGGATAATCGCGCAGCGCCTCGTACGCCATGCGCAGCAGGTCGTTGTTATCAAGCGCGGACTGGTCAGCCTTGAGCGCGCGGTATTCCGCCTCCACAGCACGAGCAAGCCCCACCAGCGCATCGAGCGCCGGACCGCCGCAGGCAAGCACGATATTGATAAATGCATCGGCGGCCTCGGCCTTGAGCAGCTCCACCTGCTCCTTAGGAAACGCCTTGCTCGCCCGAGGCATGCTGCACGACATCATGAGTCGCGCCGCATCCTCCATGGTTTTGCCGCTCGCCTCAAACGCGTCGATGGCATCGAGTGCCACCTGCGCTTTCTCGGTCGCGGCCTTGCTCGCACCCAACGCCGCGCGATAGGCGTCGGCAAGCGCAGAGGTGTCGGCCTGGCCACGCGCCACGCACACATCGTCCATGCCGCCCGGCAGCTGGCTCGATAGCTCCAGCAGGTCGCGCACCAGACCTTTGATGGTGGTACCGGCGCCAAACGGCCCGCCCTCGCCCGCCATGGGATACCAAGCGTAGAGGGCCTTAAGCGAGGCGGCGAGCTCAGGCGCGGCATCGGGCGCCGTCGCGCGCCCCAGCACATGCTCGACAGCCTGATCCATAAGCTCATCGGTATCGGTAAGCACCGTGAACTCGGGATCGATGCCCAGCTCCAACGCATGCGCGCGCAGGATGCGCGAACACATGCCGTGAATGGTCGAGATCCAAGCGTCGTCGACGGTCAGGGCCTCCTCGTCCATACCCTCGTCGATAAGCGCACGACGCACGCGGTCATGGATCTCGGCCGCGGCGTCTTTGGTAAAGGTAATGGCGAGCACCTGGTCCAGATGCTCAACGAACGGACCGGATTCGGGCGAGAGCGCATAGACGATGCGGCGCGTGAGGGTAAAGGTCTTGCCCGAGCCGGCACCCGCCGAGACAAACAGCGGGCGGTCGAGCGTTTTGACGACTTGCAGCTGTTGCGGCATCAAAGTCGAAAGATCCATGGTCTACACGTCCCTCCTTACAAACGTTCCTTCGTGGTTATACGAGCAGCGCGCATGCGCAGCCTGCGCCGACGTCGGATCGACAGCGGCGACGTCGCCCGTCTCGAGCTCGCGCAGGCGCTCGGCAATGCCGGTCTCCACGCGGTCGAGCAGCGCATCGAAGTCCATGTTGCCGCCCTCGCCCGGAAAGCCCTTCTTGAGGCCCGGGATGCGACCGTCGCCGCACTCTTCCTCAAGCAACTCGGCACTTGCGGCACCACGCAGCGCGGGCTTGCCGCCCTTGGTCGAAAAATAGAGCGCAGCGCGGGTATCTAGGCCCAGCGCCCGACGCATGGCCTGCGCGTAGATGAGTGTCTGGGTATGGGGCGGCAACCAGCGCGGGTCGTCGATGGGGGCCTCGCCCGACCCCTCGTCGCGCACCGTGGGATCGGCGAGCTTAAATTCCTCGACACCCGAACGATGCTTGTAGTCGATTACCACGGCGCGGTTCTCGGCGTCCACATCCACGCGGTCGATGCGCCCGCCGAGCGGCCAACCGGCATACTCGACCTGGAGCTCGTTGAACGCAAACTCCAGATAGCGCGGCGCGAAGGGCGCGAGCGCCTCGGACTCGTAAGCGAGCACGCCTTCCAGCTGCGGCAAGATCTCGGCCACCTGGCGCTCCTCCACCGGGGAGAGCGGCACCAGCGGGCCCTCGGTACCGCGCTTGCCGGCGTGCTCGGCCAAGGTCTCGTCAAAGACCTCGTGTAGCAGCTTCTGTGCACGCGGCAGGTTCTCGGGCGTCACACGCTCCATGCCCTCCTGCGGAAGACGCGCATGCAAATGCTCCAGCACGTCATGGACAAAGTTGCCCTTCTCCATGTTGCCAAAGCCCGCGTCGATGGACTGGGGCTTCACGCGATACGACACGAACCAGCACAGCGGGCACGTCGAGTACGCCTCAATCTGCGAGGCGGACGTCAGGCGCGGCACGAGCGGCGCGCCCTCGCCCTCGCCATCGCGACGGCGCAGAACCAAATACGGCACGGCCTCGGCACTCAGATGCTGAGGGGCTTCACAGGTCACGCGCTCGCGCTTGAGACCTTCGCCTGCCGCGGGATCGAAGTCCCTTACGATATCGCCCTCACCCACGCACTTCACCTTGTCGGCGTCAGCGGCCTTAGCGTCACCAGCGGCCTTAGCATCGTCAGCGGCCTTAGCATCGTCAGCGGCCTTGTCGGCGTCAGCGGCCTCGGCGTGCGCCCGCAGCTCGGTCCACACGGCGGCTGGATAGCACTCGCGCGCCTGGCAATCGTGCGTCACGCGGGCAAGCGCAACCGGACCACGCGACGCTTGCATCGCACGGCCAAAGCGCACGCGCAGCAAGGCCGCAGGCTCAAGCGTCACGCCCTCGCGACCAAGGCTCGCCGTCAGCGTGGCCAGCGGCCCCTCCTCGTGTGAGAGCGGATAGCTGTCCAGATCGACATCGGCAAACAGCACGGCATCGTAGCCGCCGGGGCGCAGAGCCGCCGCATCGGCAAGCGAAGCAAAACGAACCTGAGCACGCGGCGCACGGTCAACCTCGTAGGTCTCGTAATCGTAGGCGGTGCTACGCTTGTCCACCTTGGTGCGAATACCATCGAGCACGGGCACGGTCGCGGCCTGCGACACGTCGAGCGCGCGGGCATCGTTCATAAGGATGTCGATGACGTGGCGCAGCAGAGCCACCTCCGCCTGGCGACGGGCTTGGCCATCCAAGCTGCCCAGCGAGCGATCGGGCAACGCCTCGGCAACGGCAAGCATGGCCTTGAGCGCCGTCACGGGTTTGTCGCGCCACAGCGCCTGGAACACGTCCGAAACCACACACGGCACGTTCTTAAACCAGTTCTCGTCGCTCGCCGCCTTGCGCGCGCCCCTCACCTGGCCTTGGACGCTCTGAAGCAGCCTCTTAACACCCGCGGTAGTTTTGCTGCGCGAGAGACGCATATTCTTATCGAAGGTACGGGCATTGACGGCATCAGCGCCCGAAAGCGGACTGTAGATCCAGTCGGTAAGCTCCGGCGCGGGCCACCACTCGGTCTTTGACGCCATGCCCTCGTCGGCGGCCTTCATGCGCTCGATCAGGCCGGCGAGCGCCGCAAACTGCCTGCCCGCAATGGATTGTGAAAACGCCGTGAACTCAACTATCTCGGCAGCGATATGACGGGCCGCCAGACGAGAGGCGAGCTCACCGAACAGCTGGGGCGCCCGGGCAGACACCACGAGCACGCGCACAGGGTCGGCGGGCGTTGCAGTAGCTTTATTGGCCTTGGACTCCTTGTGCACTTTCACCAACTTATCGATGGCGTCCGCATAGACATGAGCACGGGCATGGGGGCCAGCGACCTCAATAAAGGCAGGCTGAGCAGCGGTCCCGCAAGCGGCATCAGACGCGACGGCATTCTCCCCCAGCGGCGCGATCTCAAACAGCACACCGCGGGCATCAAATGCCGTGGCAAGCTCCTCGCGCATCGCCGACTGCTCGCGGGCAAGCAGCACGACAACCTCTCCCCCATTGTTCGCCACGGCAGACAGCAGCTCGAGCAGACCGTGCGTAAACGACGTGATACCGCGCACGCATACGGCGCGGGTGCACGCCGGCAGGCTATCGGCCAGGGCACCGGCCATAATGTCAGCCGCCTCGCAGGGCTCGACCATGTCTCGACGGTCCAAGCCGCTCGCATAGGCACTCAACAGCTCGAACACGCGAGCCTCGGCGTCGCTCTTGGGATCGGGCCGGCAAACGTCGCCGCAGCGGCGCTCGGCACCCGTTCCCGCTACGCTCGGCAGCACATCGCGGGCCATGCGCGCGAGCATGCGCACCGTACCCTGACTGCGCGAAAGCGGCTGCAGGTCGGCGTCGACGAGACGCGCTACCATGTCCGAAAACAGCATCTGGCGCTGCAGGTTGTCGACGAAACCACGCCCGTCGCCCAAAAGCTCCCAAAGCGAGCGAAGCCACGATGTAGGCGTCTTGTAGTCAATACCCAGCGAAATCCCGGCTTCCGCCGCATCATGACGGCACAGGTCGAGCTCGGCAAACGTTGGCGCCAGCAGCACGGCACGCCCGTGGCGGGCAATAAGGTCGGCAAGCAGCGCCGACTCGGCATCGCTCAAATCCGTGCCGACATTGGTGGTATAGATTCGAACAGGCATGGTCCTCCGCTCAAACTGTTCGCAATAATCAATGTATCCATCCTACCCGCCCAAGCGGACAGATTTGCCCCACGCCAACAGATTTGATCCCTTGGGGACAGAGGAAAACGGATCATCGAGGGGGTCAGCCTAACCCGGTGATCCGTTTTCCTCCGTCCCCAAGGGATCAATTTTCGACACACAAAAACCGCCCCCGAAGGGGCGGCTGCAGCAGATTCGTTTGTTGCCGTTGGCCTACTCGCCATCCTCCAGCTTAATGAGAATTTTGCGGTAGCCACCGTACTCGCCGTTGAGCGCCTTGGATACACGGCTCACCGTGGTGGACGAAGCGCCGGTACGCGCCTGAACCTCGACATAGGGCTCGCCCTCGTCCAGGTAACGCGCGACCTGCAGACGCTGCGATAGATCGCAAATCTCGCGCGGCGTGCAGATATCGGTCAAAAACGCTTGGATATCTTTCTCGTCGTCCAAAAGGCTAAATGCGTGGACCAGCTGCTTGACATCAGGCTTGTCAAACATGTTCTCGATATTCATCGATCACCGCCAAACCCGCCAAAAGGCATCGAAGTTGATACTGACGTCGGGCATCGTTCGCCCGTTCTATGCAATAGGGCAACGCCTGTGGCTTTTGCCCGTAGCAGTTTAGCACACCACCAAACTAAAGCGACAAGACTCTCTGCCAGCGGCACGTTTTCTAGGACGAACGCCGTTTTGAAACCGAATGCGCACGCAAGCTCCACGAATATCTGAGACAATGGGCGCCCAAACAGGGCCGTGCCCCGCACCCATCCAAGTTGCAAAGGCATGCGCCCCCCACGCTCCCTCACAACGCCATGCGCAAGAAAGGATTCACACCATGCGCTTTATGCTTAACTGGCTCTTTACTTCAATCGCCATCGCGATCGCAACGTTTCTCGTCCCCGGCATTCAGCCCTTCGGTTTTGCCGAGGCCTGGGTCTGTTTCGCCTTCGTGGGACTGTTCCTGAACATCGTCGATTCGCTCGTCAAGCCGTTCCTGACGGTCATCTCGCTGCCACTCACGATCATTACGCTGGGTATTTTTCAGCTCGTAGTCAACAGCTTTATGCTCGAGCTGGCCAGCTACCTGTCGGTCAATCTGCTGGGCGCGGGCATCTCCATCGCCAGCTTTGGATCGGCCTTTATGGGCAGCATCCTGGTATCCATCATGCGCAGCATCCTCGACAGCATCGCCGAGGGCTAAAACGGCCATTCCGGCCGCGCCCGTCTCAACAGCCCAAAACGAAGGCCGCCCATCGCAAAGAAATGGGCGGCCTTCTTATTTGCCAAGTCTCAAAGGGCGAGAGAATCTGCCATTTCCACCCTGTCCCCACATGGCAGGCGTGGGTTAGATGACGTAGTCGTAGCCCTCGTTGGGGGCGACGAGCGCATCGAGCGTCACGCCGTCGAGGTAGTCGTTGATGAGCTTGTCCAGATTCTTCCACACGTCGAGCGTGGGGCACTCATCAGATCGCGAGCAACCCTTGCAGTCGCCATCCAGACAGGCGACCGGCGCCAGGCTGCCCTCGGTCAGGCGCAAGATCTCGCCCACCGTGTACTGCTCGGGCGGGCGTGTGAGCACATAGCCGCCGCCCTTGCCGCGCATGCCCGAGAGCATATTGGCGCGCACGAGCGTCGCCAGAATATTCTCGAGGTACTTCTCCGAAATACCCTGACGTGCCGCAATCTCTTTAAGCGGGATGCGACCGGCCGCTTGGTGCTCGGCCAGATCGACCATAACGCGCAGGGCATATCTGCCCTTAGTAGAAACCAACATATATAGTGCTGCCTTTCGGTCTTTTAGTTCGTTGAAATTCTAGCCGAAAAATTGGCTTTGAAAATACCCGTTCCGGTCAAGATGGTTAATCAACTTGCAATAAACTCCTATTTCCTATTGCATTACTAGGCTTTAGTGTCTAGTATGCTTCCCAACAGCAAAACGAACAACCTATAAGGTTTGTGGGTTTCGCTGCTACACACACCGTAAAGCCACACGGTATCCAGTCATTTGAACACTTTGGAGGTTCACCATGAGCAATGTTTACACGTCCATCGATCAGCTTATCGGCCACACCCCGCTTCTGGAGCTCACCCACTTTGAGGCCGACGAGGACCTCAAGGCCCGCGTGCTCGTCAAACTGGAATACTTCAACCCCGCCGGGTCCGTTAAAGACCGCGTCGCCAAGAACATGATTGACGAGGCCGAGAAGGCCGGCAAGCTCGTGCGTGGCGGCGACTACACCATCATCGAGCCCACGAGCGGCAACACCGGCGTCGGCATCGCCTCGGTGGCGGCGGCCCGCGGCTACAAGGTGATCATCACCATGCCCGAGACCATGTCCGTCGAGCGCCGCAAGCTGATGCAGGCATACGGTGCGCAGCTCGTGCTCACCGACGGCTCCAAGGGCATGAAGGGCGCTATCGCCAAGGCGGAGGAGCTGCAGAAGGAGACTCCCAACAGCATCATCGCCGGCCAGTTTGTGAACCCCGCCAACCCCGCCATCCACAAGGCCACGACCGGCCCCGAGATCTGGGATGACACCGACGGCAAGGTCGACATCTTCGTCGCCGGCGTTGGCACCGGCGGCACCGTGACCGGCGTGGGCGAGTTCCTCAAGGAGCAAAACCCCGAGATTCAGGTCGTCGCCGTCGAGCCCGCCACCTCTCCGGTGCTCTCCAAGGGCCAGGCCGGCCCGCACAAGATCCAGGGTATCGGTGCCGGCTTTGTGCCCGACGTCCTCGACACCCAGGTCTACGACGAGATCATCCCCGTCGAGAACGACGACGCCTTTGCCACCGGCCGCGCCGTGGGCCACAAGGAGGGCGTGCTCGTGGGCATTTCGTCCGGCGCCGCCGTGTGGGCCGCACTGCAGCTGGCCAAGCGCCCCGAGAACGAGGGCAAGACCATCGTGGCGCTGCTCGCTGACACCGGCGAGCGCTACCTGTCCACGGCACTCTTCCAGGACTAGAGCTCTCGTTCTTAGAACGAGTCCAAGGCACGCCGGTCTTCCCTCTCTTCTGGCAGCCCGAGCTCATCCCAACAGGGTGTCCCACAGGACGCCCGAACTTGCTACAATGTCTGCGGCGCGGAACCAGCCTCCCGCGCCGCTTTTCTTTTTTGGCCACATGCCACCAAGGAGAACCTCCCCATGCACAACAAGCGCGTGCTCGTCGCCATGAGCGGCGGCGTCGATTCCAGCGTGACCGCGTATCTGCTCAAAAGTCAGGGTTACGAATGTGTCGGTGCCACCATGCGCCTCACCTGCCCCGCGCCCGACCCCGCAACAGGTATGAGCAAAGTCGATCGCGACATCGCTGACGCGAAGGCCGTCGCCGGGCGCCTGGGAATACCCCATCACGTGCTCGACTTGCAGCAAACCTTCGACCGTAACGTAATCGAGCGCTTTGTGAGCGCCTACCAGGAGGGGTTGACGCCCAATCCGTGCATTATCTGCAACCGCCACATTAAGTTTGGCGCGCTGCTCGATGCGGCGCTGGACATGGGCTGCGACTACATCGCCACGGGCCATTACGCCAAAACGAGCCAGGCGCCCGACGGCACCTGGCAGCTGCATCGCGGCGAGGACCCCAAAAAGGACCAGAGTTACTTTTTGTATTCGCTCACGCAGGAGCGCCTGGCGCACACGATCTTTCCGCTGGCAGGCCTAGACAAAGAGCACGACGTGCGCCGCATAGCCACCGAGCAGGGCTTTGTTAACGCCAAGAAGGCAGAAAGCGAGGACATCTGCTTTATTCCAGACGGTGACTACGCGGGCTATATCGAGCGCCGCTGCGGACATCCCGCTGCACCGGGCGACATTGTGTGGCGCGACGGCAGCGTGGTCGGGCGCCACAATGGCGCGCTGCGCTATACCATCGGCCAGCGTAAGGGCTTGGGCGTCGCGATGGCGCATCCCGTGTACGTAACGGGCGTCGACGCCGTCAACAACACCGTGCATCTGGGCGAGGCAGAGGACCTGACGGCCAGGGCACTCACGGCCAACGACTGGATTTGGAGCGCCCCTGCCGACCACATGGAGGCCGAGCTCACGTCCGGCAGCATTCGCGTGGGCGCCAAGTACCGCTACCGTCAGAAAGACCAGGCAGCGACCCTTACGCGCGGCGAAGACGGGCAAATGTTGCTGACCTTTGACGAGCCGCAGCGAGCCATCGCCCCCGGCCAAGCCGTTGTAGTCTACCGCGGCGACGTCGTCCTCGGCGGCGGCACCGTAACCGCCGCCATCAAGTAGTCCCATCCCCTTCATAAGTTGCGGTGAAATAGGGACTGTTTAAACGTTTAAAACCGCCAAACAGTCCCTATTTCACCGCAACTTAGAGAGGACGGCCTCAGTCGGTACTACTGTATCAGCCGAGGCCGCTGCATCGTTAGCGCTGGACGTAGGCGCGAACCAGCTCGTAGGTATTGCGCACGCCGTCGATGTGGCTGCGCTCGTAGTTATGGCTCGCGTACACGCCGGGGCCGATCAGGCCGTGGCGAATGTCATAGCCGGCAGAAAGCGTGGCCTCAACATCGGAGCCGTAGTGCGGGTACACGTCGATAGCGTAGTCGAGCTCCAGCTCGCGCGCGATGTTGGATAGCGTCGTCACCAGGTCGTAGTTGTACGGACCGCCCGAATCCTTGGCGCAGATCGACACCATGCGCTCGGTACAGCCCAAATCGTCGCCCACGCAGCCCATGTCCACGCTGATCATCTCACGCGTGTCGGCCGGCACAAAGGCGCCGCCGTGGCCCACCTCCTCGTACACGGTAAAGAGCAGCGAAACCTTACGCGAAAGCGTCACCTCGCCAGCGGCGACGGCACGCGCCAAGCCCAACAAAATGGCGGCCGATAGCTTGTCATCCAGGAAGCGGCTCTTAATGTAGCCGCTCTCCGTCACCGTCGTGCGAGGATCCATAGCGATGATGTCGCCGGTCTGAATACCCAGCTCGAGCACATCGTCCTTGCTGTCGACGTTCTCGTCGAGCAAGATCTCCATGTTCTTCTCGATGGTCTTGACCGGCTCGTCGGCCACGTGCGCCGAAGGCTCGGTGTTAAGAACCACGCCCGTGTAGACATTGCCGTCGCGCGTGTAGACGGTGCAGTTCTCGCCATCGGCCGTAGACCACTGATGCCCACCGAGCGTCGTGGGGCGCAGGCGGCCATTGTCCTTAATGGAACGCACCATGGCGCCTAGGGTATCGACATGGCTCGCCAGTACGAGCGGCTCGCCCTCGCCGCCAAGCTCAACGAGCACGTTACCCTTATTAGAACGCTCAGGCCCAAACCCCATATCGCGCAGGGTCTCCATCAGATAATCAGTCGCCGCACGGGTATAGCCGGTAGGCGAAGCAATAGAAGTCAGCGTCTTAAGCTGTCCTGCGATATAGGAGAGCGTCTCCTCTAGAGAAGCATCAATATTAGAAGTCATATGCATCCTTCCAAGTAAAACTAAGACCGAGTCCCGATTTTAACCGTTCTGCACGTGCAATGCCCCAGGAGCCGAGCCGCCTCCAGACGTCCCCGCACCGGTTTTGTGCACGTGCACGGTTTACAATCTCAATCTTGCATAAATCCTATTGGTATTTGCATAGAAATGAGGCATCTTTTTGCTTCGTCTCAGGGTGCCCCACCTTGGACCGTGCAAAAAACGGAGTATTCAGCACCGTGGGCCCCAACGGCCCCATCACGAACGACAAAACGACGCGGTTACAGCAGTGTTGCAGGTCGTCGCAAAGCAGAAACTCAGTAACAACCCCCTCCACTCATCGATAGCCCGCCCACAATGGCTGTCGATGGGCGCCTGCGGATCACTACCGCCCATTCACAACGTTATGCATTTTTAAGAGCTTGTTGAATACTCCCAAAAATGCACGCAGGGAAGTGCACCACCTATCCGCAGCGGGCAGTACGCCTTGGTTTTGTCCGTCTCAGGGCATCGACGCAGCACAAAAAGCCCCGCCGTGCGTAGCACGGCGGGGCCAGCGGCACGTCAAAAGACCATACACCTACGGGCGAAGGACCACCAAACTGGGCTAGGCAGCCGGGCAGATCTTCTTGAAGAGCTCAATGACGTCGTCGAGCGTCGCCTCGCGCGGGTTACCCGGGAAGCAAGCGTCGGCCATGGCGTCCTTGGCCAGGACCTCGATCTCGTCAGCCTTCATGGCCTCGCAGACGTGCGGGATATTCACGTCGGCGGAAAGCTGCTTGACGGCGGCGATAGCGGCGTCGGCAGCCTCGTCGGTGCTCATGCCCGTGGTGTCAACACCCATGGCAACGGCAACCTTGGCCAGGCGCTCAGCGCAAACCGGCTTGTTGAACTCCATGGCGATCGGCAGCAGCATGGCGCAAGCGACGCCGTGCGGGGTGTCGTAGTGAGCTGACAGGGTGTGAGCCATGGCGTGGTCGATGCCCAGGCCAACGTTGGAGAAGCCCATGCCGGCGACATACTGACCAAGGGCCATGCCCTCGCGACCGGAGCCGGGCTGACCGGACTTGGCCTCGGCGACGGAGTCACGCAGGTTCTCGCTGATCAGCTTAATAGCCTCAAAGTGGAACATGTCGGAGAGCTCCCAAGCGCCCTTGGTGGTGTAGCCCTCGATGGCGTGGGTCAGAGCGTCCATGCCAGTGGAAGCGGTCAGGCCGGCGGGCATGGAGGCCATCATGTCGGGATCGACGACGGCGACCTCGGGGGCGTCGTTGGTGTCGACGCACACGAACTTGCGGACCTTCTCGGGGTCGGTGATGACGTAGTTGATGGTCACCTCGGCGGCGGTACCGGCGGTCGTCGGCACAGCGATGGTGAACACGGCGTGGTTCTTAGTGGGAGCAACGCCCTCGAGGCTGCGGACATCGGCGAACTCGGGGTTGTTGATGATGATGCCGATGGCCTTAGCAGTGTCCATGGAGGAGCCACCACCGATGGTCACGATAGCGTCAGCCTCGGCGGCCTTGAAGGCCTCGACGCCGTCCTTGACGTTCTGGATAGTGGGGTTGGGCTTGATCTCGGAGTAGAGGCTCCAAGCGATGCCGGCAGCGTCGAGCTCGTCGGTCACCTTAGCGGTAACGCCAAACTTGACCAGATCGGGGTCGGAGCAGACGAAGATCTTCTTGTAGCCGCGACGCTGGAGCTCGCCGGGGATCTCCTTGATGGCGCCGGAACCATGATAAGAGATGGTATTGAGAACGAAACGATTAGCCATTGATAGCCTCCCATCGTGTGCGGGGCACCCATTACGCCCCACGCTATGAGTCCCATCCTAACGCTTTTGAAACAAAAAAACGCGTGAGAACGTCAAAATTGTTAAAGCGTTTCAACAGATGATGAAAAATATTGCGGCAAAGGGACAACCCCTTTGCCGCATTCGGTTACTTTCGGCAGCCCTCTTTCCAAGCCTCGGCCGCAACCTTCCAGCGTAAGCGCAAGTCGCGCTCGCGGTCGATGAACATGATGGCAAACGCGACAAACAGCAGCAAGCTCGCCACGACGATGGCGTGCAGGCCCATGCGCTCAATACACCAGTTGCCCAACACGGCGCCAAACACAAAGGTAAAGATCACGCCAAAGTACAGCAGGCCGTTTTCCAAAAAGCCGCGCCTGTGGGTGATGATGTAATCGTCCACGTTTTGCAGCGCGTTGCGCAAGTTGCCGATGCACATGGTCGTAGCGATGCCGTGACCGTGGATCTTGCGGAAGCTCTCGACCTGCATGCCGCAGGCAAACGAGGTGAGGCAGTTGGCGAGCAGGTTGAAATTGCCGCCCGGGATAAAGCTCACGCCCAGCAAGATGACGGCTTCAAAGAACACCGTTACCTGGCGCCAGTGAATCACGCTGCCAAACCGCTCATGCACCAGGTCGGCAAGCATAATGCCCACGGCAAACGACACCACGGGGAAGAAGTAGCGTCCCGCAAGTGCCCAGTTGCCCTCCGAGATGCTCACGCCCACGAGCAGGATGTTGCCTGTCTGCGCGTTGGCGAAAACATGATCGCGCCCAATGTACGAATAGACGTCCATAAAGCCACCGGCGAGCGCCAAGATGATGCCCAGCTCAATAGACTCCGATATCTGTTTGGCACGCTGCATCGTCGTGCATCCTCCTTGTTGACGACTCTCTCGTGCGTTGGCGGAAACATAGCCGCCGTTCATACTGTAACCCATTGACAACATGGCGTGCGCGCGAGACGGGTTCTCCAACGCGCAGATACACAGTCTGGAAACAAACGATCCCCGCATCGACGCGCCGATCCCCAGCTCATGTACTCCCCCAGTCTTTTTAGCTCCGTCCCAAAAAGACTGGTTACAATTACGTGCAGCATACAGACACCGGGAGGGATCGTGGCAAAAAAGCCTCAGCACGCTCAGAACAACCAGCGCAGTCAGCAGGGCAAACAGGGCCAGCAGCAAAAGCGCGGCGGCAAGGCGCAGGCCACGGTCGCCCGCGCCAAGCATTCCCAAGCGATGCCCGCCCGCCCCTGGCGCCCGGGCCGCGATAAGTTCCTCCCCGTCAGTCGAGCCGACATGGATGCACGCGGCTGGGACCAGTGCGACTTTGTCTACATCTGCGGCGACGCCTATGTGGACCATCCCAGCTTTGGCATGGCCATCATCAGCCGCGTACTCGACGCGCACGGCTACAAGGTGGGCATCATCTGCCAACCCAACTGGACCGACCCCGCCAGCATCACCGTGCTCGGCGAGCCGCGCCTGGGGTTTCTCGTCAGTGCCGGCAACATGGACTCCATGGTCAACCACTATTCGGTGACCAAGCACCGCCGCCACACCGACGCCTATACCCCCGGCGGCGAGGAAGGTCACCGCCCCAACCGTGCCGTCACGGTCTACGGCAATCTCATCCGCCAGACGTTCAAGGACGCCCCCATCATCATCGGCGGCATCGAGGCAAGCCTGCGCCGCCTGGCCCACTACGACTACTGGCAGGATAAGCTCAAGCGCTCGGTGCTGCTCGACTCGGGCGCCGACATCCTCATCTACGGCATGGGCGAGCACGCGATTGTCGAGATCGCCGACGCGCTCGACGCGGGGCTGCCCGTCGATCAGATCACCTATATCAACGGCACCGTTTACCGCACGAGTTCGCTCGACGAGGTCTACGACTACGACCTGCTGCCCAGCTGGGACGACCTTGCCGCCGACAAGCTCAACTACGCGCGCAGCTTTAACGTGCAGCAGCAGAACATGGACCCCATCACCGGACATCGTCTGGTAGAGCCCTACCCCAACAGCGTCTATGTGGTGCAGAACCCGCCGTCGGCAACACTCACCACCGACGAGATGGACGAGGTGGCCGAACTCCCCTACGCACGCGATTGGCATCCCGACTACGACGCAGCGGGCGGCGTGCCGGCCTTTGCCGAGATCAAGTTTTCCATTAGCTCCAACCGCGGCTGTTTTGGCGAGTGCTCGTTTTGCGCGCTCACCTTCCACCAGGGCCGCGTGCTGCAGATGCGCAGCCACGACTCGATTATGCGCGAGGCCGAGCTGCTCACGCGCGATCCCGAGTTTAAGGGCTACATCAACGACGTGGGAGGACCGACGGCCAACTTTAGCCGTCCTGCCTGCGACAAGCAGCTCAAGCACGGCGTGTGCAAGAACAAGCGCTGCCTGTGGCCGAGCGTATGCAAGAACATGGTGGTCGACGAGAGCGGCTACACGCAGCTGCTGCGCGACCTGCGCCAGCTGCCGGGCGTCAAAAAGGTCTTCGTGCGCAGCGGCATCCGTTTTGACTACACCATGGCCGATGCCTCGGACGAGTTTTTGCGCGAGCTGCTGGAGCATCATGTCTCAGGCCAGCTGCGCGTAGCGCCCGAGCACGTGAGCGATGCGGTGCTGTCAGTGATGGGCAAGCCGAGCCGAGCCGTCTACGACGCGTTCTGCCGCAAATTTGAACGCTTGAACCGCGAATACGGACTCAAGCAGTACGTGGTGCCGTATCTAATCTCGAGCCACCCCGGCTCGACCATGAAGGAAGCCGTGGACCTTGCCGAAGCCGTGCGCGACATGGGCTACATGCCCGAACAGGTGCAGGACTTCTACCCCACCCCGTCCACCATGTCGACGTGCATGTACTACACCGGCGTGGACCCGCGCACCATGAAACCGATCTATGTGGCGCGCGACCCGCACGAGAAGGCCATGCAACGCGCGCTCATCCAGTATCGCAAGCCCGAGAACTACAAGCTGGTACGCGAGGCGCTGGAAAAGGCTGGCCGTCGCGACCTGATCGGCTACACCAAGCATTGCCTGATTCGCCCCGTGCCGCCACGCCCGGGCGAGACATCTGCTGGCGGTGGGCATGGCACCGGCAAGAAGGGCGGCAAGCCACATGGTGGCGCCGCCGGCAAGGGGCCTAAAGGCAGCAAGGGGCACAGCGGCATGTCGCGCGCGCAAAACACTGCCGGGCGCAACCGTGCAGCTCAGGGGCGTCAGGGTGCCAACGGAGGCGGGCGTCGCAACTAGGGCGGCGAGGCGGCATGCCGCCGTTGGCGACACGACACGCCCCACCAATAAAATGCCGCTCGCCGGGGCGTCGCAGAACGATTCCCCGGCGAGCGGCCGATTAATATTGTCTATCTCAAGACGTTGTTACTTTTTGTCGAAACGACCATAGAGCGCAAACGAGAGCGCCGCAGAGATAACCCAAGTCAAAGCGATGCAGACGACAATCATGATCAGGTTCATGGGATTACCGCTTGGATCGGCATAAACGGGCAACGAGGTAATGCCAGGCATAACAAAGCCGAAGCACTTAGCGCCCAGAACAACGGTGAGCGCGCCGCCAATGCCATCCGCAATCATCGCAGCGATAAGCGGAGTCCTGTTAGGAACCTGAACGGTAAACAAGGCGGGCTCGGAAATTCCCATAAATGCTGAGAAGGCGCACGTCATTGCAGCGGACTTGAGCTTTTCGTCGGTCATGCGCAGAGCTGCACCAAAAGACGCACCGCTTTCGGCGAGGTTATGGCAGAAAGAGATCGGGAGCAGATAGTCATACCCCAGCGTTGCGATATTGGAAATCTGGATGGGGCTCGTCGACTGGTGCATGCCAAAGAGCACGATAAGCGGCATAAAGAAGCCCAGCAGAAAACCGGCAACGGGACCTAACGTCGAGAATAGCCAAACGATACCGTTGGCAAGACCAAGACCGCACCAGGCACCAATCGGGGCGAGCACAAACAGGTTGACCGGAATCACGATAGCAAGGGAGAGCGCCGGAACGACAACGAGCTTAAAGAGATCCGGCACGACTTTGTCGATTGCGCGATATACAAAAGACAAGCCAATGACGCCAAAGATGACCGGGAACACGGAATCGGCGTAGCTAAAAATCGGCACCGTAAAACCGAACAACGCAAGAGGCGTCTCGCCCGTACCGACAGCGTTGACAATAGTCGGGTACATCAGCGATCCGGCAACACAAAGCGCAAGCGAACGGTTGACTCGGAACTTATCAGCTGTAGACATTGCCAGCAAAAACGGCAAGAAGTAGAACGGGATATCCGAAATCATATTGAATATCGCAAAGTCGCCGGCACCCGTGTCGATTCCAAAAGCCGCGATAGCAGCCAGGATGCCCTTTACGATGCCTCCCGCCACCAGTGCGGGAATGATAGCGGAGAAGATGCCGGTGATGATATCGAATACGCGAGCCGAACCTTTTTGGAGCTCAGGCTGCTCGGCGTCGGCGGAGACCTCGCCACCCATCCTGTCGCCAAGCATGGGCTCCAATTCGTCATATACCGACCCCACGCTGGCGCCGATGATAACCTGCCACTGCCCGTCTTTAACCTGCGCGCCCAAGGCGCCGTCAAGCGTCTTAAGGGCCTCCAGGTCTGCCTTGCTATCGTCCTTCAGGTTGAACCTCAGCCTTGTAATGCAGTGCGTTGCCATAACAACGTTATCGGCGCCGCCCACGAGCTCGAGGACACGAGCGGCCAGTTCCTTCTTGTCTGCCATAACAATCACTCCTACCCAAGGTCTTCGCCATTGGTGGCGATGCATTTCTGGTACCAATAGAAAGAGTCTTTACGCAAGCGCTTCGCAGTGCCGTGGCCGCAATTATCCAGATCGACATAGATAAGCCCGTAGCGCTTGTCCATCGTAAGAGGACCGCAGGCAACAAGGTCAATGAATCCCCAGATCATATATCCGCGCACGTCAACGCCATCGATCACCGCCTCTTTAAGGCACTTTATGTGCTGGCGCAAATAATCGATTCGATACTCGTCGTGGATGCTGCCATCCTCCTCGACCACGTCAGATGTACCGAGGCCGTTCTCGGCGATATACAGAGGCAGCCCATAGCGGTCATACATCTGGTTAAGGGTAACCCTCAGGCCAATGGGATCGAGCTGCCAGCCCCACTCACTCGTCTCGAGATAAGGGTTCTTGTTTGCCATGACCAGATTGCCCGCAGTCTTCTCCCATCCCTGATCGCAGGTGGATACCTGGGAAAAGTAGTACGAGAAGGCCAGGAAGTCGACCGTGTTGCGAGCGATGAGCTCTTCATCGCCCGGTTCCATTTGAATCTCGATATCGCACGCATCGAAATAGCGATTCATATAAGCGGGGTATTTTCCGCGAGCCATCACGTCCGTATAGAACCAGTTGGAATACTGGTCGTCGTGAATAGCCTGCATGTTATCTTCGGGACGGCAGGTGGCGGGATACGTACAGAATCGAGCGATCATGCCGCCAACGGGAGTATCGGGCGAAAGACGATGGACAATCTTCGATCGAAGTTCTCCCCCTCTTCGTCTTTGACCAGACAGACCCCGTCCCAAGGCGAAAAACGCGCTGCATTGAACTCGTTAAAAGGCAGCCAGAAATCGACCAGATCGCCCAATTCCGTAACGATTGTCTCGACATAGCGGGCGAAGAAGTCAATCGTCTTGCGATTCTTCCATCCCCCATATGTGGTGACAAGATTTACCGGGATGTCATAGTGGAGCATGGTGACGAAGGTCTTAATGCCGTGCTTTTTGCACTCACCCAGCATGCTTCGATACCACTCGATGCCTTCGCGGTTAGGCTCAAGGTCATCTCCGTTAGGATAGATTCGGCTCCAGCAAATAGAGGTGCGGAACAGCTTGAGGCCCATCTCCGCAAAAAGCGCGATGTCCTCACGATAGTGATGATAGAAGTCGTTGCCACGCCTAAACGGGTAGAACTCAACGCCATCATCTGCGAGAGCGTTCATTAGCTCGTCATGGCAGAATGGGTTGTTTTGATGCTTGTCCTCAATCTGGTCATGAGTCCAGGTACCATCCAGCCATCGACAATCCTGCGTCGACTTTCCCTTTCCGCCCTCATTCCAGGCGCCATCGGCCTGCGAGCACGATATGGCTCCGCCCCATAAAAAGTCGGAGTCAAACCCATGTTTTAACTTACCCATTTGCCCTCCTTGATCGGATGCTCCAGCGGATAACCCAATACTAGGAAGAACAAGATGCATAAGATATCGCATAGAAAGCATGGCTTTATAACATTTTTTTAGATATAATACCGTTCAAGGTATCGATTCTACCGTTCACCGCTGGAGCACCCCATGGATTCGAATCTCAAACAGCTGCTCTATACGCATACCGAGACCGAAGAGTGGCATCGCACACATCCGGGAGAGCTCAGCCCGCGATATAACAGGGTGGAAACCACAACCATTAACGGCGAAGAGGTCTATCTGTTTGATTGGAAAGAAACTCTCGACGAAAACCCCGTGGGCCTTATCAAGGAGTCGCGCTTTACCGATATTCCTCCTCATATCAATCGGGATATGGAGCTTAACTACGTGTACGACGGCGTCTGCACGTTTATCGTCAACGAACGGCGACTACTCCTTAAAAAGGGCGACGTGCTCATTTGCAACACCGGCGTAGTCAGAAGCGTTCCATACGTTAAGGGCGAGCATGATATCGTCATTTCGATCGTCTTCAAAAAAGAAATGTTCGATTCGTTGTTCCTGAGCCAGCTACCCGGCGCGTCACCATTAACGAATCTTCTATTTGATTTTGTGTCCAAAAACCGCGAGGCCCGAAAATATCTCATTCTTCCAGAGGAATACGCCCGACATGCGCGACGCCTCATCGAGATGCTCTTTATCGAATATCACTTTAAAGATGCCTATTCCAATGAACTCATGAGGCACCTCGCCGTCAGCCTATTCCTTGTTCTCATTCGAGGACTGTACCGACGCTCCGCAACTGATAACCAGGCGATCATGTCGGACGAACGCATCGTGTCGATTCTGAATCATATTGAGCGAAGCTACGGCGACTGCACACTCGAAAGCATTGCGAGCGATACGGGTTATAGCACCAGCTATCTCAGCAGCTTGATCAAGCAAAAAACCGGCAAAACGTTTTCGCAAATCAAGCTCAACCAGCAGCTCACAGAGGCGGCATATCTTCTCAATAACACCGAGCGCAGCGTGCAGTATGTAGCCCGAAAAGTCGGCATCTCCAACATGTCATTCTTTTACTCAAAATTTAAAGAAGCATTCGGCGAAACGCCAGGAGCGTTCAGGACGCATCGGTCTAATTAAAGGCGTTATTACTCAGACCGATCAGCTTCGCGCGACACGGGAATGCGCAATCGAAGCAGCGAGTGCATCGCCTCTACCAGCACAAAGCCGGCGATGCCAACCGTGACCACAACGTCGAGCGGCGTGTTCACAAACCACAGCAACGTCATGAGATACGACCCGGCGTTAAAGGCAAAATGCAGCAGGATCGTGTAGCGGAGCTTTCCGGTGGTCACGAACACCCAAGCAAAAATGAGGCCGGCAGCGCCCGCATAGCAGCCCTGCACCCAGTTCATATGCATAAAGCCAAAGATGGCCGCCTGCAGCACGATTGCCGCGGCGATACCCCACGTGCTTGGGGCCGCCCAGGGCACCATGGCGCCGTCTTGCGCGTTCGCGCGGCGCCGGCGCTTCCAGAGCGAACGGCACTGTGGATTAAACGCACGCAGCGAAAACTCAAAGATGATGCCGCGCACCAGCAGTTCCTCGCAAAACGGAGCGCCGAGCACCGTGGTCAGGACGGCAAGAAGGCTGGTATCGCCCATGCCCGTTTCCTCGACGAGCTCGCTATAGTCTGCCGCGACCTCGGGCAGCAGCGACAGCACGCCGTCGCATAGGTAGCTAATGACCACCTGCATGGATAGGCCGATCACGACAACGCAGGCAATGCGCTTCCATGCCGCGCTTGTTCCCCCACCGAGCGGGCGCTCGCCTTGCCGGCGTGCCATGAAGGAGCGGGGCCACAGATAACGCCACCACAGCAGCGCCATCAAAAATGACGCCGTCTGAGCGGCAGCCTGGAACCATTGAATATCGAGGTTGTCGATCGGGAAACCCGTCAGCACCGACACGGCATCGAGAACTGAAAACAGAACCACGCTCAGGGCTATATCGGCAGCGACAACGCCAAAACAGGCAAGCGCCCACGCCATCGCATTGAGCATGCCAACCTCCTCAAAACCCGGCACTTAGGGACGTTCCTTAACTGCCGGCTGAAAAGGAACGTCCCCAAGTGCCGGCAGTTTGGGACGGTCATTGTTGACGAGAATCGGGCGCAGCGCCAAAGGCCCCGTTGGGCGAAATGTCGAACGGGAAGGTGCCGCAGCGATTGAACGCGGCGATAAACATGCGGATGGCGTTGGACGGCGTGGTGCCCACGAGCTGGGTTGCCGCCGCGAAGGCCGCCTTTTCCTCGGGCAAGACCTTCGCGACAACCGGGGTCATGTGTTCTGCCATGGCGCTTCCTTTTTGAAACGACGGTGATGCGGATAGATGCGGGCCACGCGGCTGGGCGACGGGCTGTGAAGGCAACCCGATTGGCCCGCATCTGGAGTTTGTTTCTACGGCGTTGGTATTACTTGGTATTCCTAAGTATTACCCCGCAGATAGAATACCATACCCGGCCCTATGGAGACGGAGAAAAACGGATCATTTTGTTGCTGGGTAAGTATTTAGAGCGTGATGATGTCCGAGATATTGAGGGCCCGAGCGTCAGCGGAATCGTGCGTGGCAAGCAACAGCATACGGCCGTCGAGCAAGTCGAGCACGGCCTCGGCGCATGCGTCGCGCGCAGCGGTATCTAGACCGGTAAAGGGCTCGTCCAGAATCACCGCGTCGCCTGGGCACAGCAGGGCTCGGGCAATCTCGACGCGACGGCGCTGCCCGCCCGAGAGCTCGGCCACACGAGCATGTACATCGACCCCCGGCACCAGCAGGCGCAACAGGGCTGCGGCACTCGAGGCATCCACGCGCGCGTCGGCGCACACCAGCACGTTATCCAAAGCCGAGGCGCCCTCTACCAGGCGCACATCCTGAAACACCATGGAGCACGGCGCGCACTCGCCCGCCGCCAGCGCAAGCAGCGTCGACTTGCCCACGCCCGAAGCGCCCATCACGCAGGTGCGCCCACCAGCAGAAACGCGAAGTACCAGTCCATCGAGCGCCGGCACCCAGGGCGCTCGGTCGCCCACGGCGAGCGCAAGCTCCGCAGCAGCCCTGCCGCCAGCAGAGCCGCCCGCACGTCCGCGACTACCACACCCATGCGCCCGCACGGCAGCGCGCCACGCTACGGGCCCCGAAACCCGCAGCAGCCACACCAGCACACGCTCGCACGCCCACGAGGCGGCAACGACCAGCACGGTCCACGCCAGCAGGTCAGCCGTCTCGATGAGCAGCTTCGCCTGATAGATGCGTTCGCCCACGGTGCCCGTCGCCATGCCGATGAGCTCCGCCGCCACGCCGGCCTTCCAGCTCATGCCAATCACGGCGCGGGAACACGAAAGCACAAACGGCAGGACCTCGCGCCAGGTGTGGGCGCAAAACAGACGCCAACCCCGCACGCCATGCAGACGAAACATCTGCTCCAGTGGCTTATCCGCTTGCGTCAAACCCTCAACCAGCGAAAAATACACGCCCGGCAGCGCCATCAAAAAGACCGCCGCAATGCTCACGCGCGCCGACCCCAACCAAATGAGCAGCAGGACCACCACGCAGGCAACCGGTGTCGCCTTAACAAACGAAAGCGCCGGCGCCACCAGGCGGGCAAACGTTCGCGACCGCACCGAGGCCCCCGCCAGCACACCGCCGCACACCGCGGCAAGCGCCAAACCGCCTAGAATCCGCGCACCCGAGCCCGCCAGAATCGCCCACGTGGCGGCATCGCACACCAGCCGTAGCAACGCCACCACAACAGCGCCCGGCCCCGGCAAAATCAACGGCTGCGCCACCAGCGCCGCCGCGAAGACCCACACGGCAAGCCAAAAGGCGGCAACGGCACCTGCTGCCGCCACCGCCTTCATACGCTCTGCCATTTGTCGAGCAAACGCACGCACGGGCTACTCCGCTCGCGTCCGCATCGGCCAGCACCTGCAGGTACCCACCGAGCGCCGCCTTCATATCCTTCCCCGTCTGGCACACGAGCATGCACCCGGGAATCGCCTTTTCGGCAATCGCGGCGTTATCGACGATACCCGCATCGACCACGGCCTGAGCCCAGTCCGCCGGCGCCGCGTTCACGGCCTCAACGCTCGCAACATGGCAGCTCAGGAATTCCGCCACGACCTCGGGATGCTCCTCGGCAAAGGCACGGCGCACCACGGTCACGCCCGTCAGCAGGCGCGAACCCGTGTCACCTGCCAGCTCATCCCACACATCGGTCAGACTTACCGGAGCCGACAGCCTGCCTTCGCTCTTTGCGATGGCAGCGGTCTTGAACGGCTCGGGCAGCACGCCCACGGCAGACGGATCAGCAAGCAACGCCGACAGTACCTCGGTGGGCTCGCTCTTAAACTCAAGCGCCACCTGGCCGGTCAGGCCCGCGCGCTCCAACAGGTAGTTCATGACGTACTCCGGCGTGGTGCCCTTGCCCGTCATATAGACAGTATGGCCCGCCAGATCGCCAAACGAGGCCACACTCGCGTCGCCCGTCACAACGTTCAGCACGCCCAGCGTGTTGATGTCTATGACCTGCACCGCGCCCTCGGTCTTGTTGTAGAGCACGCTCGCCACGTTGGCCGGCACCAGGGCAATGTCGATATCGCCCTGAATCACCTTGGGCACAATCTCGTCGGCGGCAGTGTTGATCGCAAAGTCGAACTCGTTGTCCGTGGCACCTTCGGCCGCCTGGTCCATAAACTGCACCAGCCCAATCGACGTCGGGCCCTTGAGCGAGGCGACGTGTACCTCGACCGGCTCGGCAGCGGCACCGTCAGCGGCAGACCCGGCAGCCGAGCCCGCAGCAGACCCGGCCCCCGCAGCTCCGCCGCCGCAGCCAGCCAGCGCAAGCGACAGCGCACCCGCGGCGAGCGCCGAGGCAAACCCCCGGCGCGACATTTCAAAATCAAACGCGCGCATCGTTAGCGCGCCCCCTCGTTAGGCATCGTCCATGCGTGATGGTCGGTATGCAGCAATTCCTCGGCCAGCGGCGAGAGCGGCGCACCCAAGAACTCGCTATAGCACGCCTGAACATCGGGATTCTCGTGCGAGAAGCGAATGTCCGCAGCGGCATCCAGGCTCCACAGCACCTGGCCACGCTCAGCCGCCAGCTCGCAGCCGTCGTGGATGGGCTGACCGCCGCCACCGACGCAGCCGCCCGGGCACGCCATGACCTCAACAAAGTCATATCTCACACGGCCGTCGCGAATCGCGTCGAGCAGACGGGCGGCGTTGCCCAGCCCGTGCGCCACGGCGACGCGCACCTTGGTACCGTCGATATCGGCCACGGCCTCCTTCCAGCCCTCGAGTCCGCGCACGTCAGTGAAGAAGTCGGCATCCGGGTTCTTGCCCGTCACCAGGTAATATGCCGAGCGCACGGCGGCCTCCATCACGCCGCCCGTGGCGCCAAAGATCACACCCGCGCCCGTGCCAAAGCCCAACGGCGTATCGAGCGGCTCCTCGACCAGCGTGTCAACGCTCACGTGGCTCGCGCGGATCATGCGCACCATCTCGCGCACCGTCAGCGCAACGTCCACGTCGGGCGCGCCGCCCTCGCCCATCATGCTCGGCAGCGCACACTCGGCCTTCTTGGCCGTGCATGGCATAACGGACACCACGAACAGACGCTCGGGCTCCACGCCCAGCACCTTGGCGTAGTAGGTCTTGGCGATAGCGCCGAACATCTGCTGCGGCGACTTTGACGTGGACAGGCTGTCGACAAACTCCGGGTAGCGCGCCTTCACAAAGCGTACCCAGCCCGGGCAGCAGCTCGTGAACATGGGCCAGCTGCGGCTGTCGCCCTCGCCCTTGGCGGCCTTACCCAGGCGCTCGAGCAGCTCGGAGCCCTCCTCCATAATGGTGAGGTCGGCCGAGAAGTCGGTATCGAACACGTACTCAAAGCCCACGCGGCGCAGCGCACAAGCCAGGCGCTCGACAGTAGCCTCCTCGCGCGGAATGCCGAGCTCCTCGCCCCAGGCGCTACGCACGGCCGGCGCAATCTGCACCAGCACGATCTTGTCGGGATCGGCGATGGCATCGAACACGGTCTCGGTATCGTCACGCTCGCGCAGGGCGCCCGTCGGGCAATGCGTGATGCACTGGCCGCACGCGACGCAATCGGTCTTGCCGATCGGCGCACGCCCGCGGGTGCCCACGGCGGTATGCGTGGCGCGGTTGGTCAGATCCCAAATCCCTAAGCCCTGCACGCTCTCGCACACCTTGATGCAGCGCATGCATTTGATGCACTTGTCGTTATCGCGGATGATGGGGAAATCGAAATCCCAGCCCTCGCGCGCCAGGTGCTGCTCGTACGGCAGATAGAAGATGCCCAGGTCGTTGGCGATGGTCTGCAGGTTGCAGTTACCACTGCGCACGCAGCTCGTACAGCGCGAGTCGTGCTGGGACAGCAGCAGCTGCACGTTGGTGCGACGCGCCTCGCGGGCCTTGGGGCTGTTAGTGTGGACCACCATGCCGTCGAGCACGTAGTTGTTGCAGGCGGCAACCAGCTGGTCGCAGCCCTCAACCTCGACCACGCACACGCGGCAACCGCCGATCTCGTTTAGATCGCGCAGGTAGCACAGGGTGGGAATCTGGATGCCGGCGGACTTGGCCGCGTCCAGGATCGTGGTGTGCTCGGGTACCATGACCTCGCAATTATCGATAGTGAGCTTGACCATATTGAGTGCTCCGCTTTCGGTGTTGTCGCTGACAGTGGGGTTGTTGGGCTCTACCATTCCAGGTTCCTCCCTCCGCGGAACGCGCCAAAGCCAAAGTGGTCGCAACGCAGGCAGCGGCTTGCCTCCTGGCGCGCCTCCTCCTCGGTAAGGCCCTGCTCGACCAGATTCCAATCGTGAATACGCTCGCCGGCCTCGCGCTCACCCAGCTCGCAGCGGCCGCACTCGTGCTTGCCCTTAAACTGAACGGTCGGCAGCTCCACGTCGAGCTTGATCTTGTGGTCGAAGCCCAGATAGCGGTCGATGTTTGCCGAAGCCACGCGGCCGGCGTTGATGGCACGGATGACGGTGGCGGGGCCGGTCTGGCAGTCGCCGCCGCTAAAGAGGCCATCGAAGTTGGGCACGGCACCGTCCGAGTCGGTGACCACGCAACCCCACTTGCAGGCGATGCCCATGTCCTCAAACGGCTTGGAATCGATGTCCTGGCCAATGGCGACAAACACGCGCTCGCAGGGGATGACGCGCTCGGGCGTAGCGGCGGCACGCGGAGCCGGACGACCGCGGCGGGGCTCGCCGATAATCTGCGGTTGCACGCGCAGGCCGCTCACGCGACCATCTTCGCCCGTCTCGATGGCGAGCGGCGCCGTGAGCTCCAGAACCTCGCAACCCTCGGCCTGGGCGCCGGCAATCTCGGCGTCCTGGGCCGTCATATCGCAGATGCGACGGCGGTAGACGATGCTCACCTTTTCGGCACCGCAGCGCACGGCAGAGCGCGCCACGTCCATGGCCACGTTGCCGCCGCCGATGACGCACACGCGCTGGCCGCTCAGGTCGGGCAGCTCGTCGTCTCCGATGGCGCGCAGCATCTTGACGGCCGACTCCACGCCGGGCGCCTCTTCACCCGGAAGGCCGAGCTTCTTGTCGCTATGGGCACCGATGGCCAGGTAGACGGCATCGAACTCGTCGCGCAGGCGAGCGAGCTCCTCGCCGTTCACGGAGTGATCGAGCTCAACGTCGATGCCGGCGCTCAAGATCCAGTCGATCTCGGCCTGCAGGCGCTCGCGCGGCAGACGATAGCTGGGGATGCCGTAGCGCAGCATGCCGCCCAAGTGGTGGCGCTGCTCAAAAATGGTCACCTTGTGGCCCATCACGGCCAGGTAGTAGGCACAGGAAAGGCCAGCCGGGCCGCCGCCGATCACGGAGACGCGCTTACCGGTGTTGTCCACTACATGCGGCTTGTGGTCGTTGAGGTCACTGTGCTCAACGGCAAAACGCTTGAGGGCGAGGATGTTCATGGGGTCGTCGACCATGCCACGGCGGCAATGCATCTCGCAGGGATGCTCGCACACCAGGCCGCAAACGAGCGGCAGCGGGTTATTCTTGCGGATGACCTTGACGGCATCGGCATAGCGGCCGGCCTCGACGAGCGAAATGTAACCGGGAATGTCGACATGCGCCGGACAGCCCGAGACGCACGGGACGCGGGCCTCGCGGTCAAAGCCACAGGAGTGCTCGCGGATGTGGTGCTCAAAATCGTCACGGAAACCGCGGATAGCCGTAAGCGCCATGGCGCCGGCCTCGTAACCGATGGCGCAATCGCTCGAAAGATAGATGGTGCGGGCGGTGCGCTCGATCAGATTGAGCGTGGACTCGTCGGCGCGGCCCTCGAGCACATCGGCGAGCAGATCGCTCAGCGCGCTCAGGCCCACGCGGCAGGGCGTGCACTTGCCGCAGCTCTGGGTGGAGCACAGGTTGACGAGCGCTGCCGTAAACTCAACGGGACACGGGGCGAGCGAACTCACCGCCAGACGACGTCCGAGCGCATCGTGCAGGTCGTCCATGACGGCCTGAGCGTGGCTGCGTTCCATTACGTGCAGTCGAGCCATAAGATCCCCTCTCACATGGCAGCCCGGAGGCGAGGCCGGGCGAAATTGCTACACGCACAACACTGACCTAAAAAGTTGTGAGGTCTCCATACGGTTCGGCAGGCGGTATAAAATGTCACCCTCAGCGGTGAAATAGAACATTACCGCAGATAAATGCCATATTTGATAAAACGCGTTACCAAATTGCAATATTCAATGTGAAAAAGAGCGCCTTACTATTTTTCCTTTTTGATCCGTTTTCCTCCGTCCCCTTCGGATCACATGATCCCTTGGGAACGGAGGAAAACGGATCGTTTTTGGTGCAAAAGGGCCAGGTTTGTTTGCACCAATCTCACTTGCGCTAGATGAAGAGCTCGCATTCCTTCCGCGCGACGCAAACCTTGCTCAGCATCTGGGAAACAGCGGATAGCTTGTTGGGATCAAGCTTACGAGCGCCTCGCGGACATACGGCAATGCAGCGCATGCAGGACGCCTCGCCAGCTGCTCGTTTGGGGTCACCCTTGTCGATAGCACAAACGGGGCACGCCGCGGCGCATGCACCGCAGGAGACACAATCCCCTGTTGCCTCGGGTGCCATGCGGTGACCTCCGGCTTGTTTATAAGGACGATTGCCGGGAATAGAGGGCTCGGATGTATCCTCAGCCAACAGCTTTTGCTGAATTTGCTGCGCAAACTCTGCGAGCTGCGCCGTATCCTGCGCATCCGGACGACCGGCAGCAAACTGTCGTGCAATGGAATGTTCTGCAATGGCTGCAACTGCCGCGATCACCCGGAATCCCGCATGCTTCGCAACGTCCTCCAGCTCTACGAGCGTGTCCTCAAACGCGCGGTTTCCGTATACGCAAACCAAAACAGCCCGAGCCCCGTTGCCGCGCACCATGCCCAACCGGTCAGCCACCACAGCCGGGATTCTACCGGCATACGCCGGCACAGAGATTACGGCCACGTCGTCCTCGGTCATCGAGACAGCGCTGAAATCTAGCCCGCTAACGGTCAGATCGACGGTAACGGTATTCTTGTCCAGTGCCCCGGCCACAAGGCCAGACACCTTCTGCGTTCCACCCGTCGGACTAAACACAATTTCGAATACGCTCATCGAGGCACCCTCCCCTACGCCTGGCAACGCGTCAAGCCGCTTTCACATCCAGCCAGAGTATACGGCACGTGGGGTCCCCGTTTTGATGCACCAAGCACCCCAATGCACCCACCCTACGCTGTCTGCCTCTTCGTTTTGTATAAATTACGGTACAGATTGTATATATTTACGGGATACCGCCGTGTTCTCCCGAGGTACCCCATCCTGGCCCGTGCAAAAAACGGAGTATTCTGCAACGTGACCGCGCCAGCAATACCCCGAGCGGGCAAACCTTTAGGGCGCTGCGTCATTTTGGGTTCCGACATGGCGAGAATGACGCGCCCCTGCTCCGGAAAACGACGAAATCTGACTCAGAACGCTCGCTAGGGATATCCGAAAGCCACCGTTGGCGACGTCAAATCATATGCAGACAACTCGAACTGCAGAATACTCCAAAAAATGCACGGCGCACCCCATGGGACCCATTGCCGCATGGTAGGAAACAGGCCCACGGCATCCTCTAGATGCATTCCCGAGGAAATCACATTTGAACTAGCGATCGGATACGGCAAACAAAAAGGGCCCCGAGCGTAGTTGCTCGGGGCCCTTGGTTCACCTCGCTCTAGCGGGCGATGCGTGTGTTATTTACGCTTGCCGCCGCCGTCGCCGGGGCGACGGGAGCTGCCGCCGCGCTTGCCGCCACGGCTGTTGCCGTAGCTGCCACGGTTATCGCGACCGCCGGCGCGGCCGCCACGGGAACCGGCCTGGTTGCCGCCACGCCCACCACGATAGCCGCCGCGACGCTCCTCGCGGGTATCGTCGTAGTTGCGCCAGTCATCGCGACGATCGCGGCTGGCACGCGGGTCACGACGATCGCGCGACTCGTTAGAACGAGCGGCGCCGCCGCGGCCGCCATTGCCGCGAGCACCCTCGCGACGCTCGCCGCCGCGGCTACCGCGCTCTTCAAAGCGCTTGCCGCCACGGGACTCGCCACCGCGGGCACCGCGCTCACCACGGCCCTCGCCGCCACGGCGCTCATCGCGCCCGCCGCGCTCGCCGTCGCGACCGGAACGACGGCGGTCGCCCGCACCGCGCTTGCCACCGCGCGAACCGTGGCCCTCGTCCTCGCGCTCGACACGACGACGGCCACCGCGATCCTCGTCCTCGCGGCGGCGGCGATGCGCCTCGCCCTGGAACTGCTTGGCACGACGCTCGGCACGGTTGCCACGCGGGGCCTGCTCGACAGCACCGCCGCGCTCCTCGGCAGCCACCTCGCGGGCCACGCTCTCAACAGCCTCGTCCACGCGAGCCTGAACGCCCTCGCGCACGCGGGTCTTGCCGCCGCGCTTGGGACGGCTCGGACGCTCGCCGTCGCCGCGACGCTCGTCGCGACCGCGGTTGGAACGACCGGCCACATCGCCGTAGTCATCGCCGTTGCGCTTGCCGTCGCGACGCGCCTGCTCAAGCTTCTTCTTGCTCTTGGACTTGCCGCGCTTAGTCTTCTTCTTCACCTTAAAGGCGGCAGGATCGCGCTCGGGGTCAACGGCGGGCGGGTTGGGACCCACGTGCAGGTCGCCGGCTTCGTAAATATCGGCCGTCTTGTCCATGAGCTTCTCGATCTCGTAGAACTCGTCGACGTCCTGCTCGGTCACAAACGTGATGGCCCAGCCCAGCTCGCCAGCGCGGCCCGTACGGCCAATACGGTGGATGTAGTCGGTCGGCTCGGCCGGCACGTCAAAGTTCACGACGTAGCGCACGTCGCTGATGTCGATGCCGCGGGCGAGCACGTCGGTTGCCACCAGCACGTCGACGGTACCGTCGCGGAAGGCCGAAAGGGCACGCTCGCGCTGGGCCTGGCTGCGGTTGCCATGAATCGCGGCGGCCTTGATGCCCTTACGTTCCAGACGACGGCAGCAGCTGTCGGCGCGGTGCTTGGTGCGCATAAAGACGATAGTGCGCTCCGGGCCCTCCTTCTTGAGGAACTCGGGCAGCAGGTTGTTTTTGGCCTCGATGGACACCGGGAACACAAACTGATCGACGGTGTCGGCGGTCGACGTGGCAGGTGCGATCTCCACGCGAGCCGGGTCGCTCACCAGGTCGGTGATCTCGCCCACGGCCTCCTCGTCGAGGGTCGCCGAGAACAGCAGCGTCTGGCGCTCGGCCGGCGTCTCGCGCACAATGCGCCGGACGGCGGGCAAAAAGCCCATGTCGAGCATACGGTCGGCCTCGTCGAGCACCAGGACCTTAACCTCGTCCAGGTGGCAGGCGCCCTGCTCGATCAGATCGACCAGACGGCCCGGCGTTGCGACCAGGATGTCGCAGCCGTACTTAAGTGCCGCGGTCTGCGGCTTGTAGCTCACGCCGCCCACGACGGTCACGGCAACATGGCCGGTGACGTCGGCGATTTTGCTTGCGACCTCGTCGATTTGCTGGGCAAGCTCGCGCGTAGGGGTGATGACGAGCATCACGGGGCCTCGACCGTTGCCCTCGGGCTTTTTAGCACCGCGACGACGGTTGCGGCCGCCGCGCTCGCGCACGGGTTTGGGAGGAGCGATGTGCTCCAGATTGTTCATGGTCGGCAGCAAAAAGGCGGCTGTCTTGCCGGTACCGGTCTGGGCGGCGGCAAGCAGGTCACGGCCCTCGAGCACCACGGGGATGGAGCCGGCCTGAACGGGCGTGGGCGCCGTGTAGCCCAGGTTCTCGATAGCACGGAGCATCTCGTCGGAAAGCCCCAGCTCGTCAAAGGCGGGCAGGCTCTCGGTAGCGGACTCGACGGCCTGGGCAGCATTGGCCTCATCGGCGGCATCGAAGGCAGCCTGGGTCATAGCCTCGCGGGCCTCGTCCAGGATCTCGGCGTCCGTGACGTCAGATACAGAATTACGCATATGTTGTTGTTCCTTATCTGCACGCGCTATGGGCACGGCATGCGGCCGCGCGGGCGTGCTTGGTAGTGCGCTAATACATACAAAAACGGGTGCGCACAGAGAGGACGTTGCTCAGCACGCTGGCGATCGCTTTGGCAGCCCTATCACGCGCCGTCCAGACGCAGCAGCTCTAAGCGATGGAGCAGATTCGCCGCCGGTTAGTATACCCGTGCTTCGCATGCCCCCACGTAAACCACAGATGACGAGGCGGACGAGGTGGGCCCGGCTGATTGTCTCAATCTGTAACAGTTACAGGGCAAATCTTCCTCTACGTGTTACAGATCGAGACAAACGGTCGACACGGTTCACAAACGTCTCAATCTGTAACAGTTACCGAGTAAAATCGGTCCTAATTGTTATAGATCAAGACAGAGGGGGATTTCCGTCCAGTCCAAACCAAATCTCTCAGGCTTCCTGCAATTTCGAACATGTGGCCTATAATGTTGCTTTGGTTACGCTATATATTGCGCAGCCATTTAATACGTCGCCCACCGGGGGCCATTAATTCCTATCGCCATATTGGCTAGGAAGCAATCAAAGGAGGTATCCGTGGCAGCAGAGACGCCTTGCTCGGTCCTCTATAACGATATTCGCTCGTTCGGCGGTCTTAAACATCTCGAGATCGCCCGAATGCTCATCAATGGAAACTCTTATCTCGGCAGTACCCTGCTCGAGAAATGCTCTTCCAACCGCTCGTATCTCACCCGTTACATCGTCCATCGCAAGCCTGACCAGTGCGCGCCCTCCATCTACAGCGACTTTACCGTCACCACGCTCAACCTTTCCTCGGCAATCTGCAGCAAGCTCGGCGGCGGCGAGTCCGCCTATCGGGCAATCGCCGAGCACTATCGCGGTCCGGCCGCCAACGAAATGATGTCGGCTCTCGCCAGCTACAAGCTGGACAGCCGCCTATATGCAAATGCCCTCAATCGCATCGACAACTTTGACGGCAATGCCGTGCGCGAGAAAAGCACGCTTTACCTTATGCTCTTTGTGGCAACGGGGGCGCTCGCCGATCCCGTTCAGGGCGTGACCACCGTCGAGCGCTTTTGCGCCAGCAAGACGGGCGGGCACTTTGGCACCACCGAAACTACCGTCGGACGCGGCTTTATGAGCAGCCTGGAGCAGCCGCACACCGTCGCTCCCAACCTCGGTCTGCTCAGAACCCATGCCGACAACTGCGCCGACATGCAAATCCATCCCCTCACACGCGATCCGCGCGGCACCGTGATTGGTTCTTTGCCCAAAACCTCGCCCAGCATCACCGATGTAGGCGCCGACGCCTCGCGCGAGCATCTTCGCATTTGGCTCGAGGGTGAGCACTGGTACGCCCAGGGCCTTGGATCGACCAACGGCACAGTGCTCGAATCGGGCGCGGGCGACGGCGATATTGTGATTGAGCCGCCGCGCGACCAACGCGAACCCGGCAAAGTCTATCCCCCCGTGGAAATCGCCAACAGCGACAGGCTCCATCTGGGTCTCTACACGACATTCCTTGTCATTGTGGACTAGCACGGACAGCGATCGGAAGACGGTCGCCGTCCGTCTTTCGTCTTCTACCTTCTGTGTCGTAAACGACAATGCTCAGCGGTATACGTGGGCAGTGCGGCTATCATGGTACTTTACCGATATCCGCACTGCTCGCGTAAACGTGCGGCAACCCATGCCAGACAAAGGAACGCCATGGATACTACCGATAGCGCCTATGGCGACAAACTCGTCCGTCTCGATACGTTCGATACCGCCGTGGCGGTCGACCCCAGCGCCGAGGACGACGCCAAGCGTCGGTTTATGACGCTTATTCTCCAGACGGCCCACCGCAACAACGGCAACATCGGGCACGTGCTGCGCGCGACCAACACGAGCGGCGAGGTCTTTGCCGTCAAGCTACTCAAGGACAATGCCATCCTTTCCGGCCAAGCCCCCGACCGCTCCGCCGAGCAAGCGGCTGCGCACCTGGCCAATACCGCCGCGCTGTTCGAGGAGTACCGTCATCTGTGCACTGTCTCGCACCTGCGCGGATTTCCGCGCGTCTATGGCTATGGATCGTGCGAGGACGACCCGCTCATCCTCATGGAGTGGGTCGAGGGCACCTCGCTCAAGCAGGCGCTGCCCTTGCTTCCGCACGATGCCTCGGGCGGGCTAACCACCCAGATGGTGGCCGCCGTTGGAAACGCCGTGCTTCGCGCACTCCTGATGACCCAGGGACTCGTAAATCCGGTCGTCCATCGCGACCTGTCGCCCGCCAATATCATGTTCCGTACCACCAGTCGAACGCTCGAGCAGCAGATCGTCGATTGCTCCTTTGACCCCTGCCTCATCGACATGGGCTCCGCGACCATGGCCCTCGGCGATGACACGATCACCCGGCGCGCCGACATCTGGCGCTTTGCCACGCCCGCATACGCCGCGCCCGAGATGCTCACGCAGGATATCGAAGGCATCGCGGCCCTTCGCCGCTCGCCCGCAATCGATGTCTACGCGCTTTCGAGCATTCTGTACCAGCTCTACAGCGGTCGCAAACCGTTCGATGTGGAGTCGACGGGTGCCGCGGCAACCGGTTCGTTCTACCTCATAAAGACCAAGACCAAGCCGGCGCCGCTCGAGCCGCGATGCAGTGACGACGAGGCGCTCGTCCAAATCATCATGAAAGGCATCTCAGTCGAGCAGCGTGATCGTCCCACCGAACAGCAGATGCTCGAGGTGCTCTCGGCATACCTCACCGATGCCGAATCCGAGGGCCGCGAGGGCGCGGGCAGTGACACCGCAATTGACATCGACTCCGGTACGCACCTTAAGGTCGACGTCGCCGGCGAGCGCGCGAGAGAGATCCTGGAGCAGGCCCGGCACGATGCCATGACCCGCCGCCGCTTTATTATCGGTGGCGTTGTCGCAGCCGTTGCGGGGCTAGGCGTTATCGGGGCGGCAACCCATGGCTTTGGCATCCCCGACTACCTGGACGGCATCCGCAGTTCACTTGACGACTACACTTGGGATCAGCTGCAGGAGATTTCGCTCAAGATTAAGGCCACCGAGACCCGTAGCGAGGCACGCGAGATTGCCAGGCGCTATCATCTGCTCGATGCCGATGGGCATATCCCCTATCCGTGTACCAAGCGTGTCACGCTCACCAACGGGCTGCAGGTTGGCGCGCAGCTTGTGGGCATCCGCCACGATGAGCTTCTGGACGGGACGGGCAAGGCCGGACTAACGTTTATGTTCGACGCGGGTATTGCCGAGCGCAACGCTGCGGCTGAACCGCCGAGCGCCGGCTGGGCAGATTGCGAGCTGCGGGAATGGCTCAACGGCGACGGCCTTAAGCTGCTGCCCAACGAGTTGCGCGCACTCATTAAAGGGGTCAAGAAGGTCTCGAACAATGTGGGCGCCGCCAACAGCGCATCGTGCCTGAGCGAGTTGCCCGCAACCCTTTGGCTGCCCGCCATGGTCGAGCTGTGCGGTACGCAACCGCCCGATTCGTTTACCGAGGGCTATCACTACCTGGCAGACATCTACAACGGCGAGGGCAGGGAGTATCAGCTCTTCCGCGAGCTCAAGGTGAGCCCGTATTCCACGAACGAGACGATGGTCCGCCAGTGGAAGGGCAAGGACACCTGTTGGTGGGAGCGCACGGTGAGCCCCGACACATCGGAGAGCGAAGGCACGCTCTATATGAACCGCGTGGGGCACGACGGCGACGTCTTTACGTACGCAACGCCTGCGGAAAAGCCAAGCAAGCTAACCTGTGTGATCCCCGGGTTCTGTATCTAGGCGGCGGGCGTCTTGCCGTGACGGGACCCCTCCCCGGCAATTGTCTCAATCTGTAACAGTTAGAGGTTATTTTCCCTGCTAGATGTTACAGATTGAGATGATTGGTTGGGACGATCCATCGGCCAACCATCCATCCTCATCTGTAACGAAATGTCATACATTTCTTTCTGTACTGGACACCCCCAGGGGGTATGGGTGTATAGTATCGGCAGGTTAACAATTCCAACACCGAACTACAGAAAGGAGAAGCCATGGCTCAAGATAAGTTCGACGTGGGCGGCATGACATGCGCCGCCTGCCAGGCGCATGTGGATCGCGCCGTGAGCAAACTCGACGGCGTCCAAAGCGTCGCGGTCAATCTGCTCGCCGGCTCTATGCTGGTGGACTACGACCCTGCGCAGGTCTCCCCCGACGACATCTGCACCGCTGTCGACCGCGCGGGCTACTCGGCCTCACCCATCAGCACGGGCACCGACGCTGTCCAAAGCGGAAGTGCGCAAGCCAGGTCCGGCGCCGCCCATATGGAGTCACCGACCAAAAAGTTGGAGGCCGCCGCCTCTGCCATGCGCACCCGCCTCATCGTCTCGATCATCTTCCTCATCCCACTGTTCTACATAGGCATGGGGCACATGCTCGGTTGGCCACTGCCCGGCGTCTTCACCGACCACACCCACAGCATGACGCTCGCGCTCACCGAGCTCGTCCTGCTCATTCCCATCGTCTACGTCAACGACGCATACTTTATCAACGGGTTTAAATCGCTTACGCACGGCGCGCCTACCATGGACGCCCTTATTGCCGTGGGCGCCACCGCGTCCATCGCCTGGTCGCTCTACGCCATGTTCATCATGGCCGACCAGCTAGCCGCGGGTCAGGTCCACGAGGCCATGATGACGAGCATGGACAACCTGTATTTTGAGAGCGCCGGCACGATCTTGTCGCTCGTCACCGTAGGCAAATATCTCGAGACACGCAGCAAATCCAAGACTGGCGGCGCCATCGAGGCGCTCATTGACCTGGCGCCCAAGACCGCGACCGTCGTGGCCGTCGACGGTACCGAGACCACCGTCGATGTCGATGCCATTCTGCCCGGCCAGGTGCTGCGTGTGCGCCCCGGCGAGTCCATCCCTGTCGACGGCGTGGTACTCGAGGGCGCTTCGGCCGTGGACGAAAGCGCACTGACCGGCGAGTCCATCCCCGTGGAGAAGACCGCCGGCGCCACCGTCAACGCCGCCACCGTCAACCGCACCGGATCGTTTACCTTCCGCGCTACGCGTGTGGGCGCTGACACGTCGCTCGCCAAGATTATCCAGCTCGTCGAGGACGCCAACGCCACCAAGGCACCCATTGCTCGACTGGCCGACAAGGTCGCCGGCGTGTTCGTGCCTGTGGTATTCGTGATCTCGGCCGTGACCTTTGTGGTGTGGATGGCACTGACCAGCGACGTGAATGAGGCGCTCACCTCCGCCGTCGCTGTGCTGGCGATCAGCTGCCCGTGCGCGCTGGGCCTGGCCACGCCCGTCGCCATTATGGTCGGCACCGGCAAGGGCGCCGAGATGGGCATTCTGTTTAAGAGCGCCGAGGCGCTGGAGAACCTGCGCAGCGTGGGCACCGTGGTGCTCGATAAGACGGGCACGGTCACCCGCGGCAAGCCTGCCGTGACCGATATCGTGGTAGCCACGCGCGCTGACGGCTCGCCCGCCATGAGCGAAAAGGCGCTGCTCAAGTTGGCCGCCGCGTTGGAGCGCTCGAGCGAGCACCCGCTGGCCGAGGCGATTATGGCCGAGTGTGAGACACGCGGGATCGTCGCGCGCATGGTCGAGGACTTTACTGCCGTGCCCGGGCGAGGCGTTACGGCACGCGAGGGGCAAAACGCCATTGCCGCCGGCAATATGCGCCTGATGGACGAGTTGGGCGTTACCGTGCCCGCGGGTCTTGCCGAGCAATTTGCCGTCGAAGGCAAGACGCCGCTGTTCTTTGCCAAGAACGGCGAGCTTGCTGGCACCATTGCCGTGGCTGACGAGGTCAAGGAGACGAGCGCCGGGGCCATCGCCGCACTGCGCTCGCTTGGCGTCGACGTGCGCATGCTCACCGGCGACAACCGCGTGACGGCCGAGGCCATCGCCCGCCGCGTGGGGCTGAGCAGCGAACAGGTCATCGCCGACGTCCTCCCCGCCGACAAGGAACGCCACGTGCGCGAACTGCAGGATGCGGGCGGCAAGGTCGCCATGGTGGGCGACGGCATCAATGACTCCCCCGCCCTGGCGCGCGCCGACGTGGGCCTTGCCATCGGCACCGGCGCCGACATCGCCAAAGAAGGGGCAGATGTGGTGCTCATGCGCAGCGACCTCATGGACGTCGCCCGCGCCATCGAGCTTTCGCGCGCCACGATCCGCAACATCAAGCAGGACCTGTTCTGGGCACTGTTCTACAACGGCATCGGCATTCCGCTGGCGGCGGGCGTGTTCTTCCCGCTCACCGGATGGCAACTCTCGCCGATGTTTGGCGCCGCGGCCATGAGCCTGTCGAGCGTGTGCGTCGTGTCCAATGCCCTGCGTTTGAAATCCTTTAAGCCTAAAGTGGCAAAATAGGCTCACCATTAAGTCCATTTAGAACGGGTTTTCCAAGTGCCCGAGATTGACCTGAAAGAGGAGCGACGCGTACTTTGGTACGCGAGCGACGGTTTGAAGGTCAAGGTCGGGTGCCTGGGAAAGCCGACACAACAGAGAGGAATACCCATGCGTTTCACAATTAAGACTTCCGGCCTTATGTGCGGCCACTGCGACGCCACCGTCGAGACCGCGCTGCTCAACGTTGCGGGCGTAACCGACGCCGACGCCGACCACGAGACTCAGACCGTCCAGGTGGAGTGCGCCGACACCGTAACCGCCGAGCAACTCGCCGCCGCTGTCGAGGCCGCGGGCGAGAAATTCCACGCCCTGTCTGTGACCGCCGCATAGCAGTCGCTGCCTACTGAATCCTCAGAAGTTGCGGTGAAATACGGACTGTTGTGCCGCCCTAGGCCTTTAAACGGTCCGTATTTCACCGCAACTGACGGGGACATCCGGAAGATCGACCAGAAACGAGGACCCGCCATGATGGCAGACCATAAATCGGTGACCCGCATGCTCAAGACGGCACGCGGTCAGATCGACGGCATCCTGCGGATGGTCGAGGAGGACCGCTACTGCGTCGATATCTCCACGCAGCTCATGGCCACACAGGCGCTCCTCGCGCGCATTAACGCCGACGTGCTCAAGGCGCATATCGAGGGCTGCGTGACTTCGGCAATCGAATCGGGCGACGAAGACCTCAAAGCCGCCAAACTCGCCGAAATCGAACGCGTCGTCGACAAACTCTCCAAGTAATTGGGGCATTGGGGACAGGTACGTTTGCACCGTCTTGGTATTCCGGGGACAGGTATGTTTGCACCACATTGGTGCAGATTAACCTGTCCCCCTTGCTCTAAATCGGGTATAAAGGCGTGCAGCATATCGAACGAAAGGCAATTTGCATGAATGACTTTATGAAGGGTCGCAATGGTGCCGATGAACTCACCATCGTGATGGGTTTTGCCGGCATCGTCATCGCGATGATCGGATCGATAGCCCGCATCCAGTGGCTCAGCTGGATTGCCATCGCCGTAATCGTGATTGGCGTGCTGCGCGGCCTGTCCAAAAATATCGACGCACGTCACAAGGAGAACGAGGCCTTTGTCGCCGCGACTGCAAACGTCCCCTGCCTGGGCAAATTCGTCGCCAGCTTGGGCGGCGGAACCGCAGCGGCCAGCACCTCACGCGCGGCCGGCACCAGTAAGGAAGACTTTGAGCGTGCCAAGCGCACGGCCAAGAAGATGTGGAAGGGCCGCAAGACCACGGCCTATCTCAAGTGCCCCAACTGCGGCCAGATGCTCTCCGTCCCCAAGGGCAAGGGCAAGATCCGCGTCACCTGCCCCAAGTGCCACGCCAAGATGGAGACGCGCTCCTAGCCGCCATACCATGGGACAAATAAAAGCCGAGGCCTCGCGCTGAGACCTCGGCTTTTTGTATGCGACAACGGAGCTGTCCCTTTGTCACACCTATGCTACGCCGTCGCGGGCCAGCTCCTCAGCCAGCGCTTCGGCTGGCATGGCCATAATCGCGTCGAGCTCGGCATCCACCTCGGGGATGCGCTTCACCTTGAGTTTGCACACCAGATCGCCGCGACACATCACGTGCATCGGCTCACGCAGAGCGCACAGGTCATCGAGCGGGTTCTCGCGCGTCACCAAGATATCGGCGGCCTTGCCGCACTCGATCGTGCCAGTCTCGCCGTCCAGCCCCAGCAGCTCGGCGTTGACTTGCGTAGCCGTATGCAGTGCGAAGGCGTTGCTCACGCCGACATACTTGGCAAAATAGGCCACCTCACGCCACATGTCGTACTGCGTCACGAACGGGCAGCTCGAGTCCGTACCCAGGCCCACCTTAACGCCAGCTTCCAGTGCGGCACGGGCGCTCTCGATAATGCCCGAGCACACGATATCGCCGTTCTTCTTTTGCGTATCGGTCGAATGGGTCTTTTTCGGGTCGAGCAATACAAACGGCAGCGCCGGGCTGATAGTGCAGGTAACACTGGGCGCACGCCCCTCGAGTTGCGTGCCCGCGGCGCCACGGTACAGCTCCAGAATCTCGGGCGTCAACGGAGCGCCGTGCTCAATCGTGTCAACGCCGGCCTCAAGCGCGGCCTTCACGCCCTCGGTACTCTCGACATGGGCCATAACCGGCAGACTCACCTCGTGCGCAGCCTTGCACGCCGCCGCGGCAACCTCGACCGGCATGCGCAGCACGCCCGGCTCGCCCACCTCGGTAGCGTCGAACACGCCGCCCGTCACGAACAGCTTAATGACGTCGGCACCACGCGCATACAGGTCGCGCACCTGTTCGGCTGCCTCGGCGGGACTGTTGGCCACCTGGGCGAACAAGCCCGCACCATGGCCGCCCGGCACCGTGACGCCCGTTCCCGGCGCCACCAGGCGAGGACCTTGATACTTGCCGGCATCGATAGCATCGCGCACGGCCAGATCGGCAAACAGCGGGTCGCCCGCACCGCGCACCGTGGTCACGCCGCTTGCCAGCTGCTGCTGGGCGCTGCCCTTGAGGATATGGCGCACGATGGCGCGCCCCACTGGATTATCGAGCTTTTTCATCAGCGCGCCCGCATCGCCCGCCGAAACCGGCTTACCCGAACCGCACAGATGCACATGCATATTGATGAGACCCGGCATGAGATACGCCCCTGCCAGGTCGATGACCTCGGCACCTGCAGGCGCCTGCGCCACAGCACTCGGCCCCATCCACGTGATGAGACCGCGCTCAACGGCCACGGCCATGTCGGGCTGCGGCTCCATATGTTCCGAACCATCCAGGACGGTCGCATTGATGAACAACGTGGAACGATCGGCAGACGCCATATCGAGCTCCTCCCTCACAATTAACTTGAACATTTGTCCATTATCACCTAGTCCCGCTGGATTGCTGCAGACGCATCGGTTAACGGAGGGAAGAGGGGATGTGGGAGACGGAATATGCTGCAGTCCCACCCCAGCGACACCAGGGAAATATCTCGATCTGTAACAGATACAGGGTTGTTGGGCCCCTTGATGTTACAGATCGAGACATTCGGTCGACGTTTCACCGGTTTGTCTCGATCTGTAACAATTACGAACTCAAACAACTTCTAAACGTTACAGATCAAGACAAAACCTCTCAGCGCCCATACCACCGACGTCTCCACTCCTCAGCCAAATCGGGCCGTCGCGGAATACCCGCCAGCCTCATCTTCTCAACCAGCTTCCCCGGATTCTTGAGCTCATCAAACGTAAACCGAAGCACCTTGTGCCCGAGCATTGTCAGATGAGATTCCCGCTGACGCTCTGCCACGAATGGGTCGACCGGCTCCCGGGCCTCGCCGCTCTGCAGGGTGTACTTCCCCTTACCGTCCAGCTCGCCAATCACGCACGTTCCCTCCTCGAGCCGCCAAAAAAAGTCGACGCGAAACACCTGGCTCGGATCGAGCGGGTCGCGAAACTCCACCTGCAGCTCCGGAACCGGAAAGCCGTACGCAATAAAGAACGCTCGGAACCGAGACTCGCCGCCGTTTTCGGACAGCCCGTCCGCATACGACGCAATCGCCTGTGCCCTGCGATACCCTCGCCTGCCCTCGCAATCGGCGCGGAGGCGCTCGCACAAATCCCCACGTGATACGTCTTTCACCCGCAGTGCAGAATCGGCAATCGCCAACCCGTAGGAGAACGGCGCACGCAGCAAGCAATCCTCCGCCGTGCGCCAAAACGACGTCACCCGCACGCCGTCGACGCGCTCGAGCGCGCCCGCAATCTGCGGACGCAACAACCTGCACCCGCCGCTCAACGTCACCGAACAGCAAGTCTTAACAAGGAAACGCGGCCCGAGCAGATCATTCGGCACCTCCAGACCCCATATCAGCGCGGCGTCATATCCCCAAAACGCCCAATCGGGATGAAATTTCGCAAGCCCTTTGATAGTCCTCAGCGCTCGCTCCGCCGGCGTCAATGCATCCCAATCATGCTGAAAACAGAACAGGTACGGCTCGGGCTCCGCGATATCGTCGGTTCCAACATGGCGTCGCAGCCACATGAGCTCGGTATTGTCATGCGTTGCGAGCAGCGCACCTTGCTTGGCCGTCTCCGCGAGCCGCGCGAGCATCCTATTCCGCGCCAACGTGTTGCGAGTCGCATGTTTGTGTTTGAGAACGGTATTAGGCACTTTCATCACCACCACGTCAGACAAATGGACCATCGTCACCGTTGCCTCCGCTGACAAATGTCTTGATCTGTAACAGGAAGACAGTCTTTGAGCCTCTAGTTGTTACAGAACAAGATCTTTCGGCAGCCGCCAACCTTCCGTCTCGATCTGTAACAGTTACGGGCCCAAACAGCCGCCAAACGTTACAGATTGAGACAAAGTCAGGGCAGCAGGGCGACACCAGCCACATCCCCTACTCCCACTCCTGCTCGTAGATGTTAAGCGACTTCACGTACCGCCCCTGGGCGCCCATGATGTCGCGGACCAGACGCAAGAAGAAACTGATGCACGAGGTGTCAAAGCCATCCTGCAGGTCCTCCGGATGCACCGCACCAGGCCCATCGACCGCCGTGTCACTCAGGCGTGCGATGTCATACAGATAGAGTTGTCCTGCCGTCAGCCAGACATCGTCGACGCAGGCGAGGCGCACCGCAATCGCTCCGTCGCTCCAATGCTCCTTTTGCACGATATGCGGGTCGTAGACATCAAAGCGACGGTCGGCGCGCGTATCCTTCAGCGCAACCATGCCGTTCGCAGGATCCTTGTCCAAAATGCCAAAGCGCGAGAAATACTGCGTGTCGCGTACCTGCTCGAGCCGCTTGAGCGAGGCAGGCGAAAGCGATGCCGGCGGCTCGTCAACATACAGCTCGAGCAGCGTCTTGTCATGGCGATGGGGGCGCTCTAAGAGCAGCCAATCGGTAAACGCCATGTTGTAGGCCATGATTTCGTTTTGCGAAGGCTCGGTGCAATAGCTGAGCCACGGGTCGACAATGATCTCGAACTGTTCGCGCGCCGGCTCCAAAAACTGGAACTTCCGCAGCATCCAAAAATGGGCCATGTCGGCAATATCGTTGCCGACGGCTTCGGCTAGCTGCGCTCGGTCCAAAGCGTGGTCAGTCATGGCATCCTCCTCAAACTGATAGACCTCAATTTGAGCTTACGAGGAGGGTGGTCGGCCACGACCAGCGCGGGCAAAATAGGCCTCCGGCTGCAAACCAGATGTTGACCAAACACTTGACGAAAAGCTTGACCGAAAATGCGCACCGCAACAAAACCGCAGGTAAACATAGACAGCCAACCCGTCCTTTTGAGCCAAGCGCCCCCGGCCATCACAGAAACAGCAGAGCGCCACAGCTCAAGAAGACGCCGAATGGACACTCGCGCGTCGACAAACGGGCAAATCGCTCACAAAGAGTGTCCCCAACGACTAGACAAAAAATGACTAGTCATTGGGGACGTTCTTAAATAACTACTTTACAGCTCCAGCGCATCGGCGACTTCGGCCGCGCAGGCCAGGGCATCGGCCATAGCGTTCACCACGAGCGAGCTGCCGTAGCGAGCATCACCCGCCACATACACCGGTGCGGCATCTGCGGCGACGCCGTCGACACGCGCCGCAAGATGCGAGCCCTCGGCGACCATCACAGGCAGCGGGCGGCCCGCCGTGGCAACAGGTACGCCGACAGCTTCGAACACGCTGCGCTCCGGACCCGTAAAGCCACAGGCGATGAGCACCAGCTGGGCCGGCACCTCGTGCTCGGAGCCCGCGATGCGTTCGGGCTTGCCGGCCGACCAATCCAGATCGACCACGCGCAGGCCCGCTGCCGCGCCCTTCTTGTCCAGCAGCACCTCGAGCGTATCCACGCCCCAGGCACGCATCTCGCCGCCCATGGCAGCGATAGCCTCCTGCTGACCGTAGTCGGTCTTCTTAACGTTGGGCCACTGCGGCCAAGGGTTGCTCGCCGCACGCTTATCGGGCGCGGCCGGCAAGAACTCAAACTGGCGCACACTGCGCGCACCCTGGCGCACCGCGGTGCCCACGCAGTCGTTGCCGGTATCGCCGCCGCCAATGACCACAACGTCCAGGCCACGCGCGTTCACCGCGGGCTCACCACCATCGAGCACCGAGACGGTCGAAGCCGTCAGGTAGTCCACGGCATACACCACGCCCGGGGCATCAATGTTCGCAGCCGAAAGCCCACGCGGAGCACGGGCGCCGGCAGCCACCACGACGGCGTCAAAGTCGTCGAGCTTGGCGGTAACCTTGGGATCGCTCACGTCGGCACTCAGCTCGAACACAATGCCCAGCTCGCGCATGAGCGCCACGCGACGCTCGACCACGGACTTCTCGAGCTTCATGTTGGGAATGCCGTACATGAGCAGACCGCCCGGGCGGTCGTCGCGCTCAAACACAGTCACGCGGGCCCCACGACGCGCAAGCTCCCATGCTGCCACCAGACCAGCGGGACCGGAGCCCACCACGGCAACCGTGGGTGCACCCTCCCCTGCCGGCTCAAAGCGGTGCGGACCGCCATTTGCCCACTCATGGTCGCTAATCGCGCGCTCGTTGTCATGGATCGTCGTGGGCTGGCCATCGACCGAGCCCAGGTTGCATGCGGCCTCGCACAGCGCCGGGCACACGCGACTCGTGAACTCGGGCATGGGCGAGGTGAGTGACAGGCGCTCGGCAGCCTCGTCCCAACGGCCGCGGTACACCAGCTCGTTCCACTCGGGAATCAGGTTGTGCAGCGGACAGCCGCTCGGACGTGCCTTGCCAAAGCTCGCGCCCATCTGACAAAACGCCACACCGCACATCATGCAGCGACTCGCCTGGGCACGGCGCGCGTCGTCGTCGAGCTCCACGTACAGCGGATCGAAATCGCGGCTGCGCTCCTCCACGGGGCGCAGCTCGTGGGTCACGCGATCGATATCAAGAAAAGCACCGGGCTTACCCATGGCACTTACGCCTCCTTCTTGGTCGAAGCAACAGGGCTGACAGCCACGGGCGCAGCGCCAGCCGCACCGCCCGCGACATCAAAGCGAGCGACATCCGCGGCACTTGCGCGACCGGTCACAATGTCAAACGCCAGCTCCTCGGCCTGCGCATGCGTCTTGCCGACGGCCTCGGCGGCGGCGACAATCGCCAGCACGCGCTCGTACTCGGTCGGAATGACCTTCACAAAGTGCTTGCTCATCGTCTCAAAGCTGTAGAGCAGCTTAATGCCGCGCGGGCTCTGCGTCGCGTCCACGTGCTCCTGGATGAGCTCGCGAATCTGCGCCAGCTCGCCGGCCGTCGGGGCTTTAAGCTCAACGCTCGCGTGGTTCACACGGGCATCGAGCGTGCCGTACTGGTCAAAGACATAAGCCACGCCACCAGTCATACCGGCGGCGAAGTTCTGTCCGACCTCGCCCAGGATGAGCGCCAGACCGCCCGTCATGTACTCGCAGCCATGGTTGCCGCAGCCTTCGACCACCACCGTGGCACCGGAGTTGCGCACGGCGAAACGCTGGCCGGCAAGGCCGTTAATAAAGCCGCGACCGCTCGTGGCGCCAAAGAACGCAACGTTGCCCACGATGATGTTCTCGTCGAACTTGTAGGTCGCATGCGGGTTGGGGCGCACCGATACCTCGCCGCCCGAAAGGCCCTTGCCAAAGTAGTCGTTGGCGTCGCCGCACACGTTGAGCGTAATGCCGCGCGGCAGGAAAGCGCCAAAGCTCTGACCGGCCGAACCATCGCAATCGATGGTGATGGAGCCGGCGGGCAGACCCTCGGGATGCGCCTTGGTCACCGCGTTGCCCAAGATGGTGCCCACGCAGCGGTTGACGTTGGCGATGTCGGCGCGAAAGCGAATCGGACGCAGGTGCGCACGGGCATCGGCCGTATAGGGCACAAACAACGTGGAGTCGAGCGTCTTGTCAAGCTCGCTGTCGGCAGCCATCTGGGGCAGGAAGTGACGGCCGTCGGCACCCGGGATGTGGGCACCAAACTCACAGGTCGCGCTCGCCAGCACGGGCGACAGATCCAGCAGGTTGGCCTTGCGGTTGTCCGGGACCTCGATCTGGCGCAAGCACTCGGGATGGCCGACCATCTCATCGATGGTGCGGAAGCCCAGGCTCGCCATGACCTCGCGCAACTGCTCGGCAACAAAGAGCATAAAGCGCTCGACGTGCTCGGGCTTGCCGCGGAAGCCGCGACGCAGGCGGCAGTTTTGCGTAGCGATGCCGGCCGGGCAGGTATCCTGCTGGCAGTCGCGCTGCATGAGGCAGCCCATGGAGATGAGCGGCATGGTCGCAAAGCCAAACTCCTCGGCACCCAGCAGGCAGGCGACGGCGACGTCGGTGCCGTCCATGAGCTTGCCATCGGCCTCGAGCACCACGCATGAGCGCAGGCCGTTTTGCAGCAGCGTCTGCTGGGCCTCGGCAAGGCCAAGCTCCAGCGGCAGACCGGCGTGCCAGATCGAATCGCGCGCCGCAGCACCGGAGCCGCCGTTGTGGCCGCTGATCAAGATCTTGTCGGCGGCACCCTTGGCCACACCGGTGGCGATGGTGCCGACGCCGGCCTCGCTGACCAGCTTGACCGACACGCGTGCGCCGGGGTTGGCGTTCTTAAGATCGAAGATAAGCTCCGCCAGGTCCTCGATGGAGTAGATGTCGTGGTGCGGCGGAGGCGAGATCAGGCCGATGCCGGGCGTGGACTGACGGACCTCGGCGATCCAGGGGTAGACCTTCTTGCCGGGCAGGTGGCCGCCCTCGCCGGGCTTGGCGCCCTGGGCCATCTTGATCTGAATCTCAAAGGCGCTGCACAGGTAGCGGCTCGTCACGCCAAAGCGCGCGCTTGCCACCTGCTTGATGGCGGAATTCTTGGAGTCACCGTTAGCCAGCGGGGTCTCGCGGCGCGGATCCTCGCCGCCCTCGCCCGAGTTGGAACGGCCGTGCAGGCGGTTCATGGCGATGGCCATGCACTCGTGTGCTTCCTTGCTGATGGAACCGTACGACATGGCGCCGGTGTTAAAGCGGCGAACGATGTTGAGCGCGGGCTCGACCTCGTCGAGTGCCACCGGGGTGCGGCCGCCGGCATCAAAGTCCAGCAGGTCGCGCAGGCGCACGGCACGGCCGGTGCGGTGCAGGCGGGCGCTGTACTCCTTAAAGGTGTCGTAGCTGTCCTCACGGCAGGCGGTCCGCAGCAAGTAGACAGTCTGCGGATCGATGAGGTGATCCTCGCCGCCGAGCGGGCGCCACTTGGTCAGACCCAACGTGGGCAGCTGATCGGGAGCCGGGCTCTTAAGGATAGCGAGCGCGGCGTCGTAGCGCTCATTCTGCTCGCGCTCGACGTCCTCGACACCCATACCGCCCACACGGCTCACCGTGCCGGCGAAGTACGCGTTGACAAACTCCGGCGTAAAGCCCACGGCCTCGAAGATCTGCGCGGAGTGGTAGCTCTGCACCGTGGAGATGCCCATCTTGGACATGATGGAGACGATGCCGGCGGTCGCAGCCTTGTTGTAGTTGGCGATGCCCTGCTCGGCTGTCACGTCCAGATCGCCGTGCGCCGCCAAGTCGCGAATGCACGCATGCGCGTTGTACGGATAGATGCCGCTCGCGGAGTAGCCCACCAGCGCCGCAAAGTCGTGCGGGGACACGGCGTCGCCACACTCCACCACGATGTCGGCAAAGGTACGCACGCCGGCACGGATCAGGTGGTTGTGCACACAGCCCACGGCGAGCAGCGACGGCACGGGCACCTCGCCCGCAGCGGCACGGTCGCTCAGCACCACGATGTTCACGCCATCGCGAACCGCAGCCTCGACGTCTTCGGCAAGCTGCTTGAGCGCAGCCTGCAGCGCGCCCTCGCCGGCATCGCGGCGGTAGACGGCACGGAAACGGCGGGTCTTAAAGCCCACGCGGTCGATGGCGCAAATGCGGTCGAACTCCTCCTCGCTCAGCAGTGGGCGCTCCAGGCGAACCAGCTGGCAGGCCGTACGAGAGTCCTCGAGCAGGTTGCCGTGGTTGCCCAGGTAGAGCGTGGTCGAGGTGACCATATGCTCGCGAAGGGCGTCGATGGGCGGGTTCGTGACCTGGGCGAACAGCTGATAGAAGTAGTCAAAGAACGAGCGCGTCTTCTTGGACAGGCAGGCCAGCGGCGCATCGATACCCATCGAGGCGAGCGGCGCCTTGCCCTGCTGGGCCATGGGACGCACGACTTCGTCAACATCATCCCAGTGATACCCGAGCTTGGCCATGCGCACGGCGGCGGGCACCTCGGCGTCCTCGGCGGGCGCGGGCGCGACGGGCTTGTCGAGCGCGTCGACGGTCAGCGTCTCTTCGGCGATCCAGTCGCGATAGGGCTTTTCCTTGGCGTAACGGGCGCGCAGCTCGTCGTTGTAGATGACGCGGCCGCGGGCAAAATCGACCTCGAGCATCTGGCCCGGTCCCAGACAGCCGCTCGTCAGGATGTTCTCGGGGCTCACCTCGATGGTGCCCACCTCGCTTGCCAGCATAAAGCGACCGTCGCGCGTCACATAGTAGCGGGCGGGACGCAGGCCGTTACGGTCGAGGGCGGCACCCAGCGTGCGACCGTCGGTAAAGGCGATGGCCGCCGGGCCATCCCACGGCTCCATGAGCATGGACTGGTAAGCGTCGTAGGCGCGGCGCTCCTCACTCAGGCTGTCGTTGTGGTCCCACGGCTCGGGCAACAGCATGGACGCGGCACGAGTGAGCGGACGGCCGTTCATGACCAGGAACTCGAGTACGTTGTCCAAAATCGCGGAATCGGAGCCCTCGCGGTTGATGATGGGCATCACGCGCTCAAGATCGTGCTGCAGCACGGGGCTGTACAGGTTGGGTTCGCGGGCGCGGATCCAGTTGACGTTACCCTTGAGGGTGTTGATCTCGCCGTTGTGGATGATAAAGCGGTTGGGGTGCGCGCGCTCCCAGCTGGGCGTGGTGTTGGTGGAGTAGCGCGAGTGGACGAGCGCCACGGCCGTCTTGACGGCGGCGTCGTTGAGATCGATGAAGAAGCGGCGCATCTGCGTGGCGACCAGCATGCCCTTGTACACGATGGTGCGCGAGCTCATGGAGCATACATAGAAGATTTTGTCGCGCAGGGCAAACTCAGCGTCGGCCTTCTTCTCGATAGTGCGGCGGCACACGTACAGGCGGCGCTCGAAGGCATCGCCGGCGGGCGTATCGTCCGGACGGCCCAGGAAGGCCTGCAGGATAGTGGGCATACAGGCGCGGGCCGTCTCGCCCAGGTCGTGCGGGTCAACCGGCACCTCGCGCCAAAAGAGCAGCGGCACGCCGGCCTCGGCGCAGCCCTCCTCAAACACGCGGCGGGCATCCTCTACGCCCTTCTCGTCCTGCGGGAAGAACAGCATGGCCACGCCATAGTCGCCCTCTGCCGGCAGAATCTGGCCACACTTTTGAGCCTCTTTACGGAAAAAGTGATGCGGAACCTGGAACAGGATGCCGGCGCCGTCGCCGGTGTTCTTCTCGAGTCCCGTGCCGCCGCGGTGCTCCAAGTTGACCAGAATGGACAGTGCGTCGTCCAGGATCTGGTGATGGCGCTCGCCGTTGATATCGGCAAGCGCGCCGATGCCGCATGCATCGTGGTCGAATTCGGGGCGATAAAGGCCCTGCTGCTGAGCGGAATCTGCCTGCATCGCGATCCTCCCCTAGATATTAGACAGTCAGTTGAATAGGCATACTAGGAGCACCGCCGGCCCGTTGTGTTTCCCACCCGTTTCGAAACAATCGCGTAACGCACGCCCTACGAGTGGACACCGCCGACCTCGAGGGCGACAACATAGGCCCCAAGTTCGGCCTGTAAGCTCACCGCTTCAAACATCTCAATCTGTAACAGTAAGACCCAATTTCGACGACTAACTGTTACAGATCAAGATGTTTTCGAGAGACGGTTCCGAATGTCTCAATCTGTAACACGAAGGGTCAGTTTTGGCGGTCAGCTGTTACAGATCGAGATTTTCCATAGGACCATTTCTTCCTGTCTTGATCTGTAACACCTAGACCCAATTTCCATCCCCAGTTGTTACAGATCAAGACATTTCGGCAACCCCCTTTCCCCACCCCATTCAAATACAACTATTTTGTTAGTCATAGTTAACTTTTGAGCCTAAAACGGGTATCCTTTACGGCGTCAAACAAACGGCACGCAGGAGCGCACCATGCTCAACCATCTCAAACAACACTTTGGCTCGCACCGCACCGGCGGTCACGGAGGCCTAGACATTGCGCGGAATATCGGCCCCGGGCTGCTCGTGACCGTCGGCTTTATCGACCCGGGCAACTGGGCCTCCAATATGGCCGCGGGCTCGCAGTTTGGCTACGCGCTGCTGTGGATCGTCACGCTGTCCACGATTATGCTGATCGTCTTGCAGCACAACGCGGCGCACCTGGGCATCGCCACGGGCGCCTGTCTTGCCGAGGCCACGACACGTTACCTCCCCCGCTTCGTTGGACGCACGGTGCTCGCCAGTGCCTATCTCGCGACCATCGCCACCGCCATGGCCGAAGTCTTGGGTGGCGCGATTGCCCTTCAAATGCTCTTTGGGCTGCCCGTACGTGCGGGCTGCGTCATCGTGGCGGCAGTATCGATGGCGATGCTCATGACGAGTTCCTACAAGCGTGCCGAACGCTGGATCATCGCCCTCGTAGGCGTGGTAGGACTCTCGTTTTTGGCCGAGCTTGCACTAGTCAAGGTCGACTGGCCGCAAGCCGCCGCAAGCTGGATCACGCCCAGTATGCCCACTGGCTCTGCCGCGATTATCGTGAGTGTCCTGGGTGCGGTCGTTATGCCCCACAACCTCTTTCTACACTCCGAGGTCATCCAATCCATGCACTTCGAAGGCCAAGGCGAGCAGGTTATCGAAGAGCGTCTGCGCTATGAGCTCTTCGACACGCTCTTTTCGATGGGCGTGGGCTGGGCAATCAACTCGGCCATGGTCATCCTGGCCGCAACGACCTTCTTTGCGCACAGCATTGTCGTAGACGACCTCGCCGTCGCAGCGGCCACGCTCTCCCCCATCTTGGGCCCGGCGAGCTCGACCATCTTTGCGGTAGCGCTGCTGTTCGCGGGACTATCGAGCAGCGTGACAGCGGGCATGGCGGCGGGAACCATCACCGCGGGCATGTTCGACGAGGAATACGACATCCACGACCGACATTCCTCGATCGGGGTAGCGGCCTGTTTCGCCGGCGCAGTGGCGGCGTGTCTGGTCATCCCAAATCCTTTTGAAGGTCTCATCTGGAGTCAGGCACTGCTGTCGCTTCAGCTGCCGATTACGGTCTTTGTGCTCATACGGCTCACCAGCTCAGCCCGCGTTATGGGCAAATACGCCAACTCGCGCCCGCTCAACGCGCTGCTCGTAGGGATCGGCGTCATCGTGACGATTCTCGACATCGTGCTGCTAACGGGGATGTAATTGGGATGGCGTGACTGTCCAGATATAACGTCTTAATCTGTAACACGTGAGACCGTTTTAAACCGTCAGATAAATCAAAAGGGTCCCGGCCGAGAATTCGACCGGGACCCTTGGACAGAGCTATGTTCGGCTTTCGCCGCGTGCCTGCGAGCTACTCCTCAACGAGCTCAAACTGATCGGGACCGACGCCGCACACCGGGCACACGTAGTCCTCGGGCAGCTCGGGCGTGTCGACCTCAACCTCGTAACCGCAAACGACGCACACAAACTTATACGTCTTCTTCTCCTCAGCCATGATGTTCTCCTCTCGAACGCGACTGGTGATGTACTTCGCTTATTAGTATATGTTCTCAATAATATAATGCAAGTATTTTTAGAACATTTCTAGCCTTGATACGATGAAGCCTTGGGCGGCGTCTTGCCCTTCAGCACCTTGTGGTAGTAGTCATAGGTCAACGGAGTCTCGCCACTCAGACGCTCGGCATCCTCAACCTCGCCAATAAAGAGCAGATGCGTGCCCACGTCCACGGTGTCAATCAGACGGCAACTAAACAGCGCTGCCGCGTGCTCGGGCACATAGGGCATGCCCAGCGTGGTCTCGCGCGTCTCGTACTTGGCAAACTTGTCATAGTCACTGCTGGTGCGGAACCCAAAGTTGCCAATGTAGAGCATATCGGCCGTCTGGTCGATCACGGTCAGCGCGAAGGCCTTGGCAGACGAGATAACACCAGACGTGACATTGTCCTTATTCACGGCAATCGAGATGCGCGGCGGGGCGGATGTCACCTGCACCGCTGTGTTGATAACGCAGCCGGCACGCAGCCCGTCCGCCGCGGCGCTCACCACGTACAGGCCACTCGGCATGGTAAAGAACGCAGTTTTGTCCATAACGATCACTCCCCTAGCTCGGGTTGGAACCTCATGGATGTATGTACCCACAAAAAAGGCGACGCCCATAACGGACGCCGCCTTTGAGACATATGTGTCAGAACAGTAAGAAAGATGAGACGCCCGCAGTTGCGGTGAAATAGGGACTGAATAGTCCCTCAATCAGGCAAAACAGTCCGTATTCCACCGCAACTTATGAAGGGTGGTCAGCGATTGCGCTCTTTGAGGGCGCGGTCGATCTCGCGTTGGACATCACGCTTGGCCATGTCCTCGCGCTTGTCGTAGAGCTTCTTGCCGCGACCCAGACCCAGCAGCAGCTTTACGCGGCCGTCGGTATTAAAGTAGAGCTCCAACGGAACCAGCGCATAACCACGGTTGCGAAGTTTGCCGTCAAGAAAGTCGATCTCCTTGCGGTGCAGCAGCAGACGACGCCGACGGTCGGGATCGCGATTCCACACGCCACCATGGCTATAGGGGTGGATATGCAGGCCGACGAGCCAGCACTCCCCGCCGCGGATCAGCGCGAAGGTATCGGTGATCTGGCAGGCGCGCTCGCGAATCGACTTGACCTCGGTGCCGCTCAGTTCAATGCCACACTCAAATGTCTCATCGATAAAGTACTCGTGATGCGCCGAGCGATTCTTGGAAATGAGCTTGCGCTCGCGCTTACTGGGCATCGCCGGCCTCCTTGGCTCCATCGGCGTTTGAGCCCGCAGTCTCGCGCTTTGCCTCGCGCTCGGCATTGAGCTCGGCATCGCTCTCGCGCACCAGTTTGATAATCGCCGCGCAGGCCTCCTCGCCCACCAAGTCGCGAGCACGTACCGTCAGGCGCGTCGCCTCCTGCTTGTCGCCGTCGCTTGCGGCATCGGTCGCGCACATAATCAGGCAGATGGCAATCTCGGCCGAAGGCGAGGTCGGAACGCCTTGCAGGGCCAGTTCACCCATCACGTGCTCGTCGCTCTCATCGGCGGCATCCGGATAGGTGGTATGGATCTTGTTGAGCAGGCGCGTCGTATGCGCATCGTTGGGCGCCAGGCGCAGCGCCAGACGCGCGCAGCCCACGGCAGCCGAAACGTTCTCGGTCTCGGGCTCCAAGAAGTACTGACCTAGATTGGCGTAAGCACGGGCGGCGCACTTGCCATCACTTGCACGCTCCAGCACCGAGAACGAGAGCGATGCCCATTCCTGCTTGTCCTCGAGTGCGCGGAACAGCTCGGCCAAATCCAAGCGATAGTTGCAGTTCATGGGGTCCCAACGCACAGCCTGCATCAGGGCATTACGAGCGCTCACATAATCCTGCTGGCGAATGTAGGCAAACGCCATATCAGAGTACAGGCGGTCAAACGGCACCTCGACCTGCACGAGCTCGCGCGGATCCTTCTCCACGCGGCGATAGGCCAAGCGCTCAAACTTGCTATCGAAGCTAAAGAATTGGCGCTTCTCCTCCGTCTTGCACTCAGCGTCGATATACTCCTCGGCGAGCTCCACCAGACGCTCCAGCAGCGGCGTCGCCGTAGCCAGGTCGCCCTGCGCCAGATAGTTCTCGGCATACGTGATGTCTTGCAAGCTGATGGGCAGATCCATGGCTACTCCTCGATCTGAGCGAAACACGGCAGGCGCCGTATATACGATCAATACACAAAACCCGGGTCTCTTACGAGGCCCGGGCGTTCAATTTTGGTAGCCCGTACCAGATTCGAACTGGTGATCTCCGCCTTGAGAGGGCGGCGTCCTAAACCGCTAGACGAACGGGCCATATGTAGCAAATGCAATGGCTGGGATGGAGGGAGTCGAACCCCCATTGACGGAACCAGAATCCGCTGTCCTGCCATTAGACGACATCCCAATGACTGCATCGCTGCGCTCGGCTGTGCCTTTGCGCAAGAAAGAAATATACGGGAAGTCTCGCCGTGACGCAAGCCCCAATTTTGACTTTTTTGAAATTCAGTCAAATTGGCCTGATTTCGCCCAACCCGTGAAGGACCTGTGAAGCCGACCGCTGCACACGAAGGGCAAAACGCCGCGAGCGGTAGCCGTCAACCGTTGGCAGATTCTACCGCGAAAACAATAGCACCAGGCAACACAATCGAAGTATCAATGATCGCGTAGATATCGAGGCGCCATGGACGAAGAGCTTGATTACCTATGGGAGACCCTGGGCCTCGAGATCACTGCTGACCTTTGGCCCGAACGGGACAAAATCCATCCCACACTGCGCCCCGCCATCACGGTGATGCAGGCAAAATACCGCCGTGCATCCTTTTTGATCATGCGGGTGTCATGGCACGCGGGACTCCCCGACCTTAAGCGAATCCAGGCAAGCCTCGTCGAGCTGTCCGGTATGCCGACCGTCATATCCGAGGCGCACCTGGAGCAGCGCCAGCGCGAGCGACTGCAACAGCAGCGGATTCCCTTTATCTGCCCCGGCGTTCAGGCATATCTGCCCTTTATGGACGAGGAGTACTGGAGCGGCAAGCCCAACAAGCACGTAAAGGTCTACGATCCGCACGAATGGGCACAGCTGGCGGACTGACTGAGGCAGGCCCGCCAACCGGGATAGTGCGCATGCCCGCCAACCGGAAAGCTCATCCCGGAATTTACGTCCAGAACGGGACGCGCTTTCCCCTAGAGGCCCCAAGCGGAAACTGCGTCCCAGATTTCGCGCTCAAACTGGGATACGGTTTCCGCTAGCCCCTTCAACCGGAAACTGCGTCCCGGAATCCGAGCTCAAAACGGGACGCACTTTCCGAAGCCACTACAACAGTACCTCGGTCCAGGCCGCTTCCCTAAAGCCGGGAATCGCAAAGTCGTCGCCCACCAGCAGCGGACGCTTGACCAGCATGCCGTCGGTCGCCAGCAGCTCGTAGCACTCCCGATCCGTCATGCCCGCATCCAGACGCGCCTTCAGGCCCAGCTCTCGATATTTCATGCCCGACGAATTAAAGAAACGCCGCACCGGCAGCCCCGAACGAGCAACCCAGGTCGCAAGCTCATCAGCCGTGGGATTGTCCAAAACGATATCGCGATCGATATACTCTACCCCATGTTCGTCCAGCCATGCCTTGGCCTTCTTACAGGTCGAGCACTTGGGATATTCAACAAACAGTACGGTCATGGGAATCCTCCGAATATAGATCGGCCAACGCGGGCACACGCCACACGAGGCGCCTTCGTATGATGGGCCAATTGTAGCCCACGGGTCACACGCTAAACGAACCGTACCCCGAATCCGCGTTTGATGAACGGCAGTAGCTCCATTGCCTCGGGCGTGATATGGCCCGCAACGTTCATGCGCTCGTCACCGGGAAGATCGACCCGCGCAATCTCAAGCTCGCCTTCGTAGCGCCCATATCCGCTATTGCTCACAGCGATCGACCCCGCCTTTCGCGGCAGGCCGGCTCCGGCATCCGTCGGCACGGAATCCGGCTTAAGCGTCGTACGTGACTCCTGAGACCTAAAGATGAGGACACTCGAGTCGGGCCGGTCGTGATGAATCTGCCCGCGCACATAGGCATAACCGGGCTCAAGCTCGCATTGCAGGTCCACGTATCCGGCGGAAACTTGAGCAAACTGCGCCCAGCCCGCATCGGATAGATCGGGGTCGCCGACCAACACAATGTCGCAATCGGCGCCATGTGCAAGCTCAAGCATATTGAGGGCAACCTTTGACGCGCGACCGCGCTGTGCCTCGACCGTCGGCAGTCCCTCGAATACCGGCCCGCGAACGTTAGCATCACCCGGCACAAAAGCCATGATTTCGAATCCAAGCGCCGCAAGACGAAGATTCACCCGAGCAATGTCCTCCAGAGCTAAACCGGTATAAGGCTTGGGGTAAAAATTGTGGCAGGCGGCAAAACGAGTCACATCGGCACCGGCCTCACGCCACGATGCGATTTCATCAGAACTCACTGTCGATGCATTGACCACAATGCGAAATACACCGGACAGCTCCGCGACCCGCTGGGCGCTAAAGCCATAGTCCAAACGAAGGTATTCCAACCCCAGATCGCGCAGGTCCTCGATGCGCTCAAGCCCGAGCAAATCGCACGTGCGAGGCCCCACATCGGCAATGAGCGCAATGCCGCGGGCGGAAAGCAGCGACAGCACATGACGGACCTTATCGGCATACGCCGCTCCCCCATCCTCGGGAATATGCAGCGAGGTGAACGCATAGCGCGCACCCGCCGCGGCACCACGCTCAATCGTCCGCTCAATATCCTGCAAAGGGCTGGAAAGATAAATCGAAATACCCGTTTTCACGCTTCAACGCTCCTTTAAAAAAGGCCGGCGGAGCAGCTAGCCCCGCCGGCACAACCATAACATCAAGAAATCTGCCGCGCGCCGCGAACCCCGAGCAACACGGCTCGCGATATCAAACTACTCGCCAAAGAACTCGTTGATCTTCTGCTCGTCGACGCCAAAGAACCACGTCAGGACAAAGCCGGCGGCATAGGCAAGCAGCATAGCGGCAACGTAGCCGAGCTGCTGGCCAGGAACGACGATCAGCAGGCCAAACAGACCGGAAACGCCCTGAGAAACCGTGCCGATGTGAAGCAGCGCCGCGAGCGCGCCGCCAAATCCGGCACCCAGGCAGGCCGTCACAAACGGACGAACGAGCGGCAGCGTAACAGCATACATCAGAGGCTCGCCCACACCCAGGATTCCAACGGGAATGGACTCTGCGACGTACTTCTTGAGCTTGGCGTTCTTGGTCTTAAAGTACAGCGCCAAACCGGCACCGACCTGGCCGCCGCCAGCCATCATAAGGATGGGAAGCAGGTAATTGATACCCTTGGTAGCGCCGTCGGGATCGTTGAGCATAGCGTGAATCGGCGTGAGCGCCTGATGCAGGCCGACGGACACCAGCGGCAAGAAGCCTGCCGACAGGATATAGCCGCCCAGGACGCCCAGCTTCTCGAAGATAAAGGTCAAAACGCTAAAGATGGCAGTCGTCAGCCATGCGCCAACCGGCTGGATGACGAGCATCAGAGCAAAGGCGCCGATGATGAGCACCAGCAGCGGGGACAAGAACGTGTCGAGTGCGTTGGGCATAACCTTGCGAATCTGACGCTCCATCCAGGCAAAAAATGCGCCAGCGATGAGAGCCGCGATCATGCCGCCCGCTGCGGGGTTGTACTGCGCACTGGTGAGCGGCAGCAGAATGGCAGTGGCAGGATCAGCCGCGCCAGGCGCAAGCAGGGGCATGGCACTGTTGGCGATGCACATCGTGCCGGCGATGCCGCCCAGCGCAGCGGAGCCACCAAACTCACGTGCCGCGTTATAGCCCACCAAGATGGGCAGATAGGCAAACAGGGCCCAGCCCATGGAACGAATGCCCTGGTACCACCACTCGCCTGCAAGCGCGCCTGCCGTCGAAACGTTAATGACGTTGCAGATACCGTTGATGAGGCCAGCCGCAATGATGCCGGGAAGCAGGGCGACGAAGACATTGGAAATCTTCTTGAGGAAGGCCTGAACCGGCTTAGACTCGTACTTGGCCTTCTGCGCGGCCTTGTTTGTGGCCGCAGCATCAACCACGCTCTCGTCAGCAACGCCTTTCGCAAGGCCGGTGAGCTTGGAGAACTCCTCGAGCACCTTATTCACCTTGCCCGGACCCAGCACGATCTGCATCGTGTCGTCCTCGACCAGGCCCATCACGCCGTCGAGCGCCTTAATACCCTCCGTGTCGACGTTACCCGTGTCTTTGACGGTCACGCGCAGGCGCGTCATGCACGCCGCGTTTGCGAGCACGTTGTCTTTACCGCCCAAAAGGTCCAGCAGCTTTTGAGCCAGCTCTTTGTTCGTCATAACTCCTCCTTGTATTGGGTATCTCGTCTGGATGTCATATCAGCTCACGCCGCGCACCTATTGGGCGTCGGCATTGCTCTTCTCATGGCCACTCACCGCAGCACGGACATGGCCTCGCGCCCGCTCAAGAGCTACCGCAGCCTGCTCGGCATCGCAGTCCAGCAGTACCGAGACAATAGCGGTTTTTACGTGGCCGCCGGCATCTGCAAGCGCCTGAACAGCGCACTCGCGCGTGCAGCCGGTCGCCTCCATCACGATGTTCTGGCCGCGCACCACCAACTTCTCGTTCGTCTGCTGCACATCGACCATCAGGTTTTGGTATACCTTGCCGATCTTGACCATGGCACCGGTCGAAATCATGTTGAGAATGAGCTTTTGAACCGTTCCCGCCTTGAGCCTCGTTGAGCCGGTCAGCACCTCGGGACCGGGCACGGGCTCAATGGCAAGATCTGCGCTCTCCCCGATCTTCGACCCTTGGTTGCAGGCAATTGCAATGGTCTTGCACCCAGTTGTCTTGGCGTACGCAAGGCCGCCCACCACATAAGGAGTACGGCCGCTTGCCGCCAGGCCAACGACAAGATCCTTGTCCGAGAGTCCACGCTCCCGCAGGTCGCTCGCGCCAAGCTCCTCGCTGTCTTCGGCACCTTCGACAGCCTTGATAAACGCCGTCTCGCCTCCGGCAATGAGCCCGACAATCAGATCGGGTGACACGCCAAACGTGGGCGGACACTCCGAAGCGTCGAGTACGCCCAGACGACCGCTGGTGCCTGCGCCCATGTAAAAGACGCGCCCGCCGCGCTCGAGTGTCTCAGCAGTCCAGTCGATTGCCATGGCAACCTGGGGCAACACTTTCGTGACCGACTGGACGGCACGAAGATCCTCATCGTTCATCGTCGTGACGATTTGCAGCGATGTCATCGTATCGAGGTCCATTGACCTTTGATTACGCTGTTCGGTCGTGAATTTTGTTAAATCGAGCATTTCATTCACCTCATCTTTCCTGTTTCTCGATGTAGTTTTGCTTTATGACATGCGTCGCCCGTTCGTAGTCGCTGGCAACGTAAGCAGCGTACAGGGCATCGACAACCATAAGCTGGGCCATACGCGAAGCCATGGCACCGCTGCGGACCAAGGGTTCACTCGCAGCGACGCCGAGCACGGCATCGGCCATGGTGGCAAGATTGGATGATCCATCTACTTTGGTAACGGCCACAACGGGACAGTTGTGACGTTGAGCCTCGGCGGTGCAGTCCAGCACCTCTTGCGTCAAGCCCGAGTAGCTAAAGGCGATTGCCATATCGCCCTCATGCATGTTCTTGGCACATAAGAGCTGATCATGCCAGTCGTCGTACAGATGGCACTCTTTGTCGACACGCATGAGCTTTTGCGCCGGTCGTGCGCGACCAAACGAGAGGCACCAATACCGAACAGATTGACCGCGCGTGCCCGCTTAAGACGGGCCGCGCATCGCTCCAAGACGGTGTAATCGAGCGTTCGCGCCGTCGCCTCGATCGTGCGCACGTTGCTTTTCATCACCTTCCCCACGATACGTTCGACGCTGTCATCCATGGAGATGTCCTCGAGGGCTACGTCTTTCTTGTCACCTAAGAGCGCCAGCTCGGCAATCAGTTCGCGCTGGAACTCCTTGTAGCCCGCAAAACCCAAACGCTTGCAAAAGCGCAAAATGCTCGAGGGCGAGGAGAACGTGACATCGGCAAGACCGCGGACGGACAGCCCGACCACCTCGTGCGGATGAGCGCTTACATATGCGATGACATTGCGTTCCGCCGGGCTCGCGCTGAGCTCACGCTCGCGAAGCCGCAAAAGCAATCCGTTTGCCATCTCAAACACCTCCGTTGAGAAGAATTAAAGACCAACGAACGATTCGTACCGGATACAAACAGCTTTTGCGGTACATTGTGCCGCATCGTGGCGCACAAAGGGCGAGCGTTCTACCGCTCGCCCCTCAAATCCGACCGCTCGGAAATACGCGCGACACAAAATAATTCAACAAGGTCGCATTATCAGAAACGGGTTTGTTACCGGCTAGCGCCTCGCATGGGCGCCGATCGGCCGAGTCGCATGGCGCACCAACGCCGCTGCCAGCAATACCAACAGCATGGCGGTGACATAGCCCGCAGCATCGAATCCTAAATCGATAACGTCGAAATGCCTGCCGGGAACAAAGATCTTATGCACCTGGTCGCCAACGGAGCAGGCAGCGCAAAAGAGAAACACAGGCACGCAACGGGAACACACACTCCATGGACGCCTGGAAAAGCAGACCACGATCACCGAGGCGACCAATCCGACGAAGAAAAACTCTACGGTATGGGCGACGCGACGGACGTTTGCGCCTACCCACATGCGAATGGAAGCAAGTCGACCAGGCTGGACCGTCGAGGCAGCCGGATTGGTACTCTCAGTCATGCCGTCCCCCGCCTGAATTTCACCCGTGATGCCGGTAGCCTGAACGCCCGTAGCCTGGCCCTCCACCACACGCGCGGTGGACTCGCTCAGCAACGACGTCTCCACCGCATTTTGCTCCGTCAGCACCCAGATGCCCGCCAGCGTTGCAGCGAACAGAACGATCGCGGTCCATCCGATTATTTGTTTTACGCGCGCCAAGGGCCAACCTCCTTTTTTGAATATCAGCGAGTGTAGCCCCAAATGGCATCGTCACCGTATCAAAATTTGAATCGCAACAGGAAGCGACAAAGCGACGCAAACCCCTACCCCGCCTCGCGCATCCAGCGATCGAACGTCCCCACGCACACGCCCAGGCACTTTGCCGCCTGGCTGCGGGTAATATCGCCCGCCTCATAGCTATCGCGCACCAGCTCAAACTGAGGAGGGCACGGCTTGCGAGGTCGACCGAAACGGACCCCTCGCGCCCGCGCCGCTGCAATTCCCTCCGCTTGGCGCCGATGGATATTCTCGCGCTCTACCTGCGCCACGTAGCTCAGCAGTTGCAGCACAATATCGGCAATCAGGACGTTGGTCACATCCGGCGCGCCGCTGGCCCTAGCGCGCGTGTCAAGCAATGGCATGTCCAACACCACAATGGCAACCCCGAGCTCCTTGGTAATGCGTCGCCATTCCTCAAGAATCTCGGAGTAATTACGGCCAAGTCGGTCGATAGAAAGCACCACCAGTACGTCCCCGTCTCCCAGGACGTGCAGCAGCTCGCGATAACGCGGTCGATCGAAGTCCTTGCCGCTCGCATGGTCGGCATAAATATTCGCCGAGCCCACGCCATAGGCGCCCAGCGCATCCAGCTGCCGATTAAGGTTCTGATCGCGCGAACTCACCCGCGCATAACCGTACACCGTCGCCATCTCATCCCCGCTTTCTTGTAAACCTGCCAAAAAGGGACAGGTTTATTTTGGTAGGTTTTACCTCTCAAATAGCAGGTAAGCGGGCGGCCGAGCAGACGGCAAGGTAGCCACGATTCAAATGCGAAGGGCGGTCCCGAAAGGCCGCCCTCCGCTCTCTCGCCACGAGTCGGGATTTAGCTAATGGATAAGCTTAAAGTCCAAGTGCCCACGCGTGGTATTGACGCGCGAGACCTCGATAATCACGCGCTGCCCCAGCTCGTAACGGGTGCCCGTGTCGGCACCTGTGAGCGTTAGCGCGTCCTCGTCGAACTCGAACCACTCGTTGCCCAGGCTCTTAATTGAAACCAGGCCCTCGACCTGTGTTAGGTCCAAGCGCACAAAGAGGCCCATGCTGCTAACCCACGAGACGGTTCCGGCATAGCGCTCACCCAGACGGTCCTCATAGTACTGGGCAATCTTGATCTTTTGCGTCGCATGGCTGGCGGCATCTGCCGCGCGCTCGGCATCGCTACATGCGCGGCAGATCTGCGGCAGAATGCGCGGCAGCGACTCGCGCCCCTTACCGATCAGCCGCGGCGTACGGACCAAGGCGTCCTTGCCGCCGAGCTGCTCATAGGCCAACTGCAGTTTGAGCACGCGGTGCACCACCAGATCGGGGTAGCGACGGATGGGACTCGTAAAGTGACAGTAGCACGGCGCGGCGAGCGCAAAGTGGCCCTCGTTGCGCGGCTTGTACAGCGCGCGCTGCATGCTGCGCAGAAGCAGCGTGTTGACGAGCGGTGCGTTGGCCGTACCGGCGGCAGCATCAACTGCAGCCTGCAGCTCATCGGGGCTCCCCAGGGCAATACCGGCAGCACGGCGATCGTCGATGATGCCTAGCTGCGCCAGCGCAACGGCAGCACCGTGCAGGCTATCGGGGCTCGGATCCTCATGCACACGATAGCAGGCCTCGATATCACGGTCTGCCAGCCACTCTGCAACGCACTCGTTGGCGAGCAGCATGGCTTCCTCGATAAGCGACGTGGCACACGAACGCTCACGCGCCACAATCTGCACGGGCACTCCGTCCTCATCCAATAGAGCGCGAATCTCGGCTGTGTCAAAATCGACTGAGCCGCGGGCGCGACGAATACGACGGCGAAGTTCGGCGAGTTCGTTAGCGGCGACAAGGAAATCGCCGAGGTCGATGTTGTAGCCGCGGGCGGCCTCCTCGCACGCAAGACCGCGCTCAAGCGCTTCCTCGCGCGAGGTCTCGGCAGCCGCAACATCCTCGGCTGCACCCTCCAGCACCGAATACTCAACCGCGCCGGCACGCACCAGCAGCGCCTCGGCGCCGTCATAGTCCATACGCACACGCGAGCGAATCACGCTGGGATACGGATCGTAATGCCGCACGCGACCCTGCGCATCGAGCTCGATATCGACGGTAAACGCAAGACGGTCCTCGTCAGGGCGAAGCGAGCACAGGTCACAGGACAGGCGTTCGGGCAGCATGGGAAGCACGCGATCGGCCAGATACACCGATGTCGTACGATGGCGAGCCTCAAGATCGATATGCCCGTCCCAAGCCACATAGTGTGAAACGTCGGCGATATGCACACCCAGCTTGTAGCCACCCTCGGGCGTACGCTCCAGCGAAATGGCATCGTCAAAGTCGCGCGCGTCGACCGGGTCGATCGTGATGACAAAGCGGTCGCGCAGATCGCGGCGGAGCGGGTCCTTAAGCGCCGCGGACACATCGAGCGAAAGCCCCTCGGCCTCGTCCAGCGCGGCCTCGGGATAGCTATCGGTATAGCCGTAACGCGCCATCACATATTGAACGCCCAAATCGGGCGCGTCATCTCCGCCAATGCGGCGTTCAATCGTCACGGTGCCCGATTCCAGGCGCGTCGGGTAGGTCAAAATGTGCGCGACAACAGCATCACCCGGGTGGACGCCCAGACGATCCGCCGAGGTATCCTCGGGCAGAATGAAGAAGTCGGCCTTCAGACGCGAATCGAGCGGCTCAATCACACCGAGCGGACCGGCGGTCTGGTACGTGCCCACCACGCTTATGGCTGCACGCTCAACCACGCCCTCGATCACGGCGCGCCGCTCACCGTGCGGGCTGTTCTTAATGCTCACGGCAACGGTATCGCCATCCATGATCTCGCGCTTACCGCGGCCCATGACCTTGTAGTCGCCATTCTCGGTTATGACATAGGCACTGTGCTCATGGAGCTGCACGCGCCCGGTCAGGCTCGGACGGCGTTCGCTGCGCACCGGCCCGCGCTTATTGCGAGCTCCACGCTTATGCTTGTTATTGCGCCCCATGGCGCCTCCTAACTATCGATTGCGAACTCCAAAGAGTCTACCCAAATGATTCGCTTTCCTGCCGTCCCCTAGGGATCAAAAAACGGGCCGCCCCATAAGAGACGACCCGTTGGAAGGGATGAATTCCAGGCATGCCTACACGCGCAGGTAGCGACGCATGGCGATGGCAGAACCAAAGAGGCCGATAATCACGCCGACCAGAATCAGCGCAGCATAGGTCACCAGGTAGTACTGCATCGGCAGGGCAAACGACATCCAGCCGATGCTCTCCTGCAGACGCGGAATCATCAGATTGCGCAGCAGCTCCAGAACGCCGATGGAAAGCAGCGAGCCCAAAATGGCCTGCAGTACGCCCTCGGTGATAAACGGGCCACGAATGAAGCCGTTGCTGGCGCCGACCAGACGCATAATCGCAATCTCACGACGACGCGCCGTAATGGACAGGCGAATCGTGTTGTTGATAAAGATGAACGCGATAAAAGTCAGCAGGCCAACGAGCACCACGGCGGCGATGCGGATGTAGTTGGTCACCTGGAACAGGCGGCTCACTTCCTCCTGGCCGTACAGCACGCTCGCGTTGACGTCGCCGTCATCCGCGATCTTCTGGAAATCGGCATCCTTCTTGAGCTTCTTTGCCGTGCTCTCGACCTTGGACGGATCGTCCATCTCAATAGCGAAGGAAGCCGGCAGCGGGTTCTGGCCATCGAGCGCGCTCATGGTGGCGTCGGCGTTGCCCGACATCTTGCTCGTATACTCGGACAGCGCGTCGTCCTTGTCCTTATAGGTCACGGACTTGACGTTATTCCACGTCTTAAGCTCGGCCTCAAAAGCCTGAACATCGGCCTGATCGGCGTCATCACTAATGAACGCGTTGATGACAACCTGATCCTCGACGGTGCCGATCACGGAGTTCAGCATCGCAGAGCCCATGATGAACAGGCCGATGATAAACAGCGAAAGGAAGATCGTGATGACGGCGCCGAGCGAGGTAGTCCAGTTACGGAAGAAGTGGCTGATTGCCTCTTTGAAGGAGTAGCCCACGTTAGTTGGTGCCATAGTTGCCGTAACCTCCCCTCTCCTGGTCGCGGATGACGTGGCCGCCCTCGAGGGCGATCACGCGACGGTGCATGCTATCGACCATCTCGCGGTCGTGCGTGGCGACGATCACGGTGGTGCCGGTGCGGTTAATACGCTCAAGCAGCTTCATGATGCCCAGCGAGATCGCCGGGTCGAGGTTGCCCGTGGGCTCGTCGCAGATCAGCAGCGGCGGACGGTTGACCATAGCACGGGCGACGGCAACGCGCTGCTGCTCGCCACCGGAAAGCTGGTCGGGCAGCGAGTCCATCTGATCGGCCAGACCGACCAGACGCAGCACCTCGGGCACCTGGCTGCGAATGACGCCCTTGGGCTTGCCGATGCACTGCAGGGCAAACGCCACGTTTTCGTAGGCGGTCTTTTGCGGCAGAAGCTTAAAGTCCTGGAACACGGCGCCAATCTGGCGGCGCAGGAACGGAACCTTGCGGTTCTTGATCTTCATGAGGTCCTGACCGGCAACCAGGATGCGGCCGCTCGTCGGCTTGACGTCGCGGTTGAGCGTCGACAGCAGCGTGGTCTTACCCGAGCCGGAGTGACCGACCAGGAAGACAAACTCGCCCGGATAGATCTCGATGTTGATGTCGTCGAGTGCAGGCTTGTTGGGCTGTGCCGGATAGATCTTGGTGACATGCTCCATAAGGATGACGGGCTCGACACCGGCCTGCTTGGCCATCTTCTTGCGGCTGGCCTGCGGATCGATGGGCGCAAACACCGACGTAAAATCGGGGTTGTTGAGCGCGTTATCGAGGCTTGCGACCTCGGCTGCCTGATCGCTCTCGACCACCGGGGCAGCAGGCTGCGTGGGGTCGGGAATAGCGGCAAAGAGACCGGACTGCGCAGGCTGAGGAGCCGGCGTCGCAGGGGCCAAGGGGTCGGGAATGCCGGCCATGGTAGGCTGCGGCGTGGCGGCACCAGCCTGAGGCTGCTCCACGCGAGCGGTCACGGCCTGAACGGGCTCAAAACCCGCCGTGCCGGAAAGCGCGACATCGCTGGTTGGATTGTAGGCAAAGGGATCGGATGCCGGCTGTGCCTGATCTGCCGGCTGAGCGGGGGCCTGAGCAACAGGCTGGCCCTCTGAATCCGGAGTGGCGAAACGACTGCCCTGGACGCCTGCCTGCGTCTTGGGGGCATCATCGCCCGCACCGGAGGTACGGAAGTGGTTACCCACTGGTGCTCCTTATCGTCGTGCGTTTAAACTACATGAGCGCTTAGTATTTTAGCAGCATTAGCTTTGCTGCACATAAGAAGCATGGCCGTGTTTGGGTCCCTCCGGCCGGACACAGGGTTACTCTCCAAATCGTCCTCGGACATGTCGGAGCCTCCGCTGCGCACTACGTGCGGCGGGGGCTCCTCCGTCCTGCGGAAAGATTTGGAAAGTAACCCTGTGTCCGGCCTGCGGTAACTAAGGGGTCGCCGCGTTTTACTTGGGGTGCTGCATATACAAAGTTGGAAGGGTCTGAATTGCGCTTTGTCGATATATGCCCTTTTCCCTGATGGGACCGTGCTTGAGGGGCGTCTTCATAAGTTGCGGTGAAATAGGGACTGTTTTACCAGTTAAAAGGTCTAATCAGTCCTTATTTCACCACAACTGAAACAGGGGCGCTCTCCAAGAGAGCGCCCCTGCCGGGTTTCCATAGTTCTGGCGAAGCAGTCCTTGAGATCCGCCTTGCCTTATGCCAAGAACTCCTTGGTGGTCGCCACGATGTTGGCGGCGTCCAGGCCATACTTGTGCAAGAGCTCGGCACCCGGGCCGGACTCGCCAAAGGTGTCGTTGACGCCGATCTTCTTGAGGGGCGTCGGGCACTGCTCGCACAGGACGTCGGCAACGGCGCTGCCCAGGCCACCGATTACAGAATGCTCCTCGACGGTCACGACGTGGCCGGTCTTGGTGGCGCTCTTGACGATCAGGTCGGCATCGATGGGCTTGATGGTGTGCATGTTGATGACCTCGGCGTCGATGCCCTCGGCAGCGAGCTGCTCGGCGGCCTCGAGAGCCTCGCCGACCATCAGGCCGCAGGCGATGATGGTGACGTCGGCGCCCTCGCGCATGACAATGCCCTTACCCAACTCGAAGTTGTAGGTCTCGGGGTCGTTGATAACCGGCGAGGCCAAACGAGCGAAGCGCATGTACACCGGACCGTCGCACTCGTAGGCGGCGCGCGTTACGGCGCGGGCCTCGACGTCGTCGGCAGGAACGATCACAGTCATGCCGGGGATGACGCGCATGAGGGCAATATCCTCGCAGCACTGGTGCGTGGCGCCATCCTCGCCCACCGAGATACCGGCATGCGTGGCACCGATCTTAACGTTGAGATACGGGTAGCCGATGGAGTTACGGACCTGCTCAAAGGCGCGGCCGGCGGCAAACATGGCAAAGGTGCTCGCGAAGGCAACGCGGCCGGTGGTCGCGATACCGGCGGCGACGCCCATCAGGTTGCTCTCGGCAATGCCCACATCGAAGAAACGATCGGGGCAGGCGGCCTTGAACTTGCCGGTCTGCGTGGCGGCGGCCAGGTCGGCGTCGAGGACCACAAAGTCATCGTGCTCGTTGGCGAGCTCGACGAGGGCCTCGCCGTAGCTTACGCGCGTGGCGATTTTTTTGACGTCTGCCATCCTAGAGCTCCTCTCCGGCGGCCGTGAGCTCTGCCATGGCCTGCTCAAACTGTTCATCGTTGGGGGCCTTGCCGTGCCAACCAACCTGGTTCTCCATAAAGGAAACGCCCTTGCCCTTCATGGTCTCGGCGATGATGGCGGTCGGCTGACCCTTGGTGGCGCGGGCCTCGGCAAAGGCGGCGCGGATCTGATCGAAATCGTTGCCGTCGGCAAGCTCCACCACGTGGAACTTAAAGGCGCGGAACTTGTCGGCGAGCGGCATGGGGTCGTTGACCTCCTCGACGGGGCCGTCGATCTGCAGGCCGTTGTGGTCGACGATCACGCAGAGGTTATCGAGCTGATGGTTGCCGGCAAACATGGCTGCCTCCCAGACCTGGCCCTCCTCGCTCTCGCCATCACCCAGCAGGGCGTACGTGCGGTAAGTATCGCCCCAGTGCTTGGCGGCAACCGCCATGCCCACGGCGGCGGAGATGCCCTGGCCGAGCGAGCCGGTGGACATATCGACGCCCGGGGTGTCGTTCATGTTGGGATGACCTTGCAGGTGGCTGCCGATATGGCGCAGCGTCTCGAGATCCTCCTTGGGGAAGAACCCACGCTCGGCGAGCACGGCGTACAGGCCCGGAGCGCAATGGCCCTTGGAGAGCACAAAACGGTCGCGATCGGCCTTGCGGGGATCGGCCGGGTCGACGTTCATTTCCTCAAAGTACAGATAGGTCATGATGTCGGCAGCGCCGAGCGAACCGCCCGGATGGCCGGACTTGGCAGCGTGCACGCCGGTGACGATGCCCTTCCTTACCTCGTTGGCAACCTTTTTGAGCTCTTCGTCGCTCATTGTGCCTTCCTTTCATCCTCATTAGACAAAATGCGCACGGCACGGAAAGGTAATCCCAACACAGCCGCAATGCACGTACGTCATTCATTATGCTGGAAACTGATGGCTTTACCAGAGTTTTTATCATTATTTGAACAATTTAGCAGGCAGAACCGCTGATGAAACGGTTTATCAATGTGAACGTCTTTTGGATGGAACGCGATCGACCCTACGCGCTAATGTCCTTGAATCCCTCGCCGAAGGCTTCCGTAACGTCGGCAACCGTCACGATGGCATGAGGATCGCGCTCGCGCACGATCGTCTTGAGGGTATTGAGCTCTCGACGGCTCACGATGACCATAATCACTGGCTTCTCGGCACCCGAATACATGCCAGTCGCCTTAAACTTGGTACAACCACGACCCAGGCCATACATGATATCGGCAGCGATATCAGGGAACTTGTCCGAGATGATGAGTACCATACGGCGTTTGTTGCCACCATCGACCACGGCATCGATCACGTAGCCGCTAATGACCATCGAAAGGCCTGCATATAGTGCGTTTTCGATTGAAAAGACCGGAGCCGACAGCGCGCATACGGCAACATCGATCGCCATGACGGTCGAGCCCACCGGCAGTGAGGTGTTACGCGAGATGATTTGGCCAATCGTGTCCGAGCCGCCGGTGTTGGCGCCGGCGCGCAACACCATGCCGTAACCGATGCCCGTAATAATGCCGCCCCACATAGCGGGAAGCATCAGGTCCGCATCCGCCAGAGGTGCTACAAACGGGGCGAACAGATCGGTAAAGAAGCCCAGCAGCACAAAGCCCGTCGCGGTCTGCACCACGTAGAACATGCCGCCCTCGCGCATAACGACCAACAACAGCAAGGCGTTCATCACGATCGTCTGAATACCAACGGGAAGCGATAGGCCGCGCGCCGCGCCGACCGCCTGGATAATGGTGGCAAGGCCCGTAACGCCACCGGCGGCAAGACCGTTGGGAATCAAAAACAAGTCGGTCGCGATGGCGGCCAAGGCACACCCCAACATGATCTGGGGCAGGTCGTGAAAGAAGTTCATCGAAAGAATGCGCTTGATGTCCAGACGATATGCCATGCTGCCTCCCTCAAAAAAGCGCACCCAAACGGATGCGCTTTGAACTTCTTCTTGTATTCGATTCTACCGATTCGCCGGACAAAAACCACCCCTGCGCAGGGTTTATTCTGGATACAAACCCGTCCAACCGTTGGGTTTGGCATCGGCTTGAAGCCACCCGATGTTTTAGACCTCCGAGCCTTCTGCATCGGCGTTGCCGGTAGCCCAGCGATGGTAGCCAATAACAAACGGGTCCAGGTCGCCATCGTCAAGAACGGCCTCGACATTGCTGGTCTCCACACCCGAGCGCAGATCCTTGACCATCTGGTACGGGTAGAGCACGTAGCTGCGAATCTGGTTGCCAAAACCAATCGTGGTCTTGGGTCCGCGGATCTCATCGAGCGCCTCGGCGCGCTTCTCGAGCTCAATCTCGTACAGACGAGCCTTGAGGATCTGCATGCACGCGGCCTTGTTCTGGATCTGGCTGCGCTCATTTTGGCAGGTAACCACAATGCCGCTGGGGAAATGCGTCACGCGCACGGCGGAGTCGGTGGTGTTGACGCCCTGACCGCCCGGGCCGCTCGCGTGGTACACGTCCACGCGGATGTCATCGGGACTGATTTCGATGTCGATATCATCGGGTAGCACGGGGATGACCTCGACGCCGGCAAACGTGGTCTGGCGGCGCTTCTTGTCGTCGGTGGGGCTAATGCGAACCAAGCGGTGGACACCGGCCTCGGCGCGCAGCATGCCAAATGCGTCCTTGCCCTCGACGGTAAAGGTCGCGCGGTCGATGCCGATGACCTCGGCCGCGGGACAGTCGTTGATGGTGACCTTCCAGCCGCGACGCTGGCAGTACTTCATGTACATCTTAAAGAGCATGAAGGTCCAGTCCTGGGCCTCCAGACCACCCTGTCCGGGCTTGATGGTCACAATAGCATCGCCGTGATCGAACTCACCGGTAAACCAGCTCGAAAGCTCAAGTTCGTCGATAGCGCGGGCCAGGCGTTCTGCCGTAGCGGCAGCCTCCTCGCGCAATGCGGCGGCGTCGGGGTCATCCCCCATCTCTTCGGCAAGCTCCAGCGCGGCGCGGGCATCGGAAAGCTCGCCGCGCGCGGTGTCCACGGCAGCGATATCTTCCTTGGTGCGAGCAATCTCCTCCATGGTGGCACGGGCGGCGTCGGCGTCATCCCAAAAGCCAGGGGCAACACTTTTGGCCTCGAGCTCGGTCACGCGGGTACGCTTCTCGTCCAAGTGGAGATACGACTCGACCTCGCCGAGCCGGTCCGCAAACGCGTCCAGCTCGGCGGGCGTTACCTCTAAAGCCTCAGCCATTAACGATTCCTGCCGTGGCAGTACTTAAACTTCTTGCCGCTACCGCAGGGGCACGGGTCGTTGCGGCCCACGTTGACGTACGGATCGTCGCTCTCGGACTTGCGATAGGTCGTCACCTTGCCACCGTTGTTAACGGCAGCCGGTCCGCCTTGGACAGCCGTGCGGGCCTGCACCTGCGCCTGCTTGCGCAGCACCGAGTCGCCGTTATCACCATCGACCTCGGCAGGACCGGAGAAGCGCGCGCCCTCGAGCGCGGGCTCTTCCTTGTGCTCCACGGCACGCGGGGCAGCCTTGATCTCGATGCGCAGAACCGTGCGCAGGTAATCCTCATACATGGTATCGACGAGTATCTGGAACGCGCCGTAGGCCTCGGTCTTGTACTCAACCAGCGGGTCGCGCTGGCCAAAGCCGCGCAGGCCGATGCCGGTCTTAAGGTAGTCCATCTCCTGCAGGTAGTTCATCCAGCGGGTATCGATGACGCGCAGCATGACCTGGGTGTTGAGCTCGCGCATCAGGTCCTCGCCCAAGCGCTCGGCCTTCATGTTGTAGCACTTCTCTACGTAAGCCAGGACATCGGCAGCCAGGGCCTCATAATCCTCGTCGGGGAACTTCGGCGTATCGATGTGGCCGGTGAGCTCCACAACCCACTTGCGCAGGCCCTCCAGGTCGCGCTCGCCATCGTGACTGTCCTTGGTGCAGAACTCCTGCACGCAGCGGTACACGGTGTCGTGCATGACCTCGGTGATGTGGTCGGTCAGGTCCTTGCCGTCCAGAATCTTATTGCGCTCGGCGTAGATGACCTGGCGCTGCTTGTTCATGACGTCGTCGTACTCAAGGACGCTCTTACGCATGGAGAAGTTGATGCTCTCGACCTTGTGCTGGGCGCTCTCGACGGCCTTGGAGATGATCTTGTGCTGGATGGGCATGTCGTCGCCCATGTCGGCCGTGACCATCATCTTGGAGACGCGGTCCATCTTGTCGCCGCCGAACAGGCGCATGAGGTCGTCCTCGAGCGACAGGTAGAACTGGGTCTCGCCTGGATCGCCCTGACGGCCGGAACGGCCGCGCAGCTGGTTGTCGATACGGCGGGACTCATGGCGCTCGGTGCCGATGACGGTCAGGCCGCCGGCGGCAAGCACGCGCTCGCGCTCGGCCTTGCAAGTCTCCTTGGCCTCGGCGTTAAACTGCTCGAGCTGCTCGGGCGTCACGTCCTCCATGGTCAGGCCCTCGTACTCCAGGCGCTCGCGCACCAGCTCGTCGGGGTTGCCGCCCAGCAGGATGTCAGTACCACGACCGGCCATGTTGGTGGCGATGGTCACGGCGCCGTAGCGTCCGGCCTGGGCAACGATGTGGGCCTCGCGCTCATGGTGCTTGGCGTTGAGGACCTCGTGAGCGATGCCGCGCTTGGTAAGGGCGGCGGACAGCTTCTCGGAGCTCTCGATGGAGACGGTGCCCACCAGGACCGGCTGGCCCTTGGCATGACGCTGCTCGACATCGTCGGCGACGGCGTTGTACTTGGCCTGAATGGTGCGGTATACCAGGTCCTCGTGGTCCACGCGCTGCACGGGCTTGTTGGAGGGGATGACCTCGACGGGCAGCTTGTAGATCTCGCGGAACTCGGCATCCTCGGTAAGTGCCGTGCCGGTCATGCCGGAGAGCTTGTCATACAGACGGAAGTAGTTCTGCAGGGTGATGGTGGCGAGTGTCTGGTTCTCCTCACGTACGAGCACGCCCTCTTTGGCCTCGATGGCCTGGTGCAGGCCCTCGGAGTAACGGCGGCCTTCCATAATGCGGCCGGTGAACTCGTCGACGATCTTGACCTCGCCGTTGGTGACCACGTACTGCTTGTCGCGGTGGAACATGTACTGGGCCTTCAGCGCCTGCTGCAGGTGGTTGACCAGCTGGCCGGAGAGATCGGCATAGATGTCATCGATACCCAGGCGGCGCTCGATTTTCTTAAGGCCGCGCTCAGTGGCGGCAATGGTGTGCTTGGCCTCGTCCATGACGAAGTCGCCCGTGGGCTCCACGTCCTCGGTGGCGGTGAGCATGTCGTGCGAGACGTCCTCACCGCGCTCAAGGCCGCGCACGGCGCGCGCGAAGTCCTTGTAAGTGCTGGCGGACTTGGTGCCGGCGCCCGAGATGATGAGCGGCGTTCTGGCCTCGTCGATCAGGATGGAGTCGACCTCGTCGACGATGGCGTAACTGTGGCCGCGCTGAACACGCTGCTCGGGGCGGGTAACCATGTTGTCGCGCAGATAATCGAAACCGAACTCGGAGTTGGTGCCGTACGTGACGTCGGCCTGGTAGGCTGGGCGCTTCAGCTCGAGCGGCATGTTGTTCTGCAGCAGACCGACGGTCATGCCCAGATACTTGTAGATGCGACCCATCCACTCGGAGTCGCGCTTGGCCAGGTAGTCGTTGACGGTGACGACGTGCACGCCCTTACCGGCGATAGCGTTGAGATAGCCGGCCAGCGTGGAGACGAGGGTCTTGCCTTCGCCGGTCTTCATCTCGGCGATGTGGCCCTCGTGCAGCGCCATGGCGCCGATGAGCTGTACATCAAAGTGACGCATGCCCATGGTGCGCTTGGAAGCTTCGCGCACGGTGGCAAAGGCCTCGGGGAGCATGTCGTCGAGCGACTCGCCGTTGGCGTAGCGCTCACGGAACTTATCGGTCTGGGCGCGGAGCTCCTCCTCGGTCATCTTCTCAAACTGGGGCTCAAGACCGTTGATCTTGTCGACGATCTTGTAGTAGCGCTTCAGGTCCTTATCGGATCCAAAGGACAGCAGCTTTGACATGAATCCCATGTGGTTTTCCTTTTTGGCCATCGCCCGCGGTATGAAACCTTGGACGAGTTAAACACAGATATTTGTACTTTAGCCAAACAAGGCGCCGCCTATGCGGTCGACACGCTCGACCACGTAATAACTACGACAGCCTGCCAAAAAGGGACTGGTTTATTTTGGCAGCTTTTATCTGGGAAAACGCTGCCTCTCTGCCATTTGGTGCAAACGAACCCGTCCCCTTCGCACCAATTTTGGTGCCATGGGGACGGGTTCGTTTGCACCAATTAAAGAAAAGGGCCGCGCACCCAGATGGATACGCGGTCCTTTAGCCATGAATGCGAGTGTTTGCTCGGCGAGCTAGTTACTCAGCAGCCTCGGTGGTCTCGGCCTCGGCAGCGGCCTCCTCGACGGGAGCCTCTGCGGGAGCCTCGGCAGCCTGCTTGGCAGCCTCCTCGGCAAACTTAGCGGCACGCTTAGCCTTCTCGGCAGCCTTAGCCTCAGCGGCGGCCTTGCGAGCGGCCTCGGCCTCAGCGGCCTTGGCGGCCTTGGCAGCCTTGGCCTCCTCAGCCTTCTTGAGCTGGGCGGCAGCGGCGCCACCGAACTTGTCGGCGAAGCGCTGGACGCGTCCACCGGTGTCGACGAACTTCTGCTGGCCGGTGTAGAACGGGTGGCACTCGTTGCAAAGCTCGACCTTCATCTCGGACACGGTAGCGTGCGTCTTGAAGGTGTTGCCGCAGGAGCACGTCACCGTGCACTCGACATACTGGGGATGGATACCCTGCTTCATGGTAGGACTCCTTATTAGTCAGGCGCTGGTTACCGATCAGCGCATAAGGCGTCTTGGTTTCCGACCAAGACAACAAACTCGGCTATGATACCACGGCGCCGAGCGTCCCACAAAAGGTTCACGGTCTTTTCGGAACGACACGAATCTGACCCATCGAAACACATCTCCACCGTTCCTTCAACTGGGAAAATGCCGTCCCCGGGGCCTGAGAAGGGCCCCGGGGACGTTCGACTGACTGCGGGAACGGCCTTTCCGCTCAATGTGTTCGGCTGAGATCGGAAATCAACCAAACTGAACTAGGTTCAGTTGACATGGTTAAAAACGGGGGCGACGCTTTTGCGTCGCCCCTCGTCCCAGCCGGTTGCTTTAGTTGTACACACGGTAGTTACACTTGAACTGGGTTATGTGTCCACAGTTGGAGCGGTACCAACCCGACGTATAGTTGATTGCCTCTGCGCCTAGATAGTCGTAGCCCTTGTTGTAGCGAAGCTGACGGTAGGTCGTGTCGTACTCTGCTACGTAAAACGTATCTCCAGAGAAGGCTTTGTACCGGTCCTTAACCGTCGAAGCCATGTACGCGGGTTCGACATCGCCTTTCTCTCCGTTGAGCGCATAGACGGGTGCCGCGATTCCGCATAAAGCCGTTGCCACGAGGATGGCGTAGACAGCCATGCGCGACGCATTGGACTTCAGCTGTTCAAATAGTTTCATGTCATTCACCTCCCTCGTATGTATCGAGGTATTCCTGCTTGAGCGTCTGCGAGGACGACTCGGTCTTTTCCACGAGCGTGCCGGCCTCGATGAAGTAGAACGAGTTGGTGAGGTGAGTTTACGGGTCGGCTTGTCGAGATATGGGGAGATTCCGAGGGAGTCGCAGAGCGAGTCGATGTCGGCGGCCGATTTCCACGCCTCCCTAACGAAAGCAAGGTGCTCGAGGGCTGATAGCGTGGGGTAGAGATCCGTGCCGCCTGAAGAGCTCAGGTAGACGAGTTCTGCAAATTCGGCTGATCGACGTTGGCTGATTCCGTCTGCCGCCAGGCTTCCCGAGCGGATGCGGGTGGGAAATTGGCCCGACAGCGCTTCAAGAAGGGTGGTTTTCCCCGAGCCGTTGGGAGC
>JAHABQ010000010.1:0-44850 GCA_018376265.1 Collinsella sp.
GAGATAGTCGAGAAGCGCGGTCTCAAGAAGGAGTAACATCGGGACTTGCAGCGACGGACCTCAGGACACTCTTACACCACGTCTGCGCGCGCGACCCCTGCCATTTAGGGACAGGTTTATTTTGGCAGGTTTTTCCTGCGGTTTTGTCGTATGTGCGAAAAGCGCCCCGCAACTGGCTCAATTCCAGTTGCGGGGCGCTTGCGTTTGCCCAGATAAAACCGACCAAAATAAACCTGGCCCTTTTTGGCAGGTTAGTCCCAGAAGCTGTCTTCCTCATCCTCGGACTTGGGTCCGCGGTCGACGTACATCTTATGGGTACGCTTCTCCATTACAAAGGCAAGAATCGCAAATAACAGGATGCCGCCGGCGAAAAGGATGGCAAAACCGGTGCGGGTGCCAAACAAAAAGGAAAAAACTGCGTCCATTGGGTGCCTTCTTGCGTAGTTGAGTTGGGTCGTAAACGCTCATAAGTATATACTTGCCCATACATGTACAAGGTTGCAACCTAAATGGAATGTATATCGCCGGAGGATCTAATGCTTGATATCAAGTTTGTTCGCGAGAACCCCGATGCCATCGATGTCGCCATGGCTAACCGCCAGACGTCTTGGGATCGCGAGAAGTTCTTTGAGCTCGACGACGAGCGCCGTGCCGTCATCACCGAGGTCGAGGAGCTCCAGGCTACGCGTAATGCCGAGTCCAAGAAGATCGGCGCCCTGATGAAGGAGGGCAAGAAGGACGAGGCCGAGGCTGCCAAGGAGGCCGTGCGCGCCGTCAACGAGAAGATTGACGGTCTGGCCGAGCGTCGTACCGCCCTCGAGCAGGAGCAGTACGACTTCATGGCTCACCTGCCCAACATTCCTTGCGAGGCCACGCCGTACGGTAAGGACGAGGACGAGAACATCGAGCGTCGCCGCTGGGGCACCCCGCGCGAGTTCGACTTCGACTTTAAGCCGCACTGGGATCTGGGCACCGATCTGGACATCCTCGACTTCGAGCGTGGCAACAAGCTCTCCGGCAGCCGCTTTACCGTTCTCGGTGGCGCCGGCGCCCGCCTGGAGCGTGCCCTTATCAACTTCTTCCTCGATACGCACACCAGCCGTGGCTTCAAGGAGTGGTGGCCGCCTATCGTCGTCAAGCGTCAGACTATGTTCGGCACGGGCCAGCTGCCCAAGTTCGAGGACGACGCCTATCATGTCTCGGGCGACAACTTCCTGATCCCCACCGCCGAGGTCGTGCTCACCAATCTGCACGCCGGCGAGGTCCTCGATGCCGACACCCTGCCGCGCCGCTACACCGCCTTCACCCCCTGCTTCCGCGAGGAGGCCGGTTCCGCCGGTCGCGACACCCGCGGCATCATCCGTCAGCACGAGTTCGACAAGGTCGAGATGGTCAAGTTCGCTAAGCCGGAGGAGTCCGACGAGGAGCTCGAGAGCATGACCGCCGAGGCCGAGTACCTGCTGCAGCAGCTGGGCCTTCCGTATCGCGTGATTAGCCTGTGCACCGGCGACTTGGGCTTCTCTGCCCGTCAGACCTACGACGTCGAGGTCTGGCTGCCGAGCTACAACGCCTACAAGGAGATCAGCTCCTGCTCCAACTGCGGTGACTTCCAGGCTCGCCGCGCCAACATCAAGTATCGCGACCCCGAGAACTTCAAGGGTTCGCGCTACCTGCACACTCTCAACGGTTCCGGCTTGCCGGCCGGCCGCACCATGGCCGCCATTCTGGAGAACTACCAGAACGCCGACGGCACCATCACGATCCCCGAGGTTCTGCGTCCTTACATGGGCGGTCTCGAGAAGATCGAGCCGGTCGCGTAACTTGGCTGCATAGGGGATATGCAAGGGCGCTCCTTCGGGGGCGCCCTATTTCGTGCGCAGGTCCATACCATGCCGTGCGGACAGCTCAATAGAAAACACACGAACAACTGTTCTGTATACAGCTATCTACCTGCTATGCTTTTGCTAAATAAGAGCGAGAGAAAGGGGACGCGATGGAGCTGTTTGATGATCGGGTGGTTTTGTTTGAGAGCGACGAGGGCGGGGAGTACCTACTTGTAACGTGTGAGCCGTCTGGCATGGGTGGCCTAGTGGTTCGACAGACGAGCGAGGGGCCGTTGACCCAATGGTGCTTTGAGGAGTCGCCGCATGTGGCCGAGACCTTTGTGACGCACGAGGGACTTGTGGCGCTGGAGCACTTCTATGGAGTTGGGACTTCCAACCAGGTCGCGCGCATGCTGAGCATCTCGTTTGCCGATTATGATTGTGCCCAGCGGGTGAGATCGCTCCTGAGGGAACTTGATGCTAAGTTTGACGTGATCGAAAAGCCAATCGATCGTACAGGGAACGGCGGTATATGCGGAGCAGCATGACAAAACTGCGTTCCACAAAAAAGTTTGAGATTGTGCTTGACTCCAATAAGCTAAAGTGGTTTTATATATCTTGCGCTGCGGCGTTACCTCAGCTGGATAGAGGGTCTGACTACGAATCAGAACGTCATAGGTTCGAATCCTATACGCCGCACCAATTGAAATCGAAAGCCTCCGGCAACGGGGGCTTTTTCTTTTATGGCAACACCGCATGGATTCGAACCTCGGTCGAGGCGCGGGCGTAAAGAAAACGCGGAGCGTTTTTAGCCCGCGGGCGAGCGCGCCGGCAGGCGGGCGAAGCCGGTGCGGATCCGCGCAGCGAATGCGCGGAATCCTATACGCCGCACCAATCGAACTTGAAGCCTCCGGCAACGGGGCTTTTCTTTTATGGCAACACCGCATGGATTCGAACCTCGGTCGAGGCACGGGCGTCTCAATCATCACTTCGTAAAATTTTTCCAAATTGTCGCTTGACCCATCGAGGGGTCGCGTGCATAATAATCCGTGCGTTGCGGCGTTACCTCAGCTGGATAGAGGGTCTGACTACGAATCAGAACGTCATAGGTTCGAATCCTATACGCCGCACCAACTGAACTTTAAAGCCTCCGGTAACGGAGGCTTTTCTTATATCGCGATGCGTCGAAGATCGCATCAAGTGGTCAAAATGAGTAAAAATCAAATTTGATAACTTTTTTCGAAAATTGCTTGACCTTTATTCAGTCGATGTGCATAATAATCAACAAGTCGCGGCGTTACCTCAGCTGGATAGAGGGTCTGACTACGAATCAGAACGTCATAGGTTCGAATCCTATACGCCGCACCATTTGAGATTAAAGCTCCCGGCAACGGGGGCTTTTCTTTTGCGCCAGCTTGAGTGCTTTCGTCCAAAGGGACGATTTCCTGTCGACTCGTGTAAGATTCCGAGTAGATGTCGCGACTTATTCGCGACCACTCCTTCTTCAAGCGACCGATCAGGGTGATACTTCGTGGCAGAGCGTCCGACATACAAGCTCAGGTTTCTCGATCCCAAGAAGCGCTTTCCGGCGATGCCCGAGCAGCCTGCGGGACGCTCATATGGCGTGGTCTGGAAACTCTTTGGCGAGGATCAGCATGAATCTTGTTATGTCGTCGAGTTCGTCGGCAAAAGTCATGTGTCGCTTTTGGGCTACGTAAGCGTTTCGGGTGAGGTGTACAAGGTGGACCGCCCCGTCAGCGAGGCTCCGCTGCCCAACGATCCCGACATGGAACTGGTCCTTGACGAGTCGGATTCCAGTATTGGTGAGATTATGGTAAGGGAAGCCAACGGTGCAATGCGCGCGTGTGCGCAAACTGCCGGCTCTCCCGAAGGCCCCATGCGCGAGCAGTCCGACCACGAGACATGGAATTCGACCCGCGCCCTTCCTTACGGCGAGTTCATGGCCTCGATGTTCTTGCGCTACGTGATATTTGCCAACTCCGAAAGCGCTATTGCGAACACGGCGGGCGTCGACGGTCTCGATGCGGACATGCAAAACGTTGTCGACAAAATAAAGCTCGTAAAGTTGCCCGAGCCGGTCGAGGTGTTTTTGGGCTTTAACACGGCACCGCTACCTGACGCTATCGAGACGCTGCTCTACCGTGTCGACCATGCCGAGAATCCGAGCGGTATCGAGCGTTATGCGGCCGCCCTTATGAGCGAGGTCGACTTGCCCCGCCTGCGCACCATCGCCGCCAAGTCCGAGATGAGCCTGGCTCGCATCGATCGCTCAAAGCTTTTCTATCTCAATTTTGATCGTAGCCTGCTGGACCAGGACGAGATTGACATGCTGCTTGCCATCGAGTGCCGTCTCAACCGCCTCTCTGGCATCCTCGAGCGCATCGGGGCCGGATTGGCCCCTGCGGCATCCTCGCCGAGCCTTGAGGGCTGCGCGCTCTTTGATGCGTGGCATATCGCCAAGACGACCAACGATGTTCCCCGACTGCTCGATACGGCCTCGAGCGATAACCCGTGGGGCAAACCGGGTACGGTGGCTTGCCAGCCGGGCGGTGAGTGGGATGTGCGTACCCGCTTCGCGCGTATTGTCGAGGCGCTTAACGTGGTCACACGGCTCGACTATACCTATCGGGCAAACGTTGCCGAGGGGATTATGCTCGTTCGGTTTGGGCGGTCTGTCGTTGATGCCATGCCGCAACGTGAATACGACGCTCAGGATGACGCCTGGCGCGAGCTGGACGAGGACATGCGCGCGATCTGGGCCGCGGAGCACGATGCGCGCGTGGCACTCACGCTTGCGGCAGCGTGTTTTGCCGCGGGCACCTGCATCACGCGCTGCTATGTGCAGATTGCTGCTCCCGACAGTGAGCAGGGCGAGCGCGTTGTCGCAACGTATTTCTTTGGGCGCGCGGCCTATCTGGCCGATTGCGTGCCTGTCGCCAAGGATCTTGAGAGCATGGACATGGACGATATGCCGTGCAAGCGTGTGCTTGAGGCGTATGAGTCAACCGCTCCGGAGACGATTGAGCCTGCGGAGGTTCATGCTCGTCCGCGTGATGACCATCGCACACTGCCGCCGGCGCTGCGCGATCTGCTGCTTGCCGATACGGCTGACGAGTTGGAGGTCATGGAAGAGGACGACGACCCATACGTGGCCCGCGTTGTTGAATTGCGCGAGCAGGCAAAAGTCGACCGTACAGGTGCCTTTGAAGGCTTTTCCCGTCTTGTCGAGGAGTTGGAGGCTAAGTGCGCCGTCGCCGAGCTTTTGGCGACAGGTCCGGTTCAAACGCAGTTTTGCGATAACCAGCTGGTACGCATGGTGCTACCGGTGTTGGAAGAAGACCGCTCTGTGCGAATCCTTCGTGCGCCCGATGCGCTGTACTTTGCCCAGCACGAGATCTGCAGCTTTTACGCCGAGCAAGAGGACTTTGAACGAGCACTGCCCGAGGTGCGCCATCTTTACGATCTGGCACGCTCGTCCATGCAATCGCACTTTGCGCTCATCAACGTGCTTGCGCGTCTGGAGCGCTTTGACGAGATTATCGAGGTGGCGCGCCACGGCCTACGTATTGCCAGCGATCGTTCTGCAATCGGCTACCTGTTCTATCGCTTGGCGTTTGCCTATTGGAATTGCGATCAGCTCGACCTGGCGCTGGCTTGTTACCGTCTGGTGCCGCGCGGCGAGGAGTCGGGCAGTAGCGCGCTGGAAGAAATGCAGGGCCTTATGAATGAGATGGGCGTCAGCGAGCCTCCGACGTTCGAGGAGGCGGTCGAGACCATCCGCAAGGCTGGACTCGAGCTGCCGCCAGTGTCCGCCGTGACGAATCAGCTGGCAGATGCCGCTGTGCAACTGGTCGACAACGGCTTCTTTTTCCTGGCACGCGGTTGCATCTTCCAAATGTGGCGCACCATGGGCAACGACGAGCTCGGCTCCCTCAACCGCTCGCTGGGGTAGGCGAAGCCTCCAAGGAGGAAAGGATGCTAGGCAATTAGAAAATTTCCTCTTGCCCATCCTTGGCTGTTTGGTTACTATAGAACGGCTGTTACGGAGAGCTGACCGAGAGGCCGAAGGTGCTCGCCTGCTAAGCGAGTATGCCCCAAAAGGGCATCTGGGGTTCGAATCCCCAGCTCTCCGCCAGTTTAACTTTAAAGAAGGGTCCCATCGGGGGCCCTTTTTTATTATCGAGAAAGGGCGCTGGGGATTCGAACCCTCAAAAAAAGGAGGCATCCTTTCGGACACCTCCTTTCAGCGAGTGTATTGTTCTTCGATCTTACATCTCGGCGCCTTGGCTACGGTCTCGCTCTCGGCTGTGAGCGGGCGGTTGTCGATGCGGCGGCCCAGGCGGTCGAGCTTCACAAGGAGCCACTCAATGGGATTCGGCCCTGCGCCTTCCTCGTCGGCAACCAGGTCCATAACGGCGATTTTGGTGCCGTCCTGCTTGAGTGTAACGCTGCCCACCTTGTCGCCCACATGCACCGTGCCCGAAAGATCGTCGTAGCTAACCTTTTCGGTCACCTCGCCGGCAAGAGAAAACACGGTCGCTTGCGCCGTGGGATCGGCGAGCGTGGCGTCGATTGTCTTATCCGTCCAGTCGGTTTGACTAATGCGCGCCATAAGCGGGTTGCCGTTGGCGGTCTTTTCTTGCGTGTTGGCGATTGCGACCGTCACCTTGTGACCGTAGTACCAGTTGGCAAGGGTGGCGGTATCGGTAAAGCGCTGATCGGTGGTGGTGGAGTTCAAAATAACGGTGTAGATCTCGTCGCCGTCGCGGTTGTAGGCGCTCGTAAAGCAATAGCCCGCGTCGTCGGTGGTGCCGGTCTTGCCGCCGATGTTGCCATCTTGGCCCAGCAAATAGTTATGCGTGTCCATGGAATGCGAATGGTCGGTGCCGTCGGCGCCCGTGACCTCGATCCAGGAATCCTCGCTCGCTACGACCTCGCGGATCGTGTCGTTTTTCATGGCCTCCTGCATCATCAGCGCTACGTCGTGTGCGGTTGAGTGCATATTGCCAGCCCACTCATCAAAGTCCAGACCATGCGGGTTTTCAAAAAGCGTACCGGTACAGCCGAGCTTCTTAGCGCGCTCGTTCATGGCCTTCACAAATGTGGCCTCGGCGTCTTTGGTCTTGGGGTCGATCTTCTTGCCCACATATTCGGCGAGCACGATGGCGGCGTCGTTGCCCGAGGGAATCATCAGACCGCGTAGTGCCTGCTCCACGGTAAGCTCGTCGCCTTCGAGCAAGCCGGCGGTCGAATTACCCACGGTGGCTGCGGCGTTGCTCACCGTGACCTTCTCGTCCATCTTGCAATTCTCGACGGTTAGGATTGCGGTCATGACCTTGGTGATCGAGGCGATTTTGACCTGCTCATCGGCGCCGCGCCCATAGTAGACGGTACCGTCTTTGCCCATGACGAGGGCATTGGTCGCATCGATATCGGGCAGGTTTTCGGCCGTGATGCCGCGCGCATCGGCGGTTTTGCCGCAAACATTGTCGGTCGTGAGCACTTGGGCGCCGGCGACGGTGGGCGCGCCAGCGGCAAGGGCGATAGCGCAGACAAAGCCGGCGGCAAGCTGGGCTGAGCGCTTTGCAAAAGAGGTGAGGGACTTCACAGATTTCGCTTTCGACGGGATGGTCTCTTCTGAAACTAGAGTATATCGTTTGCCGGCGTCGGCGATCATCGCGTGCGTGCGTGGCCCACATCCGCGTTCGAACGGGCACAAGGGTGCTTAAGACCGACTTAATCACCCACGCTTGTTGTGTGTGGCGTGCGTCGCCTCAGGCATAATGGAGCGCGAGAGGAGCACGCATGAACGAGCGCATACTGGTAGTTGATGACGAAAAGGCCATCGCCGACTTGGTTGGCATCTACCTTACAAAAGAGGGCTTTGATGTCCAGATTGCCTATAGCGGGGCCGATGCTGCCAAGGCGATTTTGGAGCAGGAGTTCGATTTGGCGCTGCTAGATGTCATGCTGCCCGATATCGATGGGTTTGAGCTGCTGCGTACGATCCGTTCCAGCCATACCTATCCCGTGATCATGCTGACGGCGCGCGATGCCCAGCAAGACAAGATCGGGGGCCTTTCGCTTGGCGCGGACGATTACGTGGTTAAGCCGTTCCGTCCGCTGGAGCTCATCGCGCGCGTGCACGCTCAGCTTCGCCGCTACACCAGCTACGGTAGCCGTGCACAGGCGGCCGAGTCGCCGACCATTCAGCTCGACGGCTTGGAGATCAACCGCGACGCTCGTTCCGTGACGGTGGACGGTGCACCGGTACGCCTCACACCCACCGAGTATTCAATCTTGCTGTATCTGGTCGAGCATCGCGGCAGCGTGGTGGCCGTGGAGGACCTGTTCCGCGCGGTGTGGAGCGAGGATTTTATGCCCGGCTCCAACAATACGGTGATGGTGCACATTCGCCACTTGCGCGAAAAAATCGGCGACGACGCACAAAAGCCACGCTTTATCAAAAACGTCTGGGGCGTCGGCTACATCATCGAATAGCGCCTTTGATGGTGGGGAAGTGGATATGACAAAAGACGATAGGCAGGCATTCGAGGTACCCGATCGGCTCTTTGAATACGTGAGGTCGGTCGTCGACAACCGCGCGCTTGCAACGGTGCTGCTCTTTTTGCTGAGCCTGCTGCTGATTGGCATCGACAACATCGCCGGAATCTTGACGGTGCTGCTTGCCGGCTTTTTGCTGATCGATCGATTTGAGATCGTGCGCCGCTGCATGGTGATTGGCGGCGCCGCGTGGGCCATGACGTTGGCGATTGGCGCCATGGCGCTCGGCGGCATCGAAGGGCCGGTGCTGTTCGATGCCGGCTTTGTATTCAACATGCTTGGCTTTGTGCTGGCGCTTGCCGCGTGCGTGCTGTTCTTGTGTGGCCGCGCCCTGTACTACCAGGGCTACGAACAGGGCGAGCAGCATGCCGATTGTGTGCTGGCCGCTCGTATTCAAGATCGCCTGATCGATCACCCCGACACCTGGGACAACATCGACGGCGACTTCTTGGAGGTCGAGGGCGCCCTTAACCGCGTGCGTGACCGTGAGCGCAAGGTGCAACAGGCCTTGCGTGACGAGTCGCATCGCAAGGACGATCTGGTCACGTACTTGGCACATGACCTACGCACCCCGCTTGCCAGTGTGGTGGGCTATCTTTCGCTGCTGCAAGAGGCTCCTGAGCTGCCGGTTGAGCAACGTGCGCACTTTACGGGCGTGGCTCTCGACAAGGCGCACCGGCTCGATGCACTCATCGAAGAGTTCTTCGATATCACACGCTTTGACTTCCACGATATCGTGCTCACGCGCGGCTATGGTGATCTTGGGTTGCTGCTGGCTCAGGTGGCTGACGAGTTCTATCCCATCCTCAACGAGCAGCATAAGGAAGCCCAAGTTGATATCCACGAGGACCTGACGGTGCTCGTGGATGGCGACAAGATGGCTCGCGTGTTCAACAACATCATGAAAAACGCCGTCGCCTATAGCTATGAGGGCTCGACTATCACGATTGAGGCCGGGCGCCAAGACGATGGCGGCGTGCGCGTTCGCTTTATCAATCAGGGCGATCCTATCCCTGCGGCTAAGCTCAAGGTGATCTTTGAGAAGTTCTATCGCCTGGATGCGGCGCGTGCGACCAATCGCGGTGGTGCCGGTCTGGGCCTTGCTATTGCCAAGGAGATCATCGCGGCACACGGCGGTACCGTTGCATGTGAATCGACGCCCGAACACACGATATTCACCATCGAGCTGCCCGCCGCATAGCCAGCGTGCCCTTACAAACACTTGACAATGCGCTCACGTGCATATGAGCCGCGATTTCTACTATCGATACTGCTGAATTGATATCGATGTGGAGGTATGCGGTATGACGGCTGCTGCGGCTGTGGAGCCCACGGAGCTTGAAGAACTCATGGAAGCGCAGGCCGAGGCCGCGCACGAGCGCGAGGTTGGGGATGCGACTCGCCCCACGGCAGAGGATCTTGCCGCCTCGCCGACGCGCATCGACGTCGAGGGCCTCGACCTGTTCTATGGCGACCATCATGCGCTCAAGGACGTGAATATCAAGATCCGCGACAAGCAGATCACCTCATTTATCGGGCCTTCGGGCTGCGGAAAGTCCACGTTGCTGCGCTGCTTTAACCGCATGAACGACGGCATCAAGGATTGCCGTATCGAGGGCAAGATTGCGCTCGATGGTCAAGATATCCTGGGCGATTACGACATCTGCCGTTTGCGCCAGCGCGTGGGCATGGTGTTCCAGCGCCCCAACCCGTTTCCCATGAGCATCTACGACAACGTCGCCTACGGTCCTCGCGGAATGGGAGTGCGCGATCGCGTCGTGCTCGACGAGCTGGTCGAAGACTCCCTGCGACGCGCCGCCCTGTGGGACGAGGCCAAGGACAAGCTCAAAGAGTCGGGTCTGGGTCTTTCGGGCGGCCAGCAGCAGCGTCTGTGCATCGCCCGCGCGCTGGCCGTGCAGCCCGACATTCTGCTGATGGACGAGCCGACCTCGGCACTCGACCCTGTGTCGACGCTGGTGGTGGAGCAGCTGGCCTGTGAGCTCAAAGAGACCTGCACGCTCGTGGTCGTTACGCACAATATGCAGCAGGCGGCGCGTATCTCCGATTCGGTCGCATTCTTTTTGCTGGGTGAGCTGGTGGAGCACGCGCCCACCGCGCAACTCTTCAAGAATCCGACCGATCCGCGCACGGCGGATTATTTGACGGGGCGTTTTGGCTGATACCATCTAGTAAAGGTACCTTTAGGGTTAAGATGCGGTCATGCCGGCCGCAAAGGGGTTCAACATGATCTATTACGTCGAGGACGATGACAACATCAGGGATTTGACGGTCTATGCGCTGCGCAAGCAGGGGATTGAGGCCGAAGGCTTTTCGTGCGACGGTGAGTTTAAGGCTGCCGTGGCGCGACGGGTACCCGATGCCGTCCTGCTCGACATCATGCTGCCCGATACCGATGGCTTGGCGATTATGCGTCGACTGCGTGCCGATCGCCTGACGGCGACGGTGCCCATCATGATGCTTACCGCCAAGGATACCGAGCTCGACAAGGTGATGGCGCTCGATGGCGGTGCCGACGATTACCTGACTAAGCCGTTTTCGCTCATGGAGCTTGCGAGCCGCTGCCGCGCACTGCTGCGTCGCGGCGGCATGGTCAAGCAGGCGAGCGATGTGCTCAGCGTGGGCGACATCGTGCTCTCGCCCAGCCATCGCGAGGTGACCGTTGCCGGCGAGCCGCTTAAGCTCACCCTGCGCGAGTTCGACCTGCTCGAGTACCTCATGCGCAAGCCCGGCGTGGTTTTTACCCGCGAGTCGTTGCTGCAGAGCGTGTGGGGCTGGGACTTCGACGGCGGTTCGCGCACCGTTGACGTGCACGTGCAGACGCTTCGCCAAAAACTGGGCGAGCATGCCAGCGCCATCGAGACCGTGCGCGGCGTGGGCTACCGCTTGGCCGAGCCTTCTGCCGGCGATGGTGCCAAAGGCGACGACACCGCGGCCACCGCATCGGAGGAGTAACCCGTGGTCTTCGCCCCCCAGGGAAAACATACGCTGTCGCACCGCGTTTTTGTGACGATCTTTGTCTGCGCCATGGCGGTTATCGTGGCGTTTACGGTGCTGGGTGCGTTCTTTGTGCAAAACACCTTGGCGGATGCCACGAGTGCCAATCTGGCGCAGGAAACCGAGCTCATTGCTGCCGCTCTCGACGAACAGCAGGAGCCCATCCCGTTCTTGCGTAGTCTCGATCGCGAGGACTTGCGCATCACGCTGATTAACAAGGATGGATCGGTTGCCTACGACAACGAGGCGTCGCCTTCCACACTGCCCAACCATGGCGATCGCCCCGAGGTCATCGAGGCCTTTGAGAGTGGTTTGGGTTCCGCGGAGCGCGCAAGCTCTACGCTCGACGAGATTATGCTGTATCGCGCCGTCGCCCTTGATAACGGCCAGGTTGTCCGCTTGGCGCAGGCCCAGCCTGGCGTTGCGGCGATTTTGCTGTCGATGGTGGCGCCGATGCTGCTTATCGCAGCAGCGGGTGCGGTACTCTCGTTTTTTATGGCGCGCCGCGAGTCCCGTGCCATCATCGCGCCGTTGCAAGAGGTGGATTTGGACCACCCACGCCGTAGCTATGAGCACGCCTATGCCGAGATGGTCCCCATGCTTGAGCGTATCGAGTCGCAGCGCCAGGAACTCAAGCGCCAAATGGCGGTGCTAGCGGACAACGACCGTATGCGCCGCGAGTTCACGGCGAATATCACCCATGAGCTCAAGACGCCGCTTACGGCGATTTCGGGCTATGCCGAGCTCATCGCAAACGGCATGGTCGAGGGCGAGGGCGACCTGCGCAACTTTGGCGGTCGCATCTATCGTGAGGCGGGCCGCTTGGCAGCGCTTGTCAACGATATCCTTACGCTGTCTAACTTGGACGAGGCCGAGCGTGCAGCTGAGGGCGAGGCGGTGCCCATTGGGTCCACGGAGCCTATTGAGCTCTCGCGTGCCATCTACGCGGTCGAGCAGCGTCTTGAACAGGTCGCCCGTCAGGCGAATGTGACGATAAGTCATGAGACCAAGCCTGTGGTCATCGAGGGCGTGTCGCGCTTGATTGACGAGCTCATCTATAATCTGGCAAGCAACGCCATCCGCTACAATCGACCCGGCGGTACGGTTACGCTGCAGTGCGGCACCAACGACGAAGGCCATCCGTTCCTTGCGGTCGCCGACACGGGAATCGGTATCGCGCCTGAAGAACAGGGCAAGGTATTTGAGCGGTTCTATCGCGTGGACAAGAGTAGGTCCAAGGCACGCGGCGGAACCGGTCTGGGGCTTGCCATTGTCAAGCATGCGGCCCTGTATCATCACGCCACGCTCGATCTGTCGAGCGAGTTGGGCGTGGGAACCACCATTACGGTGACGTTTCCCATACAGCAGGACGAGCCATTCGCATAGCGATACAACATAGATATTGATGTAGACGCCGCATTTGACTTTCGGGTGCGGCGTTGTTGTGTAATTTTACGATTGCTTCCGACATTTTTACAGGAGAGCCTGTTTCTTATGTATAGAGTTTGGTCTCGGTAAAAAGATGCGATAACATACGGACAGTTTTGTCAATCCGAACTGGGGAAATGAAAGGCAAGCTGCATGACCCTTCTCGAACTGTTCCAGCTGCTCAAAAAGCACCTCAAGCTGGTCATCACCCTTCCGGTGGTCTGCGCGATCGCCATGGGCATCGTGTCCTTCGTTGCGATGGACAACACCTATACCGCGACGACGAGCATGTACATTCTCGCCAAGACCGACGATAGCGGTCAGATGAGCTACAACGATCTCTCGGCGAGCCAGATGCTTTCCAACGATATCGCCACGCTGCTGGATAGCGATAGCGTTAAGAGCGGCGCAGCCAATGAACTGGGCCTCACCGATCTGGATGACTACAAGGTGTCTGTTTCCTCCGAGACCACCACGCGTGTCATTACGCTTTCGGTTACCGGCACCGATGCCAAGGAGACGGCTAAGGTCGCAAAGGCCATAGCTAGCTCGGTGAGTACGGTCGCTCAGAACGTCGGCGCTGCCCAGAGCATCAACGTTATCGACGAGGCTAAGACCCCCGAAGCCCCCAGCGGTCCCAAGCGTATGCTGTACGTTGCTGTCGCGTTCCTCGCGGGCGTCTTTATCGCAGTTGCCTATGTCGTTTTGGCAGACATGCTCAATACCCGCATCCGCGGTGCCGAAGAGGCAGAAGAGCTCCTGGGCATTCCCGTTGTTGGCCGAATTCCGGCTATGAAAGGTGGTAAATAGGCATGGCTAAGGCAAAGAACACCGATAAGCTCGTTGTACAGAATGCCGCCAAGACCCTTCTGGCCAACATCCGCTTTGCGAGCGTGGACGACCCCATTCGCACCATCACCGTTACCTCCTCGATTCCCAACGAGGGCAAGTCTACGGTTTCCATTAACCTTGCCCAAGCTATCGCCACCAGCGGCAAGAGCGTCCTGCTGGTCGAGGCTGATATGCGTCGCAGGTCCCTTTCCGATATGCTCGGCGTTCGTTCGTGCGGCGGACTCTATGCGGTCCTTTCCGAGCAGATCTCCATTGACCAGGCAATTGTCGAGACGGGTCAGAAGAACTTCTACTTCCTCGATGCCGAGCCGCATATTCCCAATCCTGCCGACATCATCGTCTCTCACCGCTTTGCCAAGCTGGTAAAGGCACTGTCCGCCAAGTTCCAGTACGTCATCTTTGATGCTCCCCCGGTCGGCACCTTCATCGATGCTGCCGAGATTGCCAGCCTGACCGACGGTACGCTGTTCGTGGTGCGCGAGGACTTCACCAAGCGCGAGGAGGCGCTCAACGCCATCGGTCAGCTTAAGAAGTCCGAGAAGGTCAAGCTCATCGGTACCGTTATGAATTACTGCGAGACCGAGACAAGTGAGTACTACTATTCTTACTACACCAAGGACGGTAAGAAGGTTAAGAAGGGCTCCGACGATCAGGGCACTTCCAAAAAGGGCATCTTCACCAACCGAGCAAACGTTTAGTTGATTAAGGCTGACCTATGCGTGACATTCATTGCCATATCTTGCCGGGTGTAGACGACGGCGCCGCCGATCTCGATGAGAGCTTGGCGATGCTCGAGGCTGCCAAGCGGGCCGGGGTAACCAGAATCGTTTGCACTCCTCACTGTCGTGATCCCTATTTTGATTACGACAAGATGTGGGATGCCTTTGAGCTGCTGCGTGATAACGCTGACGGTTTTCCGCTCCAGATGGGCTTCGAGGTCAACCATCGAAAGCTCGTTGAGCTTGGTATCGATGCCGCGGAGCACTTGCATTTCGATGGGACCAACGAGTTTCTGCTCGAGCTTTCGACGCATGCCGATGCGTATGCGTTTAGAGAGTACGAGAACACGATTTACGATTTGCAGTGCCGTGGCTACCAGGTGATCATCGCTCATCCTGAGCGCTATCGTGCGGTTCAAAAGGATGTAAGCGTGGCGGAGCGCCTGGTCGATATGGGCTGCAAGCTGCAGGCTTCGGCGGACTTTATTGCCGGCGGTCGCTTTGGTCGCGAGAAAAAGCCGGCACAGCGCCTGTTCGATCAGAACCTGTACAGCTTCATCGCGAGCGATGCCCATAACGTGGGTCATTACGACTGCCTGGCGAAGGCTCGCGCGAAGTTTAGCGTGCGCGGAGCTCATTTTCGCTAAAATCTGTCCCTAACGTTCGCATTGAATGAAAGGGCAGCATGGATATCCAACTTAAGACGGGATGCTTTGATGACGCGGCGTTGGTGCGCCGCGTCGTTTTTATGGACGAGCAGGGCTACGAGAATGAGTTCGACGCTATCGACGAGGATCCGAACTGCATTCATGTGACGCTCTATGTAGGCGGCGAGCTTGCCGGTTGCTCGCGCGTGTTTCCCGAAGAGCTTGAGCGCGCGGCTGACGCAGAGGCTCCGGTGTCGCCGGCGTGCGACTTGGACGAAGGTGTCGCGGCGGGGGAGACCTACATTATGGGGCGCGTGGCCGTGCTGCCGAGCATGCGCCGTCGCGGTCTGGCGAGCAAGATTGTCGAGGCCAGTGATACGTGCGCGCGTGATGCCGGTGCCAAGCTCATTAAGCTGCATGCTCAGGAATACGTGCTACCGCTCTATGTCAAGGCGGGCTACACGCAGATTGCCCCGGTGGACTATGAGGATGAAGGCCAGCCCCATGCCTGGATGGCCAAGCGCGTAGATGGCAGATAGGGACGTTCCTTTTCTGCCGGCAGTTGGGGACACTCCTTGGCAATTGGCGCATCGGAGCGCTTAGACATACAGTTTTTCGATTCCGTATGTATATGTGCGCGCTAATGGGTTATAAAATCTAAGTCTGAACATAGCAGGTCTGCGATGCGGCTCGGGCAACCGGGCCGTTTTTGCGGACGGGGGTAGCGCGAAAGGACTGCACATGCGTCAATTTAAGACCGAGAGCAAAAAACTGCTCGACCTCATGATCAACTCCATCTACACCAATAAGGAAATCTTCCTGCGCGAGCTTATCTCTAACGCGAGCGACGCCGTCGACAAGCTCAACTTTAGGAGCCTGCAGGACCCGAGCGTCAAGATCGACCAGGGCGACTTGGCCATTCGCGTCTCCTTTGATAAAGACGCCCGCACCATTACCATCTCGGATAACGGCATTGGCATGACCGCCGAGGAGCTCGAGCGCAATCTGGGCACCATCGCCCATTCCGGCTCCGAGGAGTTTAAGACCGAGAACGCCGAGCAGCAGGGTTCGGATGTCGACATCATCGGCCAGTTTGGCGTGGGCTTCTACTCGGCTTTTATGGTCGCCAGCCATGTGAAGGTCGTCAGCCGCGCCTATGGCGAGGATGTCGCCCATGTGTGGGAATCCGACGGTCTTGAGGGCTACACCATCGAGGACGGCGAGCGCGCCGAGCACGGTACCGATGTCATTCTGACGCTGCGTGAGAACGAGAAGCTCGACGCCGACGGCGAGGCCGAGACCTACGATCGCTTCCTGACCGAGTGGGGCCTCAAGAGCCTGATTCAGCAGTACAGCAACTATGTGCGCTACCCGATTCAGATGATGGTGTCCAAGAGCCGCCAGAAACCCAAGCCCGAGGACGCCGGCGACGATTACAAGCCCGAGTACGAGGACTACCAGGAGCTCGAGACCGTCAACTCCATGACGCCGATCTGGAAAAAGCGCAGCTCCGATGTCGAGCAGAAGGACTACGACGAGTTCTACAAGTCCACGTTCCACGACTTTGACGATCCTGCGCGCACTATCAGCTTCCATGCCGAGGGTACGCTCGAGTACGACGCCCTGTTGTTTGTGCCGGGCCGCGCGCCGTTCGATCTGTACAGCAAGGACTACGAGAAGGGCCTGGCGCTCTATAGCTCCAACGTGCTGATTATGGAGAAGTGCGACGACCTGCTGCCCGACTACTACAACTTTGTCCGCGGCGTCGTGGATTCCGCTGACGTGTCGCTCAACATCTCGCGTGAGACGCTGCAGCAGAACCGTCAGCTCAAGGCCATCGCCAAGCGCGTGGAGAAGAAGATTACCGCCGATCTTGAGGATATGCGCGACAATGACCGCGAGGCCTACGAGAAGTTCTTTGAGAACTTTGGCCGCGGTCTTAAGTACGGCATCTACTCGAGCTATGGCATGAAGGCCGATGAGCTCGCCGATCTGCTGCTGTTCTGGTCTGCCAAGGAGCAGAAGATGATTACCCTGGCCGAGTATGCCAAGGGCATGCCCGAGGATCAGAAGGCCATCTACTACGCCGCCGGCGACTCGCGTGAGCGCTTGGCCAAGATGCCCGTGGTAAAGGGCGTGCTCGACCGCGGCTATGACGTGCTGCTGCTGACGCAGGATGTGGATGAGTTCACGTTCCAGGCCATGCGTGAGTACGTTGCCGCCGATATGCCCAAGATCTACGAGGACGATGCTGCCCGCGAGGCTGCCGAGAAGGCTGTGGCCGACGGTGCCGAGCCCGAGGTCGAGGATCGTCATCTGGAGCTCAAGAACGTCGCGACCGGCGATCTTGACCTGGCGACCGAGGACGAGAAGAAGGAGGCCGAGGACGCCACCAAGGAAAACGAGGACCTCTTTAGCGCTATGAAGGAGGCGCTCGGTGACAAGGTCGAGAAAGTTGCCGTCTCCGCGCGCCTGACCGATGCCCCCGCTTGCATCACCACCGAGGGTCCGCTTTCGCTTGAGATGGAGAAGGTGCTCCAGAAGGGACCCGAGGGCGCGCCCGACGGCATGCCCAAGAGCCAACGCGTGCTCGAGCTCAACGCCAAGCACCCGGTCTTTTCCAAGCTCGTCGCCGCTCAGAAGGCGGGCGACGCCGACAAGATCAAGCAGTACTCCGGTTTGCTCTATGACCAGGCCCTGCTGGTCGAGGGCATCCTCCCCGAGGATCCCGTAGCCTTCGCGGCGGCTGTTTGCAACTTGATGTAGTTCGGGGATACGGCACCGTAACTAGATTAGAACGAGAGTGGATAATCTCCCACTTTTGGCTCGAATGCGGGCTTGAAGTGAGAGATTTTCCACTCTCGTTTCCTTTTGAATGATCCCTCCGTCCCCAAGGGATCATTTATTTGTGCGGGTTGTGGTTTTGTGACCTGCTGAAATTTAGGATACTGTACATCTGTACGTTAACTCATCTTCGTAGTATATTGCTACCCGCAAAACTCAACACCATTGTGCTTTGAGACGTTAAAGCGCCTACTACAATGGTTGTCGATAGTACGATTCGATTTAACGACAGGATGGATGGTCCAAGCGTGAGTCTCGGCAGCAAACTATCCAATGCAAAGGTGTCCTTTGCGATATTTAAGCGCGACATTAAGCGACTGCTTGTGAACCCCGTCGCCCTGGTGGTTACCCTAGGCGTGTGCGTTATTCCCTCGCTGTATGCCTGGTATAACATCGTGGCAAACTGGGATCCGTATGGAAACACCCAAGGCATCAAGATTGCTATCGCCAACAACGATCGAGGCACCCAAAACGACTTGGTGGGTGAGCTCAACGCTGGCGACAAAGTGGTCGACCAGCTCAAGGAGAATCATCAGTTGGGCTGGACGTTCGTCGACTCGACGGCCGATGCCAAGGAGGGCGTCGAGAGCGGCGAGTACTATGCCGCTATCGTGATTCCCAAGAACTTCTCGGATAACCTGGTTTCGATGCTCGACGGCAACTACCATCAGCCCAAGCTCACGTACTACGTCAATGAGAAGAAGAGCGCCATTGCGCCCAAGGTTACCGATACCGGTGCAAACACCATCGAGGAGCAGATCAACTCGGAATTTGTCTCTACGGTAGGCAAGACTGTTGCCGGTATCGCCAAGGATGCCGGTGTCGATTTAAAGGACAAGGCAACCCAGACTCAGGACTCGCTGGCAAGTTCGGTGTCCGAGGCGTCCGACACCTTGGGCGAGGTGCGCGATTCGATTGGCGATATGAATGCCGCCATCGATAAGACGAGTGGCGCTATCGCCTCGGCTGATGCGGCACTTGCCGGCTTGCAAGGCCAGGCACCGTCGCTGACGCAGGCGATCTCCCAGGGCAACGACCTGCTGAGCGAAGCTCGCACCACGGCGGGCAACTCCATCACCTCGCTCTCCAAGGCGCTCTCGGAAGGCAGCCTTGCGCTCACCAAGACGTCGGCCTCTGCGAACGCTGCCATCGGCAAGCTGACGGGCGCGGTCACATCTACGACCACCCGTATCGACAACTCGCTCGAGTCTCTTCAAGCGACGATCGACCACAATAAGGCCGTTATCGGGCACTTGGAGATTCTCGCCAATGACACGTCGACAGGTTCCGAGGAAATTGACGCGCGCATTGTATCGACCATCGATTTGCTTCGAGAGCAGAATGAAAAGCTTCAGAGCATCAAGGACGGTCTGTCCGCGCAGTCGAGCGCCATGGCGAATGACGCAGCGGCTGTTTCGGGTGCCAGTGACGCTATCAATAACGCAATTCATACCGGTGCGACCAACCTTGGCCAAGCCCAGACGGACTTGGGCCAAAACGCGCTGCCGAAGGCCTCGAGCGCGCTCGACTCTTTTGCTGCCGTTTCGGGCGACCTGACCGGTATCGTCTCGGGTATGACACCTACACTTGCAAATGCGCGCGGCACGTTGGCGCAGCTTAGCGCTACGCTCGGCCAGGCCAAGACCACGCTGTCCCAGACCGATTCCTCGCTTGCCAAGGTCCAGGACAAGCTTGCAACCGCCGCCAATGACATCGCGGCGCTGCAGACCTCCGAGTCCATGGGCGAGCTGGCCGATCTGATGGGCGTCGATGTCAATGACGTGGCAGATTTCATGGCGTCTCCGGTTGAGTTGACGTCCAAGCCAATCTATCCGGTCAAGAGCTTTGGCTCGGGCATCGCTCCCTTCTACACCAATCTGGCGCTTTGGGTGGGCGGCTATGTGCTCATCGCCATTTACAAGCTCGAGGTCGACCGTGAAGGTGTTGGCAGCTTTACGGCGCGCCAAGGCTACTTTGGCCGCTGGTTGCTCATGGTGATCCTGGGCGCGTTGCAGGCCATCATCGTTACGGTAGGCGATCTGGTGATTGGCGTGCAGTGCGTCAGCCCGCTGCTGTTCGTGCTGGGCGGCATCGCCATTTCGTTCACCTACGTCAATATCATCTATGCGCTGTCCACCACGTTTAAGCATATCGGCAAGGCTATCGGCGTCATTCTCGTCATCGTGCAGATCCCGGGTTCGTCGGGCATGTACCCCATCGAGATGATGCCCGGCTTCTTCCAGTGGCTGCACCCGCTGCTGCCCTTTACCTACGGCATCAATCTGCTGCGCGAGACGGTCGGCGGCATGTATTCGTTCAACTACCTGTTTAACCTGTGCATTCTGGGCGTGTTCTTGATCGTGGCGCTCTTTATCGGCCTGCAGCTGCGTCCGCTGCTGCTCAACCTTAACCTGCTCTTTGATAAACAGCTCTCCACGACCGGTATGATGATTTGCGAGTCCAACGACCTGCCGCGCCAGCGCTACTCGCTGCGCACGGCCATGCGCGTCATGCTCGATTCCGATTCGTACCGTCGCGAACTGCTCGATCATGCGGTCGCCTTTGAACATCGCTACCCGTACTACATCAAGGGCGGTTTTGCCGCCGTGGTGGGCGTTCAGGTCCTGCTCTTTGTCCTGTCGACGGTTCTCGATATCGACAATAACGGCAAGATCATCCTGCTTGTCATTTGGATCATCTCGGTTATTGCCATCTGCGGCTGGCTTATCAATATCGAATATATCCGAGCGAGCCTCAATACCCAGATGCGCATCTCGGCGCTTTCGGATGAGGACCTGCGTCGCGAGATGCGCGAACACACGGCCGCCATTCCTGCCGCCCGCCACATGTTTGGCCTCAACGCCAGCGAGCGTGGTGCCAAGGGCGGCGATCAGTCCACGGGCCGCTTGCCGCATATCGGCTCGCACCATAAATCTCAGGGCAGCGACAGCACAGCCACAAATGATGGAGATACCACCGCGCTTGGCAAGCACTCCAAAGGAGGTGAGGCATAAATGAAGAACATCCTGCATCTGTTTAAGCGCGATGTCCAAAACGTGTCTCGCTCCGTGATCGGCTTGGTTGTCGTGATGGGCCTCATTATCGTACCGTGTCTGTACGCGTGGTTTAACATCGCCGGCAGCTGGGATCCGTACGGCAACACCGGCAATCTTAAGATCGCCGTGGTCAACACCGATGAGGGTTACGAGAGCGATTTGATCCCCGTCGAGGTTAACGTGGGCGAAAACGTGACCGCCACCCTACGCGGCAACGAGAGCTTCGATTGGGTTGTGCTCAACAATCGCGAAAAGGCTATCGAGGGCGTTAAGTCGGGCGCGTACTATGCTGCCGTCGTTATCCCCAAAACGTTTAGCGCTGACATGATGACGCTTTTCTCGACCGACGTGAAGCATGCCGATATCGAGTTCTACGAGAATCAGAAGGCCAACGCCATTGCGCAGATCGTGACCGAGAAGGGTTCGAGCGCCGTCCAGAGCCAGGTTAACAAAACTTTTACCGAGACCATTACGACGATCGGTCTTAAGACGGTGTCCAGCCTGCTCGATTACATGAGCACCGACCAGGTGGGTAACTTTATCGCCAACCTGTCCTCGACGCTCGGCGATTCGATTGAGGACCTGCGAGACGTTCGGGCAAATGCTTCGTCGCTGGCGGGCATTTTGAGCTCCACGTCCGATTCGCTGACGTCGGCGAGCGGCATGCTCAAGCAGACGGGCACGGTCGATGAGTCAACGAAGCAGCTGATGGAGCATGTCAAAAGCGGTATTAGCGATTCCAAGGAAGCGCTGAAGGACGCCAACGACGCCATCAATGCCGCGATTGACGGAAGCGCGGGCTCGTTTGACAACGTGTCCGCCGAGCTTGCGAAGGCATTTGATGCCGCGAATCAACATGTCGACCTTACAGTGTCCCAGCTCAACGATGCCGCGGCGGCGCTCAACACGCGTGCCGACGATATCGACGCCACGGCCGACCAGCTCCGCAGCTTTGCCGATCAGGTGACTGACGAAAAACTCCAGGACAGCCTCAAGTCTGTGGCAACATCGCTGAGCAGGATTGCTGTGGAGTATCGCAACAACGCCAAGGACTTGACGGCCACCGCGAAGTCTCTCTCTGACAGCATGGCAGAGGTTAATAAGTCGCGTGCCGAGGTCGATCAGGCAATCGCGGATGCCAAGGCTGGTATCTCGGGCGCCAAGACTGACTACGACTCTACGTTTTCGGCCAAGGCAAAGGAGCTCAAGAAGACCATCTCGGGCGTTTTGGATTCGCTGAACGGTATTTCGAACGATCTGGATAGTGCTGTTGCTGGCCTGACCGACGCATCCGGTTCGCTGGCAAAGGGCCTCTCCAAAGCTGCAAAGCTGGTCAACAAGGCTTCTGATCAGCTGGGCGAGGCGTCGGACAAGATCAGTGCGTTTAAGGACGAGCTCGACGGCGCCTTGATGTCGGATGACCTCGCTACGATCAAGACGATGATCGGCAATGATCCCGAGGGTCTGGCCGTGTCGCTTTCCGGCCCCGTCGCGCTCGATCGCAAGCCGGTCTATCCGATCCGCAACTACGGTTCGGCCATGGCACCGTTCTACACGATTCTGTCGCTCTGGGTGGGCTCGATTGTGCTGGCGGCCATGATGAAGGTCTCGGTTGACGATGAGCTTATCAACGAGCTCATCCCCGTGCGCCTGCACGAGATCTACCTGGGCCGCTACCTGTTCTTTGGCGGTCTGGCCCTGCTGCAGGCAACGCTCGTGTGTGCGGGCGACATCCTGTTCTTTGGCATCCAGTGCGACGACCCGCTGCAGTTTGTGCTGGCGGGCTGGGTCGCGAGTCTCGTGTTCTCCAATATCGTCTACACGCTTACGGTTTCGTTTGGCGATATCGGCAAGGCGCTCGCCGTCGTGCTGCTGGTCATGCAGGTCGGCGGTTCGGGCGGCACGTTCCCCATCGAGATGACCGGCCCCGTGTTCCAGGCGATCTATCCGTTCCTGCCGTTCACCCACGGCATCAACGCCATGCATGCCGCCATGGCCGGTGCGTACCACATGGAGTACTGGATTGAGCTAGGCATTCTGGCGAGCTATCTGATTCCGTCGCTGGCACTGGGCGTCGTCTTCCGCCGCCCGGTCATCAAAGCCAACGACTGGATCATCGAAAAACTGGAGTCAACCAAATTGATTTAGTTCAGCAACGTAAACGCCGTCGGAACATCGAGATCTTCCAACCCGATGCTTTAGCGTAGTGAATTGCACGGGCTGCTTGGTTGTTGCTACAGTAGCGGGGCGTGCCGGGGGTCCGGTGCGCCCTGCTTTTATTTGACCATGAGGCGGCACGCAGCCATGCGCGTGCGGACACCACGCCCAGATTGAGCGCGAGGATGCCCTATGGCCCAGCATGCCACTGACAATATCGAAATGATGCCCGATAGCCCTGTTGCTCGCGAGGACCTGGGCGCGGGCGGCACCTCCCGCGGCGCCGGCGCTCGCTCGCCGCTGTTCTGGAAAGTCCTGCTGCTTTCGGTGGCAGTCGTCTGGGGCTACTCCTTTACGACCATGAAGGACGCGCTCGACACCATTCCGGTGTTCGAACTGCTCTACGTGCGCTTTCTGCCTGCGGCGTTGGTCATGTTTTTCATCTTCCACAAGCGCATCATCGCGCACCTCAACGCCCGCAACCTTATCGTCGGACTTGGCATGGGCGCACTTATGTGGGCCGCCTACGCCCTGCAGACAGTCGGTCTGGCGCACACCACGGCGGGCAAGAATGCTTTTTTGACGGGCACGTATTGCATCGTTGTGCCGTTCGCGAGCTATTTTCTGAGCGGCGAAAAACTCACCCGCTATAACCTGGGCGCGGCGCTGCTGTGCTTGGCGGGCATTGGCTTGGTGGCGCTCGATAGCGTTGAATTCAACATCGGTGATGTCATTACGCTGGCGGGTGCGGTCTTTTTCGCCATCCAGATGGCGGTGACTGCCAAGTACGGTCGCAAAATGGACATCAACGTCATCACGTTTTGGATGTTTGTGGGCAACGGCGTGCTGAGCCTGGCAACGTCGCTGCTATTCGAGACCCAAGCGCCTCTGTCCGTGTGGACGCCGAGCTTTATCAGCGCGATGGCGTTTCTCTCGGTTGGTTGCACATGCGCGGCTCTGCTCATCCAAAACGTCGGCCTGGCGCATGTCTCGGCCTCGACGGGCTCACTGCTCCTTTCGATGGAGTCGCCTTCGGGCGTGCTGTTCTCGGTGCTGCTGATGGGGGAGGCGCTCACCTCGCGCCTGCTCGCCGGCTTCGCGCTCATCTTTCTTTCGATTATCTTGAGCGAGACGCATTTCGATTTCTTGCGCCGAAAATCACACCCGCAATTGTAAACAACTTGTTGCGCCGCCCTCCCAGGGCGGCATTTTTTATGCGTCGCCCTTAAAGTAGTACCTTGCACTTTACGCTATCAAAGTGCTTGCTGCAAAAACGTTACTGGAGGGCATCTATGGCACCAGCACTGTCCGATCTTCAACCGCAATCAGCGCCCAAGGCCACCGCGGCGGCGCAGACCGCTATCGGTGACGGTCTTGTTGCAGAAGCTCAGGCTTTTGCAGACGAGCTCGCTGCGTGGCGACACGATTTACATCAGATGCCCGAGCTCGGTAACAATCTTCCGCAGACCTCTGCCTATATCCAGGCACGTCTGGACGAGATGGACATCCCCCATACCACGCTCGTCGACGGTTCCTGCGTCGTTGGCCTGATCGGTGCCGGTGCGGCCGCGGCCGCTCAGGGCAATGGCACGTGCAAGGACGAGCGGGCCGGAACGGTCGTCATGCTCCGAGGCGATATGGATGCCCTGCCCGTTGTCGAGGAATCCGGCGAGCCCTTTGCATCCACCAATGGCTGCATGCATGCTTGCGGTCACGATATGCACGCGACGGCCCTGCTTGGTGCGGCGCGCCTGCTCAAGGCCCGCGAGGCCGAGCTCATCGACGCCAATGCCACCGTCAAACTGCTGTTCCAGCCGGGCGAGGAGACCTTCGAGGGCGCCCGCGCTGCCATCGCCGACGGCTTGCTCGAGAACCCGCGCCCTCAGGCGGCCTTTGCCATACATGTCAACAGCCAGTCGCCGCTTGGCCTGGTGCTCTACGGCAGCCCGGCGCTCTCGGGTGTGTACGGTTTCCGCATCACGCTCCAGGGCAAGGGCGGCCACGGTTCCAGCCCCGAGATCTGCATCGACCCCATCACGGCCGGCGTCCACGTGCACCTGGCGCTCCAGGAGCTTATCTCCCGCGAGGTGCCGGCGGCCAAGGAAGTCGCACTTACCGTTGGTAAGTTCGCCGGCGGCTTGGCGGCCAACGTCATCCCCGACACCTGCGTGCTCGAGGGAACGCTGCGCGGCTTTGATGTTGAGCTCATGGCTCACCTAAAGACCCGCATCGCGGAGGTCGTTAACGGCGTTGCTACGACCTATCGTACGCCGGCGACCATCGAGACGCTTTCGGATGTTCCGCCGCTTGTACTCGACAGCGATATGACTCAGGCGTCGCTTGGCTATGTGGGCGCAGTGCTGCCCAAGACGGCTTTCTTGCCGCTTTTCCATGCCATGGCGAGTGAGGACTTCGCGCTTATCTCGAGCAAGATCCCAAGTGCGTACTTTACCGTGGGCGCGGCCGTAACCGACACGGACGAACACTTTGCCCAGCACCATCCCAAGGCACGTTTTAACGATGCCGAGCTGCCGCTCGGTGCCGCGGCCTATACCGCCGTCGCTTTGGGCTATATCGCCGACCACCGGTAGCACCCAACCTTGCCTTTCAAGCCTGCGGGCATGGCCGACCTGGGTAAGGTCACGGGCACCATCACCTCGCTTGAGATGGTCGGCGGCACCGTAGGCGCCATTGTCTCGGGTGTGTTGTTCGATGTCACGGGCTCCTTTGCGAGCACCTGGATCGTGTGCCTGATGTGCTCCGTGGTTATGCTTGTGTTCCTGTTGGCGTCCGAGCCCATCGCTGCCAAGCTGCGCGCGAGCGTGGCGGGGGAGTAGACGTCCGTCGCTCTTTTCTGTTCGCCCCGTTCTGTCCGTGGTTGCCCTGGAAGCCGAATGGATGCTCGTACCATCATTCGGTTTTCAAGGCGGCCACGGGCCTACGAATGATCCGTTTTCCTCCGTCCCTAACAGATCATGTGACCCGAAGGGGTCGGAGGAAAGCGGATCGGCTGTCGCGGCGGCGCGTCTGGCCGAACGAGCCCCCATACCCTCGTTCGGTCAGACGCGCTGCCGCGTTTTGTTTTTGTGCCGTATAATGACCACTACCTATGACGCGATACAAAAGAAAGGTGTTTGCCCATGCAGGCACAGAAGGCGGAGGGAACCCGCGACCTTATCGGCGCCGAGATGCGCGCTTGGCAAAAGATGCAGCAGATTGCGGCCGGCGTATTCGAGCCGTTTGGCTTTAAGCCCATCGAGACGCCCGCGATCGAGCAAGTGGACGTGTTTGTCCACGGTATCGGCCAGTCGACCGACGTCGTTCGCAAGGAGATGTTCCGCGTGTTTAGCGGCGCCAACCTTGAGCGCGTCTTTACCGAGGGTACCGATACCAAGCTCAAGCCCAAGCAGCGCCTGGCGCTTCGCCCCGAGGGCACGGCCGGTGTGGTGCGCGCCGTTGTGGAGAACAACCTGGTGCCCCAGGGCTCCACGCCGTTTAAGGCTTACTACGCCGAGGCTATGTTCCGCGGCGAGCGTCCCCAGAAGGGTCGCCTGCGTCAGTTCCACCAGGTAGGCATCGAGTGGCTCGGCGCTCCCGATCCGGCGGCAGACGCCGAGTGCATCATTATGCTCATGGAGTTTTACAAGCGCCTGGGCTTCGATCTTTCCAAGCTTCGTCTACTCATTAACTCGATGGGCGATGCCCAATGCCGTCCGGCCTATCGCGAGCAGGTCAAGCAGTTTATCCTCGATCACGCAGACGAGATGTGCGATGAGTGCCGCGAGCGCGCCGAGCTCAACCCGCTGCGTGCCTTTGACTGCAAGAACGACCACTGCCGCGAGATCATGGCCGACGCCCCGCTGATGGGCGACAACCTGTGCGATGAGTGCCGCGAGCACTACGAGCAAGTCAAGCGCTATCTGGATGCCGCCGGTATCGAGTATGTCGAGGATCCCACCTTGGTGCGCGGCCTGGACTACTACACCCGTACCGTCTTTGAGGTCGAGGCTCCCGGTGCCGGTGTCGGCTCCATCGGCGGCGGCGGCCGCTACGATGGCCTCGTCGAGCTCGAGGGCGGCAAGCCCACGGCAGGCGTCGGCTTCGCCGTCGGTTTTGAGCGCGCCCTGCTGGCCCTGCAGGCCTTTGGCAGCGACCTGGGTGCCGAGGAGGTCCCGTGCGTCTACGTCGCCAATGCCGGCAAGGAGCTGCGTCAGAACGTCTTTACCATTACGCAGCAGCTTCGCGCCGCAGGGATTGTGACCGAGGCCGACTATCAGGGCCGTTCGCTCAAGGCCCAGTTTAAGCAGGCCGATAAGGTAGGCGCCAAGCTCATCCTGGTCCTGGGCGGCGACGAGCTTGCCGCCGGCAAGGTCAAGGTGCGCGACATGCAGAGCCATGACGAGGTTCTCGTCGATCTGGCCAACGTCGTCGAGGCGGTTCGCGAGCGTCTGTAGCGTATGATTTTTGAGCTGCGGACCCGCTAACATGTCCCGCTCGCGACGAGCTATTGTTACGGGGGTGTTTCGCATTTATGCGGAATGCCCTCGCTTGCATATGCCGCCCACCGAGAAATACGACCATTTGGGGCAAAAACCCTTGCAATGCAGAAAATACTTTTGTGTGGTAAAGCGCAATCAGTGTCGAAAGTATTTCTCAAACGCCTATAATGAATACCGCATGTTACGTGCATAGAAGGAGGAATGGGAGGAAACGTGGCTGAGAACCTAAGCAACCAGTCTGTACCCGAAGCCGCGGCGCGCGTCGCTGCCGTGGTCAACCGCCTCGTTAACCGAATCGGCTCGAATGCCGAGTCCAGGGAGCGTCTCGCCGAGATCGAGATCCCCGAGGAGCTGCGCGACAATCTGGCGCTGTTCTTGCGCCTGGAGCGCCGTGTGCTTAGCGAGTATGATCCCGAGATCGCGGACCTGTTCGACAAGATTTTGACAGCCGAGATTGTGGTCAATGCCGGCAACCCCGGTACCTGCGCTGCCGACGAAGCCGTCGACGAGCAGGGCGTGCCCACCGCCGACGAGCCCACTGCCGTGGCATTTCGTGAGGTCGTCGATTTGATCGACAGCCTGCCGCTCGATAAGCAGCAGGTCATCGTTCGCGCCTTTACGAGCTTTTTCCATCTGGCAAACCTGTCGGAGGAGAACTACCGTGTGGCGCAGCTGCGCGAGCGCGAGGCCGGTGCGTCGACCGATACCGAGGTCGATCCTGCCAACGAGCTTACCGTTGCCTATCACCAGCTGGTGAATGAGCTGGGTGTCGAGGGTGCCAACGAGCTGCTCGACAAGCTCGAGTTCCACCCTGTCTTTACCGCACATCCCACCGAGGCCCGTCGTAAGGCCGTCGAGGGCAAGATCCGCCGTATCTCCAACCTGCTGGAGGAGCGTCCGCGTCTGGGCGGCTCCGACCTGGTGGAGAACGAGCGCCATATGCTGCAGGAGATCGACGCCCTGGTGCGTACGAGTCCCATCGCGCTCAAGAAGCCCACGCCGGTCGAGGAAGCCGATACCATCATCGACATCTTCGATAACACGCTGTTCGACGTTATCCCCGTTATCTATCGTCGTTTTGACGATTGGGTGCTGGGCGACAAGGCCGGTACTGTGCCGCCGCTGTGCCCGGCGTTCTTCCATCCCGGCAGCTGGATCGGTTCCGACCGCGACGGTAACCCCAACGTCACCGCCAAGGTGAGCCGTGAGGTCGCCGCCAAGTACTTTACGCACATGGTGCTCAAGCTCGAGGACAAGTGCCGCCACATCGGCCGCAACCTCACGCTCGAGGCTACCTACAGCAAGCCGTCGGCCGAGCTCATTAACCTGTGGAACCATCAGGTCGAGATGAGCCCTCGTTACACGGCCCGCGCCGAGCTGATCTCCGAGCACGAGCCGCATCGCGCCGTCATGCTCGTCATGGCCGACCGCCTGAACGCCACCGTCCGTCGTATCACCGACACCATGTACCACAGCGCCGACGAGTTCCTGGATGACCTGCGCGTCGTCCAGCGTTCGCTGGCCGCCTGCGGTGCCGTCCGTGCTGCCTACGGCCCGGTCCAAACCATCATCTGGCAGGTCGAGTCCTTCGGCTTCCATATGGTCGAGATGGAGTTCCGTCAGCACTCCGTGGTGCATGCCCGCGCCCTTAAGGATATCCACGAGAACGGTATCCATGGCGACTTGCAGCCCATGACGCGCGAGGTCATCGATACCTTCCGCGCTATCGGCTCCATCCAAAAGCGCTACGGCAAGAAGATGGCGCACCGCTACATCATCTCGTTCACCAAGAGCGCCCAGCATGTGGCCGACGTCTTTGAGCTTGCCCACCTGTCCTTTGCACACGAGGAGGATGTCCCCGAGCTCGACGTGATCCCGCTGTTCGAGCAGCTCGAGGACCTCGAGGGCTGCGTCGACGTGCTCGACCAGATGCTTACGCTGCCCGTGGTGCAAAAGCGCCTTGCCCAGACCAACCGCCGCATGGAGGTCATGCTGGGCTATTCCGACTCCTCCAAGGACGCCGGTCCTACCACGGCCATGCTCGCGCTGCACTCCGCGCAGGAGCGCATCGCCAAGTGGGCCGAGAAGAACGATATCGACCTGGTGCTCATGCACGGTCGCGGCGGTGCCGTGGGCCGTGGTGGCGGCCCGGCCAATAAGGCCGTGCTGGCGCAGCCCAAGGGTTCGGTCAACTGCTTCTTTAAGCTCACCGAGCAGGGCGAGGTCATCTTTGCCCGTTACGGCAACCGCACGCTGGCTCAGCGCCATGTTGAGTCCGTTGCTGCCGCAACGCTTTTGCAGTCGGCCCCGAGTGTCGAGAAGACCAACACCGAGACCACGCAGAAGTTCTGGGATATGGCCGAGAAGCTCAACACCGCAAGCCACGAGCGTTATCTGGACCTGCTGAACACCGAGGACTTTACACCGTGGTTCTCGACCGTGACGCCGCTGACCGAGGTCGGTCTGCTGCCGATCGGCTCGCGTCCCGCCAAGCGCGGCCTGGGTGCCAAGTCGCTCGACGACCTGCGTACCATTCCGTGGATCTTCAGCTGGAGCCAGGCACGCATTAACCTGGCCGCTTGGTACGGCCTGGGCACCGCCTGCGAGCAGTTTGGCGATCTGGACCAGCTTAAGGCTGCCTACCAGGAGTGGCCGTTCTTCCGCACCTTTATCGACAACATCGAGATGTCGATCGCCAAGACTGACCAGCGCATCGCCAAGATGTATCTGCACCTGGGCGATCGCCAGGATCTATCCGAGAAGGTCTTCACCGAGATGCAGCTCACTCGTAAGTGGGTCCTTGCCATCGTCGGTGACGAGTGGCCGCTGCAGCGCCGCCGTGTGCTTGGCTGTGCCGTTCGCGTGCGCAACCCCTACGTCGACGCCCTGTCCATCGCCCAGGTCCGCGCCCTTCGCGAGGTGCGTATGAACCAGGACGAGATGACCGAGGAGAAGAAGGCCGAGTACATGAGCCTGATTCTTTCGACTGTGACCGGCGTCTCGGCAGGATTGCAGAACACGGGGTAATCGATAGCCCTGTGGCTCTCACCGGGACCCGATGGGTTTCCCTCTGAATGCGTCCTCGCACTTGAAGCCCCCTTATCCTGCTCCTTCGGAGCTGTGGATAGGGGGGCTTCGTGCTGCGGAATGCATTCAGAGGGAAACCCATCGGGCCCCTTCGTCCTCGGTCTTCTGGGATTAAAGCTGAAGGGAATAAGGCGCGCTTCGCGCATAGCGTGGAGTGCGGCGAGGGCTTCTTGCGTCCTGCGGAGTGTGCCTAAAAGTAAACTAATGGCGGGCCCTGCGATGTCCGGTCTTCGGCGGATCAGCCGCTGGGTGAGGGTGGTGCTTGGGGCGACGTGCAAAAAACGGAGTTTTCAGCAGCCAAAGATTGGTGCATAAGGCTATGGGTGACGTTCGCGGCTCCTGTTGATGCTTTTGCATGACGATTGGGCTTTGTCGATGTTCATATATGGCTGGTTTCTCGCCGCATGCCATCCAGATGGGACGAACCATGAGGACTATCTACCTTTTGAAAGACTTTTGGCACCAAAATCTTATCCCGCGATGCTGAATACTCGCAAAAATGCACGCTCCGGAGGGCACTACCCTGTTACGGCTAGAAATCCATGCGCCATTTTATGCAATTAATTAACGCATTTATGCAAAATGGCTTACGTGCGTACGTCTCGGGCTAGATGTTTGCCTCGGCGCTGCGTAAATCATCCTGTCTATAGTGTCTTTGACAGGCGGCCGCGGTCCCGTTTGGGGTCGCGGCCGTTTTGTTGTGGGTCAAATATGAACGTTGTGTTAATGAGTCGGTGGACGGTGGTGTTTTTCGGTGAGCGGCGTATCCTTCCAACGGTTTATCTAGTGTGTCAGTTGAAAAGGAAGAGGGCGCTCGTCATTGTTTGAATGTGAACTGCCGTTTGACCACAAGACGTTGCATCTGGAGCTCGAGGATAAGAACTTCGCGGGTGTGATGGAAGGTCATCAAAACGAGTTTAAGACCACGAAATCGCAGGAAGAGCTGGTAGAGGAGTCACTTGCCAACCCTTATGGCTCGCCTTCGCTCGAGGAGCTTTGTGCTGGCAAGAGAGATATCGTCATTATTAGCTCCGATCATACGCGCCCCGTTCCCTCGCGTGTGACGATGCCTATTCTGCTGCATCACATCCATTCCGCTGCACCCGAGGCTCGCGTGCGTATTTTGGTTGCTACGGGTATGCACCGTCCGTCGACGCACGAGGAACTCGTCAACAAGTATGGCGAGGAGATTGTTGCCAACGAGGAAATCGTTATGCACGTCGCGACTGACGACAGCATGATGAAAAAGATTGGCACCCTGCCTTCCGGTGGCGAGTGCATCATCAACAAGATTGCCGCCGATTGCGATCTGCTGCTTGCCGAGGGCTTTATTGAGCCGCACTTCTTTGCCGGTTTCTCTGGTAGCCGCAAGTCCGTCCTGCCTGGCATCGCCAGCTACAAGACCATCATGTACAACCACAACGGCCAGTTTGTGAATGATTCCCACTCGCGTGCCGGCAACCTGTGCCACAACCACGTGAGCGAGGACATGTTTGCTGCCGCCGAGATGGCTCACCTTGCCTTTGTGCTTAACGTGGTGCTCAACGGCAAGCACGAGGTCATCGGCTCCTTTGCCGGCGATATCCACAAGGCGCACGAGGCCGGCTGCGAGTTCGTGAAGAGCCTTGCCGGCGTTGAGCCCGTCGAGTGCGAGATTGCCATCACCACCAACGGCGGCTACCCGCTCGACCAGAACATCTACCAGGCTGTGAAGGGCATGTGCTCTGCCGAGGCCACGCTTCCCGAGGGCGGCGTGATTATCGATGTCGCCGCTTGTGCCGACGGTCACGGTGGCGAGGGCTTCTATCACAACATCGCCGACAACGATCCTGCGGAGTTTGAGCGCGCCTGCATCGACCGTCCTAAGGACGAGACCCTGCCCGACCAGTGGACGAGCCAGATCTTTGCCCGCATCCTGGCGCATCACCCTGTGATCATGGTTACCGACCTGTGCGATCACCGGATGATCAAGGATATGCACATGACGCCGGTCAACACCCTCGATGAGGCGCTCAAGCTCGCCTTTGAGATGAAGGGTGCCGATGCCAAGGTGGCCGTCATTCCCGATGGCCTGGGCGTTGTCGTCGCTCAGCACTAGTACGCGGCCTAAACGAATCGTTTATAACCGACAAGAAAGATAAGGTTTTATGCTTACCAAACTCCTCTGCGAATTCGGCGCAACGGCCCTCATGATCATCTTTGGCGTGGGCGTGCACTGCGATACCGTGCTCAAGGGCACCAAGTATCAGGGTTCCGGCCATATGTTTGCCATCACCACTTGGTCTTTTGGCATCTCGGTCTGCCTGTTTGTCTTTGGCGGCGCCGTGTGCATGAACCCGGCTATGGTGCTCGCCCAGTGCATCGTAGGTCTGGTGCCGTGGGGCAGCTGCATCCCCTTCATGATCGCCGATATGCTCGGCGGCTTTGTGGGCGCTGTAATCGCTTGGCTTATGTACGCCGATGAGTTCAAGGCTTCCGAGGGCGTCGTCGACCCCATTGCCCAGCGCAACATCTTCTCGACCAACCCCACCACCGAGGGCACCAACTATGCCCGTAACTTCTTCTGCGAGGCTATCTGCACCTTCGTGTTCATCAGCGCCATCCTTGCTGCTGCTAGCCGCGCCGGCGAGAACGTTCTGATGCTCGCTATCTGCGTCGGTCTGATCGTTTGGGCCGTCGGCATGGGCATGGGCGGCATCACCGGCTTCGCCATGAACCAGGCTCGTGACCTTGGCCCTCGCATGGCCTATCAGGTGCTGCCGATCAAGAACAAGGCCGATAACAACTGGAAGTACGGCCTGCTCGTTCCTGGCATCGCGCCGTTTGTCGGTGCCGCTCTGGCCGCGCTGTTTGTGCATGGTTTCTTGGGCATGTTCTAGTCCAAGGCTACATAGGTTGTTCGCCGTCCGCATGGGGTAACTTCCCAGCGCGTCCTCGGACATGCAAAAAGGCTCGCTGCGCACTTTATGCGGCGAGCCTTTTTGCGTCCTGCGGAGTGCGCTGGGAAGTTACCCCATGCGGACGGCTGCGGGGTCTTTGTTGCGTTCGCACAAGCAACCCAACATATATATCTGAATTTGGATGGGAGGGGCTTGTTGCTGTTGGGGGCGGTGAAGCGCGAGTGACACTTTGGGATGCGTGGCGCCCTGGGTTGGGGCGATGCTTTGGGATGATGTTCTTACTTAGTTGAAGAGGGGTTTTATGGCCGATAAGTAGTCTTTGGCTACGTCGGCTTTGTCTACTTGAAAGTTGTGCCAGGCCCACCATTGGATGGTGGCTACGAAGCTTGAGGCTATGTGGTGTAGTAGGAAGCTGCGGTCCATGGTGCCGGCGGGGCCTGCGGGGTCGGCGGGGACGGTTTCGGCTGCGCGTGACATGATGGTCTTGCGGAGACAGTCGGCGAAGACGCGGGAGCCGGCGCCGGCTACGAGGGCTCGAACGCCCTGACGGCGTTCCCAGAGGTTGTTGAGGATATGCTCGACCTGCACGAGTGGGTCGTCGAGCGGTGTGCCATCGTCGTCGAGGGCGTGGGTGCAGATGTCGCTCACGAGCTCGGACAGTAGGTCGTCTTTGCTCTTAAAGAGGCCGTAGAATGTCGCGCGGCCTACGTGAGCGCGCGCGATGATGTCGCCGACGGTAATCTTGCCGTAGTCCTCTTCGCGTAGCAGCTCGGAGAACGCCGCGACGATGGCAGCGCGGCTTTTTTCTTTGCGGGCATCCATGGCTATGCATCCACGTGAACGAGCAGACAACGGAGCGTGCCGGAGCAGCCCTCGTAGGGGCGCTTGCCGGCGCCGTAGCCGACGGCTTCGATGTGGTAGCGGGCTGGCAGGTGCTCGGTCGTACGCAGTGCGGCGACGATGGCGGCGCCCGTGGGCGTCACGAGCTCGCCGGCGACCGGTGCAGGCGTGAGGGCGATATTGCCTGCTTGGCATAGGTTGACGACGGCGGGCACCGGGATGGGCATAAGGCCGTGGGCACAGTGGATGGTGCCGTGACCCTCGGAGAGCGACTCGACAACAATATCCTCGATACCCAGGTCATCGAGGCAGATGGCGACCGAGCAGGCGTCGACGATGGAATCGATGGCGCCTACCTCGTGGAACATGACGGTCTCGGGCGTTTTGCCGTGAGCCTTGGCCTCGGCAGCAGCGAGTACGGAAAAAATGGCGAGGGCACGACGCTTGGCGCCATCGCATAGCTGCGAGCCATCGATGATGGCGGTGACGTCGGCTAGCGAGCGGTGATGATGGTGGTGGGTGTGGTGATGATCCTCGTGCTCATGGGCGTGGCCCTCATGGTCATGCTCGTGGCAGTGCTCGTGTTCGTGTTCGCCATGATCATGATGGTGGTGCTCATGCTCGTGCGTGTGCTCGGCAGCTGCTTCGTTGCCGTAGAGCCAGGCCATGTCGTGGTCGTGGTTCTCGAGCTCCTCTGCCAGCTGAACGTCAAAGTCGCAGGCGTCGATGCCATGCTTGTTTACGCGCGTTACAGCGATCGAAAAGCCGTCGACCGGCAGCGTGGCGAGCTGTTCGCGCAGATGCTCCTCGCTGGCGCCCAGGTCGAGCAGGGCCGCGACGGTCATATCGCCGCTGATGCCCGAAGTGCCGTCGATGATAAGCGTGTGCTGATGGTTGGACATGGAATGCTCCTTAACGGGCGCAGGATGTGCCGGCGCTCAGATGATTGATAAGACTTGCCTGGTAGGCGGCGCCAAAGCCGTTGTCGATATTGACGACCGAAACGCCGCTGGCGCAGGAGTTGAGCATGGCGAGCAGCGCGGCTACGCCACCAAAGCTCGCGCCGTAACCCACGCTGGTGGGAACGGCGATGACCGGACAGCTCACCAGGCCGCCGACAACGCTCGCCAGGGCGCCTTCCATGCCGGCAATGGCGATGACCACCTGTGCCTGGGCAAGCTCCTCGGCATGCGCGAGCAGACGGTGTAGGCCGGCGACACCCACGTCGTAGAGGCGGTCGACCTCGTTGCCATAGAACTCGGCCGTCAATGCGGCTTCCTCGGCGACGGGCAGGTCGCTCGTGCCGGCGCAGGCGACGACGATGCGTCCGTTGCCGGTAGGGGAGGGCTTGCCTCCCACGAGGGCGAGCTGTGCGTCCGGGACATATCCCAGGTCGATGCCGTTGTCGAGGAGCTCCGAGGTGCGGTCTGCCTTTTCGGCGTCCAGGCGCGTGACCAGGATGCGCTCCTGGCCGGCATCGTGCAGCGCTTCGATAATGGCGGCAATCTGCTCGGCGGTTTTACCGGCACCGTAGACAACCTCGCCGGCTCCCTGGCGCACCCCGCGCGAAAGATCGAGCTGCGCAAAACCCAGATCGGCGGTTGGCGCCGTCTGGATGCGCGTGAGGGCGTCTGCTGGGGCGACTGCTCCGCCGGCAACATCGCTCAGCAACTGCTCAAGATCTCGCTTATCCATATATGTTCCCTTCGACGGCGCAAAGTCTAGCACTCAAAGGGTATGTTTCCGAACACTAAGACAAAATTGTTCGGAAACTATAGGACAGACTGATTCAATTGTTAGACGGATCGGCTAGTCGCGCAGGATGATGTCCATGGCGAGCATCAGGTTGCGCTCGTCGATGGCAAACGGGGCGGCCTCGCGCGTCTTGGGCTTGGCGCAAAACGCGATGCCCGTGCCCGCGGCCTGAATCATGGGGATGTCGTTGGCGCCGTCGCCGATCGCGACGGTGTGGGCCATGTCGACACCGCACTCAACCGCCCAATCCAGCAGCTGGATGAGCTTGGACTCCTTGGTCACGATGTCTGCCGCCAGCTTACCGGTGAGCTTGCCGTCCACGACCTCCAGGCGGTTAGCGAGGCAAAAGTCGATGCCCGCGGCGGCCACGATCTTGTCGGCGACCTCGTGAAAGCCGCCGCTTACCACGCCGACCTTCCAGCCCTTGCTGTGTGCCGAGCGCACAAGCTCCAGCGCGCCGGGGGTAAACGTCACGCGCTCAAAGGTGCGCTCGAATACGCTCTCATCCAAGCCGGCAAGCAGCCCCACGCGTTCCTCGAGCGCCTGCTTAAAGTCGAGCTCGCCGCGCATGGCGCGCTCGGTGATCTGCGCTACCTGCTCGCCCACGCCGGCCTCCTCGCCCAACAGGTCGATGACCTCCTGGTTGATGAGCGTGGAGTCGATATCCATAACGATGAGGCGTGCGGTCATGACGGGCCTTTCCGAGTGCGGTTGTATTGGGGCACATTGTCGCACGCCGCGCGCTTGGGCGACGGCCAGGCCGCGTCAATTGTTTCGTCTCCGTCAAGTCTTTGGGCGAGAACTACTTTTCCGCGGCACATCGACGCGGGTGCGATAAGATAGAACGCCATGTCTGGCTGCGCGGTTTACGCAGGCTGGGCAAATCTGTACGACGCCGCCCGGAACGACACGGGGCGGCACAGATCCATAAAGGAGGATCACTGGTATGAGCCAGACCCGTCCCATCGACGAGCATTCCATGCACACCCGTACCTGCGGCGAGCTTCGCTTCGAGAACGTGGGCGAAGAGGTCACCCTCACCGGTTGGGTGAGCCGTCGCCGCGACCACGGCGGCCTTATCTTCTGCGACCTTCGCGACCGCGAGGGCATCACGCAGCTCACCTTCGACCCCGAGCACTCCGACGGCGATGCCTTTAAGATTGCCGAGACCATGCGTCCCGAGTGGCCCATCAAGATTCACGGCGTCGTGCGCGCCCGTGGCGAGGAGACCACCAACACCAAGCTCGCGACCGGCGAGATCGAGGTCCTGACCGACCACGCCGAGGTGCTCAACACGTCCGTCACCCCGCCGTTCCAGATTGAGGACGGCATCGAGACCAGCGAGGACACCCGCCTGCGCTATCGCTACCTGGACCTCCGTCGTCCCGAGATGATGGCCAACCTCAAGCTGCGCTCCGACTTTACCTTTGCCATTCGCGAGGCGCTGCACAACCGTGAGTTCATGGAGGTCGAGACGCCCTCCCTGTTTAAGTCCACGCCCGAGGGCGCTCGTGACTTCATCGTTCCCAGCCGTATTCAGCCGGGCAACTTCTACGCCCTGCCGCAGTCCCCGCAGCTCCTGAAGCAGCTGCTTATGGTCGGTGGCGTTGAGCGCTACTACCAGGTTGCCAAGTGCTTCCGCGACGAGGATCTGCGCGCCGACCGTCAGCCCGAGTTCACTCAGGTCGATATCGAGATGTCCTTCGTGGACCAGAATGACGTCATGAGCGCACTCGAAGAGGTCTTGTCCGATGCCTTCGGCCGCATGGGTGTCGAGATGCCCACGCCGCTGCGTCGCATGGACTACTGGGAGGCCATGGACACCTATGGCTCCGACAAGCCCGATACCCGCTATGGCATGCACCTGGTCGACCTAACCGACATCTTTGCCAACTCCAAGTTCAAGGTCTTTGCGACTGCTGCAAACGAGGAAGGCTCTGTCGTCAAGGCCATTAACGCCAAGGGCGCCGGTGCCTGGGCACGTGCCAAGATCGATAAGCTCGCCGGCGTGGCCTCCACGTTTGGCGCCAAGGGCCTGGCCTGGATCGCCTTCCGCGAGGACGGCTCCATCAACAGCCCCATCGTCAAGTTCTTCTCGGACGAGGAGATGGCCGCTCTGCGCGAGCGCATGGACGTCGAGCCCGGCGACCTTGTGATGTTCGCCGCCGGCCCACGCCTGCTCTCTGACGAGATCCTGGGCGGCATGCGTTCCCACATGGCCAATGCGCTCGAGATCAAGCGCGAGGGCCACGACTTCCTGTGGGTCGTCAACTTCCCGCTGTTCCACTGGGATGAGGACCGCAAGGCCTATGCTGCCGAGCATCAGCCCTTCACGCTGCCGACCGAGACCGACATCGCCAAGATCGAGGCCGACCCGCTGGCGGCCGGTTCCTGCACCTACGACTTTGTCATGGACGGCTTTGAGGCCGGCGGCGGCGGTATGCGTATCCACAACGCCGAGATGCAGATGTCCATGCTCAAACTCCTGGGCTTCACCGAGGAGCGAGCCGAGTCGCAGTTCGGCTTCCTCATGGAGGCGCTCAAGTTTGGTGCACCCCCGATGGGTGGTTTTGCTCTGGGCCTGGACCGCGTGTGCATGCTGCTCACCGGTTCCGACTCCATCCGCGACGTCATGGCGTTCCCCAAGACGGCCAGCGGCTCCGACCTCATGTCGGGTGCTCCGAGTGCCGTTTCCGGCGCCCAGCTCAAGGACGTCAGCCTGCGCTTGATGTAGGCGAGCGGCTACATATTGCTTGCAACGAGGGAAGGACGTGTGCTTTCCTCGTTTTTTATGCGCCGAGATTGTGAGGGCTTGGGATGACCGGGCGTCGCGGAAACTGCGACCCAGAATCCAGCCAAATAACGGGTCGCACTTTCCGGTTGAGCTTCTGGCGGAAAGTACATCCCAGAATCGGCGTTCGGAATGGGTCGGGCTTTCCGCTAAAGCAGCCTAGCGGAAAGCCCGGCCCAGTTTCCTACAGTGAGTCTCTCTGAACGAGCTGCATGTGCATGACGGTGGTGGTGGGCACGGCGCCATTGATCATATCGAGCGCAATGCCTGCGGCCATGCGGCCTTCCTCGCGAAGCGGCTGACGAATGGTCGTCAACGCGGGGACGCTGCGAGCTGCGACCTCGTGGTCATCGAAGCCCACGACCGAAACGTCTTTGGGTACGCTAATTCCTGCTTCGTTGAATGCGGCGATAACGCCGGTTGCGATACGGTCCGATCCGCATAGCACGCCGTCGGCATGTATTTCGCGCGCGAGCAACCGCCGCGTGGCTTGGTAGCCGTCTCCGCTGCTCCATCCGGTATAGATGACATTTTCATCCGGAAGGCTTTCGCCCAAAATTGCACGGTAGCCGCGAAGGCGGTCGATGACGGCGGGGTTATCCTGCGGCCCCAGCACGGCAACGATGTCCTTGCGTCCGCGATCTTTCATAGCGAGCGCCGCAAAGCGTCCGCCCTCTTCGTCGTCGGAGTAGACCGTCGAGAACACGTCGCGATAGGGATGGCCCTCGAGCTGGCCGCATAACACAGTGGGTACGCCCAGCTCGCGCAGCACCTCGAGCAGCTCACTGCCCTTGTAGGGCGAGACGTCGATGGCGGCGTCAAACGAGCGGCGCTCAAAATGCTCGCGTGCGCGGTTGCGCTCATGCGAGGAAGATGCCTGCAAGATCACGGGCAAGTAAGACGACTCCGAAAGTTCCTCGGTAATGCCGCTTAAAAACTCACTGTAGGTGGGATCGCTAAACAGCTCGCTCAAAGGCTCGGTAACCAGTACGGCGATAATTTCCGTGCGTCCGACGGCGAGCGCCCGGCCGCGTGCGTTGGGAACGAAGTTAACCTTTTTCGCCGCCGCGCGGACGCGCTTTTTAGTTTCCTCGCTAATGCGGGGGGAGTCGTTGAGGGCACGCGATGCCGTGGAGCGCGAAACACCGGCAGCTTCAGCAACCTCGGCAAGCGTGGGTGCGGTGCGTGCTGGTTGGGTCATGGCGTCTCCTGTGCAATTGGGTCGGTGGGCTATCGATAAAGGCTAATGCGGATACAGATAACTATAGCGCGCGTGAACGGCGTCCATGGTATCCGGTGACCGGTGTCGTTTTGCAATCAAACTGCGACTGAGCACGGCATGTATGGGCGAGACATAGGCAGGCGCGACAGTTGCCTGTGAGTTCAAGAACGATGCCCCGTGCTGTGCACCTAAGCTTAGGGTGACATAAGTAGCATGGTTGTACAACCGGTTGCACCGTTAATCCGACAAAATCGACCGTTCGGCGGACAACCGGTTGCACAGATTTTTGTACCGCCCGTAAGATAAGGACAACCGGTTGCACAAAGAAGCACTACGATGACGAAGGAGCATCACCATGGACGCCATTAACGATTGGGAAAACCAAGCGCTCACCCACAGGAACCGCCTGGCACCCCATGCGTACTTTATGGGTTATGAGACCGCCGATCTCGCCGCTACGTACAGCCGCGAGCTGTCGCGCGGATTTGTCCAGCTGTCCGGCTCGTGGCAGTTCCGCCTTTTTGAGGGCCCCGCGGCCGTCTCCAACGAAGCACTTTGCACGTACAAGCCCGAGTGGGATCACGTGGAGGTTCCGCACCTGTGGCAGGTAGACGGCTATGGCAACCTTGCCTACACCGACGAGGGTTTTCCGTTCCCGGTGGATCAGCCGTTCGTTCCCTCCGACGACCCTACGGGCGTCTACCAGCGCATCGTCAAACTTCCCGCCGTGCCTGCCGGCGCTCGCGAGATTATTCGCTTCGACGGTATCGAGAGCTACGGCGAGCTGTATGTCAACGGCAAGTTTATCGGCATGACCAAGGGTTCGCGCCTGTCCGCCGAGTTTGACGTGACCGACGCGCTCGTCGAGGGCGACAACCTGTTTGCGGTCAAGGTTCTGCAGTACAGCGATGGTAGCTACATCGAGGACCAGGACATGTGGTGGGCATCGGGCATCTTCCGCGATGTGTACCTCATGCAGCGTCCCGCCGCGCATCTGGTCGACTTTAGGTTCCGCACGCACCGCGAGGGCGATGCCGCTCTGATCACGCTCGATACGGTTGCCGAGGGCGCAAGTCGCGTCGTGTATACGCTCAGCGATGGCCAGAATGTGGTCGCTACGGGCGAGTGCGTCGACGGCCATGCCGAGTGCAGCGTTGCCGATGCCCACTTCTGGAACCCCGAGGACCCCTTCCTCTATGACCTTACGCTTGAGGTCTACGACGGCGGCGAGATCAGCGAGTACGTTCCGCATCGCCAAGGCCTTGCCGAGGTGACGGTCGAGGGCAATCATATCTACCTTAACGGCACCTACTTTAAGATGCATGGCGTCAACCGCCACGACCACGACGATCACAAGGGTCGCGCCGTGGGTCTCGAGCGCATGCGCCGCGACCTGGAGCTCATGAAGCAGCACAACATCAACGCGGTGCGCACGTCCCACTACGCCAACGATCCGCGCTTCTACGAGCTGTGCGACGAGTACGGCATCATGCTGGTCGCCGAGACCGATATGGAGAGCCACGGCTTCGAGAATATCGGCAATATCGCCCTGGTCACCGACGACCCTGCCTGGGAGCCGGCTTACGTTGACCGTGTTGAGCGCCTGGTGATGCAGGAACGCAACCACGCGTGCATCATCATGTGGTCGATGGGCAACGAGAGCGGCTATGGCTGCAACATCCGCGCGATGTACGCCAAAGCTCACGAGCTCGACGGTCGTCCGGTCCACTACGAGGAGGATCGCAACGCCGATACCGTCGACGTCATTTCCACCATGTACTCCCGCGTGTCGCAGATGAACGACTTTGGCGAGCATCCGTTCCCCAAGCCGCGCATCAACTGCGAGTACGGCCACTCCATGGGTAATGGTCCCGGAGGCCTGTCCGAGTACCAGGAGGTCTTCGATCGCTGGGATTGCATCCAAGGCCAGTTTATTTGGGAATGGTGCGACCACGGTTTGGCTGCTGTGACCGAGGACGGCGTTGCCTACGACATGTATGGCGGCGACAACGGCGATTACCCCAACAACAGCAACTTCTGCATCGACGGCATGGTGTTCCCCTGGCAGCAGCCGAGCCCGGGCCTTACCGAGTACGGCCAGGTCATCTGCCCGGTTCGCATGGCCTACGATGCCGAGGCGGGCGAGCTGACCGTCACCAACAAGCGTTGGTTTACCACCCTCGAGGATGTCTGCCTGTCGGCGGAGACCCTGGTGGACGGCGACGTGGTCTGCCGCAAGACGCTCATGCCCGGTGCGGTTGCCCCCGGCGAGTCCGTCCAGCTTCCGCTGGTGATTCGCGAGGCCGCAGTGGGCGAGACCCTGCTGACCGTGCACGCCTACACCATGGCGGCTCACGCCTGGTGCGAGCCGATGTTCCAACTGGGTGCAAGCCAGTTTGCCATCGCAAACCATCCGGCGCCGGCAATTGCCGCCCCCACTCGTCCTGAGCTTACGGTCGAGGAGACCGAGCAGGAGATTCGTATTCGCTCCCTCAACGGCGAGCTGACCTTCAGCAAGGTCAACGGTACCGTGAGCGAGTGGAAGGCATCCGGTCGCGACGTCATGACCTCCGGTCCCCAGGTTGGTTTTTGGCATCCGCTCGTCGATAACCACGCCCAGGAGTACGACTCCCTGTGGAAGGATAACTTCATCGATGTGATGCAGACGTCTACCCGCAATGTTTCTTGGAAGCAGGACGACAATGCGGTTGTCGTTACCGTGAGCCAGCGTATCGCTCCTCCCGTCCGCGCGTTCGGCATGCGCGTCGAGCTCGTCTATACCGTGCTTCCGAGTGGCCGCGTCGACCTCAAGGTTTCCGGCGAGCCCTACGGCGACTATTCGGACATTATCCCGCGCATCGGCATCTCCTTCGAGGTCCCCGGTTGTGATCGTGCCGTCGAGTGGTATGGCCACGGCCCGGGCGAGAACTATCCGGACTCGCTGCGCGCCAACCCGGTCGGTCATTACCGCACTACGGTCGACGACATGTTCACGCCCTACGTTATGCCCCAGGACTGCGCCAACCGCGAGGGTACCCGCTGGGTCGCCCTGCGCTCCAGCCACGGTGACGGTCTGGTCGTGACGCGTCCGAGCGACGCCGCTTCCAATCCGTTCTCGTTCTCCGCATGGCCCTATAGCTGCGAGGCTATCGATAATGCCAAGCATGTCTACGATCTTGTCCCGGGCGACACGGTTACGGTCAACATCAACGACCAGCTGCTCGGCCTTGGCTCGAACTCTTGGGGTTCCGAGGTGCTCGATTCCTATCGCACCCGTTTTGAGAGCTTCAGCTTTGAGGTGTCCCTGCGACCGCTGACGTCTGCCGATCTGGCTCAGGCGCTGGCACCCATTAAGGAGGCATAAGTCATGCATATCTTTAACTCGCGTGCCGATTTCGACGCCCAGATGAAGTCCGTCAAGAAGTGGATGCGTACCGGTCAGGCACTCGACGGCGTTTCTGAACTGCAGCACGATGTGGCGTACTCTATCGGCGACTCGCTGGTGTATTGGTGGGTGAACGCCCACGAGGCGGCTACTGCCGATCTGGTCGGTCACCGTCGCTACCATGCCGTGCTCGCCCCGCTCGACGGCAATCTGACCGTTGAGGTGGCTTCCAAGGCCGATCTTACCTGTACGCGCGCCTACAGCGATATCGATGATCGCGAGCGCTTTGAGGGTACGGGGGAGACCGTGACGATTCCCACCGGCGGCGTTGCCGTCGTCGAAATTGACGAGGCCTACCGTGTCGTGGCCGATGCCGCGGATCCCCGCGTCGTGGTACTGCACGTGACAGTCGAAGGTTATTCCTTCCCCAACAAGTAGTATTCGTCCGCCTGGACGTTTGCTTCGCGCCGTTAAGGGGGATGGCTTTGTTGACTCCCTTTTCCCCATTCCCCTTAGCAGGTGCGCCGTCCGTGTTTGCACTTGCAGCTCGGACGGTTTTAGATGACATTTAACAGATGATTGGGAGGGCTTATGAGCTCTGAAAAACGAGGAACGATTGGTTCGTTCGCTCTGCTGGGCATGACGGTCGCCGCCGTGTTCGGTATCAAGAACATCATCAACAACAACGCGGCCATCGGCTTGGCAGCTGCGCCGTCGTTCTTCTTCGCCACGCTTTTGTACTTTGTCCCCTATACCCTGGTTACCGCCGAGTTCGTCGGCCTCAACAAGGACTCCGAGTCTGGCGTGTACGCATGGGTTAAGACCTCGATGGGTGGTCGCTGGGCGTTCCTGACGGCATTTAGCTACTGGTTTGTTAACCTGTTCTTCTTTGCGTCCGTCCTGCCCAACGTCATCATCTACGCGAGCTACGTGTTCTTTGGTGCCAACGCCGAGCTTTCGCAGCTGTGGATCACCATTATCGAGATCGTCGTCTTTGCTATCGCCACGTGGGTTTCGACCAAGGGCGCTAAGTGGATCGGCTCCATTTCCTCCTTCGGTTCGACCGCGGCTCTCGGCCTGACCGCCGTGTTCATCCTGCTGTCCCTGGCTGCTGCCTTTGGCGGCGTTGAGTTCGCTACGGCTCCTACTCCCGCTAACATGGCTCCCGACATGAGCAACTTCGCAACTGCGTGGGGCTTCTTCGGTACGCTTGCCTGGATCATCCAGGGCGTTGGCGGCGCTGAG
>JAHABQ010000011.1:0-43730 GCA_018376265.1 Collinsella sp.
CGAGCAGGAGACGCTCTCCGCCGTGATCAGCGCGCGTAACACCGCCGTCAAGGCCACCACGCCCGAGGCCAAGATGGAAGCCGACAACGTGCTGACCGGTGCGCTGCGCCAGCTCTTCGCCGTAGCCGAGGCCTATCCCGATCTTAAGGCAAACACCAACTTTACGCAGCTGCAGGCATCGCTCGAGGATACCGAGAACAAGATTAGCTATGCACGCCAGAGCTACAACGACTGCGTGCTCAGCTACAACAACGCCATTCAGACGTTCCCGGCTGTCATCTTTGCCGGCATCTTCCAGTTTAAGGAGCGCCAGGGCTTCGAGGCCGCCGAAGCAGCCCGCCAGGCCCCGACTGTCAAGTTCTAGTAGTTTGGCAGCGCATCCTTAATCGGCCAAATGCATAAACCGCCCCGTCGAATGCATACTTCGACGGGGCGGTTTCTTTTTTCGCGAAGGTCCCCCTCTAAGCGCCGTGCATTTTTAGGAGTATTCAACATAACCAAGAGCTTCGGGCGCCACGATACATGCCGAAGACCGCGAATATCCCTGCAAATCAAACGCTGTCAGCCCATAACCCCGCCCATCATCCGTAGAAAACATCGAGAAATCCCGATTTTTTGCCCGAGGTCGGTATGCAGGGGCCTTCGATTGCAGAATACTCGCAAAAATGCACGTCGCCGCCACCCCCACATGGCGCGAACCAAAACAAAAGCGCGGCCTTCCTTTCCGGCGCACTCCGCGGGACGAAAGAACCTCCGCCGCACGAAGTGCGCAGCGGAGGTTCTTTCATGTCCGAGGACGCGCCGGAAAGGAAGGTCGCCCTCGGGCCGGACAGCTAAGACAGCTTACGCGACGGTGTAAACCCAGTTGTGCTTGTCCTCGACAGCACCAGACTGGATACCAGTCAGGGTCTCGCGGAGCTTCTTCATCACAGGACCGATCTCGGTGTAGCCAGCCGGGAAGGTCACGGTCTCGTCAGCACCATAGACCTTGTTGTCGATCTCGCCAACCGGGGAGATGACGGCAGCGGTGCCGCACAGGCCGCACTCAACAAAGGTGCCGGCCTTGACCTCGGCCCACTCGACGGGACGCTGATCGACGGTCATGCCCAGGTCCTGAGCAACCTGAACGAGCGAACGACGGGTGATAGAGGGCAGGATGGAGTCGGTGTGCGACTGAGGAACGACGAGGGTGCCGTCCTCCTTCACGAACAGGACGTTGGCGCCACCGGTCTCCTCGACATAGGTGCGGGACTCGGAGTCGAGATACAGGTTCTCGGCATAGCCCTCGCGATGGGCCTCCATCGTGGGCTTAAGGGACATGGCGTAGTTGAGGCCGGCCTTGATGTTGCCGGTGCCGTGCGGTGCGGCACGGTCATGCTCGGAAACGCGCAGCTTAACGGGCTTGAGGCCACCCTTAAAGTACGGACCGACCGGGGTCACGAGAATGCGGAACGTGTACTCAGGAGCGGGAGCCACGCCGATCACGTCACCGGAGCCGATCATAAACGGACGCACGTACAGGGTCGCGCCGGAGCCGAAGGGCGGAACCCAGGCGGCGTTGGCAGAAACGACCTGCTTGACGGCCTCAACGAACTTGTCCTTGGGGAACGGGGGCATCTCGAGGCGCTGCGCAGAGTTGTACATACGCTCGGCGTTCATGTCGGGGCGGAAGCAGACGATGCTGCCGTCCTCGGCGGTGTAGGCCTTCAGGCCCTCAAAGACCTCCTGGCAGTAATGGAAGATGCCGCCGCACTCGGAGACATGCAGGGTGTGGTCGGTGGTCAGGCCACCCTCGTCCCACTCGCCGTCCTTCCAATGGGCCTCGTAGCTGTAATCGGTCTTCATGTAGCCAAAGCCGAGGCTACCCCAATCGATATCCTTCTTCTCGACAGTCATATGTCGCTCCTTACATACACAGTTGCATACTCGCGAACCCGCACGCAAGGACCGAGGCCGACCGCGTCGCAACGTCGCACGCCCGGAGCGTAGAGCCGGACGGGACACGCGAACAGCATCAAAACCGATGGCACGTCGATTCGCATGCACGAGATTGTACTCCGCACGCGCGTCGGATAAAACGTTTTTCTTTAACTAACTAAAGTAATTTCATTTGACCGAAGCTGAAGAGGCCCGCCACCGTAAGCGGTGACGGGCCTCAACTGCACGGTTTGCGCGCTGGCTCGAGCTACGCGTTCTTTTTGCCCAGCTTAGCCTTAACCAGACCGACCACGGTCGGGATGATCGATACGGCAACGATGCCGACGATCAGCAGCTCAAAGTGCTCCTGCACAAAGGGAATGCCACCAAAGAAGTAGCCCAGCAGTGTAAAGAGCGTTGACCAGGTAATGCCACCCAGCACGTTAAAGATGACAAAATTGCGCCAGTGCATGCCGCCCATGCCGGCGATAAAGGGCACAAAGGTGCGGATAAACGGGAAGAAGCGGCCCAGGAAAATAGCCAGGTGACCCCACTTGTCCAAGAAATCCTCGGACTTTTTGATGCGCTCGGGCGTCATAGCCTTGACCTTGCCCGAAGCGATAATCTTTTTGCCAAAGAAGTGACCGATCATAAAGTTGCACTGGTCACCCAGGATGGCAGCAGCCCATGCGACGGCCAGCAGGGCCACGATGTTAAAGCCACCGTTGTGGGCAAAGAAGCCCGAGGCGAACAGCAGCGAATCGCCGGGAAGGAACGGGAAGAACACCACGCCCGTCTCGATAAAAATGATCAGGAACACGCAGCCGTAGGCCATAAGCGGGCCGGCGGCGATCCAGCTGGCAATCGCGGTGCGCGGGTCTTTGAGCAGCTCGGCGATAAAATTGATGAAACCCATGAAGTAAAACCTCTCAGTTGTGGGCGCGGATACGTCCAAGTTGACCAGTATACGGTTGCGGCGCCCCCTCGTGCGCAACCCCACAAAAGCATGACTCCATTACCAGCAAGTTTGCATAACTGACACCTGTTGCGCAATGCCGCCAAGATTGTTCTTCCTAATCCCTAGCGAATCGCTATACTTTATTGAATCGCATTGCCATGGCGCTAAGGGAGGACGGCCGGTGAGCTTTATCAATACCATTCGCGAGGACATCAAGACCGTCCAGGCGCAGGACCCCGCCGCGCAAAACGGTCTGGTCATCTTCCTTTCCTATCCTGGCCTGCACGCCAAGTGGAACCACGTGCCCGAGCACTGGCTGTGGGAGCACGGTCATCGCTCGCTCGCCCGCGTGCTCTCGCAAATCACCCGCCACATCACCGGCGTCGAGATTCACCCTGCCGCGCAGATTGGCAAGCACTTCTTTATCGACCACGCCATGGGCGTCGTCATCGGCGAGACCACCATTGTGGGCGACAACTGTGTGCTCTACCAGGGCGTCACGCTCGGCGGCACCGGCAACGAGACCGGCAAGCGTCACCCCACCCTGGGCAACAATGTCACGGTGGGCACGGGCGCCAAGGTGCTCGGCAACATCCGCATCGGCAACAACGTCAAGATCGGCGGCAACTCGGTCGTCGTTAAGGACGTCCCCGACAACTGCACCGTCGTGGGCGTGCCGGGACGTATCATCAAGCGCAACGGTTGCCGTGTGTTCGAGGAGAGTTTCGACGCCAAGCAGCATCGCGAGTACATGCCCGATGACGCCGCCGAGCAGTCCGCCCTCAACCGCCAGGGCATCACCGAGAATGCCCGCCGCGTCAAGGAACTCGAGCGAGAGGTGGCCGAGCTCAAGGCCCTCGTCGCCAAGCTCGTGGACGAACGTTAGGAACGCAAGCGGCACAAAACGACATCGGCACCGACGCAAAAGGCGCGCCAGGGAATCAATCCCCGGCGCGCCATTCCTTTTGATGTGACATGCGGGACTGTCCCTTTGTCACATTATGCGAACTGACTCAGATAGAGGTCGGCGTAGGCACCCTCGGCAGCCAGCAGCTCCTTATGCGTGCCCTGCTCGATGATATTGCCGTGGTCCATGACCAAGATCAGGTCGGCATCGACGATCGTCGACAAACGGTGCGCGATCACAAAGCTCGTGCGCCCGCGCATAAGCGCGTCCATGGCACGGCCGATGGCAAGCTCGGTACGCGTGTCCACGCTTGAGGTCGCCTCGTCCAGGATGAGAATCGCCGGGTTGTTGAGCAGCACGCGTGCGATGGTCAGCAGCTGACGCTGGCCCTGACTGATGCTTTCGGCATCGTTGGCCACGCGCGTGTCGTAGCCCTGCGGCATGGTGCGCACGAAGAAGTCGACCTGCGCGGCACGAGCGGCGGCCACAATTTCGTCGCGCGTTGCCTCGGGGCAGCCGTAGGCGATGTTTTCGGCAATCGTGCCATCGAATAGCCAGGCGTCTTGCAGCACCATGCCAAACTGCTGACGTAGCTCGCCGCGATCCATGCGGCTCGTATCCACGCCGTCGAGCGTAATACGCCCGCCGTCAATCTCGTAGAAGCGCATGAGCAGGTTGATGAGCGTCGTCTTGCCTGCGCCCGTGGTTCCCACCACCGCGATCTTCTGGCCCGGCTCGGCAGTAAACGACACGTCGCGCATAAGCGGCTTGTCGGGCGAATAACCAAAGCGCACATGCTCAAAGGAGACACGGCCCTCGACCTTGCCCGGCAGCTTGGCGGCCTCGTCCGGCAGCGGATCGGCCTCCATCTCGGGCTCATCGAGCAGGTCGAACACGCGCTCCGCACTCGCCAGCGCGCTCTGCAGCGAGTTGAAGGTAAACGACAGCTGCGTCATGGGCTCAGATGCCTCGTAGATAAACTGGAAGAACGCCTGGAACACGCCGACGGTCATGTGGCCGGCAACCAGCATACTGCAGCCCACAATCGCAATCACGATCTGTGCCAGGCGGCCGATAAAGCGCACCGCGGGGCCGACGGCGTTAATCATAAAGTCGGCCTTGGCACTCACGCGTGCCAGCTCGCCCGAGGCCTGGTGCACCTCGGCAGAACTTTGGCGCTCGCGGTTAAACGCGCGAATCACCAGACGGCCCGAGTAGCCTTCCTCGACCGCACTCGTAATCTTGGACACCCACTCTTGGCGCTCACCGGTTACGTCATGCGTGCGGCGCGAGACCACCTTGGTCACCAGCAGCGACAACGCCGTAAAGAACAAAAAGACGAGCGTGAGCGGCACGCTAAACACGAACATCACGCTCACGGCGCCCACCACGGTACCGATCGACACCAGAAGCTGCAGCAAGCCGCGCTGCATGCTCTCGGACATCTTGTCCAAGTCGTTGGTCGCACGGCTGACGACCTCACCGGGACGATGCGCGTCAAAAAAGGCAAGCGGCAGACGGTTGAGCTTTTGTGCGATGCGGTTGCGTAGGCACAGGTTGAGGCGTTCGGCAACGCTCGACATCAAAAAGCTCTGGAGCGCGTAGAACGAGGCAGCGGCCGTCCAGATCATAAAGTAGATGAAGATGGTCCTGCCGCAGTTCTCCCAGGTGATGTTGAAGGTGGTGTCGTTGGCAAACGCCACCTGAATGTGGCTCCACAGTTCATCGATCACGCGGGCGCTATATGCCGGCGCAGCAGTGTTAAAGATGGCATAGAACACAATGCTCGCGAACACGATATAGAAGCGCCAATGGTCGCCGGCAGCCTCGCTCCACAGGCGGCGCACCGTCGCCCAGGTATCTCGAGGCGTCTCGTCCTCGTCTTCATCGTCCACGTCGCGCATACGCTCTGCCTCGGCGCGGGCGCGCTCGTCCTCGGCACGTTCGTTTTCCTCGTAGAGCGCTTGGCGGCGAGCCTCGCGCTCGGCTGCAGCCTTGGCGGCGTCATCCAGCTCGGGTGCCACGGCAGCCGTTTCCTCGACCAGTCCCGCGGCAGCGGCGTCATCAACGCCGCCCTGCTTCTTGAGCTCCTCGGTCATGCTACTCACCTCCCTTCATCTGCGATTCCGCGATGGCGCGGTACACCTCGCAGGTTTCCATAAGCTCGCTATGCGTGCCCAAGCCCACAACCTCGCCATCCTTGAGCACGACGATCTGGTCGGCGTGCAAGATCGTCGAGATGCGCTGCGCGATGATGAGCACCGCAGCGTCACGCGTCTCGTCTTGCAACGCATGACGCAGGGCGGCATCGGTCTTAAAGTCCAGGGCCGAAAAACTGTCATCGAAGATATATAGATCGGCATGCTTCATGAGCGCACGGGCGATTGCCAAACGCTGGCGCTGGCCGCCCGAAAAGTTCGTACCGCCCTGCGCCACCGGGGTATCGAGCCCCTGCGGTTGGTCGAGTACAAAGGTGCTCTGGGCAACCTCAAGCGCGTGAAGCATGTCGCCCTCGGTCGCGCCTTCGTTACCAAAGCGAAGGTTGCTCGCCACCGTGCCCGAGAACAGCCACGCCTTCTGCGGCACATAGGCAATGCGCCCGCGGATTTCGTCTTGCGTAAGCTCGCGCAGGTCCACACCATTCAGGCGAATGGAGCCCTTGGTGGCATCGTGGAAGCGCAGCAGAAGCTTTGCCACCGTCGATTTGCCCGAGCCTGTCGAGCCAACGATCGCAGTCGTCTGACCGCGACGGCAGGCAAAGCTCAGGTCGCACAGGGTGTCCTCGTCGGCATCGTCAAAGCGAAACGACATGTGGTCGAACACGGCCACCGCATCGGCTTCGTCTTGGGGCTCGCGCGCCCCGTCGTCCAGCGTGCGCTCGCCATCGACGATGCTCGGCTCAATCTCCAACACCTGCTGCGCACGGTTCAGGCACGCGGCAGCACGCGGAAGCGTCAGCACCACCATCTGCGCCATCATCACAAAGAACAGAATCAGGATTGCGTACTCGAGCACCGCAGAGATGCTCGCGATCTGCATCGCATGGGCGCCCACGCGGTTGCCGCCAACCCACAGCACCGCCACCTCGGCGATGTTCATCAAAAAGAAGCTTGAGCTGTCGAGGCCCACAAACAGGTGGTTGACTTTGATGGCGTTGGCGGCGTATTCGCTAAACACCTCGTCCAGGCGCCGCTCCTCGTGGCGCTCCTTGTTAAACGCACGGATGACGCGCACGCCCACAATATTCTCGCGCAGCACCACGTTCATGCGGTCGATAAAGCCCTGTAGGCGCATAAAAATCGGCGCCGCGTTGGCAACCGTAAAGACCGCCGCCACCAGCACAATCGCAACGACTACGCCCAGAAGCGTGCCCATGGCGGGATCGATAAACCAGGCGAAGATGATGCCCGCCACAGCCAAAAACGGCACGGGTAGCACCAGCTGAATCGTCTGCAGAATCGCCTGCTGAATCACGTTGATGTCGTTGAGCGAGCGCGTGATCATCGATCCGGTGCCAAAGCGCTCAAAATCGCTGGCCGCGAGCTCGAGCGATTTGTCGTACACGGCATTGCGGATATCGCAAGCCACGTTGGCGGCCAGGCGCGCCGAAAGATAGCAGCCCAGCACCGTGCCGCCGCTAGCCATGCTGGTCGCGATAAACATGTATAGGCCGTTGCGTAAAATGTAGTCGATATCGCCCGTGGTAATACCGGTGTTGACCATGTTCGCCAGCATCGTGGGAACCAACAGCGTACCGACGTTATCCACCAGCAGCACCAGCAGCGTCACTGCGACAAGCCCTCGATAGGGCTTTAGAAACCTCATTAACAGTCGCACGACTCCCCCTCACCTTGATTCTCGGCTTGGCTCTCGGCAGCGATATGCTGCTTAAAGGCATCGCACTCATCGCCGAGCACCTGAGAGAATTTGCCGATCAAGCGCATAATCTCGCGCTGCTCACATGGCTCAAGCGCGCCAAAGGCTCGCTGCTCGGCCTTGAGTGCCGGCAGCGCATAACGCTCGGCAAATCGCCTGCCCTCTTCGGTCAGGCTCACAACCTTGTTCTTACGACTGCCTTCGGCAAACTCCAACGTTGCGAAGCCCCGCGCCGTCAAGGTTTTAATTGCCGAGTTGATGGTCTGCTTGCTGTAGAACCATTCGCTTGTCAGACGGCTTACGGCAATACTGCCGCCCGCCGTGCTGGTGTCGACGAGCATCCAATAGGCGCAGTCCGAAAGGCCGCAGGCGCGCGAGAACTCCGAATAGATATGGTCGAGTCCATTGAGCAACCGGTCGAAGTCGACCAGTTTAACCGCACCATTCATCTATCCCACCATTCGATTGTCCGATTTTTGACCAATTTTATGTCTCTAGATTAGTCCGAGTTTTGACTATCGTCAACAGCCTCTCCGCAAATGCGTGCACTTTTATGGCCTATCGGCAGAAAAAGACCGCCGGCGCGGGGGCGGCGCCAGCGGTCACGTGAAAATCGGGTTTTATTGCCTGTTAAGCGGCGACGGCCTCATAGACCGTAGCACCCGAGAAGCTGTCATGCAGGCTTTTGCCGGCAATCCACGGCAGCTCGACGACCTCGCAGACCGTGTTGACCAGCTCGGAGCAGTCAGTAAAGTGGCCCTTGTCGTTGAGGGCCTCGCAATCCTGAACACGCCAATAGCCATCGGTGTGCGTGATGTAGTACTCGTGATCGTTGATCGACACGAAAGCGCGCGTCTTGGAACGCAGCAGCTTCAGAAATCCTTCGAAATCGGTCTCGACGACATCTCCAGCCTGGAACATGATGTTACCTCCTGGCCCGGCGCCACCACGGCGCATTGATAAACGTTGGTGCTCCTTTAGTAAAACCTTTATCAGAGGTTATGCGTTCGTCATTTAGGCAAGTGGTAAAAAACCGCAGGGTAGATGGGATAAAACGTTTAACCATCCCATTTGTTTGTCACATTCTGAAGGTACTTTTATGCAAACCTACTTTCCCAATTGGAATCTATCCTTTTGGCCGGGCAATTGACCGTCTATCGTTTAAGCCCGGCGGGTATGAAGGGGGCATCTGCAACGCCACCGCAAGGAGACACCATGGAGACTATCGAAGCACTCATTCACCGCCGCAGCTGCCGCAACTACAGCGATCGTCCCGTCGAGGCCGAAAAGCTTGCACGTATTATCGAAGCCGGCCAATATGCACCGAGCGGCATGGGCCGCCAGCCGGTGACGTTTGTCGCCGTCACCGACCCCGCGACCGTCGAGCGTCTCTCGCAGCTCAACGCGCAAGTCATGGGCAGCAACAGCGACCCCTTCTATGGCGCCAAGACCGTTGTGGTGGTGCTGGTTGACCGCAGCGTGCCCACACATCTGGAAGACGGCTCGCTCGCCATGGGCAACTTGCTCAACGCCGCTTATGCGCTGGGTGTCGATTCGTGCTGGATTCACCGCGCGCATGAGGTCTTTGACTCGCCCGAGGGCCTGGAGCTGCTGGCCAGCTGGGGCCTGCCCGCCGACGGCAGTCTGCGCGGTGTCGGTAACTGCATTCTTGGCTACGCCGAGGACACGCTACCCGAGCCCAAACCCCGCCGCGACAACATCATCTACGTAAGGTAACCCAGGAGCGTCAGCGGGGTGGCTAATTTGGGACGGGGCTATTTTAGCTACCCCACTCGCAACTTATATTGACGTCGCCGTTGTCGTCGTTTCGTTCGTGTGAGTCGTTTCGGCGCCGTCGTCTTGTTCGTCCTCGTCCTTTTGCGCATCGGCAATGGTGGAGGCCGCCGCAACGATACCGCGCTGGGGCGCGACGCCCGTCTGGGTCTGAACGCCCTCGACAACTTCTGTGCCCGCATGCGCGAGCTCGGGCGACTTAAACATTGCGTCCAGATTGGCCCCGCCGCCGGCGTAACCAAGCGCCGCGAGCGCGATGACAATCACCGCAACAACGACCACGATCGGCACGTAACGATACCAGCCTGCGGGATTGAGGCCGCTACGGCGAGCAGCGCCACGGCTAATGTAGCCGAGCGTTCCATCGTGCTTGAGCTTTGACCCCACCACACGCTTACGGCCCCGCAGCGATGATTCGGCCTGCATGGCCAAGCGAGCGCTTGCCGAAGGATAGCCATATTTAGTGCGTTTGAACGAGCCGTCAAAGCCCGAGGCGCTTTTGCCCCACGTCCGCGAAGTCGTACGTCGGCTGACCGGCGCCGCAGGCTTTCGAGCCCGATTTGTTTTTGAAGTCTCCGCCATACGCCCCCGAACGCCGTAACAGAATCGAAACAATACTGCTTTGGACTGTAACACACGTACCGCACGCGGTCACGGGAACCTCGCTTAACGGTCGTCGTCCTTCAGCAGGCGCCACAGGGTCGTACGACTTATGCCTAGCACTTCGGCAGCTCGGGTCCTGTTACCGTGAAGGTGGCCTACGACCAGCCGTGCGATATCGCGCTCAGTATCGACCAGAGGCCGCAAGATATACAAATCGCTTTCGAGCGTCGGGGCACCAAAGGTCGCGGTCTTGATAACGTCCTCCTGGGCAAGTACCTCTTCTGCCACCGCCCGCTCGGCCGTGCCCGTCCCCACTAATATATAAAGTCGTTCCGAAACCTCGCGCAGCTGTAGATAGTTGCGGGGCCATCGATAGGCATCGAGTGTCTTTGCCGCCGCGGACGATAAGGCAGGTGTTGCCGTCTCAAACATATCTGCCAGATACTCCAGATAGCGTGCAACCTTTTCCGACGCGCCGCCCTGCTCGGCAATCGCCGGCGCCACACTCACGGCACAGGCCAGACGCTCGGTTACAAAAGCAGCCTGATCGCTTTCGCCGCCGCCCGGCATATCGTTTGCCGTCAACACCACATGGCAACGAGTTGCGAGCGCCGTGTCGATCATTGCGGAGACGAGCTCGCGCAGGCGCTGGGGACCAACGGCATGCCAGCCGCCCATGCAAAGTGTCAGCCCCGTTTGGAATAGCGGCGATTCGGAACTTTTGAGCAGATGGCGCCAACCGCGATCCGTAAGCTCATCGAGCGCAACGGACACAAAGGGCTGATCGGCATAGGGTCCATCCAGGTACAAACGTTTTGCAATCTGATCCTGCCCCGCGCCCAGCTCGCCCTCGAGCATAAGGGGTATCCCGCGCGCGTAGCTCTCCCGTACGGGGGCAGCGACCGCCGCTGCGTCTTCGATGATGCCGTACGCGCTCGACTCGTAACGAGCCTCGACTTCGTCGGCATTGAGCCACTCGATGCCCGCGTGTGCGGCGGCGGCGCGCACCTCACGCGCCACGACCACCCAAAGCGCCCCGCGCTCCTGGGCCGTCGGGCGCACCGTCAAGCTGAACCGCACGCCCTCGTGGCCCATTACCAGGCGCGCTCCATCGCCCACGCGAGCGAGACGCTTGGAAACAAAAGCGACGACATCCTGCTCGAGTGCAGCGTCAGTCATGGTCGAAATCACAACGCCACCGCGCTCGTCAATTGCCAGCGCTGATGCTCCGGCTGCGGACAACGCCTCGATCAGAATCTGCAGCTTGGCATCGCTGTCCATAGTTCGCCCCGTCTCCAGCCACAGCCCTTATCTGCGGCTTGGCATCTCAAGTGTTTCAAAATTGAACGATAATGTTCACCAAACACTATAGGGCCTGCGGCGCCTTCTTGCGAATATATGAATTGCCCCGCATCGCCATCCTGGCGGGGCGATAAGAGCTCTTCGGGACCTATCAACCTGCGGACAAGCCATACCCGCAAGAGCTCCTATCGCTCCACCGTGAGAATGCGCTCACCGGCAACCAGCACGCAAATAAGCTACTTCTCTACCAGATTCCCAGCACGTGCTGCATTCCCAAACTCATGCACGCAATGCCAATCCAGCAGCAAAAGCCCAATGCGATGGGCTTGCCGCCCTTTTTGACCAGCTCGACGATATCGGTATTAAAACCAATAGCCGCCATGGCCATCACAATAAAGAACTTCGACAGCTCCTTGATGGGAGCCGTAAAGGATGCGGGAAGCTGAAACACCGTGGTGATCACGCTCGCCAGCACAAAGAACAGCACAAACATGGGAAACGCGCGTTTAAGCGAGAACGTGCTTTTGGCGTCGCCGCCGGCCTTGCGCGCCAGATGCATCTGCCAGCATGCGAGGACCAACGTGATGGGAATGATGGCCAGCGTCCTGGTGAGCTTGACCACTGTGGCGCTTTCGAGCACATTGGCGCCGGGATGCATGCTGTCCCAGGCGCTCGCCGCAGCCGTTACGGACGAGGTGTCGTTGATGGCGGTGCCGGCAAACAGGCCAAAGCCCTCGTTGGTCAGCCCGAGCATGCCGCCGAGCGTCGGAAACACGAGCGCCGCGATAACGTTAAACAGGAAGATGACCGAAATGGCCTGGGCAATCTCGCGATCGTCGGCATCGATGACGGGTGCGGTCGCAGCGATGGCAGAACCGCCGCAAATCGACGAACCCACACCCACAAGCGTCGCGATCTTGCCCGGCACGTTCATAACGCGGCAGAGCACAAAGGCGATGACAAGCGAGGTCGAGATTGTCGCCACGATAATCGGCAGCGACTGGGCGCCCTTGGACAGAATCTGGGAGAGGTTCATGCCAAAGCCAAGCAGGATAACCGCGTACTGCAAGACTTTTTTGGACGTATAGGTGACGCCGGCGGCGAGCTGTTCGCGACGATTCTTGGGAAAGACGAGCGCCAGGACCATGCCAAAGAGGATGGCGAATACCGGACCGCCGACCACCTCAACCTGTTTGCCGAGCAACGTCGCGGGAATGGCGATGATCAGGCAGAACAAGACGCCTTTCCAGCGCTCGCGTACGATATTTGCCAGTTGCATATGGGATTCCTTCTTTCTATTTCACGTTTGCGACGGCTTATGATACGGCAACATTGAGCACAGCCTTGCGCAAACACAGACTAAGATGCCGCGATAGTTCTCAGGCAACAGCCGAATTACCCACCGCGGAGAGCTGATTCGCGGCATAATTAACAACTGACATATGAGTTTGATAGAACAGTTGCGAGGCGCTATGGAAGAATCGATGCACGTCGGCGAGCAGGAAACGAGCCTACAGGACCAGTCCTACCACACCATTCGACGCAAAATCGTCTACCTGGACTACAAGCCGGGCGAAAAGCTGGGCGTCAAGCAGCTTTGCGATGACCTGGACATGGGTCGCACGCCCGTGCGCGAGGCTTTGGTTCGCTTGGCGCAGGAAGGCCTGGTGCGCACCGTGCCCCAGAGCGGCACCTACGTCTCGCCCATCAACCTCACCCTTGCCGAGAGTGCCTGTTACATCCGCGAGCATCTGGAAAAGCAGGTGATTGTGGAGTGCTGTGCGCGCGCCACGTCGGCCGGCATCGAGCAGCTCGACCGCGCCATCGTGCTGCAGGAAAAGGCCATGGCCGAGGAGGATCGCATCGGCTTCTTTTTGAGCGACAACCTCATGCATCACATGATTTTTAGCATCGCATGTCGCAGCACCGTGTGGTCGTGGCTCGAAGAGACCAATGCCGACCTGGAGCGCTTCCGCTGGCTGCGCGCCGCCACGCAGGTTCTCGACAATCAGGACATCGTGAACGAGCACAAGCAGATTCGCCGCGCTATCGCCGGTCGCGACCCCATCGAAGCGAGCTTTTTGGTCAGCAAGCACCTGCACATGATGTTCCGCAATCAAACCGAGGTTCTGGACCAGTTCCCCGAGTACTTCGAGACCAGCAAGCTCCGCTAACCTGCCAAAAAGGGACAGGTTTATTTTGGCAGGTTTTATCCGAGCAAATGCAACAAGGCCCGGCTCCGTCTTGATGCGGAGCCGGGCCTTAGTCGCTAGAACGGCGGAACCAACTACTCGACCGTGACGCTTTTCGCCAGGTTTCGGGGTTGGTCGACGTCGCAGCCGCGCAGGATGGCGACCTCGCGGGCGAGCAGCTGCAGCGGGACGCTCGCCGTGATGGGGCTGAACACGTCGCGGACTGCTGGCACGCGGATAATGCAGTCGGCGATCTTGTTGATCTCCTCGTCGCCCTCGGTGGCAACGACGATGACCTTGGCGCCGCGCGCCTTGCACTCCATGAGGTTCGACACGGTCTTGTCGTAGGTGGCACTCTTGGTGGCCACGGCGATGACAGGGAAGCCCGGGTCGATCAGCGCGATGGGGCCGTGCTTCATCTCACCGGCGGCGTAGGCCTCGGCGTGCAGGTAGCTGACCTCTTTGAGCTTGAGCGCGCCCTCGTAGGAAATAGCGGCACCCATGCCACGGCCCACGAACAGCGCCGACTGCGCGTCCTTGCACAGCAGGGCGGCCTCATGCACGGCCTCGGTTTGGGTATCCAAAATCCACTGGATCTGCTCGGCCGTATCGGAAAGCTCGCGGAACAGCATGCGCGCCTGCTTGGTGGTCAAGCGGTACTTGACCTGCGCCAGCAGCAGAGCCAAAAGCGTAAGGCTCACGACCTGGCCGATGAAGCTCTTGGTCGAGGCGACCGCGATCTCCTTGTTGGCCTTGGTGTAGATGACGCCGTCGCTCTCACGCGCCACGGGGCTGCCCACCACGTTGGTGATGCCGAAGACCTTGGCACCCTTGATGCGCGCATCGCGAATGGCGGCAAGGGTATCGGCCGTCTCGCCCGACTGGGACACGGCAACGACAAGCGTCGTCGGCGTAATGATGGGGTTGCGATAACGGAACTCGCTGGCCGCCTCCACCTCGGTGGGGATGCGAGCCCAGCCCTCAATGAGATTCTTGGCAATGAGGCCAGCGTGATAGCTGGTGCCGCAAGCGATCACGTAGACGCGGTCGATGTCGTTGAGCTCCTCGAGCGAAAGGCCCAGCTCGTCGATGTCGAGCTCGCCGGCCGGCGTCATGCGGCCCACCAGCGTGTCGCGCACGACGCGCGGCTGCTCGTGGATCTCCTTGAGCATAAAGTCGGGATAACCGCCCTTTTCTGCCATGTCCAGGTCCCAGTCGATGTGGGTGACCTTGGGCTCGATAACGTTGCCGGCCTCGTCGGTGTACTCGACGCCTGCGGGCGTAAGCTTGGCAAACTGACCGTCCTCGAGCACCACGACATCGCGGGTGGCGTCGATGAGCGCGATGACGTCGGAGGCGACATAGGCGCCGGTCTCGCCCGCGCCGACCACGATCGGGGAATCCTTGCGGGCCACGGCGATCACGCCGGGCTCGTCAGCGCACACGACGGCCAGACCATAGGCACCGACCACGTGGGCGCAAGCCTCGCGCACGGAGGCCATCAGGTCGTGCGTCTCGGCATAAGCCTCTTCGATCAGATGCGCGAAGACCTCGGTATCGGTCTCGCTCTTAAAGTGGTGGCCGCGGCCCTCCAGCTCTTCGCGCAGCTCGGCGAAGTTCTCGATGATGCCGTTGTGGACGATGGCGATACGACCATCGCAGCTGGTGTGGGGGTGAGCGTTAACGACGGAGGGCTTGCCGTGGGTGGCCCAACGGGTGTGGCCGATACCGCAGGTAGCGTCGCTGTCGATGTTGGAAAGCTCGCTCTCCAAGCCCGCGACCTTGCCCACGCGGCGGATGACGTCGAGGTGCGCCGCGGCGCCCTCGCCCACCTCGAGCGCGACGCCCGAGGAGTCATAGCCGCGATACTCCATACGCTTGAGGCCTGTGACCAGGATGTTCTTTGCAATATCAGAGCCGGTGTAGCCGACAATTCCGCACATAGGATAAATCCCTTCGTCCGCTTGACTGCAAAACGTCCACGCACAGGGGGCGCTGAGACGCATAACGTTCGAGTATTGTACTCACGCAAACGCAAGCTGATATACCAGAAGTGGTATCTCAACTTGAATACCACTCGATACACACACCCCACCCCGAAGGGGGCAGGCACCTTCGTGGTGGTTTGGTCTGACAGCATCGTTTGCCCAGATAAAACCTGCCAAAATAAACCTGTCCCTAATAGGCGGGTTTTGACACCTCAGGGGCGGGCGATGCTACAATCTGGCTTGTACTTGAAACGCATCAAAGGGGCCGCTATGGCAAAGGTTAAAATCAGCGACGTCGCGCGCGAAGCCGGGGTTTCGTTGGGCACGGTATCCAACGCGCTCAACCATCCCGAAAAGTTGCGTCCCGAGACCCTCAAGCTCATTAACGAAACCATCAATCGACTGGGCTACCTGCCCAACCAAAGCGCTCGTCAGCTCGCGGGCGGCGCCACCAAGTCCTTTGGCCTGGTGCTCCCCCGTCTCGACCACGGCTTTTCACTCCAAATCGCCAGCGGCGCCCACAACGAGGCCCGCAAGCACGGCTACGACCTGCTCATCGCCAACGCCGATAACGACGATATTCTCGAGGACCATTACCTGCGCTACTTTATGGGCACCCAGATGTCCGGCGTCATGGTTCAGCCCATGGCATCCCCCGACTGGCACCCCGCCATGACCAAGATGCCCGTGCCGATCGTCCATCTGGACATCCATTGCTCCGAGCCCGGCTACTACGTAGCGGCCGACAACGAGGCCCAGGGTCGCATCATTGCCGAACTCGCCATCGCCCGCGGCGCGCACCATATTGTCGTCGTCGGCCGAGCAGCATTTATGCAACTCACCCTGCGCGTCCTTGGCATTCATAAGGCACTCGCCCTACACCCCGATATCAAGATCGAAGTCATCGACGCCGGCGAATGGAATACCGCCGCCGACGGCTACGGCATCGGCGCCCAAATCGCCGCGCGCCCCGCCGACGAACGCCCCGATTTTGTCGTCGGCCTGACCGACGTGTTGGCCTCGGGCGTTATCTCGGCACTGGTCGACAAGGGCATCTCTGTCCCCGGGCAGGTACGCGTAGCAGGCTGCGATGGCAACCCGCTCGCTTGGAGCGGATCGGTCCCGCTCACTACGGTAGCGCCCCCGGGCTACGAGATTGGCCGCAAGGGCGTTCAATTGCTCATGGAGCAAATCGAGAACAAGACCCCGGCAAAGACCAAGCATATCCGCGTCGGCTCTGCAGCGCGCACCGTCACCGCAGTCACCGCCGCCGAGGATATCAACCGCCAAGAACTGGTGCGTCCGTTCCTATTGGAGCGCGCCAGCACCCAGGCAAGCAGCCAGGCCGACGCCACGGCCATCAACCTCGGCGCGTATCTATAGCACGCCCGCAAGTATGCTATGTCGCCGCCTAAGCAAAAGGGGCCCGACCATTGCCGGGCCCCTTTTGCTTAAGCGCAAACGTGGGCAATTGCTCGTTTCAACACCGCAACTGTCTAGCGCACGGCCTTGACCGCCGCCGCCAGGTCGAACAACGTATCGAGCACGGCCTCGCAGCCATCCACCACGTCCTGCGGCAGCGGAACAATGTCAGGAACGGCAAAGACGTGGCAGCCGGCCGTAATGCCCGAGACGCAGCCGTTGCGCGAATCCTCGACCACGGCACATTCCTCGGGAGCAAAGCCCGCGCGCTCGCAGGCGAGCAGATACATCTCGGGGTCGGGCTTGCCGTGCACAACGTCGTCGCCGCAGGTCACGGTCTCAAACTTGTCAAAGAGGCCGAATGCTTTAAGGTTGCGCTCGGCGGTAACGTGGCGCGACGACGTCGCTAGACCCACGTGATAGCCCGCAGCCAGCAGCTCGTCTAGGCACTCGGCGGCGCCGGCCTTAAGCTCCAGCTCGGTCTTGACCATCTCGTCGCGAATCTCCTTGTGGCGGACATAGATCGCCTCGGCGGTCTCGTGGCTGCCGTAATGCTTATCGAGGATGTCCATGACATCGGGTAGCGTGCGACCGATAAACTGATGGATCAGCGCATCATCAATCGCGAGCCCCAGCTCAGCGGCGCCTGCCTTCCAGGCCCTAATCCCCAAACGCTCGGTATCGACCAGCGTTCCATCCATGTCAAAAATAACAGCCTTGATCATATCGGTCCCCCTCGCCGGATTGCATTACTGCCACTCTACCGCACTTTACAAGCTTGTATATAACGTATATAGCATATTGCACTTTCGTTACATAGCTGGAAGTCTTATGACAAGCAGCTCGGTGGGATTATAGTTTCATCCGAGCTTTAATTACTGTAAGGAACTTTCATGCTTTCAGACACCACGGCACCCGCAGAGGAGCTTCAAGACAAGCTATCGGCGCTCGAACAGCTGCTTTTGGCATACGGGCGCGTGGCTATCGGGTTTTCCGGCGGCGTTGACAGCAGCTTTTTGGCCGCCGTATGCGCCCGCGTCATGCCTACCAATACCCTCCTCGTCCATCTCACCACGCCGCTCATCGGCACGCCCGAGCAGGCTTCGTTTGAGCAGTCCGTTGATGGGCAGGCCAATGAGGGGCCGCATTTTAAGCTCCCCGTGCTCAATCTTTCGGTTGATCAGCTGCAGCTCCCCCAAGTAGCCTGCAACGATGCCAATCGCTGCTACCACTGCAAGCACGCCGGCTTTACCGCCATCGTCAACCACGCCAAGTCGCTCGGCTTTCCCACCGTCATCGATGGCAGCAATGCAAGCGATCGCGGTGACTACCGCCCCGGCATGCGTGCGGCAGAAGAGCTCGGCGTACGCTCACCCCTTATGGAGGTCGGCTTTACCAAGGACGAAGAGCGCAAGCTGCTGCGCGCATGGGGTTATCCCGTTTGGAACCTGCCGGCGGGAGCATGTCTTGCCACGCGCGTCCCCACGGGCGAGGAGCTTACGCGCGAGAAGGTCGATTTAATCCGCGCCTGCGAGGATTACCTGCACGATCTTGATCTGGCACAGGTACGCGCGCGCTTGATCGGCGGCTGCATGCATATCGAGGCCGCACCCGCAGATGTCGCCAAGATTGCTGCCCTCGGCGGCAACGCCGTCGATGCCGAGGGCAAAACCCCGCTGCCCGCCGTTATCGAGTCCGCGCTGCGCGAACTGGGCTGCGACCATATCTCCCCCGAGGTCACCCCCTACATCCACGGCAACATGAATCTTTAGGTTACGCCGTTTTACAAACGGCGTAACTGCTCGGCGCTGCGCGGGCCCCGGGCACGGCAATCTGACGTTCAACTTCACGGGCGCGACCAAAAGGTCAGCGCCCGCTTGTTTCACGTCACCTTACCGCACCCGGAGCCCGCTCGCTCGCATATGCTCAACCTGCACTGCGTTAACTGACCTGCCAATAAGGGACAGGTTTATTTTGGCAGGTTTTATCTGGGGAAATATCGCGAGGCAGTCGCCCCCCCCTAGCACCCATCTCACTTCGAGAGACACAAGAGGGGCGACTCGCCTGCATCTACTTCTTCCGATAGCGGCGGTTGCGGCTCGTCGACGAACCCATTACTTCGATGAGCCCTTTATCCTCCATTTTTGGCAGATGGTAGCGGACGGACGAATTTTGGCATTCCGTCTCTCTAAAACAATAGATTTATCTCTCTAACGTTTCGTATATCTCTCTAACTTTAGAGAGATAAGCGCCTTGTTTTAGAGAGACATTTAGAGAGATGTATCGAATTCACTGTTAGATTGCCCAATGTTATCTCTTTAACTAGCTTTCTCTTTAGAGAGACATTTAGAGAGACGAGCGCAATCTCTCTAATCAAGGGCTCCACTCTTTAAGGTGCACACTTCCTAACCGTGCCCTAAGTTGCGGTGAAATAACTCACGATTAGCCTGCCAAAAAGCGACAGGTTTATTTTGGCAGGTTTTATCTGGGGAAACGCAAATAGGGCCGTGACACCCATACGGCGTCGCGGCCCTTTTCCTTGGAGAAGGATCAATTGATTGAACGGGATGACCGTTCTAGTCTTCGAGTCCGCTATTGATGAGCTCCGCAATCTCAACGGGATCGGTGCTCGCGCGCACCTTGTCACGGAAGCCGGCGTCCATCAGCATCACGGCAGCCTTGGAGAGCAGACGCAGGTGCGTAGTTCCGGCCTCGCCGGCGGGCACGTACAGCGCGAGCGCAACATCGACGGGCACCCCATCGAAGCTCGGCCATTCAACGGGCTCGGTCAGTTTAAGCACGGCAACGCCCGGCGTGTGGATCGCGTCGCTTTTGGCATGCGGAACGGCAAAACCGGCGACAAGGCCGGTCTCGGCCTCGTTCTCGCGAGCAATGAAGGCGGCCTCTACGGCAGATGCGTCATCGGCAAAGCCGAGCTCGATGGCCTGCTCGGACAAATAATGTAGGGCGTCCTCGCGCGAGGCGGCGGTATACCCGATTGTCACTTGGTTGGCAGATACAAATCCCATGGAAACCTTCCTTACAACACGGACCTGACCGCAGCTTCGATGCCGTCGGCGTCCAAACCGTACTTGTGCAGCAAATCGACCGCAGGGCCGGACTCGCCATACACATCGCGCACGCCGACGCGACGCATCGGCACCGGATGCTGCTCTGCGAGCACCGAGGCCACGGCCTCGCCAAGACCACCGATAATCGAATGCTCCTCGGCGGTGACCACGCGACCGGTCTTCTTGGCGCTGGCAACCACCAGGCGCTCATCAAGCGGCTTGATCGTGTGCATATTGATGACCTCGGCATCGATACCATCGGCAGCGAGCGCCTCGGCAGCCTCAAGCGCCTCGGCGACCATAAGGCCACAAGCGATGATGGTCACATCGGACCCCTCGCGCACGACCACGCCGCGACCAATCTTGAACTCATAGTCCTCGTGATCGTTAATGACCGGCGTTGCCAGGCGTCCGAAGCGCATGTAGACCGGTCCCTCAAACTCATAGGCGGCGCGCACGCAAGCGCGAGCCTCGATGTCATCGGCGGGAACGATTACCGTCATACCCGGGATCGTGCGCATGAGTGCGATATCCTCGCAGCACTGGTGCGTGGCGCCGTCTTCACCGACCGAGATACCCGCATGCGTGGCACCGATTTTGACGTTGAGGTGCGGATAGCCAATGGAATTACGCACTTGTTCGTACGCGCGACCGGCGGCAAACATCGCAAAGGTGCTCGCAAAGGCGACGTGGCCCGTGGTCGCGATGCCGGCGGCGAGCCCCATCAGGTTGCTCTCGGCAATGCCGGCGTCGTAGAAGCGCTCAGGGTGCGCAGCCTTAAACTTACCGGTCTGCGTGGCGGCGGCCAGGTCGGCATCGAGAACCACAAAGTCATCGCGCTCATTGCCCAGCTCGACAAGTGCCTCGCCATAGCTAACGCGCGTGGCGACTTTCTTGACGTCTGCCATTAGAGCTCCTCCCCTGCCGCTGCGAGCTCGGCCATGGCCTGCTCAAACTGTTCATCGTTGGGTGCCTTGCCGTGCCAGCCCACCTGGTTTTCCATAAAGGAGACGCCCTTGCCCTTCACCGTCTCGGCGATAATGGCCACGGGCGAGTCGCTCACTTTGCGGGCCTCGGCAAAGGCGGCGGCAATCTGCGCCATGTCGTTACCGTCGGCGAGCTCGATCACATGCCACTTAAAGGCGCGGAACTTGTCAGCGAGCGGCATGGCCGAGTTAACTTCATCGATTGTGCCGTCAATCTGCAAGCCGTTGTGGTCGACGACGGCAACAAGATTGTCGAGCGCATGGTTGCCGGCAAACATGGCCGCCTCCCACACCTGGCCCTCCTCGCACTCGCCGTCGCCCAGCAACGTGTAGACGCGGTAGCTGTCACCCCAGTGCTTTGCGGCGAGTGCCATTCCAACCGCGGCGGAGATGCCCTGACCGAGCGATCCGGTGGACATATCGATGCCAGGGGCGTCGTTCATGTTGGGATGGCCCTGCAGTCGGCTGCCAATATGACGCAGCGTCTCGAGCTCTTCGACGGGAAAATAGCCGCGATTTGCCAACACCGAATACAGGCCCGGCGCCGCGTGACCCTTGGAGAGCACAAAGCGATCGCGATCGGCCTTGTGAGGGTCGGCAGGATCGATATTCATTTCCTCAAAGTACAGATACGCCATGATGTCGGCAGCACCGAGCGATCCACCCGGGTGTCCCGACTTGGCCGCGTGAACCGCAGTCACGACACCCTTCCTGACCTCATTGGCGACCTTCGCCAGCTCCTGGTTGGTCATACGAATTCCTCTCTTGAGAACAACCCCGGCACCGGATGACGCGATGCCGGGGCAATCCACTCGTTAAGCCTGAGCGACGACCTTCTGCCAGTCAGCCTCAAAAGAGGCGAGGCCCTGGTCGGTCAGCGGATGATGCAGGCACTTCTTGAGAGCGGCCATGGGCACGGTCGCAATATCGGCACCGAGTAGCGCGGCCTGGGTCACGTGGTTGGGCGTACGAACCGAGGCGGTGATGATCTCGACGGTGTCGTCGACGTTCTTGCCCGTCCAGTCGTAGTTCTTAATGCAGGTCACGACGTTGTCGAGCCGCGAGATACCGTCCTCGGCGATGTCATCGAAACGACCGACAAACGGGCTGATGTAGCGAGCACCGGCATTGGCGGCCATAAGGGCCTGCGTCGGCGAGAAGACGAGCGTCATGTTGACGCGCACGCCAGCATCGGCCAGCGCACGGCAGGCGGCAAGGCCGGCCTCGCACACGGGAAGCTTGACCACGATGTTGGGGGCGAGGGCGGCAAGGCGCTTGCCCTCCTCGATCATACCCTCGGCAGTGGTAGCGGTAGACTCGGCGGAAACGGGCAGGCCCTCGCAGAGCTCGGCAATCTTGAGCATATGCGGCTCAAAGTCGGCAAGCTTGCCGCCGGTCTTGGCGTACAGGGACGGGTTGGTGGTAACACCGGCCAGGCAGCCCCAGCTCTTGGCCTCGGCGATCTCGTCCAGATTGGCGGTATCGATAAAGAACTTCATGGTGCAAACTCCTTCGAAGGAATCCAAAACTCAAAAAATAGGACAAAGGGGATGTCCCTTTGTCCTATGTGCCGGGCCTGCGGCTGGGACATGCCCCAGGCCCGGCGTCGCGTAGGAAAAGCTACTTACTCGGCAAGAGCGGCCTCGATGCGGGTCGTGACGCCCTTGAGGTTAAGACCGACGACGTACTGCTTGATCGGGCGCTTGATGTGCTCGATGACAAAGCGCTTGCCGTCGATGTCCTGAGCGGCGAGGTTGCGGTAGAGCTTCTCGACCTGCTCCTTGACCTCGGGATCGTTGAACGCATAGTGACCGGAGACATCCAGGATCTTCAGGCTGAGCTCATCGTCGGCAAGAATGTCGTCGACCTGCAGGTTGACGTCGTCGCCAGTCATCCACTTGCGCCAGCGCTCGGTCTTGATAGCCTTGACCAGCAGGGTGTGATACAGGTCGGAGGGGTCATCGCACAGACCGTTGTCGACCAGGATCTGCTCGGTGGCGCAGAGCTTGAGGTAGGCGCGGGTCTCCTCGGTGCCATACTGCGGAGCAACGTTGGAGGCGGTCACGTGTGCCGGGATGTGCTCGAGCAGCGTCGCGTCGTCCAGATAGTCGGCGTTGTGCTCCTTCAGGCCCACGCCGTAGCGCTTAGCCATGTCGGCGAGCTCGCGGGCATTCTTGAAGTTGTAATGGCCGACCTGCTCGGTCCAACGGGTGAGCGTACCGGTCTGGCCGACGATAAAGGTGGGCATGGGGCAGCCGCGCTTCTCGAGCTCGGGCTGCAGCTGAGAAATGAACTCCTCGTACTTATCGGTAGAGGTCAAGCCGCCATTGGTCTCCTCGGTACCGACCTCATAGGCAACCTCGGGCAGGTTATGCTCGCGACGGTACTGCTCAAGGTAGTCGATAAGATCAATCGTGCGGCGAAGCACCACGTCGAGCGGAATAACCTTGCCGATCTGATAGGGGTCCTTGGTGGGGTCGACCATCAGCAGGTCAAAGCCCGCCTCCATGTCGGCGACGAAGGACTTGCGGGCGAGCTCCATGGCCTCGTCCTCGGGCAGGTGGGCGTTACGCTCCTCGTCGCGCTGCCACGGACCGCCGTGATCGCGGCACAGGTAGTACGGACCGGTGTAACCCACCTCGTCGGCAACCTTCTTGATGTCGGCGGCAAAGCGCGTCTGGTCCCAACCGTTGACGTAGCCGGCGCCCATCTCGTCCATATCGACCTGGTTGCGGCTGGCGATAAACATGGGCGGGAAATCCTCGTCCTTGGCAAGCTCGAACACGGCCTGAATCAGGTTGGGGCTCATGGGGCCAATGCCGACCATGGTTGCGTGATCGCCGCTATCCTGCAGCTTGAGCATGCCCTGAACGGCCTGACGGATGGTGAGGTTGGACATTTTGTTCTCCTTCTCCAGAGGATTTTTGACAAAAGTTCCCTGGGACCCAGATGTGGGCCCTATCAGTACGGATGGATTTTGTTGTGTAGGGGCGGTTGTGCGGAGTCAAATCCATCCCTCCGCACAACCGGAGTCCTTAAAGGTTTACTTGGCCTGCTTGTCGAGCGTGGGCTTCATGGCAATCAGGATTGCAGCGGCGACCACGGCGCCAATCACGATGTCCAGGCAGAACAGCGCGACGTTGTTGGTGGCAAGGGCGACGATAAAGCCACCGTGCGGGACGTAGCAGTCGATGCCCTGGAAGGCGGCAAGTGCCGCACCCACGGCAGAGCCGATGCAAATGCCGGGCAGGGTGTGACCGAGGTCCTTGACCGCGAAGGGGATAGCGCCCTCGGTAATACCGATGCAGCCCATGAACAGCGCGGAGATGCCCATCTGGCGGTCAGCGTCATCGAACTTGTTCTTGGCGATGAGCGCAGCGAGGCCACAGGCGATCGGGGGAACGGCGACGGCGACGCGGAACATACCGTTAGGACCGTAGATACCGGAGGCCATGATGGCCATGGTGAAGGTCGAGGCGGTCTTGTTGATGGGGCCACCCATATCGAAGGCGGTCATAACGCCAATGACCAGACCCAGGACAACTGCGGAACCGCCCTGCAGGCTGCCGAGCACGCCGGTGAGCCAGTCCATCACAAAGCCAAGCGGCGTGGCCAGGATGTAGATATAGGCCATGCCCAGGACAAGCGAGGTCAGAATCGGGATGATCAGGATGGGCATGATGGTCTGGATGGTGTTGTTGACCTTCCAGGTCTTCATCCAGCGGACAAAGTAGCCGCAGATGACCGCCATGATCATGGCGCCCAAGAAGCCGGTCGAAACGCTGTTGCCGTTAGGGGTAACGACTGCGTTGTTGACCAGGTAGCCCAGGACAAAACCGGGGGCGAGCGCGGGCTTGCCAGCCATCGAGTAGGCGATGTATGCCGCAAGCACCGGGATCATCATGGAGATGCCGGCCATGCCGATGGTGTTAAGACTCACCATCAGCGGGTTCGTAACCTCCATGCCGTTGGCGCCGGCGGTACCGGATGCCAGCGAGAAGGCGAGGAACACGCCGCCGATAACGACGATGGGGATAAAATAGGAAACGCCGGTATTGAATGCATTGAGCAGCGTCTTGCCAGGATCGGCAAAGATAGACTGCTTGGACGCCGGTGTCGGGGCCTGCGGGGCAGCGGAGACGGCCTTCTTCTCTGCCTTGGCCTCGGCCTTGGGCGCGTCAACGGCGCCACCCGTCGCCTTGATGATCTCAATGGCCTGGTCGATGATCTTTACCGGATCGGCGATTACATCAGAGGTGCCGACCTTCAGGAACTTGCCCTCGGCCATCTTCTGCTCAAAACGGTCCTCGTTCTCGACACCCACGTCGACGGACTCCAGGACCAGGTCGGCGGAGTCCACGTCTTCCTGCGTGAGCTCATTCTCGATACCCAGGCCACCCTGAGCCTCGACCTTGCACTCGATGCCACGGGCGGCGCATTCATCCTGAATCGCCTTCTGGGCCATATACGTGTGGGCGATACCCACAGTACAGGCGGCAACGCCTACGATCTTCATTGCTTCCCTCTTTTCATAGAGTTGCGTGCGCAAGACACCGTTTGCGGAGGCCTCCGGAGCATCCCCTGCCGTTTGGACTTGCTGTCTTTTCGACAAGAACAATATAGGTGCTCGTTTTTCTTAATGCCAGCTTATTTCGGTAAACGCGCAGGTCAGAGCGTTGGTTATGCGATTTAGTTATGCGTTTAACCAAAAATGAATCCTGCGATTTTGCCCTCGATTTCAAAAGTCAAGAAGTATTTGATTTTCTCGGTAGACGGCAGATGCGCATGCCGGTCACAAATTTCGACCCCACCCGTATGCCGCATTTGTTGCATACTCATATGAAAGGAAAAAGCCGCTCACCGAAGCGTATCCTTCACCAAGACTCAAAGTCATCATGTTGGAAAATGCTCATCTGTCGGAAGGAGTCGCTGTGGCAAAACAGCGCGTTACGATCGCAGACGTCGCTCGAGAGGCGGGAACCTCGACGGCAAGCGTCTCGTATTACCTCAACGACAAACGAGAAAAGCTTAGCGAGAAGACGCAGAACAAAATCGCGCGCGTCATTAAGGAACTCGGATACGTTCCCAACGCCCAAGCGCAGACGCTCACCGGCAAGCAAACCCACGTCATTGCCATCATCATTTTGGATAACACCAACAAATGGGCGGGGCTCGTTCTCAATGGCATGGAGCAGGTCATGCTCCCCGCGGGCTACCAGACGGTCGTTTGCACGAGCAACTTTAACCCCGAGACCGAGCTCATGTACGTCGACAAGATGCTCTCGCTGGGCGTCGATGGCTTTATCATCCAGCCCACGGCAAACTTCAAAGCCGTGCATGACCGCATTAGACGCGCCGGCAAGCCGGTCGTCTTTTTCGATGCGGCCATCTATAGCCCAGGTACCAGCTGGATCAAAACCAACCTTTACGACGGCGTGTACAACGCCACACAGGCACTCCTCGACGCCGGCTACGAAGATTTCTTTTCCATTGCCGCCAACATGACCGAAATGCGCACCCGCATGGAGCGTTTTCAGGGGTATGCCGAGGCGCTGGCAGCGAACGGGCAGCTCTACAAAGCGATTCCCATCGATCACAACAAGCCGTCAATCAACGAGCTCACTGAATACTTTAAATTCAAGTTCAATCCCGCCAAGCGAACCCTTATCTTCGTGCAAAATCAGTGGGCACTTCCCCGTGTCTACAAGGCCCTCCAGCCAATGGCCCATCTGCTTCCGCAGCAAATCGGCCTTTTGGGACTCAACTGCGAAGACTGGACTAATCTCACCACACCGACCGTCTCCACCATCATCGAGCCCGTCGACCAAGAAGGTCGCGAAGCAGCCGAGATGCTGCTCGCCCTACTTGACGGAAGCAGCGAACCCGGCGAGCAGCGCATTCTCGAGTGCAAGCTCAACTGGCTCGACTCCACCTCGATCTAGACCGCGGGACAAATGAATCAGTAGCGTTTGTCTCAAATCTTAAGTATTTGTTCGACAGAACGGCCCTTGCCGGCTCCTGCTAGACTGGTAGATTCCCAACCGTCCATCCAGGAGCCTCAATGTCGCGCAAGCCCGCCTACAAGCAAGCACTTTCCATCGGCACCGCCGTGGTGCTGGGGTTTGCGCTGTTTACGGGATCGCTCGACGGAGCGCCCAAGTTGCTGTCGCCGCAAGGCGATGAGCAGGCGGCGGCTCTGGCCGAAAAACAAAACGAGAGTCCCAGCCGCACCGACGACGAGGCAGACCTGGTCGCTCGGCTCGAATCGGGAACGGCGAGCGCGGCGGACCCTCAAAACAGCCAGGACTCTGGCGATGGCTCCGATTCCGCCGCGACCGACACCGATGACGACGTTTCCGCGGGCAGTGCCGCCACCCCCATCGACGAGGTCGAAAACCCCGACCTCAACCGCGCCCGCGGTGTTTATCTCAGCAGCATTCCCGACTACGCCGGCAACCCCTACGTTGCCCTTCGCGCCGACAGCACGCACCCGCTCGGCACACCATCATTCACGCTCGATGAATACGAGCGCGCTACAGAAGAGGGCTGCTTTAAGAAGTTCTCCAAGCTCGACAGCCTGGGCCGCACCCGCAAAGCGCTCGCCTGCGTGGGCCCCGAATCACTCGGTCAAGGCGAGCGCGGCGATATCTCGCGCATCCATCCTGCCGGTTGGCACCAGCAGCGCTACGACTTTATTCCGGGCCAGAGCCTCTACAACCGCTGCCACCTTATCGCCTGGTCGCTCTGCGGCGAAAACGCCAACCGCAAGAATCTCCTCACCGGCACGCGCTATCTCAACGAGACGGGCATGCTGCCGTTTGAAGAGCAGATTCTCAACTATATTCGCGATACGGGCAACCATGTGCTCTACCGCGTCACGCCTATGTATAACGAAGAGGAACTTGTCTGCCGTGGCATGCGCCTTGAGGCGCAATCGGTCGAGGACCACGGCAAGACCCTCTGCTTCCACGTATATTGCTACAACCTGCAGCCGCACGTGCAGATCGACTACACCACCGGCCGCAATCAGGCCTCGGGAGACTAGGACCGACCAAGCTGCCCCAAAGCCTAAATGATCCGTTTTCCTCCGTCCCCAAGGAATCAAAAAGAGCCGCCCCGGTTACCCAGGGCGGCCCTTTCGTCAGCACCTACATTGCAGACAAAATCACGCGCTACTTGGCACGGCCCTCCTCATAGCGCTCGACCAGCTTGGCCTGAACGTCATAAGGCACCTGCTCATAGCCTGCGGGCTTCATGGTAAAGTCACCCGTGCCGCGCGTGATAGAGCGCAGGCGCGTCGAATAATCCGTCAGCTCTGCCAGCGGCGCCTGGGCAATAACCACGGTATCGCCGCGCTCATCGGTCTCCATGCCCGTCACGCGACCGCGCGATGCCGAGATGTCGCCCATCACAGCGCCGGCGTAGCTCTCGGGGATGGTCACCGTAATTTCCTCAATGGGCTCCAGCACCACCGGGTCGGCATCGGCGCATGCCTTGCGCAGGCCGATGCGAGCCGCCGCGCGGAACGCCATCTCGTTGGAGTCGACGCTGTGATACGAGCCGTCGTACACAGCCACGCGAATGCCCGTGAGCGGGTAGCCGGCAATGATGCCGTCCTTCATGGTCTCCTGGACACCCTTGTCCACGGCGGGGATCAGCGAGCGCGGGATGCGGCCACCCACGACCTCGTCAACAAACTCATAGCCGTCGCTCGTACCGTCGGGCCCAATGAGCGGCTCAACGCGCAGCCAGCAGTCGCCATACTGACCGGCACCGCCAGTCTGCTTCTTGTGGCGGCCCTGGGCACTCGCCGTGCGGCGAATGGTCTCGCGATACGGGATGCGAATCGGCACGCTTTTGGCCACGACCTTGGTGCGATCCTCAAGGCGATTGAGCAACACCGAAACCTGCGCCTCACCCACGGCGGAGATGATGGTCTGGCCGGTCTCCTCGTCGCGGTCGATGCTCATAGTCGGATCGGCCTTACAGGCCTTCTCGATAAACGTGTAGAGCTTCTCTTCGTCCCCGCGATTCTCGGACTCGATGGCGATGCGGTACTGAGAGTTGGGGAACTTAAACGCCGCAGCCTCGACCTTACCGGTAATGGAGAGCGTATCGCCCGTCTCGGCCGCCAGCTTGGGCGCCACGATGATGTCGCCGGCATAGGCGTGACCGACCTCGGTCATGTCGCGGCCGCACATCACATACAGGTGAGCCAGACGATCGCTCTTGCGGGTACGCGCGTTGATCAGCTCAAGACCCGGCTCAAGCGTACCCGTCAGCACCTTGATAAAGCTGATGCGACCCTGCTGCGAATCGGCCAGCGTCTTAAACACAAACGCCACCGGACGGTCATCGTCGCTCGAAATCTTGAGCGAATCACCGTCGATGAGCGGCATCTCGCCGTAGTCCGTCGGCGCCGGGAAGTACGTCGCGATGTCGTCCATCAGCGAGTTGACGCCCTGCTCCTTAATGCAATCGCCCGCAAAGACCGGCACAAAGATGCGCTCGGCAATCGCCTTCGACAGCAAGCCCTCAAGCTCCTCCTGCGTCAGCGTCTCCTCGCCTTCCAGGTACTTCATCATCAGCTCATCGTCGGCCTCGGCCACCAGCTCGCACAGATGGTCGTGGGCCTCCTCGGCCTGGGCACGATACTCCTCGGGAATCTCCGACTCAACGGCTTCGGTGCCGTTGCAATGGCGCGCCTTCATGCGCACCAGGTCGATGATGCCGTCAAAGTCCTCGCCCTCGCCCCAGGGAAGGGTCACGGCGCCCAGGCGCGTGCCAAAGCGCTCTTGCAGCAGGTCCATCGTGGTCGCAAAGCTGGCCTCGGAGCGCGACAGGCGGTTTACGAACACCGCACGCGCCAGACGCAGGTCCTCGGCGGCATACCAGAGCTTAACCGTCGTAGGCTGTGGGCCGGCCTCGGCGTCGACCACAAACAGAGCCGTCTCGCAGACGCTCATCGCGGCAAAGGCGTCGCCGATAAAATCGGGGTAGCACGGGGCATCGAGCACATTGATGCGCGCGCCCTTCCAGTCGATCGGCGCAATGGTCGTCGAGATGGAAAACGCACGCTTGACCTCTTCGGGGTCATAGTCGAGCGTGGGCTTGGTGCCGTCGTGGCCGCCCAGGCGGGCGGTCTTGCCGGAAAGGTGGAGCATGGCTTCGGCGAGTGAAGTCTTGCCCACCCCGCCTTGGCCTACGAGCACCACGTTCCTTACGTTACCGGTCTTGGGAGCACCCATGATGACCTCCTTGCAGGGCCGCGCGCAATGCGCGACGCCAACGGGGAGAGTTCGCGGTCGGTGCCATCCCGGGAGCAGCATGGTCGGCAGCCGAGCCGACTCACCCTCCAAATGTCCTATGCCACCACCCTACCCTCACGGGCGACCGTCCATGCATACCTTTCGGCGCACGTATGAATACAGGCGGCGAGAGGAAGAGACAAGCTTGTGAGGCGATTATTGAACCCCGTCGATGCAAACAAAAAGCCGCCACAGACCGTAAGACCTGCGGCGGCTTCACCTCAATTAATAGTTGAGTAAATACCTGAGCCTACCCCTCGATGCGACTCAAGAACTCACGCGTGCGCTGCTCGCGCGGATGGTCGATAACCTGATCGGCAGGCCCCTCCTCGACAATGCGGCCGCCATCCATAAAGACCACGCGATCGGCAACATCGCGCGCAAACTGCATTGCGTGGGTCACGATCACCATCGTCATATTCTGCGCCGCAAGGTCTTTAATGACACGCAGCACCTCGGCCGTCAGCTCGGGATCGAGTGCCGAGGTCGGCTCGTCAAAGAACAGGATCTCCGGGTCGAGCGCTAGGGCGCGGGCAATACTCACGCGCTGCTGCTGACCGCCCGAAAGCTCACAAGGAACCTTGTTCTCGTTGCCCGTAAGCCCCATCTGCGCGATCAACTCGCATGCACGTGCCTCTGCCTGCTCGCGCGGACGCTTGAGCACGCGAATCGGAGCATCGGTGATGTTTTTCATCACGGTATAGTGCGGGAACAGATTGTAGTTCTGAAACACCAGACCAAACCGCGAGCGCGCCTGTTTAGGAACATCGCCCTTTGCGTACACCGCGCCCGAACCCGCATCCGTCGCGACGGCAAGGTCGCCAAACGAGAGCGAGCCTCCGTCGAGTGTCTCGAGCAGCGTGGCACAGCGCAGCAGCGTGGACTTGCCGCCACCCGAAGGCCCGATAATCGCCACGACCTCGCCACGCTTCACCTCGAGCGAGATATCCTTGAGCACCTCATTGCCGCCAAACGCCTTGCGCGCGCTTTCGATTTTCATCACTGAGTTAGTCATGATAGTAGTCCAGCTTCTTTTCGGCGGCGCCCAGCAGCATCTCGACCACAAAGTTAAAGACCCAGTAGATCAACGCCGCAATCGCAAACGGCACCATGCTCACCTGCGAGGCGACCAGCGCCTTGGCCGTCGAGAACATCTCACCCACGCCAATGGCAAACGCCAGCGACGTGTCCTTGACCAGCGTGATGATCTCGTTGCCCATCGCCGGCAGAATACGCTTGGCGACCTGCGGCATCACGATATACAGAAACGTCTGCACGCGCGAATAGCCCAGCACCTCGGCAGCCTCGTATTGACCGCGCGGAATGGACTGCAAGCCCGAGCGATAGATCTCGGCAAAGTAGCCGGCATAGTTGATGATGAACGCCACGACGCACGCCGTCCACTTGGAATCGGGAGTGAGCGAAATGCCAAACACGTAGTACGGGGCAAAGTAGATGGCAAACATCTGCAGCATGAGCGGCGTACCGCGCATGACCGAAATGTAGATGCGCGCAATCCAGCGAAGCGGCACGATTTTGCTCATGCGCATAAACGCCACGGGGATTCCCAGCGGAATCGACCCGAGCAGCGTCAGTACAAACAGCTGCAAACTGACCAAGAATCCCTGGCCAAGCATCTGCATCATGACCTGAATAGACATTACTTGAGCACCCAATTATCGAAAGATAGACCATAGCTTGAATACTTGTCGCAGAGATCCTTAACCGTACCGTCATCGTAGAGTGCCTTGAGCGACTCGGTCACGGCGTCGGCCGACTTGGTGTCGCCCTTCTTAAAGCCGACGGCGTAGTGCTCGCTGGACAGCGGCTCATCAAGCTGCGTATAAGCATCGGGCTTGGCGGCAAGCTGATACTGGGCAATCGAAAGGTCGCAAGCCACGGCATCGACCGCGCCGCTCTCGAGCTGCATAAAGGCCGTGTTGTACTCGCCGATCGTGTCGAGCGTGGCAAACGTCGCCGCCAGATCCTTCTGTTCGCCCTCGAGCACATCCTGCGCAGCGGAATCGGTCTGGGTAATCACGGTCTTGCCGGCAAGATCGTCCCAGCTCTTGATGCCCGCGTCCTTCTTGACCACCAGCACCTGCTCGTTGAGCATGTACGGCTCGGAAAACGTGTAATCGTCCTCACGGCCCTCCATGGTAAAGCCGTTCCAGATGCAGTTGATGGCGCCCGAGTTAAGCAGCGTATCCTTGGCATCCCAGTCGATGGCCTCGTATTTGACCTCCCAGCCCTGCTTATCGGCAACAGCCTTGGCAAGATCGAGATCAAAGCCGGTGTACTCACCATCGTCGCCCACAAAGCCGTACGGAGGATAGGACTTATCAAAGCCCACCACGAGCTTCTTGGACTCCGCAGCGCCCTTCACATCCTTGGCCGCGGCAGAGCCAGCAGCGGAGCCCTTGCCGGCACCACCGCCGCAACCGACAAGACCAAGGCCAAGCACCGTGGCGAGCGAGCCGGCTAGACCAACAAACTGACGACGAGACATATCGGTGTTCATGGTATTCCCCCTTGATGGCACTTTAGTTAGATAAAGTGAGTCATGTAACGTTCAGAATCATACACTTTAGCGTGATAGAGCACAAGGCGAGTTTGCCCGCCGCGTGAGGGGTGTGGGGTTAAGTTTCCTGCTCTACAGTCCTGCTCACGACGGAGGCCACATTAAGTGGCCTCCTGTTCGTGCGGAACTCGCGATAAACTTAACCCCCACACCCCTCACGCGGCGGGCAACCGTCGTTGGGCTTATCGCTGACACGATTAAACCGCTTGCATATCGTCTGCTGGCTTGGCACGGTACAATACTTGCAGCTTTAATTCATGAATTAGTGGAGTTATTGATGGCAGAATCTCGTGCGGAGCGTAGGGCTCGTCGTGCTTTGGTGGAGGCGGTTGAGGGGTCGAAGGAGGAGAAATCTTCTACGAAATCCAAGTCTTCTAAAGCTGCAAAAAGCAAATCGGCTAAGGGCAAGGCCAAGCGTCCCGGCTCTCGTCGGAGCGAGGATACGGCATCTCAGACTCGCTCCAAGCGCCCGTATAAGAATCCGGTTCCGTCTGCGCGCAAGGCCGTTGATCCCAAGTCTCCTTGTTCCATCATGAAAGCTTGCGGTGGGTGTACGGCGCTCAATCGTCCTTATAAGAAGCAGCTCGCCGCCAAGCAGGCTGCTATGGAGGAGCTTTTTGCTTCGCTTTGTGCGCGTGAGGGCATTGCTGTAGATCCTATTCGTGGTATGGGTGTCACCCTGGGCGACCCGGGCAAATATCCTGCGCCGCGCGGTTTTCGCCATAAGGCCGCCACTCCCTTTGCTCCCGGTAAGGAGGGCGCTGTCCGTTGCGGTTTCTTTGAGCGCGGCACGCACAAGATCGTTGCCGTACCCGAGTGTCCTGTCGAGGCACCGGGCGCCCGTCAGATTCTCAACGGCATCGCACGCGAAGCTGAGCGGCTGCACATTCCCGCCTTTAACGAAGACAAACATCTCGGGCTGCTTCGCTATGCCGTCGTTCGCTGCGGCTGGCGCACCGACCAGATCATGGTCACCCTCGTGACCGCCCAGCGCGACCTGCCGCATGCACAGGATTTCTTTGAGGCCGTCGCTGCACTCGATCCGCGTATCGTCACCGTCGCCCAAAACATCAACGGACGTCCCGGCAACGCCATCCTCGGCGAGGAAACCCGCATTGTATATGGCGCCGAGTGCATGCGCGACCAGCTGCTCGGCTGCGAGTTCGATATCTCCCCCACCGCGTTCTACCAGACCAACCCGCAACAGACCGAGCTGCTCTACCAGCTCGCTATCGACGGTATGGATCTGCACCAGGGCGATGTGCTTATGGATGCCTACTGTGGCAGCGGCACCATCGGTCTTTGCGCAGCTAAAGATGCCCAGAACAAGGGCATCGGCATCATGCTGCTCGGCGTGGAGCGCAACCCGGCAGGCATTGCCGACGCACGCCGCAATGCCGAGCTCAACGGCCTCACCCGCAGCGCTTGGTTTATGGCCGACGACGCCACCGATTACATCCTGGATGCCGCCGATAACAACGAGCGGGTCGATGTCCTTTCCATCGATCCGCCGCGCGCCGGCTCCACGCCCGAGTTCCTCGAAGCTGCCTGCGCGCTTAAGCCGCGCCGCATCACCTATATCAGCTGCAACCCCGTAACTCAAGAGCGCGACCTGCATCAGCTCCTCGACGGAGGCTATTGCCTGCTCAAGATCACGCCCGTCGACATGTTCCCTCACACCGACCACACCGAAACCGTAGCGGTCCTCGAACGCCGCTAACCGACCTCAGTAGATTTTTGGGACAAGAAAGGGGGCGACCCGCCTGGGCCGCCCCCTTCGCTTGGTTTATAAACTCCGCTACATCCCATTGCGCAGATCGCACACGCCGGCTGCCGCCATCTCGCGCAGCAGCGTCTCGCGGTCGCGCGTCACGATCAAATCTAGCGGGAAGTGAATCTCGTCGAGCATCTTGCGCGCGTGATCGAGCTTGCCAATGGCCATGCCAATGTGGGCATCGGTTGACACGCCAATGCCCACGCCCAGCTCGGCGCAGCGCTCGGCGATCTTGCGGCATACGGCCCAATGCTCAGTGTCGACACCGTGTTCAAGACTATGGTTGTTGATCTCGATAACCTTGTGCTTGGCCTTAGCTGCCAACAGCACCTCGTCGATATCGAACGGCACGCCCGAACGCCCCGTGTGACCCAGCATGAACACCTTGGGGTGCTCCAGGGCATTGATATACATCTCGGTCGTCTGGGCCAGCGTCGCGCCTTCAGCAATCTGCGGATTATGCACGCTCGCAACCAAATAATCCAAATTTCGCGTAACCAAATCGAACAGCGAATGCTGACGGCTGTACGAATCACCGGCAATATCGAGCGTGACAGGAGTGTCCTCGCCAAACAGGCTTCCGTCCAGCGAAACGATATCGGCCTCGGCACCACGCAGCACCAGCACGCCGCTCCAAATGCGCGGCCAGATATCCTGGTTGATAAAGAATTGGTAACTGCGCAGGTCATTGGGGCAAGCCGTAACCATAGAGCTCAGATGGTCGGCAGATCCGAGCACCTGCAGGCCACGCTCTGCCGCCCAGTACACATTCTCCTCAATGGTCGAATATGCATGCGCAGAGAATATCGTATGGGTATGAATGTCACAAGAAAGCAGGTAGGGCATCAGGTCTCCTTATCTGGCACGGCCGTCGCTTATATTCATTGTACGCATAGCCTTCGATAGTCGTAAAACCACTCCATCCCAAAGACACAACGTCCATGACAACGGGGTCTGGCTTAACACCAAACCCCGTTTCACGTAAAACATTGTAGGCAGAGCGCTTTACTTTTAACGATACTCGTCCGCCAACTGTTTCCAAGCGGGTAGCGAATTGATAATCGTTTCGTAACTCACGCAATAGCCCAGGCGGAACCAACCCGGCATACCAAAGCTGTCCGAGGGAACCGCAAGCAACTCATACTTCTTTGCACGCTCGCAAAACGCATTCGCATCGGGTTCCAGCGCCTTCACCCACAGGTAGAATGCACCATCCGGCTCAACATAGGTGTAGCCGTACTCCGCTAGTGCGTCGGTAAGCGCGGTGCGGTTGCGCGCATAGGCCTCGACATCGCTCGGCTCATCGATGCAATCGATGATTACGCGCTGGAAGAGTGCCGGTGCGCATACAAAACCTAGCGTACGGGCAGCACCCGCAACAGCCGGCATCAGACGGGCAGCCTGCGGATTGGTGTTGGGAACCAAGATCCACCCCACGCGCTCGCCCGGCAGCGACAGCGACTTGGAATACGAGTAGCACACGATGGTGTGCTCGTAGATCGAGGGCACCCAAGGCACCTCGGCACCGTACACAATCTCGCGGTACGGCTCATCCGAGATGAGCATAATCGGATTCTCGGGATCGCGCTGAGCGTTGGCCTCGCGCAGAACATTGGCCAGTCGCGTCAGCGTGTCGCATGTATATACGGCACCGGTCGGATTGTTGGGAGAGTCAATGATGACGGCCGCCGTCTTATCGCTGATCGCCTTGAGCACGTTGTCCACGCTCAGCTGGAACGTATCTTCATCGGCGAGCGCCTCAACACACGTACAGCCGGCCTTCTCAATCCAAACGCGATACTCCGGAAAGTACGGGGCGATAACAATAACCTCGTCGCCCGGGTTCGTAACGGCGTTGAGCGTGCAGGTGAGCGAAGCTGCGGCACCCACCGTCATAAAGACGTCCTTACCCTCATAGTTCGTTCCAAAGCGGCGGTTGAGCGATTCGGCGACGGCCGCTCGACATTGCGGCAGGCCCGGAGCGGGGGTGTAGCCGTGCAACTGGTCACTCGGCAGCTCCAGGGCCTTCTTAATGGACTCCGCCACAGCAGCGGGTGCCGGAACGCTCGGATTGCCCAGCGAAAAATCAAATACGTTTTCCGCACCGATCTGCGCCTTGCGCTCAAGGCCATAGCTAAAAATCTCACGGATGATGGAGCTTTCCGCACCGCGAGCATACATAGTTTCGTTGATCATCTGTTCCCCTTTCGCATAGGCGCTATTGTACGCTTTAGCCGAGCAAAGTGCCGCAGCAATGTTGATTGGGGACAGACTTAAATGCGTGAAAACGCTCATTTAAGTCTGTCCCCAATCAACAGACGGCCCCATATCGCTCAAAAGAAAAAGCCTCCGCAGGTTTCCCCGCGGAGGCTTTCGCCACAAAGACTATTTGTCGGTGTCGGCATCGGCATCGGCATCGACGACGGCATGGTCATCGTCAGCATCATCGGATGCGGCTTCGGCATCCTCCTGCATGGCCGCCTGCGCAAAGGCCGCGGCATCAGCCGCCAGCTCCTCCTCGCTCATACGAGGCGCGCGCTTCTTGGTCGGCATGCCGGCCGCCTTGGCATTGCGCTCCTCCTTGGCCGCCAGGATATCGCCCTCGCGCTCAAGGTAGGCATTCCACTCGTTGTCGAGCAGGGCGTTCACGGCGTCGCCTTCGACGGTCTCGCGCTCAAGCAGCACCTTCGCCATCAGATCGAGCTGATCGCGACGGGCATCCAAAATCTCGACCGCACGACGATGGGCTTCGCGCATGATGCGCTGAACCTCGATATCGATGCGGCGCGCCGTCTCCTCGGAGTAATCCTGGTGATCGGCGTAATCGCGACCAAGGAATACCTGATGCTGCGCCTCGCCAAACACTTGCGTGCCCAGCTCCTCGCTCATGCCCAGACGCGTAACCATCTCGCGCGCCATCTTGGTCGCACGCTCCAGGTCGTTGCTCGCGCCCGACGTAATGTCATCGCACATGAGCTCCTCGGCAACGCGACCGCCCAAGAACACGGCGAGCTCGTCGAGCATCTCGTTCTTGGTCTTGAGGAAGTGGTCCTCCTGCGGAAGCTGCAGCGTGTAGCCCAGCGCCTGACCGCGGCTGACAATCGAGATCTTGTGAACCGGATCGGAGTGCTCCAGGATGTGGCCCACCAGGGCGTGACCGCTCTCGTGGTAGGCAATCGTGGTGCGCTCGGCCTCGGTCATCACGCGACCCTTGCGCTGTGGTCCGGCAATCACGCGCTCCATCGATTCCTCGACCTCGTCCATCGAGATCACGGAACGATGACGGCGAGCGGCCAGCAGCGCAGACTCGTTGAGCAGGTTCGCCAGGTCGGCGCCGGTAAAGCCAACGGTCATCTGGGCGAGCTTCTCAAACTTAACGTCCTCGTCCATCGGCTTGTTCTCGGCATGCACGCGCAAGATCTGCTCGCGGCCCTTCACATCCGGACGGTCGACCGTAACCTGGCGGTCAAAACGGCCGGGACGCAGCAGCGCCGGATCCAGGATGTCGGGACGGTTGGTCGCAGCGATCAGGATGACCGACTCGCTTTCCTCAAAGCCGTCCATCTCGACCAGCAGCTGGTTGAGCGTCTGCTCGCGCTCGTCGTGACCGCCGCCCAAGCCAGCTCCGCGCTGACGTCCCACGGCATCGATCTCATCGATGAAGATGATCGACGGGGCCTGGGACTTGGCCTCCTTAAAGAGGTCACGCACACGGCTGGCGCCGACACCCACGAACATCTCGACAAAGTCGGAACCAGAGATGCTAAAGAACGGCACGCCCGCCTCGCCGGCGACGGCCTTAGCCAGCAGCGTTTTACCGGTGCCCGGAGGGCCCACCAGCAACACGCCACGCGGGATCTTGGCGCCCAGCTTGCGATAGCGGTCCGGATCGCTCAAAAAGTCACGGATCTCCTCGAGCTCCTCGACTGCCTCGTCCACGCCGGCAACGTCTTCAAACTTGACCTTGGGTCGTGTGGCCTCGTTGGTCTTGGCATTGGTCTTGCCAAACTGCATGTTCCTGTTGTTGGCGCCCATCATCTGGCGCATAAAGTAGAACATGATGGCGATAAGGGCGATCGTCGGAAGCACACTCATCGCCAAGTCGCCCCAAAAATCGGGATCGTTGGTGTTGACGATGTACTTGGTATCGGGGTGCTCCGCCATGAGCTCGGCAAGCGAATCGGAGCCGACATAGGTCGAGGAGAAGCTCTTGAGCTCGCTCGTATCGCCCTTGTCCTTTTTTGTCTTCCAGTAATGACCCGTCACGCTTCCGTCTTGAACCGTATAGGTCAGATCTTCGACGCGATCCTGCTTGATGGCGCCCACCATCTCGCTCGTCGCGAGCTTAACGGTATTGCTGGAATTGGCAAAGCCGGAGCCCATGTTAAAGAAGGCGTAGCCCAGAAGCGCGCAAGCCAAAATAAAATACAGCCAGCCCGTACGCGTGGGCTTCTTGCCTCCGGGCATCCCCGGGATCTTAGGCTCCCGGGGAGTCTGGGAATTGTTATCGTTATGGTCGTCGGGCATCTTACGAATAAACCTCCGGTTTCAAAATGCCCAGATACGGAAGGTTACGATAGCGCTCGGCATAGTCGAGGCCGTAGCCCACCACAAAGGCATCGGGGCAATGGGTTCCAACATACTTGGGCGTGATGGCCGAGACGCGGTCCTCAACGTCCTTCCACAGGAAGGCGGCGACCTCCAGAGAAGCGGGCTTGCGGCTCTCGAGGTTCTTCATCAGATACTTGAGCGTCAGGCCCGAGTCCAGAATGTCCTCGACGATCAGCACGTCGCGACCGCGGATGTCGATATCCAGGTCCTTAATGATACGCACGATACCCGAGGACTTCACACCGTCGCCGTAGCTCGAAACAGCCATGAAATCGATGTTGGTCGGCAGCTCGATCTTACGCATCAGGTCGCCCATAAAGACCACGGCGCCGCGCAGGACCGCAATCAGCACCAGATCCTTACCCGCGTAGTCGCGCGTAATCTCCTCGCCCAGGCGAGAGACGATACCGTCGATATCCTCCTGCGTGAACAGAACCTTCTCGATATCCGGATGTTGAGAAGCCATGACAACCCTTTCTTGTGCTTATCGCCCACACACCGCCGTATGGACGCGAACTACACATTCTAGCAGCGCACGGGGTAAATTTACCAGCCCGTGCGCCATCAGCGCGGGAATACCGTCAACGTCGCACAGAATAGCAGGCGTGGGACGCTATTCCGCATCGACCACGCGGAGCAGATATGCCACGCGCGTTGCGGCCGTGCACTTAAAACGCTCGTCCGCGCGAACTCCGGCGACCCACACCACGGCACCCCCCGGCGCCGTCCTCACCACGGGCACGCCGGCGCGCTCGGAAACGGGAATGCGAGCCTCGCCTAGCAAGTCGGATACCTTCTTGCTTCGGCCACTCATTCCTAACGGGCACATCACGTCTCCCGGTGCGGGACCGTCCACCCACAGGCGCGCCAATCGCGCCTCTGCAGGGATCTCGCCACGTGAGCCCGCCAGGATCCGCTCACTATCGCTGTCGGCAAAACCCAGGGCAGCCGCGTCTACCAAAGCTGTCACTTCCCCGGCAGCCGCTAGCTCACGGGCGCGGCGCACGATATCGCATCCCGGCTCAACGGCCATCGGCTCTGCGACCAGCATGCGCCCCCCGCCCAACGGCAAACGACCGGGTATGGTAATCCAGTCCGCAACCAGCCCCTCACGAGCCGCCGGCGCCTTAAACGCTAGCATGCCAAACTCGACGCGCGCGTCAATTCCCGCCGGAAGCGTGACCGAGCCCGTGCCTTCGGCAACGCAGGAAAGGACTCGCTCCACATGTCGCATCTCTGGACGAGCGCCCGGATCGATGCGTTTGATCGCCAGTCGCACGATGCGCCGCGCGATTACCACCTCGGCCGCAGCAAGGCGTCTGGCATCGAGCACTAGCGCGCCCGCCGCCTCCTTGCGCAGGCAGCTTCGAAACGCCTGCGCCGACAGCTGGGATAGAAACGCGTCTTCGTCACCCAAGATCTCACAGGCGGCGCCAATCGTCTTGCACACGCTCGCATTACGCTGTGCCACCACTGGCATTACCCGATGGCGCACGTAGTTTCGCAGATACGAGATATCCTCATTGCTCTCGTCTTCACGCCACGGCTGACCATGTACCTGTAGATAGCCCACGAGCTCGCCATGAGTTAGGTCGAGCAAGGGACGCACCACGATATTCCTCCGGCGAGGAATGCTCGATAGGCCAGCGGGCCCCGAACCCTTAATCGCGTTCATCAAAAACGTTTCCGCGCGATCCGAAGACGTGTGCGCGGTGCAGATACGAGCCGCCGTTCGCGGTGCCCCCGTCTGGGCGCAGAGCTCGCGAACATACCTCCGCGCCGCGGCATAGCGCACTTCGCGGGCCGCGGCCTCAATATTGCCCGACTCCCCATCAAAATAAGCGTGCTCCACGCACAGCGGTAAACCATATTTCGCGCAGAGCTCACGCACAAAGGCCTCGTCGCCATCGGACGCCTTGCCGCGCAGATGATGGTTTACATGCAGCACATGCAGGCGCTCGCGAGCAATGGGGGCAACACCGCGCCCGTCTTGGATATCCAGCTTTGATGTGCACGCCATAAGAAGCAGTGCCGTCGAGTCCGCGCCGCCTGATACCATGAGCACGACAGGAGCAGCCTGCTGCCTCGTCCGGGTCTCATCGACTGCCCCAGGCACGGCATGGTGTCCATAATGCTGAGATACCGTAGGCATTTGCTTCCTCCTCTATTCGTCCGCACCCATTGTATCCTTTGGAATCTTATGTCTCGTCTGCACCTTCATATCCTCGGCAGTGGCTCTAAAGGCAACTGCGCACTCATCGAGGGCCCGCAGGGGCTCATTATGGTCGATAACGGACTGTCTCGCCGCGAGAAATTAAAGCGCATGGCAGAACTGGGGCTCTCGGCAGACAACGTCTCGGCTCTTCTCATTACTCATGAGCACAGCGATCACATCAAGGGCCTCGATGTCTGGTGCAAGCACTGGCACGGCCCCCTCTTTGCCAGCAGGGGCACTCTTTCGAACAAAGAAAATCTTTCGCATCTGCCTGTCGAGGAATTCGATCCCGGCGACGACCTATCCATTGCCGGCATCCACGTGCAAACCTACTCAACATCACACGATGTCATCAATCCGGTCGGCTATCGATTCAATGCTCTCGATGATTCCATTGGGTTTGCCACCGACACCGGAGAGCTATCGAGCCAAGCCATGAACACCCTCAAAGATTGTCGAGTCCTCGCGCTCGAAAGCAACCACGATGTGACCATGCTGCGCGAGGGAGAATATCCCCGCTTTCTTCAGGAGCGCATCCTGTCTGCAAGGGGACACCTCTCCAATGGCCAAGCCGCCGAGGCCGCGCGCGAACTTGTTACCGATCGCACCGAACAGCTCATTGCCATGCATATCAGCCAAGATAACAATCGTCCGAGCCTTACCGTCAAAAGCTATGCCAAAGCTCTGGCCGCAACCCTGGATGACGAGGTCGGCAGCTCCGCAACCCTTCTCCAAGGATCGCGAAAGCTCTCGATACGCCCCGCAAGCCAGCATCGGCCAGCAACCATTCAATAACTGTCCTAAACAGCAAAAGGGGCCGGGAATCGCTTCCCAGCCCCTTTTGCTGTCTTTTAATAGCGCAGAACACCAACGAAGTTAGTCGATGGAGATCTTCGTAACGTTCTTCTTCTCGACGATCTTGGGAACCGTAACGGTCAGGATGCCGTCAGCGTACTTAGCCGAGAGGCCCTCGCTCGAAGCGTCCTTTAGATACACGCCACGCGTCGCACTGTACGAGCTGAACTCCTTCTGCAGGAAGTTCTTCCCCTCGTTCTCCTCGTCTTCCTCGACATTCACGCTAATGGACAGACGGCCCTCGTTAAGCTCGACATCGATGTCGTCCTTGGCGACGCCGGTCAGATAGGCCTTGACCTCATAGCCGTCGCCCTTATCCTCAACGTCAACGGGAAACGCCTTAGAAGCAATCGAGTTGTTTGCAAGGTCGGTCATATCATCAAACAGATCGAACAGCGAGCTAGCAGAAGGACGAACGCCAAAAACCGAACGATAAGGAACCATGCTTGCCATGTTTACCACTCCTTTTAAGGACTGCCGAGCCATCTTCTAGGTGACTGGGACTTCTTTTGACGCTCTTATATATGCCCACCCAGTGCTCATATATACATCGACTATAAAGTTTTTTGAGTCCAGTACTATAAGCATATCTAAGCGTGTATGACTCAGGTTTTAGTAAGGTTAAGGTTCTTTGAACCAGAGCTTAAATAACAAGTATGTTCGCAGCTACAAATAGCGAGGGGCTTACAATGAGCGCGTACACGTTGTTGGTAACGAGCTAAAGGGCATCATGGACGACCAAAACCAGAACAAAATGTTTATGCCGACGCAGGGGGAAGATACTTCCACGCAGCCGCCACGGTTCCATCGCCCCCACATCTCGCAAGAGCCCATTAATGATCCGGAGCCCGAGTATGTGACGAGAAATCGATATCAAACGCTCGAGGATGCCCAAACGGGACGTAAACATATGGGCGTCGCCTCGGGAGACCCTGTATATCTGAAAGACGCACCATTATCTAAAAACAGCGCAGCTAGTGAGGAGCCACTGAAAGCATCCGCCGCTCATCAACAAAGAGGTCCACGACCCAAACAAACCTTGACGCATTCGGCTCGCTATCTCGAAACACCAAAACAGGGAAAATCAATCTTCGTTTCGACAAGTAAACGACGCAAGCAGCATCGACTGACAATTCTGCTTTTGATCATTGCGGTCATAGCAGTTGCCCTTGTTATTAGATTTATCTTCTTTAAATAAAGGGTTGATTTCCGATCTCAGCCGAACACATTGAGCAAATAGGCCATTCCCGCAGTTAGCTGAACGCCCCCGCGGCTCCATTCAGGCCACGGGGCGTCGTTTTCCCAGTTGAAGGAACGGTGGAGATGTGTTTCGATGGGTCCGGTGGCCATGCTCCGCCCGCCGCCCGGCA
>JAHABQ010000012.1:0-43620 GCA_018376265.1 Collinsella sp.
CTCGTCGCCGGGACGGTGCAGGCAGACCTTCCTGAGCTTGCCGATCTCGGAAGGCACGTGCAGACCTTTCGTCATGGCCTCCTACCTTTCTTTCGGGCCTTACTGGCCGAATGTATCAGCGCCCCTCCGTATGGGACGCTGCTTGCTGACAGCTCTAGTTATATCCAAAAACCACCTGCAATTCCACCTCGCCCCCGAACGGTCAGCAAAGTGCGATGAACGGTATATCTCATATGATTCCCCCATGATGCACTTCGGTTCTCTAAAGCAGGTTTTCAAAGGTAAATGTTCTTTTTTCTAAGGAATTAAGCTAGATTGCACAAATATTTTCATGTTTAGGAATTGCATAGCTAAAACGGTTTTCTGCATATATATGTCGTTTGTTCATGATTCAATTTGGATTCGATTGTATTCAGCTCTCAATCATTCTTATTCATACATCCTCACCAATTGAGTATGGATATAGATTGTTTCTAAACGAGTTGGGCAGTTAGTTGCATGCCTTGGCAGCGTAAGAAGTAGGTAAAGATACCGTTCGTGCGATGCGTCCGTGCCACAGGTCGACTAAATTGAGACAATAGTGATTAGTGTTAGGCTACCGTCCCTTGTGGGGACTGAACGGACAGATGCATATGCCGAGCAAAATCGAAAAGAAGCAAGCCGCCGCAAAGCTGCGCAAACCGCCGCGCGACTTCTCGTACACGCAAAACCGAGAGCTCAGCTGGCTACGCTTTGACAACCGCGTGCTCGACGAAGCCTTCGACGAAACCGTTCCGTTATTCGAGCGACTAAAGTTCGTCTCGATCTTCGAGTCCAACCTCGACGAGTTCCTTATGGTGCGCGTGGGCGGCCTGTCCGATCTGGCGGAGCTCAAAAAACAACCTGTCGACAACAAGAGCAATATGACCGCCTCCGAACAGGTCGATGCTGTCATGGCCGAAATGCCCGGGCTCCTTACCCGTTGGGAGTCCATCTTTAAGAGCATCGAGGGCAAGCTCGACACCTTGGGCGTTCACCGCGCCCACATCGATTCGCTTACGCCCGAGGAGCGCACCTTTGTAACCCGCTACTTCCAGGCCTACGTGTCGCCGGTCATCTCGCCGCTGGTCATCGATCCTCGCCACCCCTTCCCCAACCTGCGCAACGGCGCGCTCTATCTGGCCTGTGGTCTGGACGGCGCCACCGACGAGGAGAGCCTGCTGGGCCTTATCGAGATTCCCGCCTCGATGAACCGCGTGGTCGAGATCCCCTCGCCCACCGGCACCTACTCCTACATCTTGCTCGAGGACGTCATCCTCGCCTGCCTGGACAGCTGCTTTGGCTCCTACAAGCCACTCGACCGCGCGCTCATCCGAGTCACCCGCAACGCCGACATCGATCCGGACGGCGAGGGCGTCGAAGAGGAAGAGGACTACCGCCAGCACATGAAGCGCATTCTCAAGAAGCGCCTGCGTCTGCAGCCGGTAGTGCTCGCGGTCTCGGGGTCGCTCGAGAAGGCGACGCTCAAGACTATCCGCAAGGCGCTCGAGCTTTCGCGTCGCTCGGTCTTTACCTGCGATATCCCGCTCAACCTGGGCTACGTCTTTGGCATTGAGGGCAAGATTCCCGAGCACCTGCGCAACGAGCTGCTCTTTACGCCGTTTAAGCCGCAGCCCAATCCCACCATCGACATGACCCGCTCCATCCGCGAGCAGGTGCTGCAGCACGACAAGCTGCTCTTCTACCCTTACGAGGCCATGAACCCGTTCTTGGACCTGGTGCACGAAGCAGCCTACGACCCCGAGTGCATCTCGTTGCGCATCACGCTCTACCGCGTGGCCAAGCAGAGCCGCCTATGCGAGTCGCTGATCGATGCTGCCGAGAACGGCAAAGAGGTCACGGTGCTCATGGAGCTCCGCGCACGCTTTGACGAGCAGAACAACATCGAGTGGGCCGAGCGCCTGGAAGAGGCCGGCTGCACCGTCATCTATGGTTCCGAGGGCTTTAAATGCCACTCAAAGATCTGCCAGCTCACCTATCGCGAGGGCATGGCGCTCACCCGCCTAACGCTTTTGGGCACCGGCAACTTTAACGAGAAGACGGCCAAACTCTACAGCGACTTTATGCTCATGACAGCCCATCCCGGCATCGGCGAGGACGCCAACCTGTTCTTCCGCAACCTGTCGCTGGGCAACCTGCGCGGCGACTACCGCTTCCTGGGTGTGGCGCCCGTCGGACTGAAACCGCTCATCATGCGCGGGCTTGACCGCGAGATCCAGCGCGCCCTTGCCGGCGAGCCCGCCCGCGTGTTCTTTAAGCTCAACTCGCTGACCGACCGCGAGGTTATCGACAAGATCGCCGAGGCATCGTGTGCCGGCGTGCGCGTAGACATGATCATCCGAGGCATCTCGTGCCTCAAGCCCGGTGTTCCGGGCAAGACCGAGAACGTGCATGTCCGCTCCATCGTCGGACGCTTTTTGGAGCACGCGCGCGTCTATGCTTTCGGCGTGGACTCGGACATGATTTACCTGAGCTCGGCAGACATGATGACGCGCAACACCGAGCACCGCGTGGAGATTGCCTTCCCCGTGCTCGACCCCACCTGCCGCGCCCTGGTGCACGAGTACATGGGCATGCAGCTGCGCGACAACGTGAAGGCCCGCAGCCTCACGAGCGACGGCACCTGGGTCCCCGTGGAGCGTGCAGAGGGTGAGAAACCCTTCAACTCACAGGAAGCCCTGCTGGAGCGCGCCTATCGCAACGCCGAGGCCGCGCCCGGGCCCGTCATTGAGGCGGAACCTGCCTCCGAGGCCGAGCCGCAGCCAGTAGCACCCAAGGTCCAAGAGGTCCAGGCGACCGTCATTGAGCCCGAGCCTGCACCTGCACCTGCACCTCAGCCCGAGCCGCAGGTCACCAAGCCCGTATCCGAGACGAGCGCCCGTCGCGATAAGCCCGCCGGCAAGACCAAGGCCATCGAGCGCCATCGCCCCGGTCGCGTGCGCATAGGCCTGGGCCTGATCGGCCTGGGTCTTAAGACGCTCATTACCGGCAAGACGAAATAGTCGTTTGTAGAAGCAGTTTGTAGAAGCGCCCCGCATTTGAGGAAAGCCTCGGATGCGGGGCGCTTTTCCCTGCTACCATGGTGCGAACAACAACGCGAATGACAGGCAGGAATATGAAGCTCACTATAGAATCGATGACCTACGGCGCCGACGGGCTGGCACACGCCGACAACGGCAAGGCCGTCTTTGTGCAGGGCGCCGTGGCAGGCGACACCGTCGAGGCCGAGGTCGTACAGGACGGCAAGTCGTTCATGCGTGCCCGCACCACCGAGATTCTGGAGCCAAGCCCCGATCGCATTCAGCCTCCCTGCCCCTTCGTGGGCATCTGCGGCGGCTGCTCGTGGGGCAATCTCTCACGCACGGCACAGCTCGCCGCCAAGGAGCAAAATCTGCGCTCCACGCTCGAGCGTATCGGCAAGTTCAGCCCCGATCAAGTCGATGAACTGGTGCAACCCATCCGCCACACCAAGGATGATTGGGGCTACCGCAATAAAATCGAACTCGAGCCGACCGTTGTAAACGGCCGCGTGCGTCTTGGCATGCACGGTGTCGATCCTCGCAAGATCGTGACCGTCGATTCGTGCCCGTTGTTCGACAAACGCTTCCCCAAGGCACTCAAATCGGTCGTCGGCGCACTCAACTATCTAAGCGGCAGCCATGACTTGGGGCTCGAACGCGTGGGCATTCGCGCATCGCGCCGCACCAAGGCACTCGAGGTCGCACTCTGGACGCCCACAGGCTCTTTTCCGCGCTCGCAGGTCTCCCGCGTGCTGGCGGACGCCGCTCATCCCACGAGCATCGTGCGCGTGATGAGCAAGGGCGAAAAGAAGGCCCGCCGTGTCTCCAAGGTCGAAATGCTCGCCGGAGAGGGCTCATGGACCGAGAATATCGCCGAGGGTCAGATGCGCTTGTCTGCCCCGTCTTTTTTCCAGGTCAACACCAAGGGTGCCGAGATTTTGATCGAGCTTGTCATGGAAGCGCTCGACCCGCAGGAAGACGAGCTTGCCGTGGACCTGTACTGCGGTGCCGGCACCTTTACCCTGCCGCTCGCCCGCCGCTGCGACTTTGTCGCTGCCGTCGAGGCCTACGGCCCCGCCGTGCGCGATCTACGCCGTAACCTGGAAATCAACAAGCTTGATAACGTCGACGTCATCGGCGGAGACGCGGTGCGCGAGTTCCCCGACCAGGATGCCGACATCTTGGTGGTCGACCCGCCGCGCGCAGGCCTCGCCCCCGAGGCGATCGACCTTATCGCCAGCACGAGTGCCCGCGATGTCGCCTACGTGAGCTGCGACCCGGCCACCCTGGCGCGCGATCTCAAACGCTTTGTCGAAGAAGGCACCTTCTCCCCCGTAAAGATCACGCCAGTCGATCTGTTCCCACAAACCTTCCACTGCGAGACCGTCGTCCACCTCAAGCGCAACTAGCCACTTAATCATTGCTCAGAAAAATCATTGGGAAATCGAGCGTGGCAAGCGGAGGTCTTCGGGGTATAAGACGGCTAATTGTATGCCGCCTATGAAAGGAACCCTCATGCCCAGCGTTGCCGTTCTCGCCGCCGATGGCTTTGAAACTATTGAATGCTTGACCATGGTCGATGTCATGCGTCGCGGCGGCGTGCGTGCCACGCTCGTCTCGATTATGCCCACGCGTGAGGTCGTAAGCTCGCTGCAGATCCCCGTGACCTGCGATGCACTCTTTGATGAGATCAACTTTGACGAGTACGACTGCGTCGTGCTGCCCGGCGGCCTGCCCGGTGCCACCAACTTGCGCGCAGATCAGCGCGTCTGCGACGTGGTCTGCGAGTTCGCCGCGACCAAGCACGTCGCCGCCATCTGCGCCGCCCCGTTTATCCTGGGCGAGCTCGACCTGCTCGAGGGGCACCATGCCACGTGCTTCCCTGGCTTTGAGAAAAGCTTCCCCGAGGGCGCCTATACCGGCGAGAAGGTTACGCAAGACGGCAACATCATCACCGCCAGCGGCATGGCCCAGTCGCTCCCCTTTGCGCTTGAACTGCTGCGCACGCTCGCCGGCGACAAGGCTGTCGAGAAGGTCGCCGAGGGCATCCAACTATGATTTTGGCTTCGCAATCACCGCGCCGCATCGAGTTGATGCGCGAGGCAGGGTATGACATTCGCGTGATTCCCGCAGAAATCGACGAGACTCCCTTCGACGGCGAGGCCCCGCTCACACTTGTCGAGCGCTTGGCACGCGCCAAGGCGGCTGCCGTTGCTGCCGAGTATGCCGAGCCCAATGAGCTGACGGTCGCGGCCGACACCATCGTCACCTTTGACGGCAAGATTCTGGGCAAGCCGGCAACCGAGGACGAGGCGCGCACCATGCTCCGTGAGCTTTCGGGCCGCACGCACCAGGTCGCAACCGGCGTCTGCATCGTTAAGGCAGGCGATACTGCCGCCCCGCATGCCGCCGAGAGCCTGTCGTTTGTCGATGTGACCGACGTGACGTTCTATGAGCTTACCGACGGGCAGATCGAGCACTACGTCACCTCTGGTGAGCCCATGGATAAGGCAGGCGCCTACGGCATCCAGGGCACAGGCGGCCGCATGCTCGTGCACGATATTTCGGGCGACTTCTATAACGTGGTGGGCCTACCCATCGCCCGCGTCGCACGTGCCATTCAAAAACTCTCGTAATTGCATCTGGCGCCGGGTGTCCCCCAGCGCCTACAATTTTGGCGTACCGTACGGATCCCGACCGGGCACAAGGCGCGGCGGAAAACCGATAGGAGTTAAACATGGATACACTGCTCGAGGCCATTGACGTCTGCGATGTCGATGGCTTTTGCTATGGCAACTATACGGACGAGGAGGCCGGCACCGGTTGCACCGTAATCGTGGCACCCGAGGGCGCCACCGGCGGTGTTGACGTTCGCGGCGGTGCTCCCGCTTCGCGCGAAACCGACCTGCTGCGACCTGAGAACACCGTCGACAAGGTCCACGCCGTCTGCCTTTCGGGCGGATCGGCCTTTGGCCTCGAGGCTGCAAGCGGCGTCGCTCGCGAGCTTGAGAGCCGCGGCATCGGCCTTCCCGTCGGCCCCACGCAGGTGCCTATCGTGTGCTCGAGCTGTATCTTCGACCTCGCCTTTGGTAACCCCACCGTTCGCCCCGACATTGAGGCCGGCATCGCCGCCGTGCGCGAAGCACTCGACAACACCCCCACCAAGCTCGAACAGGGCAACGTAGGCGCCGGCACGGGCGCTACCGTGGGTAAGCTCATGGGCCCCGCTACCTGCATGAAGGCCGGCCTTGGCGCTGCCGCCGTGGCGCTCGGCCCCATCAAGGTGGGCGCCGTGGTCTCGGTCAACGCCTGCGGCAACGTTGTCGACCCCTTCACCGGCGAGTGGGTCGCCGGTATGCGCGCCGCAGCCGATAGCGACCAGATCGTCGACATGGAACTCGCAGCCTTTGCCGCCGCCGGATCCATGCAGATGCCGCTCGACCGCACCAACACCACCATCAGCTGCATCGTCACCAACGTGGAACTCACTAAGGCACAAGCCACCAAGGTCTCCCAGATGGCTGCAGACGCCTACGCACACGCCATCCGTCCCACGCACACCACCAACGACGGCGACACTATCTACACCCTCGCCAGCGGCAAACTGGGCGCCCAGGCAAGCGCCACCGTTCCCCTAGACCTGCTGGGCATGCTCGCAGTAAGGGCCCTGGAAACTGCCATCGTAAACGGAGCCAAAACCGCCAAAACCTCCCACGGCATCCCCGGTGCCGCAAAGTAAACTAGCTCGTCCGGTTGCCCGGTGGGCCTTGGTTATGTTTGCTGCTCTACAGTCCTGGCTCGCACGAAGAGCACATTAAGTGCTCTTCGGCTCGTGCGGAACTCGCGACAAACATAACCAAGCCCCACCGGGCAACCTACCAACCAGATTCTTTTCAGCCCAGGCCCCTGTGTACCGCGCGTCGAAGATCTTCAAATTCAAATAACCTGACAATCGATTCTTATAGCAGAGGCCCCTTGGCCTTTAGTTTGATACAAGTTCCGCACGAGCCGGAAAGCACTTAATGTGCTTTCCGTGCGAGCAGGACTGTTCGCAGTAGCAAACTAAAGGCCAAGGGGCCCAGTCAACCTATCAGCAGCGATTACTCAGCAGCTAGTTGAATTTGAAGATCTTTGAGGCAAGACGGTATAGGCCGAGTGTGGTTTTGTCACCGGCACGACCGCGCAGATTGGTGAAGAACCCGACCACGCCGTAGCGGGCACGACGATACATGCGCTCGTCATAGGCCTTCAAATCATTCCACAGCGTCTTTAGGCGCTCGTCGGCGCAATCTTCCTCGGAAAGCTTGGTGAGCACCGAGCAAATCGCCATCATCATGGTGAAGTACCCCATCATGTACGAACGCAAGCGCGACGACTCAACATCGCTGTACAGATGGTACGACTCCATCATGATACGTGTAACACGGAACTGCTGGTCCAGACGCTTGACCATCGTTGCCTCGTTGACGCTCTGGCCTTCGCGACCGATAAAGTAGCGGTAGAGGTCGATGTCGGCGTAGTACATGGTCTTGCAACGCGGTAGCGGCACGTAGGCGTAGATGTTGTCCACATAGAACGTGTGCGGCGGCATGGGAAGGTTGGACTCGCGCAGCACATCCGTGCGATAGCACAGGCTGTGCATGAGTAGGTTCTGGTCCAGGCGGAAATGACCGATCTGATCCCAGGAAAAGATCTTTTTGCGCGGCAGGGCAAATTTGTAGCCAATAGCGGTATGCGTGCCCTCGTAAACCTTCTCGTACACGTAGTTCGAGATAAACAGGTCAACGCGCTGGTCACGCTCTTCAAAGCCACGCAGAATCGACAGTATAGTCGAAAGAGCCGCAGCATCGAGCCAGTCATCCGAGTCGACGACCTTGTAGTAGGTGCCCTGTGCCTCGCGCAGACCCGAAAGGACGGCAATACCGTGGCCGCCGTTCTCCTGGTGCACCGCGCGAATGATACCGGGATAACGTGCCTCCCACTCGTCGGCCTTATCGGCCGTCTCGTCCTTGGAGCCGTCGTCCACTACGATAATCTCGATATCGGTGGCGTAATTGCTCCCCTCCAAGATAGAGGTGATGCAATGGTCCATGTCCTTGGCGGCGTTATACGAGGGAATACCGAATGTTATGACTTTATGCATGGCAGGCGATAATCTCATCCGAAAGATCGAGGGCGGAATTGGTCACAGCGTCCATATCGTAGTAACGATACTCGGCCAGACGACCCACCGGGTGGAAGTTCGTCAGGTTCTGGACGCGCTCAAGATAGCGCTCATAGAGCTCACGGTTCTCGGGCTCAAGAATGGCGTAGTACGGCGTCTCACCCGAGCCGGGCGTATAGGCCTTGGAGTATTCCTTCATGATGGTGGTCTTGCCGGGCAGGACCTGGCCAGTCATATTCTTGAACTCAGTGATGCGCGTGTAATCCTCGCTCGTGGTGTAGTTGACGGTGCCCACGGGCTGGAACTGATCCATATCGAGCGTCTCGAACTTCATGTCGAGCGTACGGTACGGCAGGGCGCCCAGGTCGAGATTGAACAGCTCGTCGAGCGGACCGGTGTAGACGATCTCGCCGCCATAGACCTTACCGTCGATCTTGACGGTGGTCTCGTCGATCTCGAAGAGGTCGCGGGCGTCCACGTCGCAGAACACATCAATCAGATCGTGGTCGAGCATATGCTCAAACAGCGCGGTATAGCCGTCCTGCGGCATGCCCTGGAAGGGAGCCTGCGGGAAGTAGCGGTCATCATCGCCCACAAAGACGGGAACACGGCCGGTGATCGAGGGATCAATCTGGTCGGGCGTCTGGCCCCACTGCTTCATGGTGTAATGCAAAAAGACGTTCTCGTAGACGTAATCAGCGACCTCGGCCAAGTCGGGGTCGTTCTTCTTACGCAGCTCCATAATGGGCACCTTGACATCCTTGCCAAAGGTCTCCACGAGCTTCTGATACAGCTCCTCGCCGCGCTCGTCACCAAAGGCGAGCTTGAGACTCGCGTGGTTGAAGGGCACGGGCATAAGGGTGCCGTTGATGTTGGCGAGCACCTTGTGCTGATAATCCGTCCACTTGGTAAAGCGCGACAGGAAATTGTGCACGCGCTCGTTAAAGGTGTGATAGATATGCGGACCGTACTCGTGGATCAGGATTCCGGCCTCGTCAGTGCAGTCATAGGCATTGCCCGCAATGTGGCTACGGCGCTCCAAAACGGCAACACGATAGCCGATGGTCTCGGCAAGACGGCGGGCGCAAACGGCACCGGCATATCCAGCACCGACGACAATCATGTCGTACGCGCCGGCGTTAAAGCCTTCAGGCAGGCCTGAGGTAATCTGCATCGATACTCCTTGTCAAAAGCCACGGGCTCGTTAGCTGGGCTTTTCTCGAACATTCTTCGAGACATATTTATCAGAGCGATTATAGCGCTAATGCGTCCTATAATGAGCTTGCCACACAAGGAAAGCTCAAGCACCGCGGCGTACATAATTGAAAGGTAAACCCGCTAGCAGCGGGTTTATTCGTGAACAGCCGGGCGCCTGGAGCTTAGTGAAACGCTTGTAAGGAGTAACATGAGCGATTTCCTTAACCGTATGAAGTCTGCCGCCAAGGCCGACCTTAAGACGATCGTCCTGCCCGAGGGCGAGGATCCGCGCACCATCGTCGCGGCCACCAAGATCATCGAGGAGGGCCTGGCAAAGATCGTCATCCTGGGCAACCCCGACGAGATCAACGTTCCCGGCGCCACCGTCATCGATCCGCGCAATGCCGAGAAGCACGAGGAGTACGCGCAGAAGTTTGCCGAGCTCCGCGCCAAGAAGGGCGTCACCATCGAGCAGGCTCGCGCCCAGGTGATGGACGCCACCTACTTTGGCACCATGATGGTCAAGATGGGTGACGCCGACGGCCTGGTCTCCGGCGCCTGCCACTCCACCGCCGACACCCTGCGCCCCGCGCTGCAGATCCTTAAGACCGCCCCGGGTACCAAGCTGGTCTCGGCCTTCTTCGTGATGTGCACCGACACCCCGCAGTTCGGCACCGACGGTACGCTGATCTTCGCCGACTGCGGCCTCAACATCAACCCGTCCTCCGACGAGCTCTCCGAGATCGCCATCGCCTCCGCTCACTCCTGGTCCACCTTTATGGGCAGCGTCGAGCCGCACGTGGCCATGCTCTCCTACTCCACCATGGGCTCCGCCGGCGGCGAGGTCGCCAAGAAGGTCCAAGAGGCCGTGAAGTTCTGCAAGGAGAAGGCTCCCGAACTCGCCATCGATGGCGACCTGCAGCTCGACGCCGCTATCGTCCCCACCGTCGCCCAGCTCAAGGCTCCCGGCTCCTCTGTCGCCGGCAAGGCCAACGTGCTCGTATTCCCCGACCTCGAGGCCGGCAACATCGGCTACAAGCTGGTCCAGCGCTTCGCCGGCGCCGACGCCTACGGCCCCATCCTGCAGGGCATCGCCAAGCCGGTTAACGACCTTTCGCGCGGCTGCTCTGCCGACGACATCGTGGGTGTCGTGGCCATCACCGCCGTCCAGGCTCAGATGGCTGAGTAGCGTACATATCCCCTCGGGACCCTACAGGGTAAAGCTCTGAAAACGTCCTCGGACATGCATGAAACCCCCGCTGCGCACTTCGTGCGGCGGGGGTTTCATGCGTCCTGCGGAATATTTTCAGAGCTTTACCCTGTAGGGTCCCTGCCGTCACATGGCATTCAGGGCATCTGGAGTGGACGGCGGCTTGGCTACGAGCTGGGGCTGAAAATCTGAATGGATGGGTGCCGTTGCTGGGAGCGCAGGCGTTGCTGATGATGATCACTTTGGAGATTGAAAGGCCGGTGGGCTTCGGCGGTTGTTGTGCCGGAAACTACATCCCAGTTTGGAGGCGAATTGTGGGATGTGGCTTCCGCTTGGGGCCTGTTTGGGAAACTTTGGGACGGAATTTTGCTTTATTGTGGGTCGCACTTTCCGCAACGTGCCTCAACCGGAAAGCGTGTCCCAGTATTTGCGCTCGAAATGGGATGGGGTTTCCGCCGTCCGCCTGCTAGTAAAAAAGGCCTCCGGAGCTGTTGCTCTGGAGGCCTTTCGTTTACTTGCAAATGCGTGCGTTAGTTGTTCTTGGTCAGACGCTCGACATCGTGGGCGATCATGTATTCCTCGTCGGTGGGGATGACCATGACCGTGACGGCGGAACCGGCGGCGCTGATGACCTGCGGGCCGTTGCCCACGGCCTCGCGGTTCTTGTTGTTGTCGATGCGTACGCCCAGCCACTCAAAGCAGTCGCAGAAGGCCTTGCGGATCGACCAGTCGTTCTCGCCGATGCCGGCGGTAAAGGTGATGGTGTCCACGCCCGCCATGGAAGCGATCATGGAGCCGGCCTGCTGCATGGCCTTGTAGGCGAACATATCGAAGGCGAGCAGGCAGCGCTCGTCGCCCTCGGAGGCGCGTGTACGGATGTCGCGGGCGTCGTTGGAGATGCCCGAGATGGCAAGCAGACCAGACTGCTTGTTCATCATGTCATCAACTTCCTGATAGCTGTAGCCTCCCTCGCGCTGGAGGTAGCACACGGTGGCCGGGTCAATGGAACCACAGCGAGTGCCCATCATCAGGCCGTCGAGCGGCGTGAGGCCCATCGTGGTGTCGCGGCACACGCCGTCCTCGATAGCAGCGAGCGAAGCACCGTTACCCAAATGGCACGAAAGCAGACGGTGGCAGCGCGAGCCCAGGATCTCCTTGGCCATCATCCACTCGTAACGATGACTCGTTCCGTGGGCGCCATATTTGCGCACATGATACTTGTCGCACACGTCCTTGGGCAGGGCGTAAGTGTAGGCAACCTCGGGCATGGTCATGTGGAACGAGGTGTCGAAGACCGCCACGTTGGGCAGCTCCGGATACTTCTCACGGCAATACTCAATCGCTGCGGCCTCGCCGTAGTTGTGCAGCGGAGCAAGCGGTGCCACCTCAAGAATCTTGGCCATAACCTCGTCGTCGACAACTGCGGAATCATCGAAGTGCCAGCCGCCCTGAACGATACGATGCCCAATGCCATCGATCGTAAAGTCGGTCTTCTCGAGCTCCTCGAGCACGCAAGCGATAGCAGAGCGATGATCGGGGAAGGGAACCTCCTCGGTCTGCTTGGCGCCACCGTTCTCGGAATGACCAAAGATACCCATGTCCGAGCCGATACGCTCGCAGTTGCCCTTGGCGAAAACCTCGCGGGTATCGGTATCCAGAAGCTGATATTTAAGGCTTGAGCTGCCGGCGTTGACAACAAGTACGTTCATGAGACTCCTTTGCAGTGCAATACGGTCGACGCAGACCTCTTAAGGCGACCGCATTTTAATAAGAAGTTATCACATCTTAATAAATAGCTATCAGGCATATCGCCCAACGAGCGCAAAAGAGGGGCTGAACGGCACTTGGTCGTCCAGCCCCTCCCCTCTTGCAATTACTTGCCGTTGACGATGCGCTCGACGTCGGAAGCGATCATGAACTCCTCGTCCGTGGGGATGACGAAAATCTTGACCTTGGAATCCTTGGCAGACAGGCACCAAGCGCCATCGCCACGCAGGGCGTTACGGGCATGGTCCATCTTGACGCCCATAAAGGCCAGACGGTCGGCCACGCCAGCGCGGACAGCCGGAGCGTGCTCGCCGATGCCGGCGGTGAAGACGAGCGTGTCCATACCGCACATAGAAGTAGCCATCTCGGCAGCCTTGGCGGCAATCTTGTAGACGAACATATCGAAGGCGAGCTGAGCCTCGGGGTCACCAGCAGCGGCGAGCTCCTCGACGTTACGGCAGTCGTTGGTCTTGCCGCCGGTCACGGCCAAAAGGCCGGACTTCTTGTTCATCATCTCATCGACCTCATCGAAGGTGTAGCCGCCCTCGCGCTGCAGGTAGCACACGGTAGCCGGGTCGATGGAGCCACAGCGGGTGCCCATCATGACGCCGTCGAGCGGGGTGAGACCCATGGTGGTGTCCATGCACTTGCCATCCTCGATGGCGCACAGGGAAGCGCCGGAGCCGATATGGCACACGACGACCTTGCGGGCCTCGCCGTTGGTCATCTCGGCGACCTTCTTGGAGATGTAGCGGTAGCTGGTGCCGTGGGCGCCGTACTTACGGATGTGCAGCTTGTCGCAAACATCCTTGGGAAGGGCGTAGGTCTTGGCGACCTCGGGCATGTTGAAGTGGAAAGCGGTGTCGTAGACCGTAACGTTGGGCAGATCGGGATACTGCTCCAGGCAGTACTCGATAACGTTGGCCTCGGGGTTGTTGTGCAGCGGCGCCAGCGGGGCGACCTCGCGGATCTTGGCGAGGACGTCCTCGTCGACGAGGGAGGAATCACCAAAGTACCAGCCACCCTGAACGATACGGTGACCAATGCCCTCGATCTTGACGCCGTTGGCCTCGAGGTCCTTCAGAACGACCTCGATGGCGACCTTGTGGTCGGGGAACTCGATGTTCTCGGTCACCTTCTTGGAACCGTTGGCAGCGTGGGTGAAGGTACCGCCGGTAAAGCAGACGCGCTCGCAGGAGCCCTTTGCGGACACCTTGTGGGACTTGGTATCGATGACCTGATACTTAAGGGTCGAAGATCCTGCGTTGACGACCAGAACGTTCATGTGTCTCCCTACTAACAGGCGGTGTGGCGCCGCCAGGTTACATACGCTTCAATAATAAACCCAAACGCCCTCGCGCTCGGGTTTATTGCGTTGATATATAAGTTATCGGTGCTTGAGCTTCCGTTTCATTGCAAGGAAGAAGCGCCCTCAGATGAGGTTCTCGCCCAGGTTTTTGCCGCCGAGGACGTGCATATGGAAGTGCATGACGGTCTGGCCGGCGTTGACGCCCTTGTTGGAGATGACGCGGAAACCGTCCGCCAAGCCCTTGGCCTTAGCGACCTCCTGGATGGCGTGAGCCATTGCACCCATGGTCTCGGCCGGCACGTTATCGGCGATATCGCTGTAGTGCTTTTTGGGGATCACGAGCGTATGGACCGGCGCCTGGGGATTGAGGTCGTCGAAGGCGATGACCTGGTCGTCCTCATAGACAACGGTCGAGGGGATCTCGTGGTTGGCAATTTTGCAGAAGATGCAATCGCACATGGTTGGTTCCTTTCTCACAGACCAAGGTAATTATATTTGGTCGGGATGGTTAGAACGAGAGGTTGTCGTCGGTGTTGGCGGCTTCGCCGTCGGCGAGCACGTCGTTGCCGTCGACGTCCTTAAGAAGCACCGAGACCTTCTGCTCGGCATCGGACAGGCGGGTGCGCAGGCTCTTGAGGAGCTCGACGCCGCGGGTATAGCTCTCGAGCGACTCCTCGAGCTCCATATCGCCCGACTCCAAGCTGCGGATGATGAGCTCCAACTCCTGCGAAGCCTGCTTGTACGTAAGCTGCTCGACCGGGGTTTTCTCTGCCATATCTGTTTCCTTTCCTAAAGGTTTATCGCTATGAAACGCGGCCTACTCGACCGTATCGACCGTTGCCGTCACGTTGCCGTCTGCCATGCGCACGCGGATGGCGTCACCGGCCTTAAAGGTCTTGGCGCTCGTGGCCACCCCATCATCGCTGTACGCGATGGAATAACCACGGGCAAGCACCTTGAGCGGCGACAGGGCATCTAGCGAGGCTGCCGCACGGCCCAGGTCGGACGCGGGCTTGTTGAGCATCGTGCGCCCCTGATGCTCCAGACGGGAACTCGCAAGCGCGAGCGCATGGCGCTTGCCATCGAGCCCCGAGGTGCTTGCAACCAGACGCTCGGGCAGGCGCTCAAAGTTGGAGCGGAATGTCCCGACCGAGCGTACTATGGCGCCCGACAGGCGATCGGCCGTCAGGGCAAGCTCAGACTCGCGACGCTCGACCATAAACGTTGGGTCGTTGAGGCACGGGCGGCACGCAGCCGCATCGAGCGCATCGCCCAAGCGGGCCGTATAGGTATCCCAGGCGCGGCGACCGCGCTGGTCGAGCATCTCCAGATCAACCTGATTCGACCCAATCATCGATGCCATCGCGGCACCCAGACGCTGATGGCGCGCCTCGAGCACATCGGCCAACTCCGTCATAGCCGGCGCCACCGATTCTGCCGCCGCCGTGGGCGTGGAGGCGCGGCGGTCGCTCACCATGTCGCAAATCGAGGTATCGGGCTCATGGCCAATGCCGGTCACCACGGGCACAGGACAAGCCGCCACCGCACGGGCAAGCTCCTCGTCGTTGAAGGTCATGAGGTCCTCGAAGGAGCCGCCGCCGCGCACCAGCAAGATGCAGTCGGGCGCTGGCGTGATGGCGGCGGCACGGCGCAGGCCCTCAATAAGCTCGGCCGGCGCACCCTCGCCTTGAACCTTAGCGCCCACGCAGACGAGCTCGACGAGCGGGTTGCGACGACGCAATGTGCGCTTGACGTCGTCGATTACGGCACCCGAAAGCGAGGTAACGACCGCCACGCGGGAGCAAAACACCGGGATGCGGCGCTTACGCGCTTCGTCCATCAGGCCCTCGCGGCGTAGCTTTTCGGCCAGTTGCGCCACTTGTTGACGCAGCAGACCCTCCCCCGCCAGCGAAAACGAGCGAGCGACAAAGCTCATGCGGCCCGTGGCCTTATAGAGATTGAAGCTGCCCTTAAAGCTCACCTGCATGCCGTCGCGCAGATCGAACGTGCGCTTGAGATAGGCGCCCTTCCAGATGATGCAGTCGACGGCCGCCGAGTCGTCCTTGATCTGAAAGTAGCAGTGGCCGCTTCGGGCGTTGGGACCACGAAAACCCGTGACCTCGCCCAAAACGCTCAGCTGCGGAATGGCATCGAGCGCGCCGGCGGCGATCTCCACCGCCTGGCTCACGCTGAGCTCCTTGCGCTCCTGATCGTCCGAACCGTCGAACTCGGCGGAAACGGCATTGCCGGTTAGATTCCAGCCCGCCACGCAGCCTCCTTTCGTCATCGTGCACATGGGCTCCGGCCCTGCGCAAATTCAAGTCCAACACATAGTACAGCGCCGCGGGGACACGAATCCCCGCGGCGCCTGCCTGTCCCATTTGTTATCGGTTGGAGTTTCTGTTGTAGCGAGCCATAAGATAGAGCAGCTGAATAATCGAGGTGAGCGCCGCAGCCACATAGGTAAGCGCGGCGGCCGTCAGCACCTTCTTGGCACCGTTGACCTGCTTGGAGCTCATACCCGACTGCTCAATATACGCCACGGCACGCCGGCTGGCATCAATCTCAACCGGCAGCGTAACCAGTTGGAACAGCACGCTAAACGAGAAGAAGATCAGTGCGAGGGTCGTGAGTCCCGCGATGTTCATAAACAGGCCCAAGAGCAACACGATGGTCCAGGTGTTCTGGGTAAAGTTGACGACCGGCACGAGGGCGGTGCGAACCTTCATCATGGCGTAACCGCTTTGACGCTGGGCGGCATGGCCCGCCTCGTGGCAGGCGACGGCAACGCTTGCGACCGACCCGCCCGAACGGTTGGCATCCGAGAGATACAGGTTATTGTCCTGCGGGTTGTAATGGTCGGTGAGCTCGCCGGCGACACCCTTGATACCCACGGCGTTGCAGCCGTTGGCGTCGAGCATGCGGCGAGCGACCGTGGCGCCCGTGTCGCCGTCCGAGCGAACCTTGGACCAGGTTTTGTACGTCGAGTTGATATAGTTCTGTGCGGCAAGACCAATCACCGTGCAGACAAGAACAACCAGCAGGTACAGCGGGTCGATGCCAAAGCCGTATCCATAGTAATAAGGCATGCGAATTCCTCCGAATCGAGTTACACGTTGGAGGCATTCTACCCACTCGCCCAGCCAACGAGACGCCATCGATGTTTTGGCATTGCCGCTCTAGAACGTTTACAGCGTTTGGTAAAACCGCGTAACTATATGACTACAAAAGCTCGATTTTGCCGTCCTTCACCGTCAGCCCCATATTGCCGGAAAGCAGATCGTCCAGACGCGAGCCCACAAGCTCAAAGCGCCAGCCTTCGCGCAGGGGGCTCTGCTCGGGGTGCTCAATATAGTCGGCCAGGTCATCGCGCGAGGCAATGACCGAGGTCGCCACGCCCGAGCGCTCGGCAACCAGGCGGATGAGCGCGTACATGAGATCCGTCACGCTCTCCAGCTCCGGAGAGATCTGGCGATGCCCGCGCACCAAGAGCGGCAGGCGATCGTGCGGGCAGCTTGCGCCACGCTTGATGGCCATGAGCGCACCGTCCACGTCGCGCTCCCCCAACTGATCGGTACCGCGAATGCTGCGGAACTCTTCAACGCGCACGGGATTGCGCTTAACGAGCGCAAGCAGTGTGTCGTCGGACATGACCCACTTGCGCGGGATGTTGCGCCGCTCGGCGCGGTCCTCGCGCCAAGCGGCGAGCTCGCGCGCGATTCCCAGCTGGTGACGGCTGCACGAATTGATGCGCTTGACCTTGCGGAACGCCTCGTGGCGATCGGCACGGTAGTGCGACTCATCGGCCAGAGGACGTAGCTCGTCGAGCACCCAGTCCACGCGGCCCAGCTCGCGCAGGCGGCTCATCATCTCGGTATAGGCGACGATCAGGTACTTGACGTCATCGATCGCGTACTCAATCTGCTTATCGGTCAGCGGGCGGCGCGACCAGTCGGTCAGCGACTCGGTCTTGGGCAGCGAGACGCCGCAAAACGTCTGCACGAGCGCGCCATACGAAATCTGCTGGCGCTCGCCCAAAAAGGCGGCGGCAACCTGTGTGTCAAAAATCGGTCGCGGCAGTGCGCCTACGGTATGAAGCATGACCTCCATATCCTGCGAGCAGGCGTGAAAGACTTTGGTCACGCTCTCGTCGGCCATAAGCTCGGCCAGCGGCGATAGGTCGTCGATCACCAGGGGATCGACCGCTACGCTCTCGGCAGGGGTAGCAATCTGAACCAAACACAGACGCGGATGGAACGTGCGCTCGCGCAAAAACTCGGTATCGACGGCAATTGCGTTGAACTCACGGGCGCGCTGGCAAAAGTCGAGTAGAGCCTGATGTGTGGAAATGTACATATCAACCCATCGAATAAGGTTAGGCCCGAAAAACACGGGTAGGATATCGGCATTGCCTTACAACTATACTCGGTTAGTCACAGAACGGGAACGTAAGTATGCGCTGCCTTATCATCCACAACCCGGCATCGGGCCCCAGCTCAGATGAAATTTACGCATTCACGCACGCCCTCGCGCAGGGCGGCGACGAGGTCGTGATGCGTTTTATCGGCGATGGCATGGAGCCCGAGGACGCCGTGGCGGACGTGCGCGAGTTTGATCGCGTGGTCGTTTCGGGTGGCGACGGCACCGTCTCCAACGTGCTCGACCAGATGCGCGGGTGCGGTGTCCCCACGCTCGTCTTCCCCTCCGGCACGGCTTGCCTGTTCTTTAACAACATCGGTAATGCCCCCGAGGCAGCGGCGCTCGCCAAGGCTTGCCGCGCCGGTCGCACGGTCAAAGTGGACATGGGCGAGCTCTTTTGGCTCGACGAGAACGGCAACGAGAAGCGCCACGGCTTTATCATCATCGCCGGCTCGGGCTTCGACGCCGAGATCATGATGAAGGCCGCCCCCACCAAAAACGATATCGGCGAGATCGCCTACTTCCTCTCCGCGCTCGCCACGCCCAACCCCACGGTGGCGCACTTTACCATTGAGCACGACGGCATTGTCAAGGAGCTCGATGGCATCTGCTGCATGGCCGGCAACACCTCGGTCATCCAAAACGACATCAACCTGTTCCCCGACTGCCGCATGAACGATGGCATGGTCGACATTGCGGTCATCGAACCCGTAAAAACTGTGCAGCTTCTACCGACTGTGATCACCGCCGCACTCGACCCCGCCGGCAAGGTACTCGGGCGCCCGCAGTTCAAGATCATCCAGACCAAGGAAGCCAAGATCACCTGCACCCCGTCGCTGGGCATGCAGTTCGATGGCGAGATCATCTCCAGCAACTCGGGCGTCTTTGGTGCCCGCGCACTTCCGCAATGCCTCGACCTCATCGTCGATGAATTCTCACCGCTTGGTAAATAGGAGGACCCCATGAACGACAATCCCCTGATCGGCTTTATTGTCATCGTCTTGGCCATGCTCGTCGGCTATGCGATCAACGTGATCCACCGTCGAAAGAAGTAATTCCACATTGGTATGATATTCATCCAATTATCGTCTCCCCTGCTGTTTATGCATTTGCCAAACAGCGGGGGATTTTCTTTGCGCCCTGTGCAAGACGCTTTATTCAGGTACAGTAATTGCAGGGTGCCTTTATTTAAGTAAAGCTACGAAATGAGTATTCTTATCCGTTCATCGCATATTTTGGGACGCTCATCGAGTATTTCATCGAATTAGATGAATACTCTTTAGACTTCCGATAGGCTAATAGATGTATTTATTAGCTGAAATCCTGCACGGTTCCGCGGGGTTTCAACGGTTGGGAGGGATTATGAGGTTAACTCATCCTGTCAACACGCTCAAAAAGCTCGGCTGCGGCCTTGCGTTTGGAGCAGCGGCCATCATGGCCATGCCGACTTCGGCACTCGCCTGCACCCAGATCTACATGGGCAGCAAGCTCACGGCAGACGGCAACACGTACTACGGCCGTTCCGAGGACTTCGGTCCGCGCTATATCAAGCACTTTGGCATTGAGCCCGCACACAAGGACGGCAACAAGTACACCTCGGTCGAGTCCGGTTTTGAGTACAAGTCCAAGGGCGCAACCTACCGCTACACTTTCGTTCGCGACAACCCCTCGCAGTGGGAAGATCGCTACGACGCATATTCCGAGGCCGGCATCAACGAGAAGGGCGTCTCCTGCTCTGCCACGTTAAGCACCTCCTATAACGAGAAGGCCGAAGAGGCCGACCCCATCACCGAGGAGACTGGCATTGGCGAGTACAGCTATGCCAGCGTCATCCTGGGCGAGAGCGCCACGGCCCGCGAGGGCGTCGAGCTCATCGGCAGCCTGATCGACGAGCAGGGCGTCTGCTCCAACGACCAGATCATCATCGCCGACAGCACCGAGACTTGGCTGTTCGCCGCGCTTTCCGGCCATCAGTGGATTGCTATGAAGCTCGCCGATGATATCGCCTCGCTCAACCCCAACATCGGCAACCTCACCTATAACGTCGACCTCGATGACACCGAGAACTGTCTCCATTCCGAGGGCATTGAGTCCATGCCTAAGGAGAAGGGCTTTGCCGAGTACACCGACGGCAAGTTCGACGTCGCCAAGACCTACGGCGAGGAGATCAGCGAGGCCGGTATGCACCAGTGGTCGCGCTATATCCAGGGTCGCGATTACTTCATGGCTCCGCTTGCTGAGGGCACCGACTACGAGATCGTCAAGGACGAGCGCGAAGACGCTCGCGCGACGACCGGCACCCTGGTCCACGAGATGCAGCCGCTGTTCTTCCAGCCCGGCAAGTCCGACTGGAACACCTTTGAGATGATTCGTTCCTTCGCCGCTCGCGGCGAGAATGTCGCCGGCCTCAACGCCAACACCGACGGCGCCTATGCCATCGGCTCCAACCGCAACACCGAGATCCACACCTTCCAGATCCGTCACGGCATGGATCCCGAGATCGCGACCATTCAGTGGGAGATGCTCTCCAACGCCGAGTTCTCCGTCGCCATCCCTCTCTACTCCGCACTGCTCACCGAGGTCAGCCCCTACTTCAGCGATCAGGATGTCTCCTTCGATCACTGCGAAGAGGAAGACGTCGTGAACAACGAGGAGCCCAAGAACTCCATCAACTACGTCCTCATGGACATCAACACGCTCGCCTATGAGAACCGCGACCACTGCGCCACCGGTGTCCGCGCCTATCTCGACGCCCTGCAGAAGGAACTCATCGAGCAGAACCTGACCGTCGACGAGGCCATGCAGGCCGAAGAAGGCACCGAAGCCCGCACCGCCCTGGCCAACAAGGCCGGCAAGGCTGCAACCAAGAACACCTATGTTAAGTGCAAGGCCATGCTCGAGGAGATGCGCGACTACCTCCAGGAGGGCGATTTCTCCGAGGAGTTCGTCCCGAGTGACTACGATGCTGACAACGACTGCCTGGTCGAGTCCATCACCTACGCCGACGAGGCCCTTTCCGATGAGGACGTGGCCGAGCCCGAGGCCGAAGAGGAAGAAGTCACCGAGGAGAAGTCCGAGGGCAACAACATGGCCGCCATGGCCGTTGGCGCCGTCGTCATCATCGGTGTCTGCGCCTACGTGATCTATCGTCGCAAGAAGGCCTAAGGCCCTCATGTCCTAGCTGAGCGGGCAAGGCAGCAATGGCAGCCTCGCCCGCTTAGCCTGCTCTTTTGACCGACGGGAAACCCGCCTGAAATCTTTTCAAATAAGATTTCCCCGCACACACTTTGCTGTGCTATAGTGCAGCGCAACAGCAACTAGGTGCGACCGCGCCATGGCATCACGAAAGGAGCCACCGACATGAAGAACACGATGAAGTCTCTTAACAACTGGTGGTGGCGTGATGCGAATACGATCGGTCGACAGTGAGTCCCTCACGCCTGTTTTTGCGCTCTAGGTGATTGGAAGGCCTCCGGTTTCGACCGGGGGCCTTTTTCTATCTCGAGCCCGATCGCATTCGCATCACGCGCCTCCGCTTTTCTCTTGCACTCCCCTTCCGAAAGGATTTTCACCATGTCTCAGAACACCGCCGCCACCCAGCCCCGCACCGTCCAGACCGCCGACCGCGGCAAACTCGATGTCCGCGCCCTCGTCCTGCTTGCCATCCTGCTCGCCGCCGGCTTCATCCTCAACTTCACCGTCGGCAAGGCCATCTCGGGCATCTCGGGCGGCATGATCAGCCCCGAGTTCATCATCTCGGCCTTCTGCCTCACCATCCTGGTCGTTCGCCCCAACATCGGCCAGGCGCTCGTTATTGGCCTCATCTCGGCTGCCGTGATCCAGATCACCACCACTTCGCCGTTCATCGATTTTGCCGCCGAGGGCATCGCCGCCATGCTCATGGCCGGCATCGTCAACGCCGCTGGCAAGAACGGTCAGGTCAAGCCCGCCATCGCCATTGTCGCAACCTTCCTGACCACCTTTGTCTCCGGCGTCATCTTCATGATCATCAAGATGGCCATGCTCGGCGTGGTCGGCGAGCTCGCCGCCGCCATGCTGCCCGTCGTCGCCATGACCGCCGTCTTTAACGCCATTCTGGTCGGCGCCCTCTACTTGCCCATCCAGAAGGCCCTTAGGCTCAACTAACCCGTTCGGCTTTACGAGCCACCCCATCTTGGCGTTCATTCGTCGCTCGCGTACCCAAGTACGCTTCGTTCCTCTTTCGCGCCAACCTGGGGCCCCTCGTAAAGCCGTCTCCGTGCTTCACCACCAAAGACCGTCCCAAACAACGAGCTTTTTTGGGACGGTCTTAAACAACTGGTCATTTAAGACTGTCCCCAATGACTATGAAAGGTATCCATGGAAACGATCATCAACGTCGACGATGTCTCGTTCTCCTATGGCACGCAGACCGAGCAGGCGCTCAGCCACATCTCGCTCAGCGTGAACAAGGGAGATTTCATCGGCATCATCGGGCCCTCGGGCGCCGGCAAGTCCACGCTTGCCGCCTGCCTGTCAGGTGCCGTGCCCCACCACTACACCGGCGCGTTCTTTGGGTCCGTCATGGTTGACGGCCATGACACCTGCGAGGTCTCGCTGACCGACGTGTCACAGATCGTCGGCAGCGTGCTGCAGGATATCGACACGCAGATGGTCGCCTCGGTCGTCGAGGACGAGATGCTCTTTGGCCTCGAGAACTTTGGCGTTCCCCACGACCTGATCGAGCAGCGCGTGAGCGAAACGCTCGAGACCGTCGGCATCAGCGACCTGCGCGACCGCGAGATCGCAACCCTCTCGGGCGGACAGAAGCAAAAGGTAGCCATCGCCGCCATCCTCGCCATGCGTCCGCGCGTCTTGGTTCTCGACGAGCCCACCGCGGCACTCGACCCCGCCAGCTCCACATTGGTCTTCGAGACGCTGCGTGAGGCAAACCGCGTACTTGGAATCACCATCGTCGTCGTTGAGCAAAAGGTCGCTCTGCTCTCGGAGTACTGCAACCGCGTGTTCGTGCTCAACCATGGCGAAATTGCGCTGCAGGGCGAGCCACACGAGGTCTTCGCGCATACCGACGAGCTCCGTGCCATCGGCGTCGACTGCCCTCGCGTCACGCGTATCTTCAATAGCCTCGAGGCCGATGGCCTGGTAAGCGGTACCCCCTGCTTGGATGTCGATGAGGCCGAGCGCATGATTTCGGGCATCGTCGACCCCGCACACGCGGCCATCGAAGCTCAGGCGCCCGCCGGTTCCCCGCATGCACCGTCGTTGCGCCCTCATGCCAAGGACGCCGAACCCGTACTCACCTTTGACCATGCTGAGTTTGCCTATCCCAATGGCGGCGCCGCCGTACATGACCTTAGCCTGACGCTCTATCCTGGCGAGCTCGTGGGCATCGTCGGCCAAAACGGCGCCGGCAAGACCACGCTCACCAAACTGCTCACAGGCCTGCTTAAGCCCGCCTCGGGCAGCGTGCGCGTCACGGGACTGGATACCGCAGCCGTTCCCACGAGCCGTATCGCCCGCGAGGTCGCGACCCTCTTCCAAAACCCCGACCGCCAGATCTGCAAGGACACCGTGCTCGACGAGGTCGCCTTTGGCTTGGAGCTTGGCGGCATGGACCGTGCCGAGGCTCTGCGTCGTGCTCAACTCGTCATCGACCGCTTTGGCTTGCCGGCCGACGAGGCGCCCTTCTCGCTCTCGCGCGGCCAGCGACAAATGGTGGCGCTTGCCTCCGTCGTAGTGGTTGAGCCCAAGATCGTCGTGCTCGACGAGCCCACGAGCGGCCTTGATTACCGCGAGTGCATGACCGTCATGGAAACGGTGCGCACCATGGCCGAGCGTGGCTGCGCCGTAATCATGGTCTGCCACGATATGGAAGTCGTCTCGGATTTTGCCGAGCGCATTGTGGTAATGGCCGACGGTCGCATCCTCGACCGCGGCCGCACGCACGAGCTATTCTCGAACATCGATCTCATGCGGCGTGCCTACGTGGAGCCTCCCCAGGTTATTGAACTCTCGCGCCGTCTGGCATCTTCCGTCTCGCCCGCTTTTGCGCAGGTGAGCGAAGTCACCGATGTCGTTCGAATTACCAAGGAGATGGTCCACCGTGGTTAACGTCATCGACTACATGCCGGGCGATACGCTGCTGCATCGCCTGAATCCCGTCGTCAAACTGGGCCTCGCCGCCGCCATCATCGTCGGCATCTTCTTGTCCGACGCCTACGTGGCGCTGCTGGGCTTTTTGGCACTCACCCTTGCGCTGGGTGCCTATGCCGGCGTCGTCGACCGTCTGTTCTCGCTGCTCAAGTTGCTGATTCCGCTCGCGCTTATCATGCTGGTGCTCCAGCTGGCCTTTATGCGCGATGGCAACGTGGTGTGGGGCTTTATCACCGACACGGGCCTCATCACAGGATCGAAGGCCTGCCTGCGCCTGCTGGGTGTGGCGTTACCGCTCATCCTCATGCTCATGGTGACCAAGCTCAACGACCTTGCCAACGCCTGCGTCGAGGTGCTGCACGTGCCGTATCGCTATGCCTTCACCTTTACCACGGCGCTGCGCTTTGTGCCGGTGTTTGGTCAGGAGATGAACGCCATCATGGAGGCGCAGACCGCACGCGGCGTCGAGTACGACACCAAGAACCCCATCAAGAAGCTTAAGCTCATGCTGCCACTGTGTGTGCCACTGCTCATCTCGAGCGTGGGCAAGACCGATGCCACAGCCTTGGCGGCAGAACAGCGCGGCTTCTATCTGCGTACGCGCACCAGCTCGTACAAGCGCTACCCCATCAAGGGCCTGGACATCGCCGTGCTCATCGTCAGCATCGCCCTCATCGCCATCGGCTTCCTGTTCTAGTTCACCACCGACAGCAACCGCCCAACGCAAAAGGCCTCGGCTCGCACCAAACGAGCCGGGGCCTTTACTGTTTCACCAGATAAAACCTACCAAAATAAACCTGTCCCTTTTTGGCGGGTCGGAAGCTAGAGGCGGTAGGGAGCGCCGCTACGGATGATGGATTCACGCACCAGGACGTCCATGGCGTCGAGGGTGATCTCGGGCATCTCTCGGTACTTCTGCAGCACCGATAGCTCGGTGCAGGCCAGAATGACGCGGTCGCAGCCGCTACGGGCGAACTCCCACATCACGCGGTCGAACTTATCCATATCGGGCTCACGTCCGGCCTTCACATCATCGTAGATAAGCGACATCACATCGTTCTGACGTTTCTCGCTGGGATAGACGACCTCAACACCCGCAGCCTTACATTCGCGGCCGTAGACGCCCGCGCCCACGGTGCCATCGGTGCCCATGATGCCGATCTTGCGCACCGGCTCGGCCGGCATACTCAGGTTGGGGTCGAACTCGCACTCCCCCATCACCGCGCCGGCCAGAGCATAGCGCACCGACTCACGCGGCATGTGGATAATCGGCACCTTCGTAAACGACTGGATCTGGTCATAGAAGTAGTGTGACGTGTTGCAGGGAATGGCAATGTGTGCACAGCCCAGCGACTCGAGTGCCTGGGCGCACTCTTTCATGGTCGCCAGCAGTTTGGCATGCTCGCCGGTCTTAATGGCCAGCGTGCGGTCGGGCATGGTCGACTTGGAGAGTACCACCATGTCGATATGTTCCTGATCGCAGGCAGCAGCCGTATGACGCACCACCTGGTCGTAGTAATACGACGTGGCCTCGGCGCCCATGCCGCCGATAACTCCCAGCTTTTCCATCGCCGCCTCCTTGGTGACGCTTGCGCAATTGCGCGTATCATACCCGCGCCCGCCCGATGCAAACCGGACGGGCGCCGCGCTCATCTACTTGTAATACGTCTTGAACAGCTTAAAGTGGCGCAGCTTGGTGTGCCACATGCGCAGCCAGCGGTTAAAGACAAAGTCGCCCTTCATAAACGAAGGGTCGGCGCCCTTGCCTTCCTTGTCCAGGCGATGCACCTTAGCGCGCAGCTCGGGATCCTTGACGTACTTGTCGACGACGCCCATGGGGACGACCATCCACAGGGCCTCGTCCTGAGCCGTCACAAACTCCGGCTCAAACGGACGGTTGAACACATACTCGTCCACCACATACTTGGCAACGTTAAAGCCGCTGTTGGTAACGTAGTAGTTGCTGCGGCCCTGGCGCGTGTTGAAATCGAAGAACTTAAACGAGCCGTCGCGCTCGTCGTACTTTACGTCAAAGTTGGAATAGCCCACAAAGTGAAGGTCCTCGAGCAACTTGCGCACGCCGCCCATGAGCTCGTCGTTGGGCTCGGTAATGATACAGGCATGGTTGCCGACACCGTGGGGCTGATGCTCCTCGAGCAGCACATGGCCCAGGCACATCATGCGGACCTTACCGTTGCGGTCGGAATAGCTGGTGAGCACGCGCATGTACTCGTCGTTGCCGGGCACGCGATCCTGCAAGATCAGGTCGTCGGTGTAGCCGCTGGCATACGAATCGCGAATGACCTGTTCCAGCTCGGCGCGGTCGGCAATCTCATAGGCCTTCTTCTGGCCCTCGAACTCATGCTGCCACCACATGATGCCATCAGAAGGCTTCAGAATCATCGGGTAGGGAAAATCGATCTGGTCGAGCACTTCGGCAGGTGCCTCACCCTGGGCATTGAGCATCGCCTTGGTAAAGGTAAACGTGTGCGGATAGGGCACGCCATGCTTCTCGCACAGCTCGTAGAAGATCTCCTTCTTCTGGCACTGCTCGAGCATGCTGTAGGGCGCGTAGGGAGCGACGATGTTATCCGCCAGCTCATGGGCATCCTTGGCCTGAGCCACGAGGGCAACATAGTTATCGCCACAGCCCACAAGGACAATCGTCTTATCGGCATGCGCTTGGGCAATGCCGTTGACGGTTTTGAGCATCACGGGCATGGTGTCGATATCCACGTTGGGCGTGTAGTCGATAATCTGGCTGCGGTACGCGGGACCCGTCTGATACTTGCCAAAGACCAGACTCTTGACCTGGTACTCCTCGTAGAAGGCACGCGCCACCGAATAGGCGTTGATGTCGCCACCGAGCAGCACGGGAATGAACTCGCGCTCTGTAAATTGCAATGCCATGGAAACTTCCTATCATGAACTGCCCACACAATGGGCGGTCTTTGCGCAACTGAATTATTCTAGCGTGCCAAGCCGCCGGCGCCCAAAGCTCCACCGTATCTATGGCAATCGACGTAATCGTCCAGCACGAAGGCCAGCACGAAGACGGCGCTCACCGTTGTATGACAATGGGCAATGAACCTACCATTGTTGTAGGATTCAGTGTATTGACATCCTCGAGCGAAAGGCGCGCACGTGCCCCAAGACCATCCGACCGATAATCCCATCCTCAATGCCGCGAGGCGCGAGCTGGCGAAACGTGCGAAAGCGACCGCTCCCCTGTGCACGGCAAACGACGCCTACAACGGACCCGCCCACATCGTCTCGATCAACACGTCGGTACACAAGGGCACTCGCAAGTCGCCCGTCGCCGATGGACGCGACACCGTTATAGAGCAATTTGGCCTCGCCACCGATGCGCACGCCGGACATTGGCACCGTCAGGTTTCCTTTTTAGCCGCGGAGTCCATCCAGACGGCGCAGGCACGCGGGCTCGACGTACACGAGGGTGACTTTGGGGAGAACTTCACAACCCGGGGCATCAACCTGCTCTCGCTCCCTTTGGGCACACAGCTCAAGCTTGGAAGCGACGTGCTCGTCGAAATCAGCCAAATCGGCAAGGTCTGCCACACCCGTTGCGCCATCTACTATCTCGCCGGCGACTGCATCTTTCCCCACGAGGGCGTTTTCGGCGTGGTACTAAAGGGCGGAGAGGTCAACGCCGGTGACGAAATCCAGGTAGTCAAGCTCGGCGACGGCACCTGTTCGTTCACCCCCGCCGAGGCCCTCGAAGAGATTGAGCAGACTCGCCAGAAGGGCACGCTGTAGTTATAAAACCCCACGTTGAGATGGCTTTTACAGCCCAAAACTCCTCTCAAACAGAGCTCTGTAACGTTAAAGTTGAACTCTATGGTTTCTCAACAATTCATCATAACTGCAGGTCAAAGCCAAAGCCTCAAGTTCAACTTGACCCTTTGGAACCTTTAAGGTTCAAGTTGAGGTCGAAAGCAGTAGTAGAATACCGTTCGAACCATAACCTACGATTGATTGCAGAGGGACTGGATGCAGCATTCGAATCATCGCACCGCAGCGTTCATTGCGTCGAAGCCGGCTCGTATCATCACGAGCGCCGTGCTCGCCGTTGCGCTGACGGCCACGCCGATGCTCTCCCCCGTTGCGGCGTATGCCGCCTCGCAGGCAACGCAGGACCAGCTTTCCGCAGCCCAGCAGAAGATCGAAGCCGCCACGAGCGCCTACAACGACGCCCGCACCAAACTCGATGACCTGCAAAAGCAGATTGACTCCAATGAGGCAAGCATCGAGGAAATCGAGGCCAAGCTTCCCGAGCAGCAGGCCAAGGCAAGCTCCGCCATGCGCGATCTGTACAAGTATCAGAAGGGCACCAATCCCATCGTGAGCTTCCTGGTCAACGCACAGAGCCTGGGTGAGTTCATCACGACCTGCAAATACACCAACCAGATCACGAGCTCGAGCGTCGACGAGATCGAACAGCTCAATAACATGCAAACCGAACTCGAGCAGAACAAGGCTGAGCTCCAGCAGGCCAAGTCTCAGCTTGAGGCAGAGCAGAAAAACGCCGAGGATGCGCTGGCACAGGCCCAGCAGCTCCGCAGCGAGGCACAGGCAAAAGCCGAGCAGGAAAATGCCGCCGAGCTTGCCAAGCTTGAGGCCGATAAGGCCGCTGCCGCCGAGAAGCTCTCGGGCGAGGGCGTAAGCGGCAGCAATTCCAGCAGCCAGGCCACCAACACCAACACCACCATCGACACCACGGTGAACAGCTCCAATACTGGTAGCTCCGATTACGATTCGTTCATTAATGAGTGGACAGGCCGCATCGACAATTATCTCGCCGGCTCCCCCATGGCAGGCCAGGGCTATAACTTTGCCGTCGCCGCTTGGAATACCGGTGTCGACCCCCGTTGGTCCCCCGCCATCGCCTGCATCGAGAGCACCAAGGGTGCTTATTGCGCCAATTCTTACAACGCCTGGGGCTGGAGTGCACGTGGCGGCGGTTGGCGCAGCTTTGGCAGCTGGAGCGAGGGCATCTCCGCTCACGTTGCCTATCTGGGCGCCAACTACGGCTCCACCCTTACCCCGGCAGCGGCCAAAAAGTACTGCCCGCCCACGTGGCAGGACTGGTACAACAAAGTCGCCGCTCAGATGAACCGCATCTAAGTGCAACTGCAAAGGGCCCCAATGGGGTCCTTTTCTTTTAGGTAGCGGAGGTATCGACGACGCCGGTCGCATTGGCAACCGCGACTATGACAATCATGCATAGGAGCAGCACACCCAATGCCTTGAGCCAGAGTTTCGCGAGTTTCTTGCCGCGATAGCTGTCGAGCAGTGCGAATCGCCGACGAAGACGGCGCTTATCGAGCAGTGCGAAATGCATAAGCACCATAAGGCCATCGACAAAGAAAAAATACTCGATTATGAGAAGCCACGTCGGGTAGCTTTGGTTTGCTCCGGTGGGGTGAAAGACGGCAAAGTGACTTCCGGCAAAGAACACAAGCAGCGAGAAGCAGACGAGCGTATTCCAAATGCGGCCCAGAGACTCCGGAACGCGAGAGAGCAGGCCGCATGCAGCGGAGGCGGCAGGGCCAGGAGGCCCTGCGGGGTTCTGGAGCCCTTGGGGCGTCAACACCGTCTCCGAGGCCGGAGTTCGGACAGGCGGCGCAGGAGGCCGCACGGGGCGACTCAGATCGTATGCCGCGCGCGTCGCCCGTCCCAACGCTTCCGCACTCGCAAAACGCTTGGCCGGGTCGAGCGCCATCGACATGCAGACGGCATCGGCAAGTGGAGTGGGAATGCCGCGCGCCTCGCATTGCTCGCGCATGTCGAGCCCTGGCTTAGGGTCGACTCCCGTCAAGCAGAAGAACAACAGGGCGCCAAGTGCGTAGACGTCGCTTCGCACGCTCGTCTGCCCAAACCCATACTGCTCGGGCGGCGCATAGGGTCGCGTGCCAAACTTGACGGTGTCGGCATCGGCGCCATCGTGCCATACGCGCGCGATCCCCAGGTCGATAATCACCAGCGATGAAAACGTCAGGCCGTCATCAGGCGTATAGTTGGCACCTGTCACGATGATATTCGACGGCTTGAGGTCACGATGGATCACCGGCGCCGACGTCTCCCCCGCCATTGCAAAACCGGCATGGAGCTCGCCCACGGCATCGCATAGGGCAGGATACAATTCACGCGCATAATCGGGGGTGGCTCCCAGACGGTCCACCAGCGCCCCGAGCGTCTCCCCTTCGATGTATTCCATAACCACGTTGAGCTCGTCGCCCACACGACGACAATCGACGATTCTGGGCAGGTGCTCAAAACGCCTGCCTGCCCGCTGAACGGCAAACAGACGCTCGTATGCCCCGCCGATTTGAGCCGAAGCATCGATGCGTTTACGGACAAAGGGGCCGAGCGAGCCACCGCCGGTTCCTTCAAAGTACACGAGCTCGGTTGTTTCAACGGTCGAGCGCTTAAGTACACGCTCCACGCGATAGCTGTCGTCGCAATCGAGCGACGCCAGGTGCTCGGCAAGCGCTGCGGTCAGCTCGTCATCGGAATATGTTGGGGTCTGAGTATCCATAGCCTCCATCATAGCGCAGGGCGCAGACACCCCATGGCATCCGCGCCCCGTTCGTTTGCATCGTTGTTCGGCAGCTCCGCCGGCTCAGATATCAGCCGCTAACTCACCGTCTCCTCGCCAAAGCGATACAGCTCCTCGTTGACCTTTTGGAGGCTGCACCCGCGATCGATGCAAAAGATGATAATCGCATCGCGGCGGTCCTTGCAGTTAAGGACGCTTACCCCGGCAGCCGTCAGCGCACGGTTAGTCTCTTTGAGCGTCAGCGCCATCGCAAAGGCAATCTGCAGCACCTTATTGCGGCTCGGATGCCGCGCACCGGTAAAAATCTGATAGCCAAAGGTCTCATTGAGATCGGCCATACGAACCACGCGCGAGCGCTCCAAGCCCTTTTCCTGCAGTAGCTGCTTCAGGTAGTTCGAAAGCGACGGGGCGGCAAAGTCGTGTTCTTTGATATAGCCATCGATGTTTGGCGCGTCGAGAAGCTCATTGAGTAACTCGTCAGTCAGCTTTTTATCGGGCATACGACTTCACCTCCCCCAGTGCATACAACATGCTAGAAACCGCTTACGTCCGAACGCTCCCAACTGGCGACCTGATCGGGAGACACCGTGCCCAGCGCCTCGAACTTCCAGGAGCCGCCCGCCTTCAGATGATTGGTGTTTGCAAGAGCCGTTCCAACCTGGTTGCCATCAGCATCATACAGAACATACTCAATCTGAATGTAGCTCTTTTCCTTGTCCGTGTTATTGGTCAGCGTCCCCGTGATCTTATAGGCAAACTGATTGGAAGTGTCTTCAGCCTCGTCAGCAATGGTATACGGTTCTTGCGGTTCTTTTTGCTCCTCAGCCTGCTGTGTCGTCTCGGCAGGTTTTGCCGAATCGCTCGCAGGCGAATCGGTTGAGTTGCCGCCCATAGAGCCCACGGCACCGACAATAACCAGCACCACGATGACGCCTAGGACAATCTTACCGATCGGCTTCTTTCCCTCTTTTGCCATTATTCATCCTTCCTACGATCCGGCTACCGTGCCGGCACACAGCACATCGTAGGAAGGATTAAACTTGAATTCACTAGCTGAGAGCTAAGGTTGCGGTAAACGGCCAATGCAGTTATCCAAACGCCGAGCAAACGCACTTTGCGCGACCGTCTGCCGGCAGCGCATCAACCCACCGTGACGGATTCCCCGGTAAAGGCACTGACCATCAACAGGACAAAGAACACCAGGTAGCTGACACTCAGCGGGTACGCAATGACCAGGAATACAACCCAGCCGACATTGGTTTTACCGCCGGCACGGCGTCGCTCGCGATTGCGGCAGAGCCAAATCGTCACGCCGATGGCAGTGATAAACAGTACAAGTGCCGCCGCAGCCAGCCCAGCAAGCGCAAACATCACGCCAATGCTCACAGCAATAACCGGAAGCAACAACAAGCCGCATCCACACCCACCGGGACTATAAACGGCAGACTGTCGGCGTCGCCTCATCGCCGCGCCACCCCCATCATCTTTGAGCACTACAGTGCGATAGCCTGCTGAACAGGAACGATCTTGTCGAGTTCCGGTTCGATCCGCCTTTTCTCGGCCTCAAGGTCAAACGCCACCTGAGCGCGCAGCCAATAACCATCCGTCAGGCCAAAATAACGGCAAAGACGGAGGTCGGTGTCGGCCGTCACGCGACGTTTTCCCAAGACAATCTGCCCGATACGCTGAGCCGGAATCCCAGTCTCTTTCGCAAGGCGATATTGAGAAATGCCCATGGGAACAAGAAACTCCTCTTTGAGAAGCTCACCAGGAGTCACCGGCGACAGCAAATCGGCCGAAGTCTCATCACTTGTGATAATCGACGATTTCGACATTCCAAGCCATCTCCTGTCTCCACTCAAAACAGACCCGATAGCGCTCGTTAACACGGATGCTATATTGACCGGCACGATCGCCCTTCAAAGCTTCCAGGCGGTTGCCCGGTGGAACGCGAAGATCATCAAGCGAAGCACAAACCTGCAGTTGGCGAATCTTCCTCAACGCAACACACTCAAAGGGCACGAACCTCCTGACCCGCACACCCATGGCAAAGCGTTCGGTATCCTCATCTTTATACGATGCAATCATAGTATCGCCTTACGTTAGTAACGTCAAACGTTTCTATAGACTTACATCTCTATTATATCGTACGTTTGTTCGTGTTTTCTAGAACAAATAGTCCTTCACGCCTTAGTCAAGCGAAAGTAATCGTTTGTAGACATCGAGGCCTTTGAGTAGGATTTCCTCGTCGAAGAGCATGCTATCGGTATGCAGAGCGCTTGTTGCATAGGCGGGGCAGCCATCCGAATCACTCGGGTTGTCTTGGTCCTCTGGCACGCCCGTGCCTAGCAAGAAGAACACGCCCGGCAGATGGCGCTGATAGAACGCGAAATCCTCGGCGATTAGCAGCGGCTCGTCCACGAGCTGCAATTCGGGCAGAGCGGGCGCGATTCGGGCAAACAACTCAGGATCGTTATCGACCGGTGGATAGCCCTCGGCAAAGTCGAGATCATACGTGCAGCCCGTTGCGGCACAGGCATCGTCCAGCACGCGGCGCACGCCTTCGCGCGCCCGGTCGAACATGTCGTCCGTAAACACACGCAGGCTTCCGGCCACATGGGCCTCCCCCGCCACCGCGTTGCAAACGGTGCCAGCCTGCAGCAGGCCAAACTTGCCGATACAGGGTTCGTCGGTGCCCAGCTCGTCCATCAGTTCGCGCTCGGCAACCAAGAACTTGGCAGCCGCCAGCGCCGCATCGTGCGATTCCTCGACCGGAACGCCATAGGTCTTAGCGATATGGATGCTCGTCCCGTGAATATGAATGTGTGTCTCACTCGAGCGCGCCAGCAGCGGGCCGGAACAGCTCGCCAATGTGTTCGCAGTCAGATCGGGCCACACGTGAAAGCCAAAAATGCGGTCGACCCCGTAGCGCTCGAACACACCGCTCTCGCAAACTGTCTTGGCGCCACCAGTCGTCTCCTCGGCAGGCTGGAACACAAAGAGCACGTTGCGCTTGATGGCACCTGGCTGCTCACGAATCGTGCGATCGACAAAGGTTGCCGCCGCAAGGGCCATGGCCATGTGTCCATCGTGTCCGCAAGCGTGCATCTTTCCGGGATGCTTCGAGGAAAAGGCCGCACCCGTCGCCTCCGCGATGGGCAGTGCGTCCATATCGGCGCGAATCGCCGTGGCATGCGCGGCGCCCGTGCCAGCGTCGAAGAAAGCACAAACACAGCTGGGGCAGGGATGGGTCACTTCACAGGCAAGCGAAGCGAGCACGCCCTCGATATAGGCTATGGTTTGAGGAAGATCGAAATCGAGCTCCGGAATGCGATGCAGGTCGCGACGATAGCGACGAAGTTCTTGGAGCTCGGTCATAAAGGATCCTTTCATGGGGCATATCCATTCACACAATATTGTGATACAGGATTGTGGCACACATGTTTCCAGCATATTGCTGCATTTTTTAAACGTTATATACGAATACTCTTGTTTGGTAAAGTGCAACGTGGTAGGGTCTTTACCACTTGATAGAGGCGCGGGCACGAAGAGCCGCGGGCGAGCCGGCAGGCTTTGACCCCGCGGGGAGGCGAAACCCGCCGAACTGGGCTTTTCGGGCACGAACAACCTGGTGGGCCTGCGGGAAATACCCACAGGACTGTCTGCAGCAATGCGGGAGCGCTATCCGGACATTGGGTCCACGCTATGCGGATTCGATGCGCAGATGGCGCCGTCTGGATAGCGAGGTTTACGGGACATGGCATTGACCCCCAACGAGGCATATGCGGCCAAGCAGCCGTTTGTGGACAAGGAGACACTCGAGCATATCGTCGAGCAGTTCCCCACGCCGTTTCATCTATACGACGAGGCGGGCATCCGCCGCAACATGCAAGAAGTACGCGACGCCTTTGCATGGAACCCGGGCTTTAAGGAATACTTTGCCGTCAAGGCCAACCCCAACCCGGCGCTCATCTCCATTCTCAACGAATACGGCTGCGGCTGCGATTGCTCGAGCTATACCGAGCTTATGATCGCCCGCTCACTGGGTATCACGGGACACGACATCATGTTCTCGTCCAACGACACGCCGGCTGCCGACTTTGAGCTCGCCGACAAGCTGGGTGCCATCGTCAACTTTGACGACATCAGCCACATCGAGTTCTTTGAGTGCGTTGCGGGGCCCATCCCCAAGACGGTCAGCTGCCGCTTTAATCCAGGCGGTCTGTTCCAGCTCTCCAACGGCATCATGGACAACCCGGGCGACTCCAAATATGGCATGACCACCGAGCAGCTCTTTGAGGCCTTCCGCATGCTCAAGGCCAAGGGCGCCGAGAATTTTGGCATCCATGCCTTCCTTGCCAGTAACACCGTCACTAACGACTACTATCCCAAGCTCGCACGCATCCTCTTTAAACTTGCCGTGCGCCTGGAGCGCGAGACCGGCGCACATGTCGCCTTTATCAATCTGTCCGGCGGTGTGGGTATCCCCTACCTGCCCGAGCAGCAGGCTAACGACATTCACGCCATCGGTGAGGGCGTACACGCAGCCTACGACGAGATTCTGGTCCCCGCCGGCATGGGCGATGTGGCGATCTGCACCGAGATGGGTCGCTTTATGATGGGCCCCTACGGATGCCTGGTCACCAAGGCCATCCACGAGAAGCAGATCTACAAGGACTATATCGGCGTGGACGCCAGTGCCGTCGATCTGATTCGTCCTGCCATGTATGGCGCTTACCACCACATTACGGTGATGGGCCAGCCGGGTGGCGACGACAAGACCACAGCGCCCGTCACTGACACCTACGACATCACGGGCAATCTGTGCGAGAACAACGACAAGTTCGCCATCGATCGCGAGCTGCCGCATATCGACATGGGCGACCTGCTTGTGATCCACGATACCGGCGCGCATGGCTACTCCATGGGCTACAACTACAATGGACGCCTGCGCTCCGCCGAGGTCCTGTTGCGCCCCGATGGCTCGGCCGACCTCATCCGCCGCGCCGAGCGCCCGGGCGATTACTTTGCCACGCTCGACGTGCTGCCGAGCGGCCGAGAGCTGCTGGCCAAGTCGCGCGCCGAAAGTGCCCGCCGTCGCGCCCAAGACGAGCGCCTGACAGTCGCCGCCCAATGGAACAAACGCATCCAGATCGCGGACGCGAAGGAGAAGAACATGGACATCCGCAATCTCGAGGGCTCAATCGTCGCCCTCGTCACGCCGTTTAAAAAGGATGGCAGTGTCGACTTTGACGCACTCGAGCGCCTTATCGATTTCCACCTGCAAAACGGCACCGACGCCATCCTCACCCTGGGCACCACCGGCGAGAGCGCCACGATGACCGACGACGAGGACAACTCCGTCGTCGCCGCCGTGGTCAAGCATGTTGCAGGACGCGTCCCCGTCATTGCCGGCTCGGGCTCCAACTCCACGCAGACCATGCTCACCAAGTCGCTTACTTACCAGGGCTTGGGAGCCGACGGCCTGCTGCTCATTACCCCCTACTACAACAAGTCCAACGAAGAGGGTATCTATCAGCACTTTAAGACCGTCGCCGATGCCGTGAACATCCCCTGCATCCTGTACAACATCCCCGGCCGCTGCGGCTGCGGTATCAGCGAGCGCAACGTAGAGCGCCTGGCCGCGCACCCCAACATCATGGGTATTAAGGAGGCCTCGGGCAACGTCGCCTACGCGGCCAAGATCGCCCACCTGCTGTCAGACGACTTCCGCATGTACTCGGGCGAGGACGCGCTTACCGTGCCGCTCATGAGCCTGGGCGCCTCGGGCACCATCAGCGTGTGGGCAGACGTGCAGCCGCAGCTCGTGCATGACATGTGCCGCGCCTATTTGGACGGTGACGTGGCGCGTGCCCGCGATATCCAAATTGCCGGCCAGCCGCTCATCAATGCCCTCTTTAGTGAGGTCAACCCCATCCCCGTCAAAGAGGCGCTCGCCCAGATGGGTATGATCGAGGCAAACTACCGCATGCCGCTGTGCCCCATGGCAGACGACACGCGCTCTGCACTTACCGATGCTCTGAAGGGGGCTGGTCTGCTTGATTAAGACCGTCATTATGGGAACGGGCCGCATGGGCTCGCTCATCCGCACCACCGCCGAGGGCGTTGTCGACGCCGCCGGTCAACCCGTTTTTGATATCGTAGCCCAGATTGGCTTCGATTTGAGCGAGCTCGAGAACGCACCGGCCGCCGATGTGATTATCGACTTCTCGAACGTCGTGACCTTCGATGCCGTCGTCGCCTATGTCGAGCGCACGGGCGCCGCGTTGGTCTCGGGCACCACGGGCTATACGCCCGAGCAGATGGACCGCCTGCGCGAGCTGGGTCAGAACGCCCGCGTCATGCACTCGGGCAACTACTCCATCGGCATCGCCGCCCTGCGTCATCTGGTGGCTCAGGCCACACACGAGCTGCCCGGCTTTGACTGCGAGATCGTCGAGACGCACCACAACCAAAAGGTCGACGCCCCCAGCGGCACCGCCAAGCTGCTGCTCGACGCCGTAGTCGAGGCCGAGCCCGAGGCAGGCTACCACCCCGTCTACGGACGCGAGGGCATGTGCGGAGCGCGCGACCCCAAGGAGATCGGCATGCACTCGCTGCGCGGCGGCACCGTAGCTGGCGTACACGAGGTGGGTTTCTTTGGCCAGGACGAGGAAGTCACGCTCACCCACCGCGCCACGAGCCGTCAGATCTTTGTCAACGGCGCCCTGGCAGCCGCGCAGAAGCTCGTCACCCGCGAACCCGGCTTCTACACGTTCGACCAGGTCATGTTCGCCTAACTAGCTATCAACCGTACCTACTCAAAGGAGAGACAGCAAATGAGCAATGCAGCCGAGATGGATGCACAGGAGATTATCAACTACATCGCTACCGCGCCCAAAAAGACGCCCGTCAAGCTGTACGTGCGCGAGAAGCCGGGCATGAAGGTCCAGTGGGGCAATGCGCACGTCTACGGCGGACGTCGTGGCAAGACCGTCTTTGGTGACTGGGATGAGCTTAAGGCCATCCTCGATGCCAATGCCGATTCCATCGATTACTACGACGTTGAAAACGATTGCCGCAACTCCGCCGTGCCCATGCTCGACCTTAAGGGCATCAACGCCCGCATCGAGCCGGGCGCGATCATCCGCGACCGCGTCGAGATCGGCGACCGTGCCGTCATCATGATGGGCGCCATCATCAACATCGGCTCCGTTATCGGCGAGGGTTCCATGATCGATATGGGCGCCGTGCTGGGCGGTCGCGCCACCGTGGGCAAGAACTGCCACATCGGCGCCGGCACCGTGCTGGCAGGCGTTGTGGAGCCCGCCAGCGCCACGCCCGTCATCATCGAGGACGATGTCATGATCGGCGCAAACGCCGTGGTCCTGGAAGGCGTGCGCGTGGGCAAGGGCGCTGTCGTTGCCGCCGGCGCCGTGTGCGTCGAGGACGTCCCCGCCGGCGCCGTCGTGGCCGGTGTCCCCGCCCGCGTCATCAAGATGCGCGACGAGAAGACCGACAGCAAGACCGGCCTGGAAGAGGGCTTACGTCAACTGTAGGGTTACGCGGTTTTACCAAACCGCGTAACTAGTCGACGCTGCAAACGACCCAGAGCGGCAATCTGACGTTCAATCGTCGGGCATGACCAGAAGGTCAATGCCCTCCTCTTTCACGTCACCTTGCTCGCTCTGGGTCGTTTTTGCTGACGTATGCTCGACCTGCAACGTAATTCAGCCCCAAGCAAAAAAGGCCGAAGCCCCATCCAGGGCTTCGGCCTTCGCTTTCCCGCTGCAGGAGTAACGCAACTTATCGATTCTCGATGCTGCCGATATTCTTGAGCTCGATGGAGATGAGGCCGTTGGGCTCATTGACGAACTCAATGTACTCGGAATTCGAACCCATCTCGGCCGGGAAGCTGATCTCGATGCCCGTGTCGGTACGGATCTTGTGGTTGCGCACCGCCGCGCGTTCGACCTGCTTGCGCTCCACGGGCACACGCTCAGGCACCTTCTCCTCAGTCAGTGCCGCGCGCACGCTCTCCTTGATAACCGGCTCGTCCTCAAAGACCTCATCGACGATATCCCAAGGGGGCAGTTCCTCGTCATCCTCAACTTTCTCGGCAACAGCAGCCTTAACCTTGGCGAGTGCTACAGCCGTGTTGGCACCGTGCTCCTCGGCGACTTCCTCGACCACACGCGTCACGGTGTCGATGACCTCCTTGCCCGATACCCCCGTGTCGCACTGCAGCAGGCCATCGGGAATGAGCATGCGATCCTCGCCGGCAATCTTGCGCTTCTTATCCACATAGCCGATCTCCATGGTGCTTGCACGCACGATGGCATAGCTCGGCACCTTTTGCGAGGGATTCGGCAGAATGGCGTAGTGGCGCGCAATGTCGTTGCGCACCTCGCCCTCTTCGCGACCCACCTCGTGCATAAAAGCCTGCTTGGAGCCCAGCAGCATCACGGCAAACCAGCGGGCATCCTCATCGTCATCAAAGTCCGCCACAAGCACGTCAGTGGACTCGGCTTTCTCGGCCTTGGTAAGTTCGGAAGAGATGAACTCCGCAATCTGCTGAGACAGATCCACGAACTCACGCTCACCAAAGAAATAGCCCTTGAGCTCGCCGCCGAATGCGGAGTTCTCGGCAAACGTGGCACGCTTGTTATCAGCCGAGGTACGAGCGCGCCGCAGGTGCGTGGTTACGAAATTACGCACGGTGCGGCTCTCGATATCGAGCTCGCGCTGGCTCATAACGTTGACGGCAGAGTCAAAGTCCAGGATATGCAGAATCGCGTGATTGATTTTCATATACGGCATTCCGTTCTAGATCGATTTCGGCACGAACCAGTATAGCGGTCGATCCCGCCCCAGGCGCATCGAAGATTGGTGCATCGGGGACAGGTTGCTTTGCACCAATGGTTAGCGCAGGAGCTCGGACTGCCAAGCCTCGAGCTGTTCTGCCAAGCTCTTGCCGGCAGCGGGCATGTCGATCTGGGGACGTTTGGGCAGAAGCGCACACTTAAGAATCGCAACGATAGTCTGCGAGACAAAGTGTCGCGTATCCTTGTCAAAGCCTTGCGCAGCCTGGAGCATCACGGGCAGGCTCTCGCGCAGATTCCCAGCGATATCCGCAAACCGCTCAGCACCCGTAGCCTCAAGCACGGAGAACAACGCATCTACAAAACGCTCGCGCTCGCTAGGCGACACCGCAAGCAGCATCTCGCGAATGGAGCCATCAACGTATCGAGCACCGGCGGACAGGCGCTCACAGTACACGAAGTCGCGACCATCAACCACCCAGCTAAAGGGATTATGCTGAAGCAGGCTGAACTCGGTGCTCTCAACGATGGCATAGTCCTCCTGTGTCTCGAACATCATGCCAAAGATCGACGACCGAGGTAGCGTCTTGTCGATTCGACCGGATAGGTCGGCGAAGGCGTTGCCGCTCAGAAACTCCTCGACGAAGCCCGGACCATCATGGGAATACGCCCGTTCGATTCGCTCACGGGCGACATCGGGGCACATCGCCGCACCGTACACCGCAAGGTTTCCACCCTTGGAATGACCTCCGCACAAAAGCGGCCCGTCAATCGCATCCGCCGCCTCGTCTACATAACGCGCCGCGGATTCCTGGGCCGGCACAGGACACCGGAACGCCATGTTAAAGTCCTCTTTCCAGCCCACAATCGTGCTGTCGGTCCCCCGGAAGGCAAGATAGCTAAACCCCGCCGGAAATCGGAACGTCATGGCCGCAAACTGCTCCGTTGTCTCGGCATCACTCACGCTACGATAGCCGCAAACACGAACGCCACGGTAGCGAGGGCTTGCTGCCACAGCCTCCAACAGGGCACGGCTCCCCTCCGGATCCCACAGGTCGCCAATCATGTCTTGGTAGCACTCGGCGCGTAGCAGCTCGCGTACGTCTAGGCCCTGCCAGTTCGTCAGCTCCGCCATATCACCCGGCAAACGCAAATAGGACAACCACGCAAAGACCAGGCTATCCACCGCGCAGAACGGCCGTTCCTCAAACGGATCAAACGCCGTCTGGGCATAGGTCAAAAAATTAGGCGAATCCGACATGGCCCTCCCATCAACTATGGTGCATTGGGGTGGTGCAAAGTAACCTGACCCCCTCGCACCAAAAAAGCGCCCGGACCGTGTGGCCCGGACGCCTTTCATTGTAGCCTGTTGCCCAAAAGAGCTTGATTTAGCAGGAGAAGTCGACGCTGTCGATGATGTCCTTGAGGGCCTTTGCGGAGGCGGTGAGCTCATGCTGCTCGTCATCGTTCAGCGGCACGGGGACGCGGCAGACAACGCCATCGCGGCCGACGACGGTCGGCATGGAGATGGCCAGATCGGACAGGCCATACTCGCCCACCATGAGCGAGGAAACGGGCAGAACGGTCTGCTCGTCACGCATAACAGCGGTGCAGATGCGCTTGACAGCCATGGCGACGCCGTAGTAGGTGGCGTGCTTCTTCTCGATGATGGTGTAGGCGGAGTTCTTGACGTCCTCGGCGATGCGCTTCTCGGCGGTCTCATGCTCCAGATGACCGTGAAGCTCGCAGAAGGTGTTCAGCGGCACGCCGGCAACCTGAGCGCTGGACCAAGCGACAAACTCGGAGTCGCCGTGCTCACCCATGACATAGGCCTGGACATCGCGCGGGTCAACCTCGACGTGAGCACCAAGCATCTGCTGCAGACGGCCAGTGTCGAGCACGGTGCCGGAGCCGATGACATGGCCCTCGGGCAGGCCGGACATCTTGATGGCAGCATAGGTCAGAACATCAACCGGGTTGGAGACGATTAGCAGAATGCCATCGAAGCCGGACTTCTTAATCTCGGGGATAATGGACTTAAAGATGTTTACGTTCTTGTTGACCAGGTCCAGGCGGGTCTCACCGGGCTTCTGGGCAGCGCCAGCGGTGACGACGATCATGGCGGCGTCCGCGACATCGGAATAATCGCCGGCGTAGATCTTCATCGGCTCGGCAAACGTCATGCCGTGCGCGATATCCAGGGCCTCACCCTCGGCACGGTTCTTGTCCACGTCGATGAGGACCATCTCGGAGAACAGACCACTCTGCATCAGTGCGAACGCCGAAGACGAACCGACGAAACCGCAGCCGACAATAGCGACCTTCTTCTCGTTAACCATTAGAAACTCCCATCTCTCTCCACAAACAAGCCGCCCGGGAACGACCCGAGCGGCTTGCCGTAATCCCAATACATCCAATCGGGACTTTGATTATGCCCCTATTCGCAGCCAAAAATCGACCGTTTACCGAAATTGTTTGCAGGATTCGTAAAATAACTGTACGAAATCGGTTTCGAGCTATTGACGAGCCGAAATACCTTTCTAATACAGGCCCGCCTCGCGAATGGCCTCGACAGCCAAAGCGATCTGATCGGGCGGCAGGACCAGCGCCATGCGCACGTGCCCCTCGCCCGAAGGACCAAAACTCGCGCCCGGCGTCACCACAACGCCGGCCTTCTCCATGAGCTCCTCGCAAAACGCCATGGAATCGGTGCGACCACCGGGAAGCTTGGCCCACACAAACATAGAGCCATGCGCGTTGGGACGCTCCCAGCCCAGGCCCTCAAGACCGTCGCACAGGGCATCGCGGCGCTCCTGGTACTTCAGACGCTGCGCCTCGACCTCATCGCGCGGACCGTTCAGGCAGGCGATGGCGGCCTTCTGAATCGGGAAGAACATACCAAAGTCGATCTGGCCGCGCAGCTTGGCAAAGGCAGAGACCACATCCTCGCGACCGACCAAAAAGCCGATGCGGGCACCGGTGACGTTAAACGACTTGGAAAGCGAGAAGAACTCCACGCCCACCTCGAGCGCACCGGGATACTGCAAGAAGCTGCCGCCGGGCTCGCCGTCAAACACGATGTCGGAGTACGCGTTGTCATGAACGATCAACAGATCATGCTCGCGGGCAAAGGCGATAATCTCCTCGTAGACCTCGGGCGTGCCCACCGAGCCGACCGGGTTCGCGGGCAGCGACACGATCATATACTTGGCACGATCGGCAACCTCGGGATCGATGCCCGCCACATAGGGCAGATAATTGTGCTCGGCAACCAACGGATAGTACTCGAGCTTGGCATCGGCGATCTTGGCACCCGCCTCAAAGACCGGGTAGCACGGATCGGGAACCAGAATGGTGTCACCCGGATCGAGCAGGGCCAGGCCCAAATGACCCACGCCCTCCTGCGTGCCGTTGCACGACTGCACCATAGACGGCGTAATGCCCGAAACGCCAAAGCGACGCTCATAGTAATCGCACACGGCCTGCTTGAGTTCGGGCAGGTCGCGCAGGGCATACTTCCACATCTCGGGATCTTGGGCTGCCTGCGTGAGCGCCTCGACCACGTGGTCATACGGCTTAAAGTCGGGCGTGCCCACGCTCATGTTGTAAATGGTCTTGCCCTGAGCCTTCAGCGCGAGCAGTTTGTTGTTGAGCGAGGCGAAGACCTCCGCGCCAAAGCGGTCGAGACGCTGCGATGCCTGCATGGTGCCACCTTTCGATATAAAAAACGCGGCGCTCCGACAAGAGCGCCGCGCGATACGGGCCATCAGATTGCAAAAGTGTAACGCTTGCAACCCCCGTATTGGTTCAATTTAGCCAACCTTAGTCAACTGGATTGAGCGCCTTGATTATCAACTTCAACCGAACACCTCCCACATTCATCCGCACATGTGCGGATGAATGTGGGAACCCGATACCCTGAGGGCCGGATCGGCCGGCC
>JAHABQ010000047.1:0-6161 GCA_018376265.1 Collinsella sp.
CATGAATGCGGCGTGGCCGCCGCGGCTGAATTAGACACTCACCATTGTCGGCCTAATCCGCGGTCTTTCATGCAGCAGGGGCTCTCAATGTTTTTATGTCCTGCTCATATCGTCTCTGCCGGCAGTTAGGGACGGTTCCCAAGTGTCGGCACATAAAGAACGTCCAACTGCCAAGTGCCACATCTGTCCCCTTTGCACCAAAATGGTGCAGATTAACCTGTCCCCAATGCACCAAGCGTGCCGCGGGGGCTGCGTTGTGACACAATGGCGTTTGTTCGATTCGTTATGCGAAAGGCCAACTATGGCAAATAAGAAAAAGAACTCCGAGGCCGCGCCGACGCCCGAGCAGCAGGCCCGCGCTGCCTCCAGCTCTCGCAAGAAGCAGCGCAAGACGTACGTGTCTAAGACCGTCAAGATCGTCCTGGTGGTCATCGGCGTGCTGGCGATGCTGCTTTCCGTCTCGGCGATGGCGTGCTCCGGCCTTATGTCGCAGGCCGAGGACACCTCGGGCTACAAGCTGACCGGCGGTGTTGCTGCAACTATCAACGGCACCAACCTCACCGAGGACACCGTGACCAAGCAGATCATGAGCATGCGCACGTCCAACGGCTACACCAAGGATAAGGATTGGGCGCAGTATCTGGTTGACAACGACCTCACGCCCAAGAAGTACCGCAAGCAACTCATCGACTCCTACACGCAGCAGATTCTGCTTCAACAGGCACAGAAGGAGAACGGCGTGACGGTGTCGGACGAGGAGGTCGAGAAGGCTTGGAAGGACGCGTGCAAGAGCGCGGGCGGTGCCAAGGCCTTTAAGAAGACCCTCAAGACCTACGGCTATACCGAGGACACCTACAAGGACTCACTCAAGGAGAGTCTGGCGCAGCAGAAACTCAAGGATGCCGTCGCGCCCACGAGCAAGCCCAAGGACAGCGAGATTGTCGATTACATCAACGAAAACCTGTCCAGCTACAACGACGCCCGCCGCTCGTCGAACATCCTGATCAAGGTTGATTCCGACGCTTCCGACGAGGACAAGGCTGCCGCCAAGGCCAAGGCGCAGGAGTGCCTGGACAAGATCAACTCCGGTGAGCTGAGCTTTGAGGACGCCGTTGAGCAGTACTCCGAGGACACCGGTTCCAAGGAGAAGAAGGGCGATGTGGGCTGGGATAAGCTCACCACTTTCGTCGACAGCTACCAGACGGCGCTCGAGGGACTCAACAAGGGCGACGTGAGCGAAGTCGTCGAGTCGACCTATGGCTACCACATCATCAAGTGCACCGACTACTTCCATGTCGATAATCAGGTTGATGACATCAACCAGGTGCCCAAGGACATCAAGAAGTATGTCTCCAACGTGGTGAAGACGCAGGCGGCCAGCACCGCGTACAGCGAGTGGCTAGAGCAGTACAAGAAGGATGCCGACATCACCGTTAATCCCATGCCCAAAGACGTGCCATACAACGTCAGCCTGAAGGGCGTCACCAAGAGTTCGACCGACGATTCGTCGACGACTGAGTAATCATGGGGCGGTGCTCGCGCGAGTGCCGCCCACGCTATTAGAGAGGATTTGCAGATGACCAACGAAGAGCTGCAGAAGGAAATGATCGCGGCCATGAAGGCCAAGGACAAGGTTCGCCTGTCCATCATTCGCCAGGTTAAGGCCGAGGTGAAGAATATCGAGGTTAACGAGCGCCGCGATGTGACCGAGGAGGACGTCAACAGCATGATCAAGCGTCTGATTAAGCAGACGAGCGAGACGCTGGAGATGTCCATCAAGGCCGGTACCGACCAGGAGCGTACCGACAACCTGACCGAGCAGGTCAAGATTCTGGAAAGTCTGCTGCCCGCGCAGGTTTCGGGCGAGGAGCTCGAGGCCCTGATCGAGCAGGTCATCGCCGAGCTGGGCGCCACGTCCAAGAAGCAGATGGGCCAGGTTATGGGTGCGCTCGGCAAGGCCACCGGCGGCAACTTCGACAAGCCTGCGGCTGCCAAGATTGTTGGCGCAAAGCTTGCGTAAGGGCCGAGCGGTACATAGTTGATGTTAAGGGGACGTGACCATTGCGGTCGCGCCCTTTTTGTTGGCCGATGAAGGGCGCCTCCCCTGGCTGGTCATTGGGCACTCATTGGGGACAGGCTTAAATGAGTGCCCAATGAGCAGGTACTCATTTAAGCCTGTCCCCAATGAGCGCCAACGAGCAGGTGGAAGGTTGCGGGTTCTTTACGGGAATGTAGTGTGGGCTGCGGAAACGCGGTTCTTTCCGTACAATAGTTCAACTCGTGTAAACGCAGGGAAGGGACATTCATGGCAGACATGATCGAGATCAAGCATCTCAACAAGTACTTTGGCGACCTGCATGTGCTCAAAGATATCAATCTCACCGTCAAGCGCGGCGAGAAGCTCGTAATGATCGGGCCTTCCGGTTCGGGTAAGTCGACGCTCATCCGTTGCGTCGATTATCTGGAGGAGCCCACGTCGGGCGAGGTCATCATCGACGGTACGCCGCTCACCAAAAAGAATCACCTGGAGATGGCTCGCAAGTATAGCTCCATGGTGTTTCAGCAGTTCAACCTGTATCCCAACATGACGGTGCTGGGCAACCTGACGCTCGCGCCCATCAAGCTGCAAAAGAAGAGCAAAGAGGAGGCGACCGAGATCGCCATCGCCGCGCTCAAGCGCGTCGGCATGGCGCATAAGGCCGGCGAGTATCCGCAGAATCTCTCGGGTGGTCAGCAGCAGCGCATCGCCATCGCCCGTGCCCTGTGCACCAAGCAGCCCATCATCCTGTTTGACGAGCCGACCTCGGCGCTCGACCCCGAGATGGTCCAGGAGGTTCTGGACGTTATGATTGAGCTTGCGCAGGAGGACATCACTATGATCTGCGTGACGCACGAGATGGGCTTTGCACGCCAGGTGGCCGACCGCGTCATCTTTATGGAGGACGGCCGCATCCTGGAGGAGGGCACGCCCGAGCACTTCTTTGATAACCCCGAGAACCCGCGCTGCCGCGAGTTCCTGTCCAAGATTCTGCACTAGGCGCGGTGATGGACATGACGGATATGACGAGGGCGGCCGTGTCGCGCCGTCATTTTTTGCAGCTGGCTGGCGCCGGCATGCTTGCGCTGACGGGGACCGCGCTTACCGGTTGCGGCAACTCCACCAGCGGCGAGGGCTCCGACAAGGGGTCTAAGCTTGCGGCTATCAAGTCGCGTGGCCATCTGAATGCCGGCGTTAAGAAGGACGTTCCCGGCTATGGATATTACGACACTGCCAAGGGTCGCTTTGAGGGCATGGAAGTCGATTTGTGCTACCAGATCGCCGCTGCCGTCTTTGGCGTGAGCTACAAGGAGGCCCGTGCCCAGGAACTTGTCGAGTTTACCGACGTAACGCCCAAGACGCGCGGTCCGCTGATCGATAACGGCCAACTCGACGTGGTCGCGGCGACCTACACCATCACCGACGAGCGCAAGAAGAGCTGGGATTTCTCGACGCCGTACCGCACCGACTACGTGGGACTCATGGTCAAGAAGCGCTCGGGTTTTACCTCGATTGAGGACCTGGACGGCAAGGTCATTGGCGTAAGCCAGGGTGCCACCACGCAGGGCCTGATCGAGCAGATGATCAAGGACAACGGCTTTAGCTGCAAGCCCGAGTTTAGGGCCTTTAGCGGCTACCCCATCATCAAGAGTTCGCTCGACGCCGGCAATATCGACGTCTTTGCCATGGACCGCTCCACGCTGGCCGGTTACATGAACGAGACCGTTGAGCTGCTGCAGCCCGAGGTCAAGTTTGGCGAGCAGGGCTACGGCGTGGCGACCAAGAAGGGCTGCGACCTTTCGGCCGTGGTCGATCAGGTGATTTGCGATCGCCTGGCCGACGGCTGGCTCGACCAAGAGATCAAGACCTGGGGTCTTGTATAGGCGCATCGTCCAAGGAAGGAATCAAATGCTCGAAGGATTATTTGACGCCGACCGTTGGTCGACGACATTTCAAAACATGGGGCCCTTCTGGGAGGGCTTTGGCGTGACGCTGCAGGTGGTCGTTGCCGGTCTGCTGCTGTCGCTGGTGCTGGGCACGCTGCTGGGCGTGTTCTCTACCACTCGTTCGCGCGTGCTGCGCGCCATAAGTCGCGTGTACGTGGAGTTTTACCAGAACACCCCGTTGCCCGTGCAGGTGCTCTTTATGTACATGGCCGGTCCGCAGTTTTTGCAGGCCATAACCGGTGCCGACCAGCCGGTGCGCATCGCGCCATTCGTGCTGGGCTTCTTGGGCGTGGGCCTGTATCACGCGGCCTACATTTCGGAGGTCATCCGCACTGGTATCGAGGCGGTTCCGCGCGGTCAGATGGAAGCGGCCCAGAGCCAGGGCTTCACCCGTGCGCAGGCGTACTGGTACATCGTGCTGCCCCAGACGTTCAAGATCATTTTGCCGCCGCTGTGTAACCAGGCGCTCAACCTGGTCAAGAACACGTCGGTGCTGGCGCTTGTCGCCGGTGGCGACCTTATGTACCGTTCCGACAACTTTGTGAGTCTGTACGGTTACCTGCAGGGATACATCGTCTGCTGCCTTATGTACTTCATCATCTGCTTTCCGCTCGCCATGCTGGTGCAGTGGCTCGAGCGCCGCTCCAAGGAGCGTCCGCGCGGCGTGAGCCTGGCCGAGCTGGGGCTCGACAACGTAGAGGAGGCCTAGCGCATGGAAATCTTCAACGCGACCAACCTGCTCTACATTTGGGGCGGCTTTGTTAAGACGATCGAGATCTCGGCGCTGTCGATCTTTTTCTCGCTCATCTTTGGCACGGTGCTGGCGCTTGTTAAAAGCTATGCGCCACGCCCGTTCCGTATTTTGGTGAGCGCCTATATTGAGCTGTTCCGTTGCACACCGAACCTGCTGTGGATCCTGTTTATCTACTTTACGGTGCAGGGTTTGGACATTGTGATTTCGACCATCGCCTTTACGCTGTTTACCAGCGCTGTTATGGCCGAGATTGTGCGCGGCGGCCTCAACTCGATTCCGCGCGGCCAGTTTGAGGCGGCGCAGAGCCAGGGCTTCGGCTTCTTTGCCACCATGCGCTACATCATTTTGCCGCAGACGTTTAAGACGATCATTCCGGCGCTGTTTAGCCAGTGCACGACCGTCATTAAGGACAGCTCGTATCTTTCGGGTATTAACGTGGCCGAGCTCATGTACACGGCAAACGTCGTGATGGCCCACGCGATCGACCTGTCGCAGGTGCTTATGCTCTACGGCCTGGTGTTTGCGATGTACTTTGTGCTCAACTTTGGTATCTCGCTGCTGGTGAGGGCATATCAACGTCGCATCGTGGCCGCATAGCCTGGCTTTCCCTGGTACGCTATCGTGAGAAAAGGCGATAGACAGCCTTTTTCTCATCTGTTAGAAAGGAATCGCGATGAGCGATCTGGAGAACAAGAAGAGTCCTGTGGTCATTACCATCGCGCGCGACTTTGGTGCCGAGGGCCACGAGATTGGCCGTATCCTCGCCAATGAGCTGGGGATTCCGCTGTACGATAACGAGCTGCTGGTGCGCGCGTCGCTGCGTACAGGTGAGTCGCTCGATAAGATGGCCGCCTATGACGAGCGCCTGGCTGTGGAGAACATGGCGTTTCTGCCCGACCGCTACGATGCGCGTTCGTACTCGGACAAGTTGTTCCAAAAGATGAGCCAGGTGATTTTGGACTTGGGCGAGACCGAGAGCTGCATTATCGAAGGCCGTCTGTCCGACTACCTGCTGCGTAACAACCCCAATCACATTGCCGTATTGGTGACCGCTCCCTTTGAGGACCGCGTCGAGATCGTACGCAAGAAGCGTGGCCTCAACAAAAAGAAGGGCGCCAAGCTGGTCAAACAGCAGCAGAAGGCGCGCGAGGCGTTCTATAAGCGCTACAGCGCCGGCAAGTGGAAGATGACGAGCGGCAAGGACATCGTCGTCAACCGCGCCAAGCTGGGCCGCGAAGGCTGCAAGGACGTCATCGCCGCTGCCTACCGCTACAAGGTGGCTCAGCTCGAAGGCTAACCGGTCGAAACCACCACAAGGGGACAGGTGAACTGCCTCCCATTTCTTGGACATCGGGAAATGGGAGGTTTTCCATGAGTATAGACCTCAGGGTGAAGCACGACCTGGAGTCCAGGAGGCGGGCCG
>JAHABQ010000013.1:0-41202 GCA_018376265.1 Collinsella sp.
GTCCATCCTCGCAGTATCCGGTTCTCAAGGTGCACGCCCCGCGGTCCATCCGGTTCGACCGGGCCGCGCGGCAAGGAGATATATTGCCAGACCGGAGGGCCCCTGTGGGCGGGAATCACGCACTCCATATTTTGTTCACAAATGAATAGGTCCCTCAGTCGCATCACTGAGGTTAAAACTGAAGCAGCAGCTTCTGATATTGGCGATGACCAGCTGGTTTATAGGTGTTAAGGCATCGGTCATCTCTGGAGCGCCACTTTACTCCAAAAGCATCAGCTATTTGTTTCCCATCGGTAAAAGGCAGGTTTTGTTCGCCAAGCGTTCTTATATATAGAGAAGTTCGGGTTCGAACCCGTGCACCGGCAACAAAAAAGCGACCAACCGGAGTCGATCGCTTTCTTTTCTATGGTGGGCCGTCAGGGGTTCAGCCTGCTCCGCAGGCGGCCGCTGCGGCGCTTCGCGCCTTGCGCGCTGCGCTGGCAAACGCTCGCGCGTTTACTCAGCTCCGCGCCCCGACGGGTTCGAACCCGCGTCGCGGCAACAAAAAAGCGACCAACCGGAGTCGATCGCTTTCTTTTCTATGGTGGGCCGTCAGGGGTTCGAACCCTGGACCTTGGGATTAAAAGTCCCCTGCTCTGCCAGCTGAGCTAACGGCCCGCGGGTGGCATTGTACCACGGTCTGGGACTATTCCCAACTCCATTGGCCGTTCTGGAAAATCACAACTTCACGTCCATCAGGCGTAATGCCCGTAATATCGATGTCGTCCGTGCCGATCATAAAATCGACGTGCGTGCTCGAGACGTTAACGCCATGCTCCAGGAGCTCTTCCTTGGACATGTCGTACCCACCCTCGATGCATTCGGGGAAACCGACACCTAGCGCGAGATGGCAGCTAGCGTTCTCGTCATAGAGCGTGTCATAGAACAGAACGCCGCTTTCGCGGATCGGAGTGTTCTTGGAAATGAGCGCGACCTCGCCCAGATGAGCGGCACCTTCATCGGTGTCAATAATGCTCGCAAGCGTCGCCTTGCCCACACGGGCATCGTAGTCCACTACGCGACCGGCCTCGAACTTAATCCAAAAATCGTCAACCTTGTTACCGTGGTGAATGAGCGGCATAGCCGAATACACGATACCGTTGGCACGCATACGATCAGGCGAGGTGAAGACTTCCTCGGTGGGAATGTTGGGGAAGAAGGGGTGCCCATCGGGCGTCTTACCCTTGCCGCCGGCCCACTCGTGACCCTTCGTCATACCAATCGTCAAATCGGTTCCATTTGCCGAGGTGTAATGCAGGCGGTCAAAACGATTGTCGTTCAGGAAGCGCAAGTTCTTTTCGAACGCCGCGTCATGAAGCTCCCAGTCGCTCTCCGGGTCCTGGCCATCGGCACGAGCGGTGTGCAGAATCGCATTCCACAGCTTATAGATTGCAACCTCATCGGCGTCTCCCGGGAACACCTCGCGCGCCCAAGCCACGACCGGAGCGCCGGCGATACACCACGGGTTGATGTTGTAGTCCAGTCCACGGCGGAAGACCTTGCACTGCGTGTTCCTTGCCTTAGAAGCTGCAGCGGGCTTGGCGGGATCGATACCCTTGAGAGCCGCAGGATCCGCACCCTCGATAAAGATAAAGCAGGCACCGTCCTGGGCCAGGGAATCCAGCTGCAGGCGCTTCCACTCGGGCGTCTGCTCAAAATAGCTTTTATCGACATGCTCGTACGTGAGCCTCGTCACGGCATCATCGGCCCAAATGACCGTCACGTGGCCAGCGCCGGCGGCATAAGCCTCCGCGACCACCACGCGGGCAAAAGGCGCGCACTCGACCGGAGACTGAACGACAACCTCCTGGCCGGGTTTGACGTTTACGCCCTTGCAGACGACCAGGCGCGCGTAGTTTTTAATCTTGGGCTCCAGGGCCTTCATGCCCTCCAGAGCCTCTTCGACCGTCAGGGCAGCTCGAATCATGTGCCACTCCATCTATCTATAGAACAGTAAAAAGGCGCGCCGCAAAAACGACGCGCCTTATATCTTAGCGATAAGTATGAATGCAAACGCTACTTCTTCTTGGAGTCCTTCTTGTCCTCCTCGGCAGCCGCACGCTCAATAAGAGCGTTAAGCTTGTTCTCGGACATGCCCTCGGCCTGTGCGCGGTACATGTTGCGCAAGGGACGAATACGAACGAAGTCGTAGATAAAGTCACCCAGGATGATGACATAGGACAAAACGATGCCGACCATCTGAACAGGACTGGACACCGTGCCGCCGGGAGCGAAGTAGAGCGAAGCCCAAATTGCCACGACGAGCACCATGCCGATAGCGAGCACAGCCCACCAAATACGGCGACGCTTGGTGTAGTCCTCATCCTGCTTGAGGAGAATATTCGACACCGTGTAGATACGATCCTCGCGAGCACGCTGCTTGGCCTTGCGGGCGCGCTTCTCCTCCTTGGAAAGGCCGTCCAGGTTTTCACCCTTCTCGAGCTCTTTGCGGCGTGCCTTGGATGATGCCGGCACGACGCGAACGGAGCTCGCTGCCTGGCGGGCGGGTTTAGCAGATGCGGCGGACTTGCGCGCAACCCCGGTAACTTCGTGGGATTGCGTGCGCTTGTTCGTGGCGCTACGGGTACTCACTTATGCGTTCTCCTTCATGCTTGTGAACTGGGAGCCCGTGATGATCTGGAAGGCCTCGCGATAGCGCTCGGACGTGCCATCGATGACCTCGGCGGGCAGGTGCGGAGTCTCCCCCGTCATATCCCAGTTGGCTTTGAGCCAATTGCGGACGAATTGTTTGTCGTAGCTAGGCTGAATCTTGCCCTCCTCGTAGCTGGCGGCGGGCCAGAAACGGCTGGAGTCGGGCGTTAGGCACTCGTCGATCAGCGTAACCTTGCCATCGATGACACCGAACTCGAACTTGGTGTCGGCAATGATGATGCCACGGGTCGCTGCATTGTCGGCGGCAGCCTTGTAAATCTTGAGGGACAGGTCGCGAATCTGCGCGGCGACGTCCTCACCCACGATCTCGCAGCAACGCTCGAACGAAATGTTCTCGTCGTGATCGCCGATCTCGGCCTTCGTGGACGGCGTGAACAGCGGCTCGGGAAGCTTTGAGGCCTCGGTCAGGCCCTCGGGCAGCTGAATGCCGCAGACGGTGCCGTTCTCGTCATAGGTCTTCTTGCCCGAACCGGTCAGATAGCCGCGGACGATGCACTCGATAGGAATCGTCTGGGCCTTCTTGACCAGCATGGCGCGACCAGCGAGATAGTCACGATACTCGGCAAACTCCTCGGGGAAATCCGCCGGGTCGATGGAGACGAGGTGGTTGGGAACGATGTCGGCAAACTTATCGAACCAGAATGCCGAGATGCGGTTGAGCACCTCTCCCTTAAACGGAATCTCGTCGGGGAGAATAAAGTCGAACGCAGAAATGCGGTCGGTGGCGACCATCAGCAGGTTTTCACCGGCATCATAGATATCACGAACCTTGCCACGGGAATCCGGACGACGCTCCATCGTTGTCACGTGAGTCACTCCTTACCTAAATACGACAGTAATGCGGGTTCTCCCCCGCACGTTTTCGCAAACTCGGAGCGGCAGGGACGAAACCCCTCCTTCACCGAGTAGCGAAAAGCTAGTGCTCCATTGTAGTAGATGCCGCGTCCGCCGTGTGCTCGCGTGGCAGATGAATCGTAAAAGTTGTACCCTTTCCAAGCTCCGACTCCACGGATATATAGCCATGGTGGCGCTCGACAATCTGCTTGGTCACGGCGAGGCCCACGCCCAGGCCACCCGCCTCGCGGGCGCGACTGGCGTCGGCACGCCAAAAACGACCGAAGATGCGCGACAGGTCTTCCTTGGCGATTCCAATGCCCGTGTCCGAGACCGCAATATCGACGTGTTTACGGTCACTGAGCACCGACACCACGACCCATCCGCCCTCGGGGGTATAGCGCATGGCGTTACTCAAGAGGTTGATGACGCATTGCGTGATCATGTCGGGATCCGCCTCGACAACGTCATCGTGGCCCTGGGTCTCGTCCGCAAAACGCAGGCGCAGATCGCGGTCGACAAACAGGCGCTCCTGGGCATTGACGATGGAACGCACGAAAGGAACCATGTCCACCGGCTCAAGGTTGAGCGGAGCCGCGCTGTTTTCCATGCGCGACAGGTCGAGCATCTGCTGCACCAGACGAGCCAAGCGACGCGTCTCGGAAGCAACGGTCTCCAAATGCTCATCGTCGGTGGGATACACGCCATCCTGCATGGCCTCGACCGTTGCGAGCATGGCCATAAGCGGCGTGCGAAGCTCGTGTGCAACGTCTGAGGTCAGGCGCTTCTCGTGTTTCATATCCTTCTCGAGAGAAGTGGCCATCTCATCGAAGGTCTCACCCAGCTGATCGATCTCGTCATCACCGCGCAGTCCCGTGCGAGCCGACAGGTCGCCGTCACGGATTTGCTTTGCGGTACTGGTGATGCGATGAATCGGCTTGGTGAGCATGCGCGACACGAGCGATCCGATAACGACCGAAATGCAAATTGCAACAACCGCGGCGAGGGCCATGGCGTTAAAGGTCTTCTCCCTAAACGCAGAGTCCGCCTTGGTGAGCAGAGCGTCGGAGCCGATGGCCCACAGCTTTACCTGTCCGACATGCTCGCCGGAAGACGTTACAATCTCGACGTTAGCAACGCTATCGGAGTCGGTTGGAGCAGACGAGACCGGGCTATGCGATGCCCTCTTGCCGCTCGTGTCGTCGGTCGTAGCCTGGTTTCCGCGTACATCGGCGGTGGCGCTTGCCGAGGGCCAGGAATCGTCATAAACGATCACGCCCTTTTTATTGACGACCTGCATGCCCAGATCGTCGGAAACCAAACTCGACGTTGCGACCGTGCGCAGTTCTCCCGCCGTCCAAGAGCCGTTTTCCTCATATGAGGTTGCCAACTTCTCGGCAGCGGAATTTGCGATTTCGACGATATTGGAGCGTGTGTAATCCGAAAAGACCGTGCCCCACACAACAGAGACAACGCCCACCAGCACCAATACTGTCATGAGCGATGTCAGAGCAAAAGCAAGTGCCATGCGCGAGGGATAGCTCATCGTTGGCCGTGAATCGGAACGAGGCGTGTTCCAACTAGCCTTGGAACCCGCCTCGCTCTCCTGCTTGTGCTTTTGTCCGATTTCAAAGCGCGCAGGTGTCATATGTGATTTCCCTATTTCTCGTCCGACTTATCGGTCTTGGCCGGAGCCTCGAAGCGATAGCCGACACCATGGACGGTGTAGAGCCACTTGGGCTTCTTGGGATCATCGCCCAGCTTGGCGCGAAGATTCTTCACGTGGCTATCGATGGTGCGCTCATAGCCCTCAAAGTCATACCCGAGCACTTTCTCGACCAGCTCCATGCGGTTATACACACGGCCGGGATGGCGGGCAAGCGTGGTGAGCAGCTTGAACTCGGAAGCCGTCAGATCGACTTCCTTGCCCTCGACCAAGATCTTGTGGCCCGAGATATCGATGACCAGATCGCCGAAGTCGAGTACCTCGACGGCGGGCTCGTCGGCCTGATGGGCACGGCGGAACAGAGCGCGAACGCGGGCGACGAGCTCGCGCGGCGAGAACGGCTTAATCAGATAGTCGTCGGCGCCGAGCTCAAGACCGATAATACGGTCCTCGATCTCGCCCTTAGCCGTCAGCATGATGATGGGGACATCCGAGGTATCGCGAATGGTGCGGCAAACGCGCTCGCCGGGGATCTTGGGGAGCATAAGGTCGAGCACGACCAGGTCGAACTGATGCTTCTCGAACTCCTCGATCGCGGACTGGCCGTCGCCGACGCCCACAACCCAGTAGCCTTCGCGCTCGAGATAGGCAGCGACGGCGTCACGGATTGCCTTCTCATCCTCGACCAGCAGAATCTTTTTTGCATCTGAAGCCATAACACGGCCCCCCTGTCTCAATTAGCTAAGAACAAGCCCATTTTAACGCACCTGAGCCCGCCAGATGCCGCTATGACGCGGCAGCTCGGCGGGCGGTACTCACAATTACAACGCGTTTATTCCCCTGTTGGCGCCTTTTTAACCCCTCTAAGCTTAAAGAGAGAATAGGCGTGCAGTGACTGTCTCTGGTATACCCTGGCTGTTGCGCACCGTGGCGTACGTAAGGAATGAGTCCGATTTTCCCGCCGTAGCTGGATAATCGCCATACTCCAAAGCGCGGTCGGGCGACAGCAGCGAGCCATAGGTCTTGGCAGAGGTGTCGATCAGGAAATGCGACGCCTGTACCTTAACAAGGTATTTATTCTTCTTGCCAGCCGCACATGCGAGCGGTTCGCGTGACAGGAAGAGGTACGGCCCTCCCTCATTACCGATATACGTGCCCATATTGCCCAGGCTGCCCACGCCACTATAGGCCGCCTCGATAGAAAACACGAAGGTATCGCCCATATATACGGCCTCGAAAGGCGAAACTGACGAAGGGAGGACCAACTGGGCACGCTTGGTGTTGTTGCCGTCGGTCAGATCGATTGCCGTTATGCCGTAGTAGACGCCCTCGTCGTTGCGGACACGCGGCGAGATGGTCAAAATGCCGTCGCTCGCGCGCGGGGCCGATGCAAAGCGGCCCGTCGATTTCCAAATTACCTCGGCCTTGGATTCATCAAGCGAGCGACGATAGCAAAACGAATCACTACTCGTTTTATTGCCGCCTGCCGAAGGCATTTTATACCAGATGACCGATGACCCGAACGCCGTAAACAGGGGCGGATCATAGTCCTTGCCACCTCGATCGAGCTCAACCACGTCGCCAGAGAGCGAAGCGCCCGACAGATTTTGAGCGTAGAGCTTCCACGATGAATTGGCAAAGTTCATCTCAACCCACGCGAATACGCCGTCGCCGGCACGGACATCGTAGAATGCATATCCCGTGCCCTCGATAGGATCCTCGATTAATGTGGTAAGCGAGCCATCACCCAGGTTGAGCACACCGAGTGTGTTGGCGTGCAGCGCCGATGCGGGCGCCATCATCGCCGCGGCGTAATCGCCGTCGCAGTAGTACAGCAGCGTACCCAGAGGCAGCGTCCACGACGCCGCCGGCTCAAGATCGATGTCGACTGCCTCGTACTCATCCGTAATCGAGATGATCTTGGAATCGTCCTTGATAACCTGCGGCTCGCCGGCGGCATCATCGCTGGTGCCCGTTTTTTTCGAGCATCCGGCAAGCACCGTGGCAGCGCCCGCGGCAGCCCCACCGAGTACAAAGCCGCGACGCGATATTCCGTTCTTGATGTGATCGGCGATACCCATTAGGCGATCTCGGTGCGAGCGGCCTCGATAGCGCGTGTAAGCTGGTCGGCGCAGGAGGTCTTTTTCATACCGCAGGTATTACCGGCGAGAACCTCGATTACGCGATCGGCAGGAGCGCCCTCGACCAGCTTGGAGATAGCCTTGAGATTGCCGTCGCAGCCGCCGGTAAACTCAACGCCCATCACCTTGTTGCCGTCATCGGAAAGATCAAGGTGAATATTGCGAGCACACACGCCCTGAGGCTTGTAATCAAACGAAATCATGCGATCCCCTCTCAGAATGTTATTCGAGACGACTATTATCCCCGTCTTTCCCTAAATGCAACGAGGCGCTTTGCCGGCAACACACATTACCAGCAAAGCGCCCTAAAAAGCTAACGTTATGCCCGAACCTACTCGAAGCTCAGCTGCTCCAGACGATCAAAGACCGTGTCGATACGGGTGAGGAAGTCCCACGGATCAAAGATCTCGTCGAGCTTCTCCTGACTGACGGTGCAGCGCGGGTCGGCCTCGAGACGCTCCTTAAAGGTGGGGCCGGAGACACAATCCTGTACCTCGTGCCAAGTTGCCATGGCGTTCTCCTGCACAATGGCGTACGCGTCCTCGCGGGTGATGCCCGTGTCGACGAGGGCGAGCAGCACCTTGGAGGAGAAGATGAGGCCGCGGGTCTTATTGAGGTTGGCCATCATGCGGGCAGGGTACAGCTGCAGGCCGTCGATAACGCGGATGAGGCACTGGAACATGTGGTCGAGGGCGATGAAGCTATCGGCCTGGGCGACGCGCTCGGCAGAGGAGTGCGAAATGTCACGCTCGTGCCACAGGGCGACGTTATCGAAGGCAACCTGAGCGTTGGACTTCACGACGCGCGACAGACCGCAGACTTTCTCCATGGTGATGGGGTTGCGCTTGTGCGGCATGGCTGAGCTGCCCTTTTGGCCCTTACGGAACGGCTCCTCGGCCTCGAGCGTATCAGTCTTCTGCAGATTGCGGACCTCGGTAGCGATGCGCTCGCAGGTGGCTGCGGTGGTGGCGAGAACGCCGGCGAGATAGGCGTGATGGTCGCGGCTGATAACCTGCGTGGACAGCGGGTCGTGAACCAGGCCCAGGTGCTCGCAGACATACTCCTCGACGAACGGCTCGATGGAGCTGTACGTGCCGACAGCGCCCGAGATAGCACCGAAGGCAACATTCTTGCGGGCGTCCTCAAGACGATCCAGATCGCGCTTGAGCTCCCAGGCCCAAGAGCCAAACTTCATGCCGAAGGTCATCGGCTCGGCGTGGATGCCATGAGTGCGGCCGGCACAGAGCGTGTTGCGCTCCTCAAAGGCGCGACGCTTGCAAATCTCGCCGAGCTTCTTGACGTCCTCGATGATCAGGTCGCAGGCCTGGGTGAGCTGGTAGCACAGGGCCGTGTCGCCCAGATCCGAGCTGGTCATGCCATAGTGAACCCAGCGGCTGGGCTTGGGGTCGCCCTCGGGAACATCGGCATCGATGTATTCCTTCATGTTGGTCAGAAAGGCAATGACGTCGTGGCGCGTGACTTCCTCGATCTCATCGACCTTCGCCTTCTCAAAGTTGGCATGGTCGCGGATCCACTGGGCCTCGTCTTTGGAAATACCGATCTTGCCGAGCTCCGCCTGGGCCTCGCAGGCCAGAACCTCGATCTCCTGCCAAATGGCGTACTTGTTCTCGAGGGAGAAGATGTGTCCCATCTCCGGGCGGGTATAGCGATCGATCATAGCGGCTCCTTTTTGGTTATTGGCACGTTGGTCGTAACCCAACCATTGTACCGTGCGCAGGTGCAAGTATGGGCAGCAGGCATTAACCTAACATTTTGGAATTGGAGCGAGCAACGGGACGTCTGCGTTATTTGCTTCGCAAATCCGCACCGGCTGCGGTCGATCCCCTCGGATTCACGGTGACGATGGGGAAGACTTTGTTGAATTGGCCGTCCCGAGGTCTTCTGTGCTCCATGGAGCGGACAACGGGACGTCCGCGTATTTGCTTCGCAAATCCGCACCGGCTTCAGGCGCCTGTCGGCGCCTTCGCCTGCTCGCTACAAACGCTTCGCGTTTGCTTAACGCTCGCACCCTGGCGGGTTCGAGTCCCGACGCTTAGTAGTAAAAAGCACGGCAACGTAACGCTGTCGTGCTTGTGCTTTTTACTGGAGCGGGCAACGGGACTCGAACCCGCGAGTGTCAGCTTGGGAAGCTGATGCCTTACCACTTGGCGATGCCCGCATATGTGGGGGATAGTATAACGCGGTTGTCTTGTTCGATACAAGGGTGTCGATGCTTGTTTTAGCTGTGGAGAATCGTTTGAAAACCGCGCCAATTGTGGAGATGAGGACCTTTGTCTTTCTTTTCTTACCATCTTCTACCTGCACTTTTATCTGATTGTTGTATTTGAGCTCGATTTGTCAGAAATCGGGCAAGCTTTTGGTCAGGCTCCGGTACTTACCCGCATGAACCTCGGGGGTAGCCTCATCCTACGCGTCGCAACCTCCCCATGCGACGCACGAGGGATAAGGAGCAGCCATGTCCAACGCACCCATGCACTCTGTCCACAGCGCAATCGCAACAGGTCCGCTGCTCCTGCTCCTCTTCCTGCTTTTCGGCTGCCTGGCACCGGGAGCCGCATTTGCCGTCGATGGCTACGACCAGCTCGGCTTCCGCACTATTAGCGATGATTGTGGGCCCTTCTTCATCGGCAAGTATGAAGCTCAAGACACCTCAATTGCCTACTGCATGAACCAGGAGCGCCCCGGCCCCACCAAACCGGGCGGCCCATGGCTCAACTTTGATCAAGGCTGGGTGTGGCTCGACGACGAGTTCGCGGCAATCGTTTGTCACGGATATCCCACCACCACGTCGTTTGGCGGTTACCATCTTTCACCCGATCGCGCCCGCGCCGCCACCCAGCTTGCCGTATGGATGCTCAACGGCACTACCCATGTCGACGGCACCTACTCCTACACGACCGCTCAGGGTAAAACCAAGAGCGGACACTTTACCGCCGACAATGAAGTCGTGGCGGCTGCGCGGTGGCTCCACGACAGCGCAAAATCAGGAAGCATCAAAGCCGCTCCGCACCGCGCGCGACGCTATCTAGGGGCCGTATCGGGCGGCAGCAAACGTCAAGACATGCTCTATGTACTGCCGGCGGTCTCTGTTTCCTTCCAAAAGCAGTCTGCTAACACCGTTATTACCAGCGGAAACAATACCTATCAGTTTACCGGGGCAACATTCGATATTTTTGAGAGCGCCAGCGGCGCGCGTGTCGGCACCATCAAGATGGACAGCAACGGTCGAGCGCAAGCAACACTTCTGCCCAACACGGCATACTACCTAGTTGAAACGAAGGCGCCGGCCGGCTATGTCCCCCGCCACGATCGTATTGCCTTTACCACGGGGAATGACGGCGGGCGGGCCGCCATTGATGAACAGCCCGGCACCATCAATCTGCGTATCGTAAAACTCGATGCCGCGACGAATGCCGGCCCCCAGGTGGGATCTTCACTCGCAGGAGCAGAGTTCACGTGTGTGTCGCAATCAACCCCTGGATGGGCACAAATCCTCACGACCGACGAAAGCGGTCGGGCCACCCTCGCCGATGTCCCCTTAGGAACCTTTACCATCTACGAATCAAAAGCCCCCGAGGGCTACCTGCCATCCAACGACAGCTGGACCTATACCGTTGGAGCCGACCAACTCGGCGATTCAGGCGTGGTCGAGATCGAATCTCGCGTTTCCGATATCCCCATTGCGTTTAACCTTGAGATTTCCAAATTCAAGGATTACGGCAATAGCGACCAATCCGGCCTGGAGCAGCCGGCGGGTGGTGTTGTCTTTGAGGTTGTCAGCAACAGCTCTCAGCAGGTTGTTGGCACACTGACCACAAACATCTATGGCTTTGCCTCCACCAAAGATCAGCCCGAAGCATGGTTCGGCACAGGCAAGCGACCCGCCGGTGTCCACGGAGCCGTCCCATACGACCGTGCCGGCTACACGGTTCGCGAGGTTCCGGAAACCGTCCCCGAGGGTTTTAAACGTGCAGGGGAATGGACCGTCGGGGCCAATCAGATTTCCGACGGCGCCGAGCTTCAATATATCGTAGACAACCACGCTCTGTCGACGCATCTCCAGATTGTAAAACGCGATGCCCAAACAGGCGCTTCTGTTCCCCTAGCCGGATTCACCTTCCAACTCCTCGACAGCAATCACGAACCTGTCTCACAAACTTGCTGGTATCCAGCACATAACGTAATGGACACCTTTACGACTGACGCGACCGGGACCGTCACACTGCCCGAATCGCTCGTGCCGGGCACCTATTATGTACGCGAAACCTCGGCCAAAGAGCCCTATCTTGTCGGCGAAGAGATCGAGGTAAACATACCCACCGACATGAACCTAACGCCCGTTGCAATCGCCTCGTATTATGACCACGCCGCGACCGGAAACATCAGAATCGTTAAAACCGATGCCATAGACGGGAGCAGCCTCGCGGGCGCCGTCTTTGAGATCCGTGCCTCGGGTGATATCGTGCGCCCCGACGGTAGCATTGCCGCGCTCGACGGTGAGACTGTCGCGACCGTCACGACGGATGAAACTGGAGAAGCACGCGCGGACAACCTCCCACTGGGATCTGACACCGCACGCTACGAGGTTGTCGAGACTCAAGCGCCGGCAGGCTTCTTGCTCGATCAGACAACCCATATTGTCGACCTTACTTATGCCGACCAGAAAACACCCGTTGTAGAAGCACGGCTTAACGTATCCGACGATTACACCAAGGTTGATATCTCCAAGGTCGATGCAAGCGGTGAGCAGGAAGTGGAAGGCGCACAGCTCACCTTATATGGTCCCGATAAAACCGAAATAGACTCCTGGACCTCATCCGACAAGCCACACCGCGTCGAACATCTTGCACCCGGCACCTACTCGTTGCGCGAAATGATGTCTCCGCGGACCTATGACCTTGCCGAGGAGATAACGTTTGAAATAAAGGATACGGGAGAAGTCCAATCCGTCGCGATGAAGGATGCGCCCATCGAAATCAAGGGGCAGGTCGACAAGCGTCAGGAACTTGTCCAACCTATCGAAAAGGGCCTGTTGGCTAACGGCGATGGTAAAAACCGTGCCGCGATGCAAACCAATACGGATGGGCTTTTCTCCTATACCATCGACGCTCGAAACAATTCAACTACCTGGGTTGATGAGTTCACACTTACCGATGATCTTGAGTGTGCCGAGGACGATACAGCGAGATTCGTCTCAATCGAAACCCCCGTCGCCATCGGCGACCTCAATGGTCTGTGCAACGTGTGGTATCGCACGACGCCGTTGGACTCGACAGACGTCGATGAGCCGGCAAACGCGACACTTGACGATGGGCACGAAAATCCTTGGCTTGAGTCCGACGAAGTAAGGGAAAGTCTGGGTGAGGATTGCCGCCTCGTCGATTACGACGGTTGGCACCTCTGGAAGGCGGATATCTCGACCACGGAATCCACCACACTCGAGGCGAAAGAACTCGACCTTGCATCCAATACCGTCGTAACGGGCATTCGAATTGAATACGGTGCGGTAGCCGCCGACTTTACGACTCGAAGCGATGCGGATTCTTGGAACCGCGATGATCTCAAAGATGAGCACGACGATCTTGACGATGCCAAAGCAATCCTTGGCACAGACGCTCGGGGCGCAATCGTGCACATGCAGGCGACGTCGGCTTATACGCCCCAAACCGCACTCACCAACAGCGCACACGTCGATCTTTGCCGCAACGGCGGCGGCGATAAACTTGAGTCACATGACGATGACCGTGTCATTCAACGCTGTACCCTACCGCAGGACCTACCGGCAACAGGATCAGCTCCCATCGCCGCTTGCATCACCGCGCTCCTGACCTCGGGTGCCGCAGCCCTATGGTTCGCTCGCCTTAGGTCGATCCCAAAGAAGCGCTAGCGCGATGAAAAAGCGGGCGAGCCAGTCCCCTGGCTCGCCCGCTTTCAATCATGTAAATCGCCGTATCTACTCTGCAGACGAAGATCCACCATCAACGATTGCCTGCTCGGACTCAGGAATCCCATCGGCACCCGTACTCTGTTCTTGCTCCACCTCTTCGCTGATTGCGGAGGCGGGGGTCGAGCCCTTTGCACCCACGATGTAGGCAGCCCCAAATCCTAACGCAATGGCAATCAAGGTCAAAATCACGTAGACAGGCCAATGGCGCTTAATATACGAAAACACGTTGACTCCTTAGAGCTCCGTCTACGAACGGCGGATAACCTCGGTCACGACCTCGGATACCGTGGCAATGTTCGTCGGGTTGACATTGTGGGGCAGGTCGTCCTCGGTACGAGCGCAAGCCAGACGCGTGCCGTCCACGCCGGCGATGGTGAGGGCTCGGCGGCTCGCCTCGAGCGCGGCATAGGCATCGGTCTTGGCATAGGGCATCTCGAGCGCGCCACAATCGACATGGAACGACTTGCACACCTTGCTGACCAGGTTCATGATGCGGCGATCGCCCTTGAGCAGCTGCTGTTCGCCCTCGACCGTCACCACCGAAAGCCTACCGGCGCCGACGGATTCAAGATTGATGAAGAATACGCCGCGGAGCTTATCGCGATGCGAAGCCAAGAAGGCCTTCATGCCGGCGCCATCACAATCCGAGGCGCCCGTTGCCACAAACCAGATATCGTGACCGAGCAGCTCATCATCGCCCATAGAGGCGACAGCCGAGAGCATATCTTCGGAAGAAGCGCCATCGGAAGACGTAGCGCCGCCCTTCCAGCCATCGTTATCGTCCTCGAAGTTATCCCACGAACCGATACCGCGACCGGACTTCTTGGCATCGTAATCGTCTTCGACGCCCAGCCAGTCACTCATGCTGTCCTGCTCGTTTTTCTTTTTACGGCCGAACAGACCACCCAGGCCGCGCTTACGAGACTTGGGTGCCGCCGGGGCGGGAGCCGAAATGGTCTCGATCGGCTGTGCGCCCGACGCAACGGGCATAGGAGGCGCAACGGGTGCCGATGTGGGTTCGGGGCCCTGGGCAGTAGCAAAGGGATCGTTGACCTGTGCGGAGGGGTCGGGAAGGTCGAACAGCGACGTGCGAGACGCAACGTTTGCCTGCTTCATAGACGGCAGCGACGGATCGGGGACCGAAGCCAGCGGAGACGAGGAAGGTGCAGGCGACGGTGCCGACGCCGGATCGGGAACATTCATCTGCGGGCGCGGCGATGCCTGGGAGGAAATCTGGGCCATAAGGGAATCGACCGTTTCGTCCTGGGTGGGAGCGACATTGGCAACCGTGGCACCGGAACCACTCGGGGTCGGCATGGTGAAAATCTGCGTGGAATAAGGCCTCGACTCATCCGTCTCGGGAGTCTCGGAAACCGCAGGCACTTCCTCCTGCTCGACCTCGGTCGAATCATCTTGCTCGGCTGCCGCGTATTGCTCTTCGTCAGAGTTGGCCTCGACGGGCTCGTCCTCGGCGGCATCTTGGATTTCGGCAGCATCAACAGGCTCGTCATCGTCTGCCACGTCGCCCTGCTCATCGGAAACAGGAAGGGGCTCGGCAATCGCGGTGCCCTGTTTTTCAAACGTTATCGTGGAATCGAACTGCGCGGCATCAAACGACATGGTGCTATCGACGTGCTGCTGAGCCTCGAAAGACGTCGTCGCTTCAACAACATCCGCGGACGCCGGTTGCTGGGACTCAAAGGACGTTGTAGCTTCGGCGGCTTCGACGGGCGCGGACTGCATAGCCTCGTTCTGCTCGAACTCTTGCGCCGCGAGCTCACGTGCCGCCTCGGCTGCCTGCTGCTGAGCGATAGCCTCCTGCTCGGCAGCCTCGCGTGCGGCAGCGCGCTTCTCCTCGAAATCGTCGACAAATTTCTTGCCCTTTGCAAACGCACCCTTAAAGAAGTTGGAAGCGCTGGCGCCAATCGACGAGAACGCGGATGCAATGTCGGCATGCGGCGTTGCCGCGGGAATCTCGGCCGAGAAATCAGTATCGCTCTCGTAAGACACGCGCCTCGGCTGTTCAACGTAATCGTCGTCAGACTCGTCCGCAACGTCTTGCGCCGGCGCGGCGGGAGCCAAAATGTCCAGTCCTGCCGCGGGATCGAACGCGGACACCGCCTCGGGATCGGCAACGGCAGCGGTAACCGCGGCAGACTCATCATCCGCAGCGACAACGGGCGCAGGCGCAGCCACGACGGGGGCAGGCTCGGGCTCAAACGTTGGCTCCTCGCCCTCCTCGTAATCGAGCGTGCAGGACTCGGGAAGCATTCCGAGCGCACGGATGGCATCCGAACCAAAGCGGATGTTGCCGGCGGCGTTGCGATAGAGCTTGGGCTCGGGCTCGGCAGACTCCTCCGCCGGCTCGGCAGCGGGAACCTCGTCATTGAACTCTTCGGCTTGGGCAGCCTGATTCTGATCCTCGGGCACGATAGCGCCGATCAGCGTCTCGTCGGCAGACGCACCCTCAAAGCCCTCGATTTGCTCGTCGAAAGCCTCACCCTGTTCGGGCTCGGTCTGAGCGTCGGGAGCAATCGGCTGACCGAATTCGTCCTCGGCGTAGGTAGGCTCTTCATACTCGATGGTGTTGCCGTAGTCGTTTTGCTGCTGGGCCGCGGCATATTCCGCCGCCGCGCGCGCCATTTCCTCGGCACGACGCTTCTGCTCCCCAAAATAGGTATCGAACGGAACATCGTCGGGAAACTCGTTTTCGCCCTGGAAGGGAGCAACGTTGTCCATAACGCCGAGCATAGCGGCGACAGAAGACTTGTTGCACACCGCGCCAGACGTATAGGGAAGAATGTGGCGGTTAGAGATGATGTTTACCGCGTTGGCGAGTGCAACGAGGGAAGCGAGGATCGCGACAATCCACAGCAGAACCTTGAGCGCGCCGGGGAGCGGCAGAATACGCAGGATGGCAACGGCAGCGGGGGCAACCGTGGCAACGGGCAACAGCTTGGCGATGAGCGCACGATACGAAGCATAAGGCTCGCGGGCGAGCAGCTCAGCACGGGGAGAGTCGTAGTGTGCGACAACGACCACCGGGCGGTTACGCGGGGACGCGAGCGGGCCCGAGGCCTTGTGGTAGGCGATGACATTTTGGCTCACGCCCGTCTTGCCCAGGCGCGAAACCACGGGGTGGCCCGTGCGCTCGAGCACGTAAAGAACGGCGCCGACAATGGCCAGCAAGGTGCCGACCAAGCCGATACCGCCGCCGATGCCCATCAGCAGGGCGCCGGCAAACGCAAGAATACCGGTAACGGCAAATGCCAACCTACTGGGCGCCGGGGCATTGAACTCCTGAACCTCGGGGTCAAAGCCGTGGTTGCGGAAGATCTGAGCGATATCTTCGGCAGCCAAGCGCTCTTCTTCGCTGCATGCCGGCGTAATGCCGGTGTTCTGCAGCAGGTGGTTAATATAGTTCTGGGTGTTCGCCATGTGCGCTCCACATCCATAATCCGACAAATAGGCCCAATGCATGCACATTAGAACCGTATATAGTCGAAAGTATACCCCGAGCGAGCGCAAACGACCGAATTCGGGCCATCTTAACGCCCCGAGCGGACAAGGATATAGCCTAATCTCCATATCGGACTAAAATCATGGCAGCAAACCACCTTCTCATGCGAGGACTCTATGACGGCAAGCGACACGACCGAGACAATTAAAAAGGGAAATTCGGAGCCCAGTTTCGATAAAACGGCTCAGCGCATCCTCAATCTTTTCTTTGTGCTCAATAGCTCCCCCGAACCGCTGACGACCGAGCAGATCGTCTTGGATTCTGACCTGGGATATGGCTCGGGCAATATCGACTCGGATAAGCGCAAGTTTCGACGCGATCGTGACAAGCTGCTCGAACGCGGCATCTTAATCAAGGAGGTTCGCCCCACCGGCGCGCAGGAGACCGAGGAAAGCTCGTGGACAATCGACCGCGAGCACACGTTTGCGGCAGGCGGCCTCATTACCGCAGACGACGCCGATATCCTGCTCAACGCCATCGACCAGACACTAGCGGCCGGCTCATCCACTTTTGCCGCACCGCTTGCCGATATTCGCTCCAAGATTGCCTATCTCACCGGCAGGACGACGGTAGACGAGGCGCCGATCAGCCGCTCTCCCACCGTCGATGCGGTTTGGAGCGCCTTTGCCGAGCGATGCGCGCTGCGATTTTTATATCAGAACGGACGCGGCGAGCAGAGAGAACGTACCGTCTGCGTCTACGGCATGTTCGAGCGCGAGGGCGTGGCTTACTTCTGCGGCCTCGACAACGTCACCGACGACATCAGGACATTCCGCTGCGACCGTATCGTTCGCGCTTGGCGTCCTTCGAAGGCCTACGTCATCCCCGCGGACTTCAACCTCAGCGACTACCTGTTCTTTGAATTCGATTTTGCCGACCGACCGCCCGTTGCAGCCACGTTCTCATTCGCCCCTCAGACGCAGATCGATATAATCAACGGTCTCACGCGTGGGCGAGGTGAGCTCGTACACACCGATGTGGGATGGACCTGGACCGTTGACGTGCGCGATCTTGAAGCCGGCGCCTCATTTTGCATGGCCCACGCCATGGACGGCATGAGGCCCGTGGCCCCCAAATCGCTCAAACAGGCGTGGAACCACCTCATTGAAAGGACGGTGCACGAGTATGCCCGTGCGTAAACTCACCAGCGAGCAGAGACTCTCGCGCGCCATCGACATCATGGAGGCCCTCTACGCCGCCGGCGAGAGCGGCATGACACGGACCGAGATTTGCAGTCGCTTTGACATCACGGGGGTATCGCTCGACGAGATTCTCGAGATCGTCTCGACGCTCGCGGACCGAGAATCGGGCGCGCGCATCATCTGCGAATGCCGCGGCGAGCGTGTGGTCCTCACCGGTGACGCCGGGCGTGTGCTACCGCTGCGCTTGAGTGCCGCCGAGGGCGCTGTGCTCAACCATGAACTTGAATCGTTGGGGATCGAGCCGCATACGGCAGCTCGGATTCGACATGCCCTTCTACCCGAAGAGCTCGGCTATAACCAGCGCGTCTTTGACACCGTCAACCACGGGTCGCACTGGCAGCAGCTGAGCTGCGCCATTCAGGACGGTGTTCGCTGCCGCATCTCGTATCGCTCGATGGACGACACACGGCCACGTGAGCGTCTGGTCGACCCCTTGCGCATTACGGCAAACGGCGACCAAACATACCTGATTGCCTGGGACATCGCGGTCGATGAGCAGCGCACCTATCGCATGGATAAAATCGAGGGACTCGCCTTGACGGAAGACTCCGTCGTGCCTCACACACCGGACGTCGCATCCCTCCACGATTCCCTTGCCCGGACGCAGCGCAGCGCAAAGCTCTTGATGCCATTCGATATGGCGGAGCATCTGGACTGGGCCGGCATCACCCTAATCGAGCGCGGCGGGGCAGACATGGCAACGGTAACCGTGCATTACGGCTCCGAGCGTTGGCTACTGAGCCAGGTAATCGCAGCGGGCGGAGCCATCCGCATCTTGGATGACCCCGCCCTGTCAAAGCGCCTGTGCGATATGGCAAAAACCCTCGTCTGTCCGCTTTAGCGCCGCCGCTCGTGGCGTGCGCGCCACAGTTGCAGATAGTGCCCGATCTGCGCCGATTCGATGCGCTGGTAGGAGCTCGTGGGCAGCGACGTTAAGAACTTCTTTCCGTAGCCCTTCGTCACCAGGCGCGGGTCGGCCAGAATCAGCACGCCGCAATCGGTCGACGAGCGGATAAGGCGGCCGGCCGCCTGCTTGACCTCGAGCACCGCCTCGGGCAGCGAATAGCGCGCCCAAGCGCGGTCTTCGCGCAGGTTGCGCTCGCACGAGAGCGGGTCCGTGGGACTCGAGAACGGCAGCTTGGGAATGATGACGCAGCGCAGCGTCTCGCCGCTGGCGTCGAACCCCTCCCAGAAGGCCTTAAGAGCAAAAAGCGACGAGGTCGGCTCGTTGATAAACCGGTCGCGCAGGCGACGAGGAGATGAGTTGCGCTGCTGGCAGTTGAGCTCCAGACCCGCACGGGCCATCTTGGGCTCAACGCGGGCGTACAGGTCTTCCATGTCGCGCCGATTGGTAAACAGTGTGAGCACCGATCCGCCCATGGCAAGATGGGCGTCGACCAGCACGCGCTCGAGCGCCGTAAGATAGCTCTCACGATCGCGCGGATCGGGGATATCGCCCGCAACGACTACAGCCATGTTCGAATCGAAGTCGTAGCTCGAGTCCAAGTGCAACGATGAGGATGTTGAAGCACCGATGCGATCGAGGCCGACTGCGTGGTTAAAGTGTTCAAAGCTTTTGGACACCGTCATGGTCGCCGAGGCAAAGATAGCCGTGTGAACCTCGGGCAGCCACTCGGTTGCCAAGGCCTCGCCAATGTCGATGCGCTCTGCGGTCATTGACTCTCCGCCGGCACGCAGCCTGCGATTGACCTGCAGCGAATACACGTAGTGTTCATCGGTGCCATCAATGATGAGTTTGAGGTTCTCGGCCAGCTCGTGCAGGCGGCGCGAGATATCACCCAGGTCGACAACAACCTCGGGCTTGTCGGCGGCGACGGCTTGCACCAGCGCGTCGACGCTCTTGTCAGCCTGTTCCAATACGTCGATGGCAGCGTAGGCCGACGGTAAGAAATCATGCCAGTCGTCAGATTCGCGCAGCTCGGGGCCAATCCATAGATTGGCATTGTCATAACCCCCACGGGCACGGCGGCCGAGCTCGCGAACGCCATCGAACACGTCGGCGATTGCCATGCTCGCGCGCGCAACCGTCGACGTCGCCTTGGCAGTAAGGCCCAGATAGAGCGTAGAGCCCTCGGAGGTTGCCAAATCACGGGAGACCTGGCTTAGCGCACCGGTGCTCGAGCCACCCAGGCGCTCAAACAGAACGCATGATTCGTCCGCCGACACCACGCGCGCCCACTGACGGCGCGCCTCGCGCTCGATGGAATGGGCCTCGTCGATTACCCAATGACGAATCGGAGGTAAAATCCTGCCCTCGGCCGCGACATTGCGGAACAGCAGGGAATGGTTGGTGACCACCACGTCGGCATGCGCTGCACGACGGCGAGCGCCGTGGACCAAACATTTATCAGGGAAAAACGGGCAGAGGCGACGAGCACACTCGCGCGAGGCCGTCGTAAAGTCGGGGCGGTTGACGCTGCGCCACCGAATGCCGAGCGAGTCGAGGTCGCCATCGGCTGATTGGCAGACGTACGCCATAATGACCGCGACCGCCGTGAGCGTGTCCGCCGGATCGCGCTTGGTGGTAATCTCGACCTGGCCGCGGCTCATGCGCTCAAGCTTGCGCAGGCATGGATAGTGGTCATACCCCTTGAGAGCGCAAAATGACAGACCACCGTCCAGTTGCTCGGCAAGTTTTGGCAGCTCATGGTACATGAGCTGGTCGGCAAGATTGTTCGATTTGGTCGCAATACCAACCGTGATGTTGTTACGGCGCGCTGCCTCGGCAAAAGGCACCAGATAGGCCATCGATTTGCCGACGCCCGTGCCCGCCTCAATTACACGATGAGTGCCCGTGACCAGCGCATCGCGGACCTCGAGCGCCATCGCGATCTGCTCATCACGCGGCTCGTAGGTGGGATACATGCGATTGACCAGGCCACCTGGCGCATAGTCTGCCTCAATCTCCTCACGACTCGGCATCTTGAGGACCGGCAGTTCGTCGGCGTCCACCCGATCGTCGGCGCGATCGGCCTTGAGAACGTCAGCACGAGCGGCGCTGAGAGAGAAGATAGAACCAGGGTTCTGCCCTGCCAAGAATGAGAAGATAGGACGATAGGACCAAGGCACGTCCGGATGCATGTCGGCTAGGCGCGCCATGAGGCCCTGGGGCAAGTCGGTGAGTGCCACGAGCAACACGCGCCATACGCCACACAGGGCGTCGACGTCGGCATTGGCACGGTGTGATACCGAGTCACAGCCAAACAGATCGGCCATAAAAGACAGCTTGTGCGAGGCCAGGCGCGGAAGCGCGATGCGCGACAGCGCCAGCGAATCGATCCAAATATCGCTCACGTTGACGCCGCCTTTGACCGACTCGATAAACGAGCGGTCGAACGTGGCGTTATGTGCGATTACCGGGCAACCACCGACAAAATCGGCGAGAGCGGCTACGGCCTCAACGGCCGACGGGGCATCTGCCACATCGGCATTTGTAATGCTCGTGAGCTCGGTAATCTCGGCGGGAATCAGCTGTTTGGGATGCACGAAGGTATCGAAGCGGTCGACGACCTCGCGGCCCGAAAGACGGGCCGCCGAGATCTCGATCAGCTCATTGTCCTGCACCGAAAGACCTGTGGTCTCGGTATCGAGGACGATCACATCTTCCTCGATAAGGCCGAAGGACTGCGTTTTGGCGCGTTCGGCAAGCGTGGCATAGGAGTCGATGACAAACTGCGGCGTTCCTGACGAAACCGCGTCCTCGATTAGCATGCAATGCCCGCTCGACGAAGGCCCATACGGATCAGGCTGTCACAGACCTGCGGGAACGTCATGTCGTCGGTGTGGCGGATCTCATCCGGATACAGCGACGTATCGGTCATGCCGGGAATGGTATTGGTCTCGAGGATGACGGGGCCGTCCTCACTCACAATAAAGTCGCTGCGCGAGATACCCAGGCAACCGAGGGCCTTGTGAGCAGCGCAGGCAAGCTCCTGAGCGCGAGTGTAATTCTCGGGTGAAATCTGCGCCGGAATGCGATGGATGTCCGTAGGGTCGACATACTTCACGTCCAGATCGTAGAACTCGCAGTCCTTGGGCTTACGAATCTCGACAATCGGCAGAGCGCGCACGTCGTCCTCGCCGTACACGCCGACGGTGATCTCGGTACCCTCGATGCACTTCTCGACCAGCACTTTGTCGCCGTACTCAAACGCCTTGGCGATTGCCGCGGGCAGCTCGGAGGGCTCATGGACCAGGGAAATGCCATAGCTGGAACCGTTGACGGCCGGCTTCACAAAGCAGCGCTCGCCACAAACCTCGACGATATGATCGATATCGACCTCATCGCCCACCTCGAGCGCGAGGCCGGGGGCAATGGGGATGCCCGCCTTGGCGTACAAGAGCTTAGAGACCTCCTTGTCGGCACCGCAGGCGCTGGCAAGCACGCCCGAGGCCGTGTAGGGGACACCCAGGGTCTCCATGGCGCCCTGCATGGCACCATCCTCGCCGCCGGCACCGTGCATGGCGATAAACGCCACGTCAAAGCCGCCGGTTGCCATGGTTACCATAAAGTCATCAGCGGCCGTATCGAGCAGCTCCACCGAGGTGTAGCCGGCTTCCTTCAGTGCCACCACAACGTTCTTTCCCGAATTAAGCGAGATCTCGCGCTCAGCGGAATGACCGCCCGCCAAGACCGCTACGTGCATGTTCTCTAGGCTTTTACCCGGCATGGGCAGACTCCTCCTCTATAATTTCTGCAGCTGATACCATATTGTAGCGATACCCTCTACGTTTCCCCAAAATCGAAAGGCTTCCATGAATCCCAGGACTAAATCTCAGGACATTCGCGACTTGAGCCAAAACGATATTCGCGAGCTCGTGGCCGAGCTTGGCCAGCCCGCCTTCCGCGCGAAGCAGCTCATCGAATGGGTCTTTGAGAAGAACGTTTGTTCGTTCGACGACATGACCAACCTTCCCAAGGCTTTCCGCGAGCAGCTTAAAGAGGCTTTTGCCTTTGATACGCCGACTGAACTCACCAAGCAGGTTTCCAAAGATGGCTCGCGCAAGTATCTGCTCGAGTACCACGACGGCATTTCCGTCGAAACTGTCGGTATGCCCCGTCGCAACAAGCTTTCCGTCTGCGTTTCCACCCAGGCAGGCTGCGGCATGGGCTGTGCCTTTTGCGCTACCGGCCTCAACGGCCTCAAGCGCTCTCTGACCGCTCAAGAGATCGTCGACCAGGTACTTCATGTATCCAACGACTTTGGCGAGCGCGTCACGAGCGTTGTCTTCATGGGCCAGGGCGAGCCGTTTGCCAACTACGACGAGGTTCTCAAGGCGTTGCGAATCCTCAACGACCCTGATGGCATCGGTATCGGTGCTCGTCACCTCACCGTCTCTACCAGCGGCGTTATTCCCGGTATTCGCAAATTTGCGGACATCCCCGAGCAGTTCACGCTTGCCGTTTCCCTGCATTCCGCCATCCAGTCGACACGCAATAAGCTAATGCCCGGTGTTAAGAAGTACACGCTACTTCGCCTTCACGAGGCGCTTCAACTCTACACCGAGAAGACTGGCCGCCGCCCGACCTATGAGTATGCCATGATCGAAGGCGTCAACGATACGAATCCCGAGATGCAGGCGCTCTGCGACTTCTGCGAGGGAACGTTGTGCCACGTTAACCTGATTCAGCTTAACGACATCGAGGGCAGCCCGCTCAAGCCGTCGCCGATTCATAAGGTTGAGGATCTTCAGCGTCGTCTTGAGTCCCGTGGCATCGAGACCACGATTCGTAACTCCCGTGGTAACGATATTGACGCCGCTTGCGGACAGCTGAAGCAGCACTTCAAAGTTCAGAAGAACGCATAGGGGAGTCGCACCCCAAAACGTTTCATGTGAAACATCGAACGGCCCCGGTTACAGGAGATGCAACCGGGGCCGTTTTATTTATTGACCTTAATTTTGAATCAGCTGCTACCTGTCCCATTTTTTACGGCCAAAATAAGGGGTCCTTGCCTCGTGAATCAGACAAGGACCCTCAAAATATGCTAAGTAATTATTAGGTACCTAATAGCCTACATTTTCCCATTGGTTACTAACCCAACCTTGATTAATCTTGGGATTCTTCGTTACCTGAGCCGTACGCATGGCAACATCTTCTGTCATAACATCCATTTTCTTCTTGGATGTATCGACAATATCTTGTGCACTACGAAGCAAACGACCTCGAAGTTCATCGTCTGTCGCGATCTTATAGCCAGCAAAGGCACCAGCCGCGACAGTCGTCGCCAATGCAATCGCAGTTAAAATCCTATTCCTCATCTTGGCCTCCTTGATCAAACTGAATCATTTCGCCAAGAATACGAGAGAGCTCTTCCTCGTCTTTAAACTCAATCTCAATCTTATTCTTTCCACGCGAGCTCTTAACACGCACGTTGGTATTAAAAACCTGACGAAGCACGCGGGCAGCCTTTTTAAAAGACTGAGGCGTTGCAGGCCTCGGCGTCTTAGGTGTCTCTCCGGCAGAAAACAACGGAGCAAGATTTTCTGTCGCTCTTACGGAAAGGCCCTCTGCAACAACCTTCTCTGCAAGTCGAATTCGAGCGTCCTCATAGGGAACTGCAAGAATCGCACGTGCATGACCAGCAGTAAGTTTGCCCTCAAAAATCATCTGCTGAACAACTTCAGGGAGATCGAGAAGGCGCAGCGAGTTTGTAATTGCAGAGCGTGACTTGCTGACTGCCTTCGACAATGCCTCCTGGGTCATACCGCTGGCATCGATAAGCTGGCGATAGCCCTTAGCCTCTTCGACGGGATTCAGATCAGAACGCTGAAGGTTTTCAATCAGAGCAAGAGCCAGCATCTCTTCATCATTAACATCTTTAATGATGACGGGCAGCTCCTCAAGACCAGCAAGCTTTGACGCTTGGTAACGACGCTCACCAGCGATGATCTCATAGCCGTTTCCATGCTTGCGAACCAAAAGCGGCTGCAAGACGCCATGTTCTTGGATTGATTCGCTCAACTCACGAAGTTCAGTTTCGTTAAAGTGAATTCGCGGCTGATTAGGGTTGGGAACGATATCCTCAATAGGTAGTTTTGTTTCAGATGCGGCATTCGAAGCCGATGCAGCCGAACCACCGGTCTCATACTCGGCCTCTGAGACCAAAGCATTGAGTCCACGTCCCAATCCGCCACGTTTCTTTACACTAGGCACGCTTGATCACCTCTTTTGCAAGGTTCATATATGCTTTTGCACCCTTATTTTGAGGTGCATAGGTAATTACCGGTTCCCCAAAAGACGGAGCTTCGGAGATTTTAACCGTACGGGGGATCAACGTCTTAAATGCCTTATCACCAAAGTACGATTGAACCTCCTCAACAACCTGATTCGATAGAGAAGTACGCGAGTCATACATGGTCATAAGCACACCGTAGGTGTCTAAGCCCTTGTTCAGACGAGATTTGACCATCTTCATTGACTCAAGCAGCTTCGTAACGCCCTCGAGTGCGTAATACTCGCACTGGATCGGAATCAAAACGCTGTCTGCTGCGGTCAAAGCGTTGATAGTAAGCAGGCCGAGCGAAGGAGGGCAGTCAATGAAAATAAAATCGAACTCGTCCTGAATCGGCTCAAGCAAATCTTTGAGACGGGTTTCACGAGCAATTGCGCTTACGAGTTCAATTTCCGCGCCTGCAAGCTGAATTGTAGCCGGAATTACGAATACCTTTTTGCAATTTGTATCAAGAACAAGCGATTCTGCCGGCACATCATTCAGCAATGCATCATAGATGCAGTGATCAAGGTCTTCTTTTTCAATTCCGAATCCACTGGTGCTGTTTCCCTGCGGATCAAAATCAACAATCAGTGTCTTACGACCCTGCTCACCCAGTGCTGCTGCAAGGTTTACAGCCGTCGTTGACTTACCGACGCCGCCTTTTTGATTGATGATTGCAATGATACGCGTGTCTTTTGCGCTCTTAGAACGCTTAACGTCGCGAAATCCCACGGTCCCTCCTGGTGTGTATTAAAGCTGTCAAACGGAGGATGTTTCACGTGAAACATTCCGAATCGATAGCAACTGCTATGTTTCACGTGAAACACTGCAAGCTGTTAGTAACCATTATGTTTCACGTGAAACATCTAGGCAAGCGGATTCTTCTTTGCCATGCCATTTGCACGAGGCAATGAAACGGATGCTGAATGACTCTTCTTAAGAACAATGAACTCCCTGTGACCCAAGCCTTCAGGCAAATCAATTGCGTCATTCAGAAGCAAAGTGAAGCCGCAAATCTTAGCTGCTGACATGCCGGAAGCAAGCTCCTCATCCGAAGGATTGCCCTTGGTGATAACAAATAGCCCTCCATCCTTCAGGTACGGAGCCGCATACTCAACAAGAATCGGTAGAGGGGCCAGTGCGCGGGCGGTTACAACGGAGAACTGCTTCTTATGGCTTCGAGCATATTCTTCAAGACGATCATGAACCGCATGAGCATGTTTCAATCCAAGAGCATGGACAAAGGAATTAACCGCATCAACCTTCTTGCCAACAGAGTCAATATAAGTAGCTTTACGATGCGTGGTTATGGTTAATGGAATACCAGGGAAGCCCGCACCTGTTCCCATATCGAGCAAAGCTCCCTCAGGAGCCTTATTGATATAGGGGAGCAAAACAAGTGAGTCGAGGATATGAAGTACGGCAGCATCTTCTACGTTAAGAATACGGGTGAGATTGGTTGTCTTATTTGTTTCTAGAACCAAATCCAAATGCTGGATACATTTCCTCAGCTCAATATCAGTTACGCTCAAGGAATATTCTTTGCAATAGGAAGTTAGGCGACTCAACATCTCGTCAGCCTGCTGATCGGTAAGTACAAACAACTGAAGCTCCTTTCTGACAAAAATCAGCGTATCGAGAACTTTTGACAAAAAAGGGGGACGTGGAAACCACGTCCCCCTAGCATAAGCTCGAGTAGATTATCGAGCAACAATCACCACATGGCGATCAGGGTCAGAACCCTCAGAATGAGTATCGACTGCATCGTTGCCACGAAGTGCAATGTGAACCAGTCGGCGCTCGTAGGCATTCATGGGCGGAAGCGAAACACTCTTATGAGTGCGGATGGCACGCTCGGCAGCAGACTGAGCCATGGAGGCAACCTTGTCCTGACGGCGGCTCTTGTATCCCTCGACGTCCACTACAACCGGATACCTAAAGCCAAGTTTGCGGCTCACCAGCAAAGAGAACATAACCTGAAGGGCATCAAGGGTGCGACCATGACGGCCAATGAGAACAGCAAGGTCGGGAGCCGTTACATCCAAAATCAGCTCACCTTCGTCGCCCTCATACTCATCGATAGGAGAGTTGGCGGCATCGAAGTGCGAAAGGATGGAACGCAGGATGGAAATAGCAACATCGGCAATGGTGTCGAGCTCCTCATCGGTCAGCTCTTCACCAGCCTTGTAGCGCTGTGCAATCTCGGGATAATCGCCCGCGACCTGCGGGGCAACCTCCTCAAGCATATCCTCGATGATCTCTTCAGACATAACGTACTCCAAAAGTTAGGTACCTAAATAAGATTGATATCCCACTACTTCTTCTTGTGCGGGCGCGGCTTCTTCTCTCGACGAGTGACCTCAACCTGCAGCGGAGCGTTCTTAAGACGCTCCTCCTCATCGGCCTTCGCCTTGTCGATGACCTTCTGCGTCACAAAAATCTGCTGGATAACCTGCCAAGCAGACGAGACGTCGTAGTACAGCAGAACACCAACGGGAAGGCTCCAGCCCATCCAAAGCATCATGACCGTCATGACAACGGCCATCATACGCATGCTCTGAGCCTGCTGGCCGGTCTGGTTGCGCGACATATAGAGCTGCGGAATCAGGGTCAGAACGGCGAACAGGATCAGGCAAACCAGCGCAGGCAGTGCAACCATAAAGCCATCGGCAAAGGAAGCACTCGGCGTGGTGGTCAGGTCGGGCAGGATGTTGAAGAACGAGAACGTGCCGTCGTTAAAGTACTGCGGCAGGTTGCGCAGCAATGTAAACAGGGCGAACAGGATAGGCATCTGAATCAGCAGCGGCAGACAGCCAGCCATGGGGTTGAACTTGTTCTCGCTGTAGAACTTCTGCATCTCCTCGGCCTGACGCTGGGGATCGTCGGCATAGCGCTCCTGGATCTCGAGCATCTTGGGCTGCAGCACCTGCATGCGAGCCGTCGACTTGGTCGACTTGAGCATGAGCGGCGTCAGCAGCAGACGGATGATGACCACCAGGATGATGATGGACAGGCCCCAGTCGACCGCAAAGGTCTGGATGAGCTTGAGCAGCTCGAAAAGGATGTTAACGATCCAATCCCACATGTAAGTTTTCCTCCGATAGCGAGTGCCCGCTAGGGCACAGGGTCATAACCGCCGACGTGCAGGGGATTGCAACGAGCGATGCGCCTCACGGCAAGCCAGCAGCCTCTCAAAACACCGTGCTTCTCAATCGCCTGGATGGCGTATTGCGAGCACGTTGGGTAATAAATGCAGGCGTCAGGCAATAAGGGCGAAATAACCTGTTGATATATGCGAATAGGAGCGATGGCAACACGTCGCAAAACGTGATTGCTCATCGCTCCTCCCCGGCAACGCCGGCGCGCTTCATAAGCGAACGCAACGCCTTGTCCATCTCCTGCGGCGAGGAAACCCTCGTCTTGGGAGTTGCAAACAAGATGATGTCATAACCCGCAACGGGAAATCCGCAGCTGCGGGCGGCCTCGCGCATCACACGCTTAGATCGGTTGCGCACGACGGCACAACCGAGTCGCTTAGCACCAACGAAGGCGACCCTTCCGGAGTCGCCTTCGCCAACCGATTCACATATGGTCATTCGAATCAGAGGGTGATTGAAACGACGCCCCTGACTGAACACATGCTCGAAATCTTGCCGAGACTTAATAGTCTTCATGCGAGATGTGTGTATCGCTGCTAGACAGTGAGACGCTTGCGGCCCTTGGCGCGACGACGGGCGAGCACGGCACGACCACCCTTAGTGGCCATACGGGCACGGAAGCCATGGGTCTTGGCACGCTTACGCTTATTAGGCTGATACGTACGCTTCATCTTAAGTTCCTCCTGCTGCATTTCGAGTGTCCGCGGGGACGCGGACGCAGATATAGACACGTGAGCTTGAAGATTGTAGGGAAATCAATGTTCAAATGTCAAGAAATCAAAGGTAAAAGGTTGCGCAGTTCACACGGTTCCCCCATAAGCACAACCGAAATTTGCGCCTCATGGCAACCTTTCACGATATTTCATCGAGTTTTCAACAGGTCATGTTGGCAATGTTGAGAACTTTTCGCCCGTTTTCCAAAGTTTTCAACAAGTTTTGAAAAGTTGTCGAAAGATGAGAAACGTTGCACGGTGAGCTACTATTTGTTCGAAACCTTTTGAAAGATTGCGAGCGGCATGTCTGACGACTTTTACACCATGGTCGATTCCGGAGACCCGGCACCCGACAACGAGCACATCACCGGCGTGCGCGAAGAGCGTGCGGAAGGCGAGCAGACGACCACGCAGGCGCCAAAAGCCATGTACGCCGCGCGCATCGCCGTCTATGACGACATGCTGTCGACACCGCGGGTGATCGTCATTGATCCGCAAGATGTCCGCACGTATTTGGAAGAGACGACCAACACCGTCTACCAGTGCATGAAAGAACAAGGTGGCCATATCTCGCTCATGGTCATCCGCGAGATTGTCGAAAACTTTATCCACGCACACTTTGCCGAGCCCATCATCTCGATTCTGGACGGCGGAGACACCATCCGCTTTGCTGACCAAGGACCCGGCATCGACGACAAGGAACGTGCTTTCGACTTTGGCGTTACCAGCGCAAACAGCAAGATGAAGCGCTATATCCGTGGAACCGGAGCAGGGTTTCCCATGGTGCAGGAGTATTTGGAAAACGCCGGCGGTGCCGTATCCATCGAGGACAACATGGGCAACGGCACCGTGGTTACGGTAAGCCTGGACCCTAAACGCGTGCAGGAAATCGAGCGCGCCGGCGGACGCGGTGCTTCCGTGCGGCCCGAGACGGAGCAGCCCACATATCCCCTGCCGGGAGCTTTTGCGCAGCAGCCCATGGCAACGCAGCAGATGCAGCCCCCCGTGGGGCAGATGCAGCATCCCGGAATGCTTCCTACACAAGAGCCCCAGGCGACATCGATGTCGATGCCGCCAAACATGCCAGAGACCGTGCCGCTGGCGGATCAGGATGCAGCAGCAATGCAGCAGGCGACGGGGGCACCGGGTGGCCAGCAAATGGGCTATCAGCCGTACCAACAGGGATATCCATATCAGCAGATGCCGCCACTGGGGTATGGCCAGCAGTTCCCGCAGCAGTACCAGCAGGGATATCAGCAGCCGTACCAGCAGATGCCGCAGCAGCAGTACAGCCCTTGGGCCCAGCAGATGCCTCCGCAGCCTTACCAACAGTGGCCTCAAAGTTTTCAACAGCAAATGCCACCGATGCAGAGTTCTCAACAACCAGCAGCTCAAATGATGTATCCTAATGCAGCAAATCAGTATGCGCAGCCACAACCGGACGTGTTCGTAAGCGACCGCGGCAACGCCGCGCTGGGCTATCTGGCGCAAAATCAAGCGTGCGGTGCAACCGATCTGGCGAGGGCGTTTGGAAACTCGGCCCCCACTTGGTCACGCACGCTCAATGACTTGGCGCAGGCCGGCTTGGTCATCAAGCATGGCCAGAAATACCATCTGACCGAACTCGGCGCCGCTCGCGTGCGAGCTCAGAGCTAAAGAACGGGAGAGACAGTGGACGAGGAAGCAAGCATCATCCTGGGGGATGCCATCGCCTTTTGTCAGCGCGACGGCCAAGATGCACGCCTCATCAACATGCTGGGGCAATCGCGCGCCATAAGCCTGACCGAAGATACGCTCACGATCGAGGCCCCCTCGCGCTTTGCCATCGCGCAGCTCAAAAAGCATCAGCCGACTATTGAGGCCTATCTAGAAGAAATCGCCTTTGCGCCGATTGCGCTCGACATCGTGGCACCGCAAGGCGCCGCGACGGAATCCGCTGCCGCGACGGCGCCCGCCACGGCTCCCGCTGCTTCCCCGGCGGTGCCGGCCTCCGCAGGCGACGTGCCGACAATCGAGCACCAGCACAGCGATGTTTCCCGTGAAACCATGGCGCCGTTGCCGACCGCGGTAGCGACGTCAACGAACGCACCCGTCACGCACATGCCCATCGCTCACGACGCAGCGGCGGGCGCGGATTCGGGCATTGCAATCAAGAACACGCTCTCGGCCGACGATTTTCGTCGCATGATGAACCAGATGAAGGGCGGAGCGCCGACTAAATCCACGCAAGCTGCGACCCCCGCTTCGCCCATGCCAGCACCGACCGTGCCGGCCGAGCAGAATACGGATGGAGCCCCGCTCGCCGCGAACTCAAAATTTACCTTTGAGAACTTTGTCTACGGCCCCGAGAACAGCCATGCCTATCGCTCGGCACTCAAGTTTGCCGCCCTCGCGGACGAGCGCGGCACATGCACATCACTGTTTATCTACGGCAAATCGGGCCTGGGCAAGACGCACCTGCTGCTTGCCATCAAAAACGAGCTCGCCGAGAAGTCGCCCGAGATCAAGGTCAAGTATGCCAACTCCCAGGCATATCTGGACGACCTGATGACCGAGTTCGACCGCCAAAAGAAGAGCAACGCCCCCATCATGCAGGCGTACCACGGCGTGGACGTGCTCATCATCGATGACATCCAAAACATCATCGGCAAGCGCGCGAGCGTGGACTACTTTTTCCAGCTCATGGACGAGTTCATCCGCAACAACAAGAAGGTCGTCATCGCGGCAGACCGCGCCCCCAAGGACCTGAGCATGGACGAGCGCCTGACCAGCCGCTTCAACGCCGGCATGCTCTGCCTGGTCGCAGAGCCCAGCTACGAGATGAAATACAAGATCTTGCAGCGCTATTACGAGAACACCATCGTCGCCGCTCCCGAGGCAGGCGACGACTCACTGTTGGCGGCCTACGGGGGCGACGGCGGGCACCTGACCGATGAGCACTTTAAGCACATGGCAGAGGTGTCGGGCACCAACATCCGCGAACTCGAGAGCTTCTGCGAGCGCTGCGCCGGCGAGGCGGGCGACCGCGAGCGCGAGGGCGGGGAGCTCACCTTTGACGATATCGACGCCATCGCCAGCCAGTACTTCGACACATCGGCCAAAAAGATCAACGTGCAAACGGTTCAGTCCGTCATCGAAGAGCAGTACGGCGTGACGCACGAGGAGCTCATCGGCCCGCGTCGCAACGCCAATATCGCCAAAGCACGCCATATCGCTATCTACCTGGCCATCGAAATGTGCGAGATGACGACCACGGCGGTAGGCGCCGAATTTGGCAACCGCAACCACTCGACCGTCAGCACGAGTTACAAAAAGGTCCAGAAGATGATCCAGGAAGACCGCACCGTCACCGAAGACCTCAAGTCGCTGCGCGATAAAATTACACTACGCTCGTAGGGAAATAGAGACACCTGTTGAAAACTTGTCGAAACCACGGGCATAAGGTGTCTAAAACCCAATCCGCGGTGATGAAAAGTTTTGCGCAGGTTTTGAACGTGGAAAACCACCCCTGTTGCACACAGGTTGCTGTCGATTCTCTTTCTGGGTCTGACCTGCGTCTTTGTGAGTAATCAACAGTTTCGTCAGTGCTATTACTATTATTAAGATATTTATATCTATAGAAAGGTATTAAAAGATGAAGTTCACCGTCAGCCAGAGCTCGCTTACACAAGCCATCGGCGTCGTTATGAAGGGTGTCGCTTCGGCATCCACCCTTCCCATCCTGTCGGGCGTGCTCGTCAAGGCGCAAGACGGCATCTTGGAATTCCAGACCTCTAACTACACCATCTCGATCCGTCATCGCATCGCGGCGCATGTCGAAGAAGAGGGCGAGATGGTTATCCCCTGTAAGATGCTCTCCAATATCACCAAGACTCTCCCCGATGCCCCGGTCACCTTTGAGCTGTCCGAGCGCCAGATGCTGATCAGTTGCGAGAAGAGCTCGTTCCGCCTGAACACGCTCGATGCCAATGACTTCCCTGAGTTTCCGGCCTATGCCATCGAGAGTGCCGTGGAGCTGCCGACCGATATCTTGTCCGAGATGGTCGGCCGCGTGTGGCGCGTCACCTCGACCGACAAGGCTCGCCCCATCCTGGGCGGCGTGCACATGAAGGTCGAGAACAACACCGTGCGCCTGGTGGCGACCGATTCCTTCCGCTTGGCCGTGTGCGATACGCAGGTCGAGACCTCGACCCTCGAGGGCTCCTTTGAGCTCAACGTTCCGGCTGACGCCTTTAACGACGCACTGAACATCATGGCCAGCCAGGCGACCATCATGATCGGGGCTACCGACACCCAGGTCGTCTTTGAGGCCGGCAACACCACCTACGTGTCGCGTCGTATCGAGGGCGTGTACCCCAACTACAAGCAGCTCATCCCCGATTCGTGCGTGACGAGCGTCAAGATTGACGTCGCCGCCTTTAACGCCGCCCTCAAGCGCGTGGCCGTTATCGCGAGCGCCAACCCCGCCGTCAAGTTCGAGATCGATGTCGAGAACGGGCAGATGGGCCTGTCCTCCATTTCCAATGACCAGGACCTTGCGCAGGAGACGATCGATGTCGAGGCCGAGGGCGAGTCGGGCACCATCGCCTTCAACTACCACTACATCTTCGGCTGCCTCAATGCCCTGTCCAAGGAGAAGGAGATCACGCTGGAGCTCAAGAGCTACTCGCAGGCGGGCATCTTCAAGTCCTACGACAAGATCAACTACCTGTACCTGGTTATGCCGGTCCGCATCTAGCAACCGCCCTATGACCATGTTCGCCCGCGATCTTTCCGTCGCGCACTACCGCAGCTTCGATAGTTATCGCCTTGCCCTGGACGAGGGCGTGACGATACTTGCGGGACCCAACGCGGCGGGAAAGACCAATCTCATAGAGGCGCTGCAGCTGCTGACGAGCGGCGCCTCGTTTAGGCATCCGACCGCAGCCGAGCTCGTCCATGATGGCGTGGGCTCGTGCAAGGTCGAGCTGAGGCTCGAGGGCGACGGCCGCGTGCTTGATATGGGATTGAGCGTGGAGGACGGTAAGCGCTCGTTTAGCCGCAACGGCAAGAGGTGCTCTGCCGCCGGTGTGCGCGGGGCTCTGCCGAGCGTGCTGTTTTGCCCCGACCATCTGGACATGGTTAAGCGAGGCGCCAGTGTGCGCCGCGCCGCCCTCGATGACTTTGGCATGCAGCTGAGCGCACGTTATGCCGATCTTGCGAGCACCTATGGACGCTGCGTGACCCAGCGTAACGCCCTGCTCAAGGAGACCTGGTGCTGTCGCGAGATGCTCGGCGCGTGGAACGATTCGATTGCCCGCGCGGGCTCGGCCCTGCTTGTGCACCGGTTGGCCCTGCTCGACCGGCTGGCGGGCCATGTGCACACTGCCTACGGGCAAGTGGCATCCGGTGAGGCTGCCAACGTGACCTATACGTCCACGCTGGGGGATTTGCCCCAGGTCGATGATCGCGAAGAGCTGAAGGGCTGGGCGTACGAGCGCATGCTGGCTGCCCTTGATGAGCACGCCGACGAGGAAATTCGCCGCGGCGTGACGTTGGTGGGACCGCATCGCGATGAGATTGAGTTTACCGTGGCGGGTCGCTCCGCCCGTTCATTTGCCAGCCAAGGTCAGCAGCGAACGTTGGTTCTGGCCTGGAAGGTGGCGGAGGTGGCCGTGGCTCGCGATGTCCTGGGCACCGCCCCGTTGCTGCTTTTGGACGACGTGATGAGCGAACTCGACGGCGAACGCCGCGGTGCTTTTCTGCAGCTGATCGGCGATGATATCCAGACGGTCATAACCACGACCAACCTGGGGTATTTTACCGATGACCTGCTTGATCGAGCCAAGGTGGTGAGCATGGGTGAGACGTGCTAATTACGAGCGCGAGAGCGAAACGGTTGCCTTCAGTGGATTTTTGAACGCAGAGCGTCAGCGCATCCTGGCGGCCGCGACACCTGAGCGCCGCGCGCAGATGGAGGCTGCCGAGGAGTCGCGCGCGGTCTATCGCGCGTGGAACGCGGTGTGCTCGGGCACGCGCGAGGGGCGGCATGTGACGGGCTTGCGCTACCTGCCCGAGTCCAATGAGCTGCTGGTATATCTCGATTCGCCCTCGTGGACGCAGGAAATGACGCTGTTGCGCGAGATCATCCGCGCGCGCATGGAGCGCGCCGGTGCGCATGTGGACGGCCTGGTGTTCAAAACCACCGCGCCGGGTCACACGCCGCCCGCCGCCAAGCAGCGCCTGCGCCCGGCGACGACCGAGCGCCCGCCGGCCCCGCACGCCGACCTAAGTGAGGCCGAGCGCACCGAGATTGAGCGCCAAGTGGCGCCCATCGAAGACCAAAAACTGCGCGAGGCCCTCGAGAATGCCATGAGAGCCAGTGCCGAGTGGGCCAAGGGCGTAGAAAGCAAAAAAGAGCCTTAAATCGCATCTGGTGGCCTTGTAGAGCCAAATACCCTCGTTCCCGAGGGTATTTTTTTACGATAAACTAGTAAGGCTGTACACATTTTCTTGACTGAAGGAGGACGTGTGGCAAACGAAAACGATTACGATGGCGGCGAGATTAAGATTCTCGAAGGTCTCGAGGCCGTTCGTAAGCGCCCGGGCATGTATATCGGCTCGACGAGCGCCAGCGGTCTGCATCACCTGGTGTGGGAGATCGTTGACAACTCCGTCGACGAGGCCATGGCCGGTTTCTGCACCGAGATCCAGGTGACGGTCCACGCCGACAACTCCATCACGGTCGTCGACAACGGGCGCGGCATCCCCGTCGACGAGCACCCTGTTAAAAAGATCCCGACGCTCGAGGTCGTCATGACGATCTTGCACGCCGGCGGTAAGTTCGATAACTCGGCCTATAAGGTTTCGGGCGGCCTGCACGGCGTTGGCATCTCCGTCGTCAACGCACTGTCCAAGCGCGTGGTCGTTCAGGTTCGTCGCGACGGCAACACCTACGAGATGGAGTTCTCGCGCGGCAAGACCGTTAAGAAGATGGAGGTCGTGGGCACCTCGGATTCGACGGGCACCACCGTCACCTTCTGGCCCGACGACGAGATCTTCGAGACATGCATCTACGATTTCGATACGCTGCATAACCGTCTGCAGGAGACGGCGTTCCTCAATAAGAACCTCAAAATCGTGCTGACCGACGAGCGCGAAGCGACTCCCCACGTGGAGGAGTTTTGCTACGAGGGCGGCATCATCGACTTCGTCAAGTTCCTTAACGAGGGCAAGGACGTCCCCGAGGCCTTTAAGGAGCCTATCTACATCGAGGGCAAATCGGACCCGGACGCACCTGTGGCCAAGATGGGCGAGGTTGAGGTTTCCCTGCAGTGGAATAGCGGCTACGGCGAGAACGTCATGTCGTTTGCCAACGACATCTACACCCCCGAGGGCGGCATGCACCTTGAGGGCTTCCGCACCGCGCTCACCCGCGTGATCAACGACTATGCGCGCAAGCAGAACCTGCTCAAGGAAAAAGACGCCAATCTGACCGGCGACGATGTGCGCGAGGGCCTTTCGGCCGTTATCTCGGTCAAGCTGCCCGATCCGCAGTTTGAGGGCCAGACCAAGGCCAAGCTCGGCAGCTCCTATATGCGCGCGCTGACGCTCAAGATCGTGACCGACGGCCTTGCCGATTACCTCGAGGAGCACCCTAAGCCCGCTCGCGAGATCGTCAAGAAGGCGCAGCAGGCCTGCAAGGCGCGCAATGCCGCCCGCAAGGCGCGCGAGGCGACCCGCCGCAAGAGCCTGCTCGAGACGGCGTCCCTGCCCGGTAAGCTCGCCGACTGCTCGGTGCGCGATGCCGAGCTGACCGAGCTCTTCATCGTAGAGGGCGACTCGGCAGGCGGTTCGGCCAAGGACGGCCGTCGCCGAGACATCCAGGCGATTCTGCCCCTGCGCGGCAAGATTTTGAACGTCGAGCGCGTTGGTGACCATCGCGCGTTCTCGAGTGACACCATCCAGTCGCTGATTACCGCGATCGGCTGCGGCGTCACGACGAGTGCCGGCGACGGCGGCGACTTCGATATCACCAAGGCGCGCTACCACAAGATCATCATCATGACCGATGCAGACGTCGACGGTGCGCATATCCGCATCCTGCTGCTGACGTTCTTCTACAAGTACATGCGTCCGCTGATCGATGCCGGCTACGTCTATGTTGCCTGCCCGCCCATCTTTGGCATTAAGGTGCGCAACAAGATCCACTACGTGTATCCCAACGGCCGCCAGCCCGAAGACGAGATCCTGCGTGACACCATCCAGAGCCTGGGCCTGAACCCCGACGATAACGACGAGGACGGCAAGGCCAAGGACGGCAAGATTACCAAAAAGCGCAAGGGCTATACCGTCCAGCGCTACAAGGGTCTGGGCGAGATGGACCCCAAGCAGCTCGCCTCGACGACGATGGACCCCAAGACCCGCATCCTGCAGCGTGTGTCGATCGAGGACGCCGTGGTGGCGGACCGCGCCGTGCGCGAGCTGATGGGTTCCGAGGTCGGCTATCGCCGCGAGTACATCGAGAAGCACGCACATGATGCGCGCTTCTTAGACGCCTAATCCCCGCGGCTTTCCCAGCCACCGCACCTTCGCCCTCAATCGTCGGTCGCGTACCCAAGTACGCTTCCCTCCTCTTTCGGGCGAATCTGCGGCACCTGGAAAAGCCGTCTCCGTGGTAGGGAACTAATGGACCACGCAAACCATGAGGAGGTAACGTGGCAGACGATATCAACAACAACGAGGGTATGGACGAGGCCGGCGATGCCGGTATGCCCGATGATCTGAAGCGCCTGCTTGCCCGTGCTGAGCAGGGCGAGGACGGCGATCCGGACGCCTATAACCCCGATGCCGATGATGATGAGGAAGAAGACGACGACGCCGAGCTCGAGGAGAGCTTTGGCGAAGTCGATCGCGGCGCCTCGGCCGGCGAGGATATCAACGGCGGCCAGCTCCAGATTTCGGAGTTCGGTCGCGAGATGAAGCAGTCGTTCATCGAGTATTCGATGTCGGTTATCACGGCGCGCGCCCTGCCGGACGTGCGCGACGGCTTAAAGCCGGTGCACCGCCGCATCCTGTACGCGATGAACGAGAGCGGCATCTACCCCAACCGACCGCACAAGAAGTCGGCCTGGACGGTCGGCGAAGTTATCGGTAAGTACCACCCGCACGGCGATTACGCGGTCTACGAGGCCATGGTCCGCCTGGCGCAGTGGTTCTCCATGCGCACGCCGCTCATCGACGGTCACGGCAACTTCGGCAACATCGACGGCGACGGCGCGGCGGCCATGCGTTACACCGAGAGCCGCCTGGCAAAGCCCGCCATGGAACTGCTGCGCGACCTGCAGAAGGATACCGTCGACTGGCAGCCCAACTACGACGAATCGCTTGCCGAGCCCGTGGCGCTGCCTGCGCGCTTCCCCAACCTGCTGGTCAACGGCAGCCAGGGCATCGCCGTCGGCATGGCCACCAACATCGCCCCGCATAACCTCACCGAGGCGATCGAGGCCACCTGCTACCTGATCGACAACCCCGACGCCACCGTCGACGAGCTCATGCAGATCATGCCAGGTCCGGACTTCCCCACCGGCGCCATCATCATGGGCAGCGCCGGCATTAAGCAGAGCTACGAGACCGGCCGCGGCTCCATTACCGTGCGTGCCAAGGCACATGTGGAGTCCACCAAGACCGGCCGCAACCGCCTGGTCTTTACCGAGATTCCCTACATGGTCAACAAGGGCACCCTGCAGGAGAAGATCGCCCAGCTCGTCAACGACAAACGCATCGAGGGCATCTCGGATATGCGCGATGAGTCCAACCAGAAGGGCATCCGTCTGGTCATCGAGCTCAAGAAGGGCGTCATTCCGCAGGTCGTGCTCAACAACCTGTATAAGTACACCTCGCTGCAGACGACCTTTGGCGCCAACAACCTGGCACTCGTCAACGGCGTTCCCAAATGCCTGAGCCTGCGCGAGATGCTGCAGCACTACATCGACCACCAGGTCGACGTCGTCACCCGCCGCACCCGCTTCGACCTTAAGAAAGCCCAGGCCCGCGCTCATATCCTCGAGGGTTACCTGATGGCCCTTGACCATATCGACGAGGTCATTAGCATCATCCGCTCCTCGCAGACCGACTCCGAGGCCAGCAGCCGCCTGATCGAGCGCTTTGGCTTTACGCCCGAGCAGACCACGGCCATCCTCGAGATGAAGCTGCGCCGCCTGACCGGCCTGGAGCGCGACAAGATCCAAGAAGAGTTGGACGGCCTGCGCCGCGCCATCGCCTACTACGAGGACCTGCTGGCGCACGAGGAGAAGATCCTGGGCGTCATCAAGGAAGAGATGCGCGAGATCTCCAAGAAGTTTGGCGACAAGCGCCGCACCGAGATCAGCCAGGTTGAGAAGGACCTGGATGTCGAGGACCTCATCGCCGACGAGGATATGGTCGTGACCATCACCCACACCGGCTACGTTAAGCGTATCCCGGTGGCTGCCTACCGTGCCCAGAAGCGCGGTGGCAAGGGCGTGTCGGGCGTCAACCTCAAAGAGGATGACGTTATCGATGAGATGTTCATCGCGTCCACGCACGAGTACGTGCTGTTCTTCTCGAGCAAGGGCAAGGTCTATCGTCTGAAGGTGCACGAGCTGCCGGTGGGTACGCGCCAGGCGCGCGGTACCGCGATCGTCAACCTGCTGCCCTTCGAGGAGGGCGAGAAGATCGCGAGCGTCATCAGCTGCCGCGAGTTCCCGGCCGACGAGTACCTGATGTTTGCCACAAAGAGCGGCATGGTCAAGAAGACCGTGATGAGCGCATATGACCGCAGCCGTCGCGACGGCCTGATCGCTATCAACCTGCGTGACGACGACGCGCTGCTGAATGTGCGCCGCGTGCGCGAGGGCGACAAGATTATCCTGGCCACCACCGCAGGCAAGGCGATCATGTTCTCCGAGGAGCAGGTGCGCGCCACCGGCCGCGATACCAGCGGCGTTCGCGGTATCGGTATGAAGGACGGCGTGAGCGTTCTGGGCATGGAAGTCACTAACGGCAACGGTGATCTGTTCGTCATCACCGAGCGCGGCTACGGCAAGCGCACGCCGGTCGCGGACTACCCGGAGCAGAATCGCGGCGGCCAGGGCGTCTACACCATTCAAATGACCGAGCGCAAGGGCAACCTCGCGGCAATGAAGACGGTGGGCCCGCAGCACGAGCTGTTCATCGTGACGGAGGGCGCGACGGTCATTCGCGTTAAGACCGACGAGATCAGCCAGACTGGCCGCGCCACCCAGGGCGTCAAGATGATGACCGTCGACGACAACGACCGCATCTGCGCCGTAGCCCGCATGACGGCAGCCAAGGAAAAACCCGAAGGCGAAGCCACAGAAAACGGCTCCGCCCCCGAAGAAACCCCTGTCGATCTAGGCGACGGCAACGACATGCCAGAAGATCTCCTAGACGAGTAAGAGACTCTAGCTGGTTAAAATTATCAGACCCCATATATCGGCGGTCGGCGCACTGCGCGCCGACCGCTTTTTTGAAAACCTTGGGACTCGTGTTCGCCCCGGTCGCACGGCGACATGTGAAGTCGATCGCGAGTTCCGCACGAGCCAGAGAGCACTTAATGTGCTCTCTGTGCGAGTCAGGACTGTCCGAGTAGGCGACTTCACATGCCGCCGTGCGACCGGGGCGAACACCCTTCAAAGATTTTCAAAAAAAGTTGTTGACGCGCGCGTAACGACTCGTCTAATATATCCCTTGCGCGATGGACCTGTAGCTCAGTTGGTTAGAGCGTCCGGCTGATAACCGGGAGGTCACAAGTTCGAATCTTGTCAGGTCCACCACTTTCTTTCGCAATAAACACCCCAGCGAGAGCCGAGTCGCCGCTGGGGTGTTTATTACTGTCTCCGTGGGGGTTTAGCTCAGCTGGGAGAGCGCGGGCTTTGCAAGCCTGAGGTCAGGGGTTCGATCCCCCTAACCTCCACCATGATGGACCTGTAGCTCAGTTGGTTAGAGCGTCCGGCTGATAACCGGGAGGTCACAAGTTCGAATCTTGTCAGGTCCACCATCAAAACTGT